>NZ_DASQOH010000072.1:0-64743 GCF_035644555.1 Herbaspirillum sp.
GTCTTGCCCTGGATGATTTCCATCACCAGCGCCGCTTTGCGCTTGGCTGTCCAACGCTTGAATTCTTCGTCCATGACCTTGCTCATTTTGATTTCCTTTTAGGATTATCTACTGAGCAGGTTTTTAGTGGGTCATTACACAGAAGCCTTGGCAAGCTATTCGTTGCACCGATCAATCGAGCATATGGCCTGAAGGAAAAAGACGGCTCAAACTTGCGCTCCGCCTCAATTTCGTCCCCAGCCGTGATTTGCTTCAGGTAGCCATCGGAGATCGTTGCTTGGGCGCTCATCTCGGAGCTGATGTTCACCAGTTTTCCGAAAAGCTCAGCTCTGACGAACTTATCCTGTAGGCGTTCGATGGCAGCATTACTGATATTCGTAGACCCAACAAGTGCCTGCAGCACCGAAAGAACAAGCGACTTGCCATTGCCCCCAGCGCCGACGAGCCATAGGAACTTGTGCAACTTGGTGTCGGGGATCAAGCAATAGCCGATAAATTCCTGCAGCAGCCTGATCTTGCTCTCCTTATCGGTATCTGGTGCAAAGATTTCGTCTAGGGTTTGCAGCCAAAGAGCGCATTCCGCCTTCGGTAGAAATTCAATCTGCAGGGCGTTTGTCAATTTGTGATCTGGACTGTGCGGAAGCAACGCCCCCGAGATTGGTTCTAATGTCCCATTCTTCAGACATATCAGATTCGATCTCCTTTCGAACATCGCTGGGTCTGCGGCATGATTGGTTCTAATCAGTTCGAAGATCGTGTTTATCTTTCTTGGGGTTGCTGCGTCTCCAAGATAATTCAGGATTGGATTTCGCACCTCTAGGTCTTGCTTGAGAACCTTCCAATAACCTTCTGCATATGCAAGCATCTTGCTATCGAAGCAGGCAAGGTGACCTCCGAAGAGTTTCTGCCCCAGCTCTTTTGCCATCTGCATGGGAGATGGGTCTTGCTTCTTGCCCGATAAGCGTGGACTTGCGTGAACTGACTCTCCTTTATCTTCCAGAGCGTCTTCGCTGGGAGTCATCCAGGGGGTGTCTATCCATAGATCATTGCCAAGGTCAGCAAGCGTTTGGGATGTCCATCCATCACGCAGGGCATCGGCAAGATCATAGCCTTTGGGGAGATCACTTCCAGGCTTCGCTAGAAGCTTCAGGTCCATGATGGCCGCTACTTGAGCTCCGACTTCTGAAAGCAAGTCGTTAAGAGACTTGGCATAGGCGATGCCAGCTTCATCGTTGTCCGGAGCGATATAAACGGTGCGCCCTGCAAAAGGCATCAAATCGGTCTTTTCAGGCGACTTTGCTCCATTCAAGGTGGTGACTGCCACGAAGTCGGGGAAAAGGCTCTGGGCGGCATCTGCTGCCTTCTCTCCCTCTGTGAAAAGGACAGGTGCTTCAGGTCTTGTTGCTAGCTGGTCTAATCCGTATGCGGGGCGAGGCTCTGGCGGTGCTTTCAATTGCCAGGAGGGATGTCCGGTCTTATCTTTGCAGTATGTCTGTGGGAGATATGTCTTCCCCTCTGCAGTGTCAAACCGGTTCTGGAGGAACAAGATCTCACCGGCTGCATTACGGTAGGCCCAAGTAGCGGTCGGCTTCCCAAGACGTGCACCGAAGTAAATGGGCCGTCGTGTAAGTGCGTCCTCAGGTACTGGCATGATGGCGATGAATTCAGGCTGGTCTGTACGTTTTTTGAAATCGCCCTTCGCTACCCTAGCCGCAGCGATGGCTTCGGATCCCGATGCAATATGCTGCAAAATAAGGCGAGCGGCTTCAGTTTGGTTGATGCCTCCCTCCACGTACGCAACTAGGCTGATCAGGTCGGATCCGCTCTCGTTATTGGCCCCCGCAAAATCTTTCCAGACTCCGTTTTCTGTATTGATCGTAAAAGACCCAATGCTTCCGTCATTCCGAGTCGGATTTAATGCGGCGTATTGCTTGCCTCTGATTTCGCCATCGGGGATCCAGCGTTCGAAGATATCGTCCTGACATTCGAAGGCAAGCTCCTTGGTCAAGTCAAAATTAACTCCTCCTTCCATCGATGCGTCGAGGGTCAAAAGCTCCTTGGCACGGATTACGGGGTTTGTTTCTGCCGGTAGGAGATGTGTTTGTGACGGTGCTGCTGCGGGCGTTTTTTCGCCTTCTAATAATTGGTTAAAATATGTCATATATAGTTTTTATTGTTATGTGCTCCGCCAGAAATTCGTAGTTTCGGGCGGATTTTTTTTCGCCGATCTTCACCATGAAGAAGCGGCAAGCAGGGCATTTCTCTGTGCTTACTGCTCGAAGCGAGGGCGAAGCCTCGATACATCGAATCCACTGGCCTTGGCGACGATCTCTGCCTTATCCAAGTTCGGGATGTGATTGTTGCGGATCCACTTGCCAACTGTGCTTTTTGATACTCCAAGCTTTCGGCTAACCATGGTTGTTCCGCCCATGTTGTGTATGGCTTTTGCTGTATCTCCTCTCATTTTTATATTCCTTTCTTGTTATAAATTGGGGCTTTCTTGCTTACCCTATCAGTATGTTAACTTCGGTTTTGGAATGCGATCGGAAAATTAAAAAAATTTTCATGGGCTGCGATCACAGTGGTGTACGGAGCTCCACTCGGAAAGACTTCTTCCGGGAGTATTTCAGGATCTGCGATGTCAGACAGCAGGAAGTTTAAGCAGGTATCCTCCCTATCTTCCCTACGGTAACAGTCGTGGTTCACAGCTTATGGTGTATGGCGACCTGTATGTGCGGAATTTCGGATGCGACGTTCTGACCGTAAGGGGGAGGCTAGACGGTTTTGCGCAGACATCTTCCCTATCTTCCCTGCGGCCAGTTGGCAGGGTCTAACGAACTGCCCGAGTCTATCCGAACGCTCCCCACTTTTGAGGGTGGGGAGACTGACTTGGATTACATCACCTGAGCTGGCTGGCGATGTGTCGCTGGTAGGGTTGCGATATTGCTGGGGAAGTACTGTCGCCCTGCATCGCTGGGGCTGACCATCCAGACGGTTGAGCTGACCTTCCTTGAGCGGAAGCCCAGGCTGCTAAGCTCCCTACCAAGCGAAACCGAATTGCCCGGCGAGAATCCGTGTGATCTGCACCAGGTGCTGTATGCCGAGAACAGTTCTTGAGCCTTGATGCTACTGGGACCTTGCGATGGCACAAGGCATTCCTCGGCAAAGCTCCTGGCTGGTGATATCTCCGCACGATATGCTTGAATTTCCAGAGCAGATGATGGCGGAATCGAAAATCTGCCTTGTGCTCGCAGTGCCCGTGCACCGGCAACCGCCCAGGCAACAATTCCAGGCATTTCATCCTTGAGCTTCGTGAGCAACTGGGGATCTCGCTCGTGCTCGGAAAAATGACGGTTAAACGTCAACACCACCAACCGACGGAAGTAGCCTTCGGTGGTGTCGCTGCTATGAGGCATGTTGTTCGTCGCTACCATCAACCTGACGTAGGGCTTGAAATGCGAGGATGGCTTGTATTTCGCCGACGCTTCAATCGAGTCGCCGCCGATGATTGCCTTGAACTCACCATCCGATACATGACGTAGCTTCGGTAAGTCCGGGGACTGGTTCAGGAGCTTCTTATCCAGTGTGGCACGGACATCTGGATGCTTCAACCTGTGCAGCATAGCGCTGGTTGTGTTTGCCTCGCCAACCATGTGGCGTGCGATGTCCATCAATACAGACTTGCCGTTAGATCCTTCCCCTTTCAATATCAGCATGCACTGCTGGCTGCTGTCGGCGAGCAAGAGGCCGCCCATCCACTGCTGGATGAACTGTCGCTTTTGCAGCACGTCACTGTCGCCTTGCCAGATGCTATCCAGGAAGGCCATGAAGTTGGGGCATTGGCTACCCGAAACGTAGCTGTGCGGAATGCGGTTGAACAGATTGTTGCTGATGTCGTGTTCACCCAGTCGTCCGGTGGTGACGTCCAGCGTGCCATTGGCGAAGCAGATGTGGTTAGGGCTCGGCTGCACTTCAGCATCTGAAAGTTCGATGGCCAGGATCATCTTGCGGATAGCATTAGCCCTCGTGATAGTGGCGTCAGTATCCAGGTGCTTGATGATCAGATTCTGGATCTTCCTGGTATCAATAGGCTGATATGCACCCTCGTGAGGGGCATACATCTTATCTCCAGGTGCGACAAGTAAGCCGCTGCCAAACTCGCTGGCAACGACCGATCGAGCGAGGATGACGTCGCCGATATCCTTGTGTGCGCACTTCCACTGCAGAAGATCTTCTGGTGATTCTGCGATGCTGCCACCCGGCAACGGACAACCACCTGGTGGGCAAGTGGTGGCGCCGCTCTCTCGGATTTCCTCGCACGAAGGCGGTCGAGTAATGTCTGCGGCGGCAATGGCCGAGCCGAGCGTATCCAAGCCCTTCGATCTAGCGAAATCTTGGATACCCGCATACCTGCCGAGCTGTTTGGCCGCAGCAGCAACGAGTCCATGATTGGAGCAAGCAGCTTCAGATGAGCAGCAAGTGCGCAGGGTTCTGCACTTCAGCAACTGAAGTGGCAGAAGAGCGTGCTGGCGTACTCTGGCTCCAAGGGGCAGCCCTTGCTCTGCAAGTGTGGCTGCAGCGATGTCGAAGACTTTGGCAAAAGGATCCTGCTCACCATTGCTTGTAAGCAGGGTCACTTCTTCCAGTTCCACGGGCACGTTAGTGCTCATGCCGACTCTCCGCTTTGGGTAGAGCCAGAATGTGAGAAGGTATTTGCCTGAAGGAAAGCTTGCAAATCGCTCAGACGATATTTGGCGTACCGCCCTACTTTGACCACCGGCAAGGAATAGCGTCCGGTAGAGAACCAGACAGCGAGAGTTTGGGGTTTAACGCCGAGGTATTGCGCTGCTGCGGAACGGCTAAAAAGGTCAGATTGCATATTAGTCCTGTTGAAGGGCCGGCTAGGAATTAGCCGGACAGACGAGACTTTATGCGGTTGCCTTTTCTAAGTGGGGTGATCTTTTTCTGGATTTTTTCCCGCAGAAAAAGGGGGCTTCAGGATTCGGCTGCCAACGCTAGCTGGCGCAATGTGGTCATGGTGAAGGCAAAATTTGCAGCATCGCCGATTTCCCGTACCTTGTCTTTGGTCCCGGCGCCATCTGGATACAGCCATGTGGATAGTACCTGGTCAGATGGCCTCTTTTCTCCTCGCCGTCTGAACCACAAGATGAGATCTTGGTAGGGGAGGATCCGTTGTCTAGACCAAGATGCCAAGACCGTCTCTGTGATTTCGGCCTCCCGTTTGCGCTCGAATCGTTGGCGATTTGCTTGGATTTCTGCAGTCAAGTATTTTTCGAAGTCTCGTCTTATTTTGCTCTCGGACGCCCGAAGGTCGATGGTGACGTGCCGCTGCATCGAGAACCCATCGGCACCGATGTCTGTTAGCTTCTCATCACATTGAGTATGCCGATCTACTTCATCTTTTTCCATGTTGCCGATGAGTGCTTCGAGGATGGTCACGGTTTTTGCGATCGTCAGTGGATAGACCGAAGAGGGGGCTGCGTAGTTTGCATCGAAGCCGATGTCATGAAATGGGCCGGCACTGATCTCTGCAAAGTGAAGATCAAATAGTTCGTATTGCTCGCTGGCGATCAGTCCTTCCAGATAGATGCGATTGCCTATCTGTGTTTTCCAGCCATCGAAGTCAAGAGACTTGGTGCGGGAATAACGTTCCAGATGAAACCATGATGGGCAGGAAGGAGAGGGTTTGGAGGATCTAGGCATGGAATAAACTGCAGGGGCGAGTTCACTCAGATCTGCTGGGGAGAGAGGCGGCTAAATTGATCGAATTTGACCGCCATTGTAACCCCGGTGTAACCCCGTGCTTTTAGGCGCACAAAGAAAAAGGGCTCCAGCAAGCTGGAACCCTTTTATTTATTGGTGGGTCGTGCGGGACTCGAACCTGCGACCAACGGATTAAAAGTCCGCTGCTCTACCAACTGAGCTAACGACCCGAAAGACCGCTATTATAGGCAAACTCTATCGGCACTGTCAACACTGAGGCGGCACGATACGCCCGCCCGGCGATGATCGCCTGTCACGCCGCACCATCCCGTGGTGCGTGCTTACTTCAGTGAGGCCATCCGGTCCTTGCCGGTCTGGGCGGCAGGGGTGTTCGGATACTTGGCGATCAACTGCTCCAGGGTCTTCTTGGCGGCAGCCTTGTCCTTCAGCTCGGCCTGCGAACTGGCGATGTTGAGCAGGGCGTCAGCGGCCTTGGGGTTGTCCGGATAATTCTTCACCACCACCTGCTGCGCGGCAATGGCGCCCTTGTAGTCGCGCTGGGCGTACAGGGAATTGCCTTGCCAGTACTGCGCCGAAGGGGCGTAGCCGGATTGCGGATAGCGCTTGAGGAAGTCGGCGAAGGCATTGGCCGCTCCCTTGTAATCGCCGCCCTTGAATTGTGACAGGGCCGCATCATAGGCCTGCTGTTCGGACACGCCCACAGCCACGGTCTGGCCATCGACGTTCACCTGCTGGGGTTCCAGCTTGCGCAGGCGCGCGTCCAGATCGACGTAGAAATCCTTCTGTCGTTGCTGGGCGTTGGTAATCTCGTTGGTCAGGACCTCGATCTGGCCGCGCAGCGCGGCAATCTGCGATTGCAGGTTGTCGTTGCGGTCCGAGAGGGTCAGGACACTGTTCTTGTCGGCCTTGTTGGCGACATCGCGCTGCAGGGCTTCGATCTTGGCACGCATGTCCAGGATGGCCTTGCGCGCCTCGTCATCGTCAAACAGGCCGGCACGGGCGGTAAGCGGTAGGAAAGCCGTGGCGGCCAGTAAGGCCGCCACGGTCACCGATTTCAGTTTGAAAGCGGTATGCATGTCGATTATTGATAAGCGATGTCAGCGCGACGGTTCTCGGCGTAGGACGCTTCATCCTGGCCCAGTGCCTTGGGCTTTTCCTTGCCGAAGGAGACCGCTTCCACCTGTGCATCCGATACGCCCAGCAGGACCAGTGCCTTGCGGACGGCTTCGGCGCGCTTCTGACCCAGGGCCAGGTTGTACTCTGCGCCGCCGCGATCATCGGTGTTGCCCTGGATGATGACCTTGCGATCCTTGTGCGCCACCAGATACTTGGCGTGGTTCTCGATCACGGTACGGTATTCCGGCTTGACGGTGTAGCTGTCGTAGTCGAAGTACACGCTACGCTTGGCCAGCACGCCTTGCGGATCGTTCAGCGGATCGACCGAACCGGCGTTGACGGTGCCCACGGCGCGGGTGTCAGCGCCGTTGCTGGCGCCGTTCTGCACGGGAGCGTTAGCCTTGTCGTCCAGCTTGGTGGACGAGCAGGCGGCCAGCAGGACTGCACTGGAGACGATGAGGGCGAAGGTACTGATAGTGCGCATTTTGGATTTCTCCTTGTCGTGATGAAAGCAATATTGGATTTCTTTATTTCATGAACGGACCCCAGGTCGGTTCCCTGATATCACCGGCCTGCGTCGTGAGACGCTGTTTGATTCGGCCGTCGACGGAGACGACGGCCAGGGATCCGCGACGACCAGATTCCGTCGCGTACATGATGTATTTGCCGTTGGGCGCAAAGCTGGGCGATTGGTCACGGCTGCCGTCGGAGAGGCGGGTCTCCTGGCCATTGGTCAGGTCCAGCGCATAGAGCTGGAACAGGCCGTCGCGACGCGAGATGAAGGCCAGCGTCTTGCCGTCAGGCGAAATGCGCGGGCTGATGTTGTAGCTGCCGTTGAAGGTGACCCGTTGCGGCGAGCCGCCATCCAGGCCGACCTTGTACACCTGCGGGCCGCCGCTGCGGTCGCTGGTGAAATAGATGCTGCCGCCATCGGGCGAAAACTGCGGTTCCGTATCGATGCCGGCGCTGTTGGTCAGGCGGCGCAGGCCGGAGCCGTCGGCATTGATCACGTAGACCTGGGTCAGGCCGTCGCGGGTCAGGGCCACGGCCAGGCGCGAACCGTCCGGCGACCAGGCCGGGGCCGAGTTGCTGCCCTTGAAGTTGGCCACGATGGAGCGCTGGCGGGTCACCAGGTTCTGGATGTAGACCACCGGCTTCTTCATTTCGAAGGAGACATACGCGACCTTGGTGCCATCGGGCGACCAGGACGGCGAGATGATGGGCTCATTGGAGCGCAGCGCCACCTGGGTGCCTTCGCCATCGGCGTCTGCCACTTCCAGGCGATATTCGCTGCCGGACTTGGTCACGTAGGAAATGCGGGTGGAGAAGATGCCGGGGATGCCGGTCAGCTTCTGATAGATGTCATCGGCGATCTTGTGGGCGGTCAGGCGCAGCAGCTGCGGCTGGGCGCCGATGGAGAGCGCCGACAGCTGGCTCGACTGCACGGTGTCGAAGAGGCGATAACGCACGTCAAATCGGCCATCGGCCAGACGCGTGACGCTACCTACGGCCAGCGCATTGGCGCCGCGCTTCTGCCAGTCGCCATAGTTGATGGCGGAGGAATCGGAGAGGGCATCGCCATTGTCGATGAGCTTGAAGATGCCGCTGCGGGCCAGGTCGGCCTTGACCACCGAGGTGATCTGTTGCGGGGCCGATTCCTCGCCGGGGAAGGCGGTGATGGCGATCGGGATCTGCGAAGCACCCACGCCGGTGATCTCGAAGCGGATCTGCGCCTGCGAGGCCGGGGCGAAGGACAGGCCGGCCACCACGGCGGTGGCGGCGGCGATGCTGGTCAGGTAACGGGCTTTAATCATCGTTTACTGATCTTTCGGATAATGGGTGAAAGTGAAGCTGGACGGTACCTTGCCATCCTTGTCGGCCGGGAAGGGCTGCGACTTCATGATGGCCGTACGCACGGCTTCGTCGAAGCCCGGCACGCCTGAAGGTTTGTTCACACGCACCGTACGCACGGTCCCATCCGGGAACAATTCGACAGTGTACTCCCCGGCAGGGTTTCCGCTTACGCCGCTGTTATCGAACACAGTGTTGCTGCGGATCTTGGCGCGCAGCTTGTTGGCGTAGTCCGGGCTGCCCTTGGGACCTTGCGACTTCTCGGCCGTGCCGGTACCACCGGTGGCACTGGTGGCCTGGCCCATCATGCGCTTCAGGTCTTCCTGGCGACGCTGTTCGGCAGCCTTGGCGTCAGCCGCGGCCTGCTGCTGCTTCTTCTTGTCGGCAGCCTGCTTCTCGGCGTCGGCCTTCTTCTTGGCCTCTTCTTCCTTCTGTTTCTCTTCCTTCAGTTTCTTCTGCTTCTCGGCTTCCAGCTTTTCCTTCTTTTCGCGGTCGGCCTTGTCCTTTTCAGCCTGTTCCTTCTTCTCGCGCTCGGCCTTTTCCTTCTCGGCCTTGAGCTTGTCGGCCTTTTCCTGTTTCTCCAGCTTTTCCTGCTCTTCCTTGCGCTTCTTTTCCTTTTCCAGCGCGATATCGGGCTTCTCGACCTTGGGTTCGTCGATCACCTTGGGCGGGACAGGCTTGGGTTCGGGCTGGGGTTGCGGCTGCGGCTGCGGCTTTGGCGGCTCGACCACCGGCGCCGGTTCCGGCTGCGGCGGGGTAGGCAGAGGGGCGGCTTCCTTGTATTGCGGGTCCCAGATCTCGGCTTCCACCGTGAGCGGGGTCTCGCTCTGCCAGCGGATTCCGATCCAGAAGAACAGGAACAGGGCCACGTGCATCACCAGCGCCAGCGTGATGGCACGCCAGCGGCCCGGGGCCTTGGGGATGTTGTAGTGTGCGTTATCGCTCATATCGCTGGGGTATGCGCTTACTTGGTGGCCAGGCCGACCCGCGCGATGCCCTGTTTCTTCGCTTCCGAGATCACCTGGACCACTTCGTCATACTTGATTTCCTTGTCCGCCGAAATCATCACGGCCAGCTCGGGATTGTCTTCATGCAGCTTGCGCAGGCGTTCGGCCAGATCGGTCTTGCCGGTCACGGTCTCGGCCTTCTTGCCGCCGCTCTTGGGGCCGTTGATGCGGATCGTGGCCTGGGTGTTGGGCTTGAGGGCGATCTCGATGTAGTCCGACGGCGGCTGGGTTGACTTGCCGGCCGTGGGCAGGTTGATCACGCTGGGGTTGGTGATGGGCGTGGCCACCATGAAGATGATCAGCAGCACCAGCATCACATCGATGTAGGGCACGACGTTGATCTCGGACTTGAACTTGCGGGGACGGCCCCCGCGCATCGATGAGCCAGCCATTAGCGTGCCTGACGTTGCAAGATGTTGGAAAACTCTTCGATGAAGCTTTCGAAGCGGATCGCCAGGCGGTCGATATCGTGCGAGTAGCGGTTGTAGGCGACCACGGCCGGGATGGCGGCGAACAGGCCGATGGCGGTGGCGATCAGGGCTTCGGCGATGCCGGGGGCGACGGCCGCCAGGGTGGCCTGCTGCACGTTGGCCAGGCCACGGAAGGCGTTCATGATGCCCCAGACGGTGCCGAACAGACCGACATACGGGGAGACCGAGCCGACCGAAGCCAGGAAGGCCAGGTGCGATTCCAGGGCATCCATTTCGCGCTGGTAGGCTGCGCGCATGGCGCGGCGGGCGCCGTCCAGCAGCAGGCCGGGATCGACCGCACCGCCACGGGCCGTGACCGAGGCCTTGGCCTTGGTGAATTCACCCATGCCGGCCTGGAAGATGCGTTCCATGGCACCACCGCTACCGGCCTTGCGGCGGTTGGACAGGGCCTCCTGGTACAGCGCCGAGAGATTGCCACCGGACCAGAAGACGCGTTCGAATTCCTCGGTCTGCATGCGGGCGGCGCGGATGGTGAACATCTTGCGGAAGATGTAGGTCCAGCTGGTGATCGATGCGGTCAGCAGCAGCAGCATCACCAGTTGCACCAAAACGGACGCGTTTGCGATCAGTGAAATGAAGGACAGGTCTTGTGTGACGTTCATGGGGAAGGGTGGCGGCGTGGCAGCGGTGAATGGATGGTAAGTCGGCGGTTTGTATCTTTTGTTCAGTTATCGAATCGAATACATGAAACAAAAGACGGTCATTTTAGGTAGAAGGTTTCCGTTTCGGATATCGTCCCAAGCGGCAGGATGGCCTGGCCGGGCTGTTGGCTTCCCAGAACCATAAAGGTCTGGATGCGCTTTTCCGTTGACATCATGTGACATTCCTGATGCAGGTGAGCAATTCTTCGGGAATGGGACGTGGACGGAAAGTGGCTTCGTCTACGCATACGACGGTGATGCGGCCCCGCGCCAGCAGCGTCTGTTCCCCGTTGCAGGCGGTCTTGCCATCCCCCGACGGCAGGCGCCAGGCTTCCTGGGAAAATTCCATGGAAGCATTTCGAAGTTTTTCGACCACGACGGTCAGGCGGAGTTCATCGTCCAGGCGCGCTGGCGACAGATAGTCGACATTGGTGTTCCGCACCACGAAGATCGCCCCGGTGGTCCGGGCCAGGTGCTGTTGCTGGAAACCGAAGGAGCGCAGCCATTCCGTGCGGGCGCGCTCGAAGAACTTCAGGTAGTTGGCGTAGAAGACCACGCCTCCGGTGTCGGTATCTTCATAGTAGACCCGGATGTTCCAGTCGAATGGACTACTGGCGGCACTCATATGCTTCTTGTTATTGGGAAATCTGCTGTGGCAGCGGAAAAGGAGTCAATCGAACAATCGCATCAAATGTTGCCGCGAAGACAGGAATTGCGAAGGCCGCGTATCCTGCCTGGGGGAACGTGGCGAAAATGGCGTTCCTGCGGCGCCGGGGGCGCCTTCGGCAAAAACGCCATTTTACCCCATCCCTTACTGTTTGCGCTTGATGTTGAAGGGGCTGAAACCCTGACAGGTCGGCATCAGTTCCATGTAGTTGATGTTCACGTGCGCCGGCATGGTGGCGACCCAGAAGGCGGCTTCGGCGATATCTTCGGCCGTCAGCGGGGTGGTGCCTTCATAGACCTTGGCCGCAGCGCCATCGTCGCCCTTGAAGCGCACGTTGGAGAACTCAGTGCCGCCGCACAGGCCAGGGGCCAGGTTGGTGGCACGTACGCCAGTGCCGACCAGGTCGGCGCGCAGGTTCAGCGTGAACTGGTCCACGAAGGCCTTGGTGGCGCCGTACACGTTGCCGCCGGGGTAGGGGTAGGCACCGGCTACCGAGCCCAGGTTGATGATGGTGCCGCTGCCGCGCTTGACCATCTCGGGCAGCAGGGCGTGGGTGATGGTGACCAGTCCCTTGACGTTGGTATCGATCATGGTTTCCCAGTCCGACAGCGCCACTTCGTGGGCCGGCCCCAGTCCCAGTGCCAGGCCGGCATTGTTGATCAGGACGTCGATCTGCTTCCAGTCGCCGGAGAGGCTGGCCAGGCCGGTTTCGATGGACTGCTTGCTGGTCACGTCCAGCACCAGCGGCAGGACCTTGTCGGCGCCCAGTTCCTTGACCAGGTCATCCAGGCGCTCCTTGCGGCGACCGGCTGCGATCACCTTGTGACCGTTGCCGGCGAATTTGCGCGCCATGGCGGCGCCGAAGCCTGCGGTAGCTCCCGTAATCAACACGACCATCTCTTGATTCTCCTGTTGTGTGGCGTAAGAACCGGTGCCGGCGGGCGGGCAGGTGCAGCCTTGAGGCCGACGTTCCGGAAAGAAAACGAAATTGTAGCCCAAAGCGGCTTTTTACGAAGGACGGCTCGCTTTTCCGGGCTTGCGCGGCGCGAGCGAGGATGTTGCGAAGCAGCCATGCTTCTTGCCGAAATCGCCCCATTTCACTACAATGCGCTCACCATTTCGTCTCACGTGACTGGCGAAACGTCGGGTAAAACCGACCAAGATGGGGATCCATCGGGAAGCGTGAGATTTCAACAGCCGTGCGCCTGGGCAGCCGAATGGACAGTACGACTGAGGCTGCCCGCAATCCCCCGTATTTTCTGGCCCTCATTCGATTTTGGAAGTCGAGCATCAGGCATGCCTTCGCGCATCCGGTGACCCGATCTTCGGCCGCACCTCATCAATTTGGAGAAACACCATGTTTGACAAGAACCAGACTCTCGCGAAAGTCGATCCCGACCTGTGGTCTGCCATCCAGAAGGAAAACGCACGCCAGCAGGATCACATCGAGCTGATCGCTTCGGAAAACTACACTTCGCCGGCCGTCATGGAAGCGCAAGGTTCGCAACTGACCAACAAGTATGCCGAAGGCTATCCGGGCAAGCGCTACTACGGTGGCTGCGAATACGTGGACGTGGCCGAACAGCTGGCCATCGACCGTCTCAAGGCCCTGTTCGGTGCCGAAGCCGCCAACGTGCAACCCAACTCCGGTTCCCAGGCCAACCAGGGCGTGTTCTTCGCCATGTTGAAGCCGGGCGACACCATCATGGGCATGTCGCTGGCTGAAGGTGGCCACCTGACCCACGGCATGGCACTGAACATGTCGGGCAAGTGGTTCAACGTGGTCTCCTATGGCCTGAACGACAAGGAAGAGATCGACTACGAAGCCATGGAAGCGCTGGCCCGCGAGAAGAAGCCCAAGCTGATCATCGCTGGTGCCTCGGCCTACTCGCTGCGCATCGACTTCGAGCGCTTCTCCAAGATCGCCAAGGAAGTCGGCGCCTACTTCATGGTCGACATGGCCCACTATGCCGGCCTGATCGCCGCCGGTGTGTACCCCAACCCGGTGCCTTTCGCCGACTTCGTCACCTCGACCACCCACAAGTCCCTGCGCGGTCCGCGCGGTGGCGTGATCCTGATGAAGGCCGAGCATGAAAAGGCCATCAACTCGGCCATCTTCCCTGGTATCCAGGGCGGTCCGCTGATGCACGTCATTGCCGCCAAGGCCGTGGCCTTCAAGGAAGCCGCTTCGCCCGAATTCAAGGCCTACCAGCAGCAGGTGGTCAAGAACGCCGACGTGCTGGCCAAGACCCTGATCAAGCGCGGCCTGCGCATCGTCTCCGGCGGCACCGAGTCCCACGTGATGCTGGTGGACCTGCGCCCCAAGGGCCTGACCGGCAAGGAAGCCGAAGCCATCCTGGGTTCGGCCCACATGACCTGCAACAAGAACGGCATCCCCAACGACCCGGAAAAGCCGTTCGTGACCTCGGGCATCCGCCTGGGCAGCCCGGCCATGACCACCCGTGGTTTCAAGGAAGCCGAGGCCGAGAAGGTCGGCAACCTGATCGCCGACGTGCTGGATAACCCGCACGACGCTGCCACCATCGAGCGCGTGAAGGTCGAAGTGAAGAAGCTGACCGACGCCTTCCCGGTCTACGGCTGAGCAGGACCGTGACGCCGGCCCGCTGCGGGCGGGCGTCGCCGGTCTGACGGCTCGATGTTCCATGCGGTATCCGACGGCGCCCGTCTTTGCGGGCGCCGTCGTTTATCTGTACGACGATACGATGGCCGCCAGGGGCGGGGGTATGCAATACTGCCGCCCTGGTCCGGATCGCCGGCATCGGGTCGTACCACGAAGTCAGGAGGGCGGTCCCTCCTTGTCCAGTCCAATCAAATCACTGCCGCCATGAAGTGCCCATTCTGCAATCACGAAGATACCCCGGTGCTGGACACCCGATTGTCCGAGGACGGTCATTCGATCCGCCGCCGCCGTCGCTGCGGCAACTGCGACAAGCGCTTCACCACCTATGAGCGCATTGAGCTGACCCTGCCGGTGATCGTCAAGAAGAATGGCAGCCGTACCGAGTTCGACCCCGCCAAGCTGCGCGGCAGCCTGATGCTGGCCCTGCGCAAGCGCCCGGTGTCGGCCGAGGCGGTGGACATGGCGATCCAGAGCATCCAGGACAAGCTGTTGCAGAGCGGGGAGCGGGAAGTGATGTCGGGGCAGGTTGGCGAGCTGGTCATGCGCGAACTGAAGCGGCTGGACAAGATTGCCTATATCCGTTTCGCCTCGGTCTACAAGAGCTTCGAAGACGTGACCGAATTCCAGGACGCCATCGATGAAGTGGGGCAGGAGCGCAAGAGCGCGCGCAAGCGCGAGAGCTGAGAAGCAGCACCACCGGCGAAACCGGACGGGCATAAAAAAACGGCTGCAGATGCAGCCGTTTTCCTTGAATCAAGTCCCGCCTGTGCCGCTGTGCCGGCATCCTGAACCTGACGGTTCAAGTTGGCTGCAGTAGTTCAATTTCGGGTTCATCGGACTAGCGACGCTCACGCCCATCGAACAATCCCACAACCTATGCTCGTAAATGGTTCAAGGAATATATGGCAATCGCGAACACGGCAGGAGTACGAAGTCTAACGCATTCGCCGTCGCTCTCCAAGACTTGCGTGAAAAATTTACTGGCGATTTTGTAACCGGATTTTCCATCGCCGGATCGCCCCGGCACATGCCCCCACTCTCCCATGAAATGCAAAATGGCTGCCCTCGGGCAGCCATCGTGTTTTGCGCCATATCGGCATATCGGGGGTACCGATGTATCGCCAGCGATCAGAACAGTTTTTCCTGTGGCGCCAGTGCCTGGTCCACCACTTCGGTGATGGCGGCGATCTGTTGCTGCCATTGGGCAATGGTGAGGCCGGCGAAGGGCCCCTCGGCGCGTTGCATGCTCAGCAACTCGGCAGCGATGCCCAAGCCGGCCATCACGGCGATGCGATCGGTGCCCTTGATGCGCCCGGCATCGCGGATTGCGCGCATCCTCTGGTCGAGGTAGGCCACTGCGTGGTGCAGCGCCGCCTGTTCCCCTTCCTGGCAGGCCAGGGTATAGGACTGGCCCATGATCATGGCCTGGATCTGGATGGTGCTCATGCGGCCTCCTCGTCGGCGGCAGCCGCCGCTTCTTCTTCTGCCTCGGCCACCGGCAATTGCGCCAGTACGGCGCTCACGCGCTGGTAGGCATCGTCCACGCGGGCGGTCAGGGTGGTGTTGTCTTCGGAGAGCAGTTTGACTTTCCGGCGCAGCTCGGCATTTTCTTCGCGCAGGCGTTGCGCCAGCTTGGCGAGCTGAGTGACTTTTTCAGCCAGTTGCAGGAATTCGGAACTCATGTGTTGATTGTTCGCAGGATGGGATTGCGCTGACGGGCGCCAGCGCGTGTCAGGAATGTTCAAGGTTCATTGCCTCGATCCGCTCAATTATAAGCGCAATGCGCGGCTGCCTGAACAAGAACGGCTGCGCCAGGCAGCCGGAAGAGCTTGGTCCCGCCTGGGCCGGAATGGTTCCCCGCAGCGGGTGCAGGCACCATGTCACCGGTTCTTTGCGCGATTTCTGCCGGGTTTCCGCATGAGCCTGGCGCGTACACAGACCTTCAGGCCATCCTTCGTCGACCGTTCGCCTATTCGCTGCGGCGGGCGGCCTGGCCGTGCATGCGCATGTAGCCCTGCTGCAGAACGAAGTTGTCGAAGGCGGTCATCAGCGGATGATATTTCTCGCTGTTGCGTTCCAGTTGCATCAGGGCATAGCCGGCGGCTTCCAGGGTGGACAGCTGTTCCGGCTTGTGCGACTTGCGGATGGTGTAGCGCGAGGTCGGGGTATCCACCAGTACCATGCGCGGCAAGGCCTGCAGCAGCGGATTCTCGAAGAGCATCTTGCGGCTCTTGCGCCAGGTGCCGTCGAGAATCACCAGGCGGATCCGCTTGATGGCCTGTTGCTTGTCCACCATCATCGTGCGGGCATCGAAATGCCGGGTCTCGGCCGTGGCCGCGTCGTCGGTGTAGAGCAGTACCGGCTGCACCGGTTCGCTCTCGGGCACGTTGCGTACGCGCGAGGGTGCATGCAGTTGCTGCTGCAGCTCTTCCGGGTCGAACACCGAGCCGATCACCAGCTTGCTGTACGGCAGGCTCAGGTGCAGCAGCCGCACGCTGTTCTTGGCATTGCTGACTTCCAGGGGGTGTTGCAGGATCAGGACATCGACGGCATGGTCGATCGGTGAGGTCCAATGGCAGATGCATGCCGACAGGGCACGCTGGCAGATCGGGCAGAGCAGTCTGCGGGAGGTTTGTGGATCGTGGTTGGAAACCAAAATTATCAGCCTTCTCTAGTTGCACAATGGTCATCCTGCAGCCTGGCGATGACGCTTGCCGGCGCCATCAGCGGTGGATGGACCGATTCATGTGGGCCGTAGATTGGACTCTGTATTGTGAGGCGTCAATCGACATTAAGCGAAGATATTCTCGATTTTTACGGAAAATCGATTGGCATTTTGCCGATTCCCGTTTACTGCGCCGGGTCTTCCCTGTTCCATGAAAGGTTTGGCCGCGCAGGGCATGCCGGTTCAGACCTTGAGATAGTCTTCGCGCCCGCCCAGCCAGCGTGCCAGATGGCGATCGACGATGTCGGGTGCGTGTTCCAGCAGGGCCTGGGCGGTATCCCTGGCCTTTTCCACCAGCCACTGGTCGGTGCCGAGATCGGCAAAGCGCAGCATGGCCTCGCCCGACTGGCGCGCACCCAGGAATTCGCCGGGGCCGCGGATATCCAGGTCGCGCCGGGCGATCTCGAAGCCATCCGTGGTTTCGCGCATGGTGGCCAGGCGCTGCTTGGCGGTACCGCCCAGCGGCCCCTGGTACAGCAGCAGGCACACGCTGGCGGCCGACCCGCGTCCGACCCGTCCGCGCAACTGGTGCAATTGCGACAGGCCGAAACGCTCCGCATGCTCGATCACCATCAGCGAGGCATTGGGCACGTCCACGCCCACCTCGATCACCGTCGTGGCCACCAGCAGGTGGATCGCGCCCCGGCTAAAGCCTTCCATGACGACCTGTTTCTCGACCGGTTTCATGCGCCCGTGTACCAGCCCGATACTGAGATCAGGCAGCGCCGCCGATAGCGCCGCATGGGTATCGGTGGCGGTCTGCAGCTGCAGCGCCTCCGATTCCTCGATCAAGGGGCAGACCCAGTAGATCTGCTTGCCTTCCAGTGCCGCCGCATGTACCCGTTCGATCACTTCGTCCCGGCGGTTCTGATCGATCACGCGGGTCACGATGGGCGAGCGGCCCGGCGGCAGTTCATCGATCACCGATACTTCCAGGTCGGCGTAATAGGTCATGGCCAGGGTGCGCGGAATGGGCGTGGCCGACATCATCAGCTGGTGCGGCACGGCGGCGGCGTCCCGGTCCTCAGGATTGAAGCTCTTGTTGCGCAGCGCCAGGCGCTGGCCGACGCCGAAGCGATGCTGTTCGTCCACGATCACCAGGCCCAGGTTCTCGAACTGCACCGTGTCCTGGATCAGCGCATGGGTGCCGATGACCAGACGCGCTGCGCCCGATTCGATATGGGCCAGGGCCTCGGTCTTTTCCTTCTTCTTCTGGCTGCCGGAAAGCCAGGCCACACCCACATCCAGCGGCTCCAGCCAGGCCGCGATCTTGCGGAAGTGCTGCTCGGCCAGGATTTCGGTGGGCGCCATCAGCACGGCCTGGCAGCCACTGTCGATGGCCTGAGCCGCCGCCAGTGCCGCCACCACCGTCTTGCCGCTGCCCACATCGCCCTGCAGCAGTCGCTGCATGGGGAAGGACTGGCGCAGGTCGGCGCGGATTTCCTCCAGCACGCGCTGCTGCGCGCCGGTCAGCTGGAACGGCAGGACCTTGGTCAATTCCTCGGTGAGGCGTCCGGTCACCGTCAAGGCCCGCGCGGTCTTGGCGCGCCGCGCTGCCTGGGCGCGCTTGAGCGAAAGCTGCTGCGCCAGCAGTTCATCGAACTTCATGCGGATCCAGGCCGGATGTGACTTTTCCGTCAGCGCGTATTCATCCACGTCCGGCGGCGGGTTGTGCAGCAGCCGCACTGATGGCTCGAAGGCGGCCAGGTCCAGGGTCTGCAACATCGAGGGCGGCAGCGTATCGCTCCAGTCCAGCCGGCTCATGGCATTGGCAATGGCCTTGCGCAGGTAGGCCTGCGACAGGCCTTCGCCGGCAGGATAGACCGGCGTAAGCACGTCCGGCAGCGGGGCCCCTTGGTTGACCACCTTGTAGGAAGGATGGACCATCTCGGCCCCGAAGAAACCATGTCGCAACTCGCCGCGCACCCGCACCCGGGTACCTTCGGCCAGTTGCTTGGTCTGGCTGCCGTAGAAGTTGATGAAACGCAGCGTCAGCTGGCCGCTGTCGTCACCCACCGTCACGATCAGTTGCCGGCGCGGGCGGAACTGCACTTCGCAGGCCGTCACCACGCCTTCCACCTGCACCGTCTGCAGGCCACGCAGGGAGGCTTCGGCGATGCTCATGAGGGTGGTCTCGTCCTCGTAGCGCAGCGGCAGGTGCAGCACCAGGTCCATGTCATTGTGCAGGCCCAGCTTGGCCAGCTTGTTTTCGGGCTTGGCGGCAGGCTTGGCGGCGGGTGCGGCTTTTTTCTTCGAGGCCGGTGAACTGGTTTTCTTCGCGGTAGCGGGCATGCGGTCAGCGGTCGGATAGTCGGATTGCCATAGGTACACTAGTCGCACACGGAGATGGGAAAAACGCGCAGACAGCGTAAAATAGCGGGTTACGCTATTTTACTGTGAATATTTACAGTATCAATCCCGCCGGCAACACTTCTTGCCGGGGAAGGCTGCCGGACCCGACCGCATTCTCGCTTTCGTTTTCTCTCGATCGCGTTTGAGCACTGGTCGCTGTCGACGCCGCCTCCATCATTATTTTGCAAGCATGTACTCTCTTTCCGACTTCGATTTCGATCTCCCCCCCGAGCTGATCGCCCAGACCCCGCTGGCCGAGCGCAGTGCCTCGCGCCTGCTGCAGGTGCAGGGTGCGCAGCTGACCGACCGCCGTTTTTCCGACATCGTCGACCTGCTGCAGCCCGGCGACCTGCTGGTCTTCAACGATACCCGCGTGATCAAGGCGCGCCTGTTCGGCGTGAAGGAAACCGGCGGCAAGATCGAGGCCCTGGTCGAACGCATCCTCGATGCGCGTACCGTGCACGCCCAGGTGCGTGCCTCCAAGTCGCCGCCGCCGGGCAGCCGCATCCGCCTGGCCGACGCCTTCGATGTCACGGTGGGTGAACGTTTCGGCGAGTTCTATACGCTGCACTTCCCGGCGGATGCTTTCGAACTGCTGGAGCAATACGGCAGCCTGCCCTTGCCACCCTACATCGATCACGAAGCCGACGCCTACGACGAAACCCGCTACCAGACCGTCTACGCCAAGGCGCCCGGCGCGGTCGCCGCGCCCACCGCCGGCCTGCACTTCGACCAGGCGCTGCTGGAACAACTGGCCGCGCGCGGCGTCAAGCAGGCCTTCGTGACCCTGCACGTGGGCGCCGGCACCTTCCAGCCGGTGCGGGTGGAAGACCTGTCGCAGCACAAGATGCACAGCGAGTGGTACACCATCTCGCCGGAGACGGTGGAGGCCGTGCGCGCCACCCGGGCCGCCGGCGGGCGCGTCGTCGCCGTGGGCACCACCAGCATGCGGGCGCTGGAGTCCGGTTCGCAGAACGGCCAGCTCCAGGCCGGCAGCGACGACACCCAGCTCTTCATCACCCCCGGCTACACCTTCAAGACCGTCGATCTGCTGGTGACCAATTTCCACCTGCCCAAGTCGACCCTGCTGATGCTGGTGTCGGCCTTTGCCGGCTATGAACATATCCGCGCGGCCTATGCCCACGCCATCGCCCAGAAGTACCGTTTCTTCAGCTATGGCGATGCCATGCTGCTGACCCGTACCTGATCTACCGATCTATCTGAAAAACAGAGAGCACCATGCTGGAATTCACCCTGCTGAAAACCGACGGAAAGGCCCGCCGCGGCCGCGTCAAACTGAACCACGGCACCGTCGAGACCCCCATCTTCATGCCGGTCGGTACCTATGGTTCGGTCAAGGCCATGTCGCCGCTGGAACTGAAGGAAATCAATGCCCAGATCATCCTCGGCAACACCTTCCACCTGTGGCTGCGCCCGGGGCTGGAAGTGGTCAGCAAGTTCGGCGGGCTGCACAAGTTCATCGGCTGGGACAAGCCCATCCTGACCGACTCCGGCGGCTTCCAGGTGTTTTCCCTGGGAGAGATGCGCAAGATCACCGAAGAGGGCGTGCACTTCGCCTCGCCCATCAACGGCGACCGCCTGTTCCTCTCGCCGGAAATCTCCATGCAGATCCAGCGCGTGCTCAACTCCGACATCGTCATGCAGTTCGACGAATGCACACCCTACGAGATCGATGGCCGCCCGGCCACCCGCGAAGAGGCCGGCAAGTCCATGCGCATGTCGCTGCGCTGGGCCAAGCGTTCCAAGGATGAATTCGACCGCGGCGAGAATCCCAATGCGCTCTTCGGCATCGTCCAGGGGGGCATGTTCGAGGGTTTGCGCGACGAGTCGCTGGCCGGACTGGAGGAGCTCGGTTTCGACGGCTTCGCCATTGGCGGCCTGTCGGTGGGCGAGCCCAAGGAAGACATGATGCGCGTGCTGGAACATGTCGGCCCGCGCCTGCCGGCCGACAAGCCGCACTACCTGATGGGCGTGGGCACGCCCGAGGATCTGGTCGAAGGCGTGGCCAATGGCGTAGACATGTTCGACTGCGTCATGCCCACCCGCAATGCGCGCAATGGCTGGATCTTCACCCGCTACGGCGACGTCAAGATCAAGAACGCCAAGTACAAGAACGACGACCGCCCCTTCGACGAGACCTGCGACTGCTACGCCTGCAAGAACTTCTCGCGCGCCTACCTGCACCACCTGCACCGTGCCGGCGAAATCCTCGGAGCACGCATGAATACCGTGCACAACCTGCATTACTACCTGCAGCTGATGCAGGAGATGCGCGATGCCATCGACGCCGGAACCTTCCAGGACTTCGTCAAGAAATTCAAGGAAGACCGCGCGCGCGGCGTGGACTGAGCCAGGCCGGCGCGGGCCGGTGAACAGGTCTGGCGCAATCGTGCAAGGTTTTGGAACGGTTCTTCATATCCCGAGCCCGTCTTCAACCATGCCATCCCCGCTGCGCCTCAGTTTCCGGCGGTTTTCTGCTCCAGGCACAGTGTGAAGCGACTACCCTGGCCGACCTGGCTCTGTACGCTGATGGCACCGCCCATCAGGTGCGCCAGCTTCTGGCTCAGGTACAGGCCCTGGCCCATGCCCGCGTGCTTGCGTGAGGCCGAGGCGTCGAGCTGGGTAAAGGCGCGGAACAGCTTCTGCTGATCCTGCTCGCTGATGCCGCAGCCGCTGTCCTGGACGTCGATGCAGGTGGTGAGATGGCCGCCCTGCGAGCACTGGCGCAGGAGTACCTGCACCTGCCCGCGCTCGGTGAACTTGATGGCGTTACCCACCAGGTTGAGCAGGATCTGGCCCAGCGCGCGACGGTTGGCGTGGATCACGGTTTCGGCCGGACAGGGCAGCACTTCCAGCAGCAATCCCTTCTTCGCGGCCGCCGGCCGCAGTACCGCCACGGTCTGGTCGATCAGCTGCGAACAGAGCAGGGCCTCGGGAATCAGGTCGGCGTCCTCGGCTTCCATGCGCGACACATCCAGCAGGCTGGTGATCAGGCCCAGCAGGTGTTCGGCACTCTCGTGCACGGTCTGCAGCTGCTGTTCCTGCTCCGGGGTCAGCGGGCCAGCGATGCGGGTGAGCAGGATATCGGTGAAGCCCAGGATCGCATTGAGCGGCGTGCGCAGTTCATGCGAGGTATTGGCCAGGAAGCGGTTGCGCGATTCCACCGCCTCCTGCAGGGCGCGGTTCTTTTCGGCCAGGTCTTCTTCGATGCGCTTGCGGTCGCTGATGTCGCGCACCGCGATGAGCAGGAAGGTCTCGCCTTCCACCACCAGCGGACTGAGACTGACATCCACCGGAAACTCGCTGCCATCGCGCTTGAGGCCACACAGGTCGGGCGTGGGATTGCTGGCCAGGGGCGCCGTCTGGGTCAGGTAGGTGGCCAGATTGCGCGCATGCATGGCCAGGAAGCGCTGCGGAATGAGGGCATCCATGGCGCATCCCGTGAGCTCGCCCACTTCCCAGTCGAACAGTTCACCGGCCCGGCGATTGGCCAGTACGATGCGATCCAGCGCATTGACCACGATGATGCCGTCCGGCAGCGAATCGTAGAGCCCATGCACGCTGGCGGCGATCAGGCTGATGTCGCGCAGGACCGTGGCCTGGCTGATGTCGCGTTTGCAGGAGAGCACGTATTGCGGATGCCCGTGCTCGTCGCGCAACAGCTTGTTGGACACCGACAGATGCAGCAGCGAACCATCCTTGCGGCGACGGATGGACTGGCATTCGGCCCGTCCCAGGCTGATGGTATCGGCGAAGACACGGTCTTCTTCCTGCCGCCGTTCGGGCGGCACGATGAAGTCTGATAGATGCTGGCCCAGCACTTCCCGCGCCGCATAGCCGAAGATCTGTTCGGCGCAGCGGTTCCAGTAGATCACCTGGCCTTGCATGTCCATCAGGACATAGGCGTCCGGTGCCTCGCTGAGCAGCAGTTGTTCAAGCTGCAGCATCGTCGTCGCTGCCGGTTTGTTGCAGGCGCAGGAGCCGATCGTGGACCTGGGCCGGCAGGCCCTGCCAGAGCGACTTGCCGGCGATGTGCATGGTCTGCGTCCAGTCCTGCCAGTCTTCGCCGGCCTGCTGGTACAGCTCAAGGAAATCGTGCGGTGCCAGCTGCAGTTGTGGCAGCGCCGTGGCGACCTTGCGCAGCGCTGCCTCGGTCGCCGCCGGCGCGCCGCAGCCCAGTTCGGCCATGGCCGAGGACAGCGCCAGGGTCCACACGATCTCCAGCGGCCGCGGCGCCGGCAGTACCTCGGGCAGGCTGGGCGACTCGTAGTGCAGGACGGCATCGCAGAACAGTTCCGGGATCTTCCAGTCCTGCATCAGGGCGGCGGCGATGTTGAGGTGGTTGAAGCCGAACAGCGACTGTTCCATGGCCAGTTGGGCCGAGGGCTCCAACGGTCGTGTGAGCAGCGAGGAATAGCCGGCCGGATGGGCCGAGGCCAGGGTCAGCCGGCCGATGTTGGCCAGCAGGCCGGTGGTAAACATCTCGCCCAGCGGTGCCACCCGGGTATGGCCGCTGATGGCCTGGGCACTGCAGGCCATGGCGAAGCTGTGGGCCCAGAATGCCGGCAGCTTGAAGTTGACGCAGGAGGCCGGTGCCGTGGTTTCGGCCAGCGACAGCGCCAGCGCCAGCTGGCGCACCGCCTGCAGGCCCACCAGCAGCATGCTGTCCATGCTCACCGAGGCGATCGGCCGCACCCGGTGCGCATTGAGCACGTTGACGATGCGGATGATGCGCCCCGACAGCGCCGGATCGGACTGGACCAGGTGGATCAGTTCGGCCATGTCGGGGTCATCCTGCGCGCACAGGCGCATGATGGTCAGGCGCACCCCGCCCGGCGAGGGCAGGGCCTGGGCGCTCCTGAGCTTCTCGAACAGGGTCGGTTCAATGAAGGTCAGCATCATTTGCCATCCTGGAAGCGGTTGTAGATATCGAGTACATCGTCCCAGCCGGCGAAGAAGGCGTCCACGCAGCGCGGGTCGAAGTGCGAACCGGCATTGTCGCGCAGATAGCGCGAGGCGTCTTCCAGGTTCCAGCCTTGCTTGTAGGGGCGCGAGGAGGTCAGCGCGTCGAATACGTCGGCCACGGCGACGATGCGCCCGTAGAGCGGGATGTCTTCGCCCGCCAGGCCCTTGGGATAGCCGCTGCCATCCCATTTCTCATGGTGGGTCTGGGCGATCTGCGAGGCCGTCTGCAGCAGCGGGGAAGGGCTGCCGCGCAGGATGTCGGCGCCGATCTGGGCATGCAGGCGCATGACCTTCAGTTCTGCTTCGTCCAGGCGCCCGGGTTTGAGCAGGATATGGTCGGGGATGCCCATCTTGCCGATGTCGTGCATCGGCGCGGCGTTGAGCAGCAGGTCCTGTTCTTCCTTGGGCAGGCCCAGTTGCGCGGCGATGATGCGGGTGTAGTTGGACATGCGCAGCAGGTGCTCGCCGGTCTCGGGGTCGCGATAGCCGGCCGCGCGCGCCAGCAGGTCCATGGAATTGAGTGCCAGGGAGTTGGTCTGCTGCGACTTCTGCTCCACCTCCTCGGCCAGGTGTTCGATCTTCTGGCTCATGGCCAGCTGCGACTTGCGCATGGCCAGCATGTTCTTGACCCGCGCCAGCAGTTCCACCCGGTTCACCGGCTTGGAGAGGAAATCGTTGGCCGTCATCTGCAGCGCCTGGTGGCGTACCTGCAGGCCCATGTCGGCGGTGATCATGATGACCGGCGTCATCTCCTGGCCCGGCATGGCGCGAAAACGCGACAGGAAATCCAGGCCATCCATGCCCGGCATCATGTAGTCCAGCAGGATCAGGTCCGGATCGTGCGAGCCGCACCAGTCCAGTGCCTCATAGGCGTCGGGACAGGTGCTGATGCTGGTATCGGGCAGTTGCGCCAGCATGTGCGTGAAAAGTGAAAGATTGGTCTTGTCGTCATCGACGATCAGGATTTTCATGTGCTCCCCCGGCCCCTCTGTTGTATGTGTTCACGCAGGGCCCTGAATGCGGTGGCGCATTGGCCGGCCAGTGTGCGTACCTGCGCCAGTTCCCCCTGGCGGGCAGCGATTTCCATTTGTCGTCCCAGCTGGCCCAGCGCCTGGATGCCCAGGTTCAGGCAGCTGCCGGCGAGGCGATGCCCCAGCGCCTGGACTTCGCCCAGCAAGGGATCGGCGGCTTCGCAGTGGCGCGCCAGGTCTTCCATCACCGGGCCGGTATGTTCGATGAACATGTCCAGCATGTCGGCCGCCAGCCCCGTATCCTCGCCGAACAGTTCCTGCAGGCGGGCCTCGTCGATGACCGGCTGCGGCGCCTCGGCGGCGGGTTCTGCCGCCACTGGCAGGTAATGCTCCAGCATCGCCGCCAGTTGCGAGCGCAGCAAGGGCTTGGTCAGATAGTCGTCCATACCCGCCTCCAGGCATTGTTCGCGGTCACCGGCCATGGCATTGGCGGTCATCGCGACGATCGGTGTATGCACCAGCTCGCCCTGCATGCGCCGGATGCGACGCGTGGTTTCATAGCCATCGAGCACCGGCATCTGGCAATCCATCAGGATCAGCGCATAGTTGCGCGTGGCCAGCTTTTGCAGCGCCTCCGCACCATTGGAGGCGATATCGACCGTGTAGCCCATGGCATTGAGCTGGTACACCGCCACCTTCTGGTTCATCACATTGTCTTCCACCAGCAGCAGGCCCTGTGCCTCCCGCAGTCCGCGCAGCCCGGGCGGGCGCACCGGCGGTGCCGACGCTTCGAGCTGTCGCTCGCGGCCGCCCTCGCCTTGCTTCGCCCCATCCACCGCGCGCAGCAACTGCTGCTTGCGCAGCGGCAACTGCAGCACGGTCGAGCTTGCCGATCCGTCTATATTAAGGCCATGTACGCCATGGTCAAGCAGCACGCAGCTCAGGTCCGGCCGTTGCGTACGCAGGCGGGTCAACACTTCCGTGGCGGCAAGATCGCGCACCTCGGAACTGACGATCACCGCATCGATGCCGGAGGTGGCGGCCAGCGGTCCGGTGAGGGCGGCCAGGGCATCGCTGGCGCTGCCGTAGCGCACCGTTTCCAGACCGGCACCGCGCAGGTATTCATGCAACATGGCGGCACTGGCATCATGGGTTTCGATCAGGGCCACCTGTCGTTTTCCGTTCGCTGGTGTTCGGGCCGACAGACCGGCGCCGGCCGCTACCGGGATACCCAGTTCGAACCAGAAGCAAGAGCCGGCCCCGGGGCTGCTGTCGACTCCGATGCTGCCGCCCATCAATTCCACCAGGCGCTTGCAGATCGACAGTCCCAGGCCGGTGCCGCCATATTGCCGCGTCACCGAACTGTCGGCCTGTGAAAACGGCGAGAACAGGCGCCGCATCGTCTCCTCATCCATACCGATGCCGCTGTCGCGTACCTCGAAACGCAGCCGGCAATGGTCGCCTGCCACATGCAGGGCCTGCACCCGCAGCAGCACCTCGCCCACGTGGGTGAACTTGAGCGCATTGCCCAGCAGGTTCAGCAGGATCTGGCGGATGCGCCCGGGGTCGCCCAGCAACCGGGGCGGCAGACGCGCATCCACGTGGGTCAGCAGGCGCACCTGCTTTTCGCGGGCCTTGAAGGAGAGCGCCTCGGCGCTGGCTTCCACCACTTCCAGCAGGTCGAATTCGACCACCGCGATGTCCATCTTGCCGACATCGATCTTGGAAAAATCGAGTACGTCGTTGACGATGCCCAGCAAGGCGTTGGCCGAATCCTCGATGGCCTTGGCGAACTCGGTCTGCTGGGTATCCAGGCGCGTGGTGCGCAACAGCCCGGCCATGCCCAGCACGGCATTCATGGGGGTGCGGATTTCATGGCTCATGGTGGACAGGAAGGCGCCGCGCGTGAGCATGGCTTGGTCGGCAGCCTCCTTGGCCAGCACCAGATTGCGGGCAGCGCGCCGGTTTTCGCGCATGAAGCGCAACAGCACCAGGGCCCGTACCGCCCACAGCGCCAGCAGCCCCAGGGTGAGCCAGGCCGGCAGATCGGTCTGCCACAGCGCGAACACCGCCAGCCCGGCAAAGCAGGCTTCCGACAGCAGCAACAGCAGGCGGCCGTCGGGCGGCGTCGAGGATCGTGCGGCCTCTGGTCTCACGACAGGTTCTCCATGGTCTTGTGGCTCCGGTGGTTGCTGGAAGGGGGGGATTACCCGGACCCTGCTCCAGGATATTGGAATCAATTATAACGAATAAGATTATAAATTGTGGAAATTGCTTTATTTGTTCCCTTTTAAGCGATGAGCTGTGGTCAAAAAACGCCGGGGGAATGCATGGGTTTGCCGCCCCGGCAGGCCTGAAATCTGCAGGAGAAGGCACGCCGGCCGGCCATTGCAGGCGCTGGCGGGGAAGATGGGCGGTATTGGTATTTTGTCTTGCCAAATTAATTTAATTGATTTAATCGATAAAATTATTTAAAATGGGTCTACATTCAAAAAATGCAGTGACCCATCCCCTCTCAAGACAAGGAGCCTGCGCGATGAACGTTTCCCCCTCTCGTATCCTGGCCCGGCCACACCTGTTGCGCTGGAGCGGCATGCTGCTGATCCTGGCCCTGGTGTTGTGCGGCTGGTCCCGGCAGCAGTTGCAGGCCGCCACCACCGCGCGCCTGTCGGTCTCGGCTGTGGTGCCGACGCGCTGCAACGTGGTGGTGCAGATCATCAACGGCAGCGCCGCCGTCACCAATACCTGCGGCGGGGTGGCGGCCGGCAGTCCGGATGGACGCGCGCTGCTGCTGGTGGATCAGCGCGACCGCTCGGTGCTGGTGGTGTACTGAGCCCCGGACTGACCCGCCCTGACCCCGACCTGACCCCGCCCGGCCACGCCGGCTCCTGCTGCGCGCCCATGGCCGGCGCCGGCTACGAAAATAGCCAATTCCCCCTTGATCTGCGGCAAGACGTCCCGATTTGGCGTCAATAGCGCTGGTGCAGTGCTAGAATGCAGGGCTATTTTTCAATCAACCTTTGGAGCCTTACGTGTTTATTTCCGACGCATACGCGCAAACGGCCGCAGCAGCCCCTGGTGGCGCGATGGGCAACCTGGCCAGCTTCCTGCCGATCATCCTGATGTTCGTGGTGTTGTACTTCCTGATGATCCGCCCGCAGATGAAGCGTCAGAAAGAACAGAAAGCCATGATGGACGCACTGGGCAAGGGCGACGAAGTGGTCACCTCCGGTGGCATGCTGGGCCGCATCACCAAGGTCGCCGATGGCTACATCACCATCGAAGTGGCTGAAGGCACCGAAGTCGTCGTGCAGAAGGGCGCCGTCACCACCCTGCTGCCCAAGGGCACCATCAAGGGCCTGTAAGGGCTCACAGGCCTCACCGGTTCGGCCGGCCGCAGTGCCGGCGAACCCATGGGCGCATCGCTGATGCGCCCATCTTGTTAGGACCCCGGACATCTTTCCCCCGGTCCTGAACAGGGCGGCAGGTCCCTGCCGCTCTCTCCCGCAAGCAAGAAGCACAAGACCATGAATCGTTACTCTCTCTGGAAATACGCACTGATCGTCCTGGCCCTGCTGTTCGGCGTGATCTATACCGTCCCGAACTTCTTCGGCGAATCCCCGGCCGTGCAGATCAGCAGCGCCAAGTCCACCCTGAAGGTCGAGCCTGCCGTGGCCGGCCGGGTCGATCAGATCCTGAAACAAGGCAATCTCGGCGCGGAGAGTGTGGCGTTCGACAACGGCGGTTCGCAGCCTTCGGTGCGCGCGCGTTTCGCCACCACCGACATCCAGTTCAAGGCCAAGGCCCTGCTGGAAAAGGAACTCAATACCGACCCCACTGACCCGACCTACATCGTCGCCTTCAACCTGCTGCCCAACACCCCGCAGTGGCTGCAGAGCCTGCATGCCTTCCCGATGTATCTGGGCCTGGACTTGCGCGGCGGCGTGCACTTCCTGATGCAGGTCGATGTCAAGGCCATCGTCAACAAGCGTCTGCAAGGCCTGCAGGCCAGCGTGCGCGGCCTGCTGCGTGACAAGAACATCCGCCACAGCGGCATCAACCGCGTCGGCGACAGCATCGAGATTTCCTTCCGCGATGCCGATACCCGCAGCAAGGCCCGCGCCGCCCTGGGCGAGCTGCAGGAAATGCTGCTCACCGACGCCGGTTCGGGCGATGACCTCAAGCTGGTCGGCACCCTGCGTCCGGAAGCGATCAAGCAGACCCAGGAAGATGGCGTCAAGCAGAACATCAGCACCCTGTCCAAGCGCGTCAACGAGCTGGGCGTGGCCGAACCACTGATCCAGCGCCAGGGCGCTGACCGCATCGTGGTCGAGCTGCCGGGCGTGCAGGACGTCTCGCGCGCCAAGGACATCATCGGCCGTACCGCCACCCTGGAAGTGCGCATGGTCGACGAGAGTGTGGTGCGCGGTACCGAAGAGACCTCGGCCATCCCCTTCGGCTCCGAACTGTTCAAGGTCGGCAAGGGTGCCCCGGTGGTCCTGAACAAGGAACCGGTACTGACCGGCGACTACATCTCCAACGCCTCGGCCAGCTTCGATGAAAACCACCAGCCGGCAGTCAGCATTGACCTCAACGGCGATGGCGGGCGCAAGATGCGCGAAGCCACCCGCGACAAGGTCGGCAAGGCCATGGCCATCGTCCTGTTCGAAAAGGGCAAGGGCGAAGTCCTGACCGTGGCCACCATCCGTTCCGAACTGGGTTCGCGCTTCCAGATCACCGGCATGGGTTCGCCCGAAGCCGCCAGCGACCTGGCCCTGCTGCTGCGCGCCGGTTCCCTGGCCGCACCGATGGACATCATCGAGGAACGCACCATCGGCCCGCAACTGGGTGCCGACAACATCAAGAAGGGCTTCGACTCGGTGCTCTACGGCTTCCTGGCGATGGCCGTCTTCATGGTGATCTACTACCAGCTGTTCGGCTTCTTCAGTGCCCTGGCGCTGTCGGTGAATGTGCTGCTGCTGGTGGCGCTGCTGTCCACGCTGCAGGTGACGCTGACCCTGCCGGGTATTGCGGCTATCGCGCTGGCACTGGGCATGGCGATCGACTCCAACGTGCTGATCAACGAACGCATCCGTGAAGAGCTGCGCGCCGGCAATTCGCCGCAGGCCGCCATCGCCGCCGGTTTCGACCGTGCCTGGGCGACCATCCTGGACTCCAACGTGACCACCCTGATCGCCGGCCTGGCGCTGCTGATCTTCGGTTCCGGCGCCATTCGCGGCTTCGCCGTGGTGCACTGCCTGGGCATCCTGACCTCGATGTTCTCGGCCGTGTTCTTCTCGCGCGGCGTGGTCAACCTCTGGTATGGCCGCAAGAAGCGTCTCTCCAGCCTGGCCATCGGCCAGATCTGGAAGCCGCAGGGCGAGGTGCTGTCCACCTCCGGCAAGGCCTCGGCCAAGCGTGACGCCAAGCGCGACGCCAAGTAAGGGCGCTCTCCAGATATCGCAGCACAGCCAGATTTGAGCCGGCCGCCACCATCCGTGTGGGGCCGGCACCGAAAGGATAGTGATGGAATTTTTCCGCATCAAAAAAGACATTCCCTTCATGCGTCATGCCCTGATCTTCAATGCGATCTCGGCACTGACCTTCGTGGCCGCGGTGTTCTTCCTGTTCTCCAAGGGATTGCACTTCTCCATCGAATTCACCGGCGGCACGGTCATGGAAGTGGCCTACAACAAGCCGGCCGACCTGGAAAAGATCCGTAAGTCCATCGAAGGACTGGGTTATCGCGATACCCTGGTGCAAAGCTTCGGCACTGCCCAGGACGTGATGATCCGCCTGCCCGCGCAGGCTGGCGTCAATGCCAGCCAGCAGAGCGAGAAGGTCAATGCGGCGCTGCGGGCCGAAGATCCGGACGTGCGCCTGCAACGGGTGGAATTCGTCGGCCCGCAGGTAGGTGACGAACTGGCCCATGACGGTCTGCTGGCGCTGGGCATGGTGGTGCTGGGCATCGTGATCTACCTGGCCTTCCGCTTCGAGTGGAAGTTCGCGGTGGCGGCGGTGATCGCCAACCTGCACGACATCGTCATCATCCTGGGCTTCTTCGCCTTCTTCCAGTGGGAATTCTCGCTCACCGTGCTGGCTGCCGTGCTGGCCGTGCTGGGTTACTCGGTCAACGAATCGGTGGTGGTCTTCGATCGGGTGCGCGAGGCCTTCCGTGATCGCCGCTTCGGCAAGCTGTCCGCGCCGGAAGTGCTGAACCACGCCATCACCAGCACCATGTCGCGTACCGTCATCACCCACGGCAGTACCGAAATGATGGTGCTGGCGATGTTCTTTTTCGGTGGTCCCACGCTGCACTATTTCGCGCTGGCGCTGACCATCGGCATCCTGTTCGGTATCTATTCGTCGGTGTTCGTTGCCGCCGCCCTGGCCATGTGGCTGGGCGTCAAGCGCGAAGACCTGATCAAGCCGGTCAAGGTCAAGGACGAGAACGGCGGCGCCGTGGTCTGATCCCGCGCCACCGCCAATGAGGGCCGCAGCGTTCGCGCTGCGGCCCTTTTTCATGAGAATCCCGTAAAGCCGGGATAATGCTTTACTTCACCCCATTGCATCACCGAATGACGTTTTTCTGATCATGAGCACATCCACCGACCTGCACGATATCGACTATGAACGCCGCTTCGGCGGCGTGGCGCGCCTGTATGGCGCCGCTGCCTTGCAACGCTTTGGCCGGGCGCGGGTGTGCGTGGTCGGGGTAGGGGGCGTGGGATCGTGGATCGTCGAGGCGCTGGCGCGTAGTGCGATCGGCCACCTGACCCTGATCGACCTGGACAACCTGGCCGAATCCAACGTCAACCGCCAGATCCATGCCCTGACCACGACCCTGGGCCAGGCCAAGGTGACGGCGCTGCATGAGCGCATCCGCCAGATCAATCCGACCTGCGTGGTGACCGAGGTCGAGGATTTCGTCGATCCCGAGAATGTGGAGCAGATGTTGGGTGGTGGCCGTTTCGACTACGTCATCGATGCCATCGACAACGTCCCGGCCAAGGTCGCCATGATCGCCTGGTGCCGCAAGAACGGCATGTCCATGGTCACCATCGGCAGTGCCGGTGGTCAGATCGATCCGACGCAGATCGAGATCCGCGATCTGTGCCGTACCGAGCAGGAACCGCTGCTGGCCAAGGTACGCAAGCGCCTGCGCTCGCAGCACGGCTTCCCGCGCGGGACCAAGAACAAGTTCCACATCGATGCCGTGTTCTCCACCGAACCCCTGCGCTTTCCCGAGTTGGCCGAGGGTGAGGTTTGCGAGGTCGCTCCGGCCGAAGACATGGATGTCGGCGAGGATGTCGCCGATAGCACGCAAGCCGGCGTTACTGGCCTCAATTGCGCCGGCTTTGGCTCGGCCATGGTGGTGACCGCTACCTTCGGCCTGGTGGCGGCCGCCCATGTGTTGAAGAAGCTGGCCGCACAGGCCGATATCGCTGCCGCAGCCGGGTGAACTGCACGGCGTCAGCCCTCAGTGCCCGCCCCCCTCATCGACCCGGTGCGCCGAGACACACAGCAGTACGCTCACGGTCACCAGCACCATGGCCGCGATCTCCAGCAGGGTCGGCCAGCGCTGTTCCCACAGGAAGCCGTAGAGCAGGGCGAACAGGGTCTCGAAGAGGATCATCTGGCCGATCATGGTCAGCGGCAGCAGCCGGCTGGCCTTGTTCCAGCAGGCATTGCCGAACAGCGAGGCGAAGATCGCCACCCCCGCCGACACAGCGATGAAGTGCCACCATTCACCTTGCGGATGCGGCTGCAGCATGACCGTGAAGGCCGGCACCGCTACGAACAGTGACAGCAATCCCGTAACCACGCCGATCAGCAGGTTCCAGTCATGCGCCGAGATCGCCTGCAGGCGTCCCAGCCAGCGGCTGTTGCCGACCGCGTAGGTGGTCCACGACACCAGCGCAGCCAGCGCGCAGAAGAACCCGATCACGCCATCCCCGAATCCACCGCCGTTGGCACCAACGGTGCCACTACCCAGCGACTGCCACGCCACACAGGCGATCCCGGCCAGCCCCAGCGCCAGTGACGGTGCCAGCTTGCGCAAGGGGACCGCTCCCTGGCCACGGCTACCGATGATGCTCACCGCCACCGGCAGGAAGCCGATCACCAGCGAGGTCATGGCCATGCCGCCCAGTTGCACCGCACTGGCCAGGAACACGTAATACACCACATTGCCCAAGAGGCTCAGCCACACCAGCGCCCGCCATTCGGCGCGGCCCAGGTGCGGCAGCAGTTGGCGCAGGCGCGGCGCGATCAGTATGGCGGCGAACAGGCCATAGGCCAGGTAGCGACCGGCGGTCAGTTGCCAGGGCGAGAAGGCGCGGGTCAGTTCCGGGGCCAGGAAGACCAGGCCCCAGGCGGCCCCGGCCAGCGCGCCGAAGAGTATGCCCCGCAGAATAGGATTGGAACGCATGGTTCAGGCGTGGACAGGCCACGGCAGGTTGACGAAGGCTGGCAGTATGCCGCAGCGGCGCGGGCGGGAATTGTTGTGGACTACGGTTTTCTTGTTACCGACTGGGAAGCCGCACCTGCCGCGTACCCCCGTGGCGCCGATGCAAAAACGCCGGCGCGGGGCCGGCGTTTGCGTGGGGTGTGCGGAGGTTGCGCTCAGATCACCGTGCCGAACAGGCCCGCACCCACGAAGGCCAGCGCGACCACGCCGATGCCCATCGAGAGATAGGCCAGCACCGCCACGCCGGTAATGATGGTGGCCGAGGCCAGCACAATGGCGACCTGCAGCATGCCGGCGGCCATTTCCATCTTCTCGTACTTTTCCATGTAGGCATGCGCCTCGTGCTCCGCCTCGCGCGCCTTGTGCGCCAACTCCTTCTTGCCTTCACCGGTCTTCTCGTCGCTGTCATAGTGGGCGATGGCGTCGTCCAGCTTGGCGATGGCTGCATTTACGCGCTCATCCTTGGGGTTGCCCAGCAGCGCCAGTTGCTGCTTGGCCAACTGCGCCGCATTGCCACGCACCGACTTGGCCTGGAAGAAGGACCACAGGTTGGCCGCCTCCTGATGCTTCAGGATGACCTCGGTCTGGTAGGACTTGGACAGGGTTTCGGTAATGGCCAGCACCAGCGCCAGGATGGCGATGAGCAAGGCCAGCTTCTTGTTGCCGGAGGCATGGGCGTGCTCGGCGTGTTCCAGGTTTTCGGTGGCTTCCGTCATGATGGTTTTTGTAATGTGGAGGAAATGAGGGCCACCCGGGAGGCGGGCAGCGTTCCAAGAACGATTCACCTCGGGAACGGTTGACCTGAATCATGGGGAGACTCGTATTTTCCCGCGCAGCGGGGAGATGCGAAGAAAAGGGAAGAGCCGGGAAGATCCGCCCCAAAGGACAGCCGGCAGGATCAATATTCGCATTTCCTCACAGCGGCGCCGGGGCGGCAGGCCGAGCAGGAATGCCTGTCATTGGCTACACTGATGAGCCACAAATTCTGAAGCCTTGGGATTGGATTTATTGACCGACGTTATACAAAAAGACAATCAACAGATTGTTTTTGATGAATTACATTAATGGTTCTTCGCAAGCATGACCGGGACAAGCCCGGGCTGGCCCCGCAGTACGTCGCCCTCGCGCCGTAGCAGAACGCAGCCAGCCGGGTACGCATTACCGAGACGCTTCACCCAGCCGTGCGGGGTGGGGCCAGAGAGGTCCGTTTCCCGGTCCGGATGTCATGACCATCGGGTCGATCAACAGGAGAGAACGCAATGTCGAATGAAGCCAAGTGCCCCTTTAACCACACCGCCGGCGGCGGCACCAGCAACCGCGACTGGTGGCCCAAGCAGCTCCGTCTGGACCTGCTGGCCCAGCATTCTTCCAAATCCAACCCCATGGGTGAGGATTTCAACTACGCAGAAGCCTTCAAGAGCCTGGACCTGGCCGCCGTCAAGGCCGATCTGGCCAAGGTCATGACCGATTCCCAGCCCTGGTGGCCGGCCGACTTCGGTCACTATGGCCCATTGTTCATCCGCATGGCCTGGCACAGCGCCGGCACCTACCGCATCGGCGATGGCCGTGGCGGCGCCGGTCGCGGCCAGCAACGCTTCGCCCCGCTCAACAGCTGGCCTGACAACGTCAACCTGGACAAGGCCCGTCGCCTGCTGTGGCCGGTCAAGCAAAAGTACGGCAACAAGATCTCCTGGGCCGACCTGCTGATCCTGACCGGCAACGTGGCGCTGGAAACCATGGGCTTCAAGACCTTCGGTTTCGCCGGTGGCCGCGAAGACGTGTGGGAACCGGACCTGGACGTCTACTGGGGTACTGAAACCACCTGGCTGGGCGGCGATGATCGCTACGGCAAGGGCAAGGCCGGTGCCGCTCACGGCGAAATCACCGCCGACGCCGACCGTCACGGCCAGGAACAGGCGCGTACCGCGCCGGCCGGACGCAATCTGGAAAACCCGCTGGCCGCGGTGCAGATGGGCCTGATCTACGTCAATCCGGAAGGCCCGGAAGGCAATCCCGACCCGCTGGCCGCCGCCCAGGACATCCGCGAAACCTTCGCCCGCATGGCCATGGATGACGAAGAGACCGTTGCCCTGATCGCCGGCGGCCATACCTTCGGCAAGACCCACGGTGCCGGCGATGCCAAGCATGTCGGCCGCGAACCCGAAGGCGGCGACCTGGAAAGCCAGGGCCTGGGCTGGAAGAGCAGCTTCGGCAGCGGTGCCGCAGGCGATACCATCAGTTCCGGTCTGGAGGTGACCTGGACCCAGACTCCGGCGCAGTGGAGCAACTACTTCTTCGAGAACCTGTTCAACTACGAATGGGAACTGACCAAGAGCCCGGCCGGCGCCCACCAATGGGTGGCCAAGGGTGCCGACGCCGTGATCCCGCACGCCCATGGCGGGGCGCCGCTGCGTCCCACCATGCTGACCACCGACCTGTCGTTGCGCGTCGATCCGGCCTACGAAAAGATTTCGCGCCGCTTCCTGGAAAATCCCGACCAGTTCGCCGAGGTCTTCTCCCGCGCCTGGTTCAAGCTGACCCACCGCGACCTGGGACCGCGTTCGCGCTATCTCGGCCCCGAAGTGCCGGCCGAAGAGCTGATCTGGCAGGACCCGCTGCCCAAGGCCGATGCACCGGCGCTGCAGGCCGCTGACATCAGCGCGCTCAAGGCCCAGGTACTGGCCTCGGGACTGACGGTGTCCGAACTGGTCTCGACCGCCTGGGCGTCGGCGTCCACCTTCCGTGGCGGCGACAAGCGCGGTGGCGCCAACGGTGCCCGCATCCGCCTGGCCCCGCAGAAGGATTGGGCGGCCAACCAGCCGGCCCAGCTGGCCAAGGTGCTGTCCACGCTGGAAGGCATCCAGTCTGCCTTCAACCAGGGTGGCAAGAAGGTCTCGCTGGCCGACCTGATCGTGCTGGCCGGCAGCGCCGCCGTCGAGAAGGCCGCGCAGGACGCCGGCGTGGCCGTGAGCGTGCCTTTCCATGGCGGTCGCGTGGATGCCTCGCAGGAACAGACCGACGTTGCTTCCTTCGAGCCGCTGGAGCCGGTCATCGATGGCTTCCGCAACTTCCAGAAGCAGCGTTATGCCGTGCGTGGCGAAGACATGCTGATCGACAAGGCACAACAGCTCACCCTGACCGCGCCGGAAATGACGGTCCTGGTCGGTGGCCTGCGCGTGCTGGGCAACAATGTCGGCGGCAGCACCAAGGGCGTGTTTACCAGCCGTGTGGGTGTGCTCACCAACGACTTCTTCGTCAACCTGCTGGACATGGGCACCGAATGGAAGTCCACCTCGCCGGCGCAGGAAGAGTTCGAAGGCCGCGACCGCGCCAGTGGTGCCGTCAAGTGGACCGGTAGCCGCGTCGACCTGGTGTTCGGCTCCAACGCCGTGCTGCGCGCCCTGGCCGAAGTCTATGCCAGTGCCGATGCCAAGGAAAAGTTCGTCAAGGACTTCGTGGCGGCCTGGGTCAAGGTGATGGAACTGGATCGCTACGACCTGAAGAAGTAAGACCGGTGGCTGCCTTTGCCGGCAGCCTCGGATGCAGGACAGCAGGAATCGGCGGGCCTCAGGGCTCGCCGTTTTTTTTGCCTGCCCGCCGCCACGACACGGTCGATGTCATGCCGATGTCATGGAGTCGCCATGTGCGGGGACTATAGTGGCGGACTGAATTTTTCTTCACCAACGAGGCGTACGATGGCCCTGAGTCTGGATGACATCGCCCTGCTGTTCGCACGGCATGGACATACCCAATACACCGGTGAGCCGGTGACGCAACTGGAGCATGCGCTGCAATCGGCGCTGCTGGCCGAGCAGGAGGGGGCTGCACCCAGTCTCATCGTGGCCAGCCTGCTGCACGACCTCGGCCACATGCTGGAAGACCTGGGCCAGACTCCGACCCTGGCCGGCATCGACGACCTGCACCAGTACCGCATCCTGCCTTTCCTGCGAGGCGTGTTCAGCGACGCCGTGCTGGCACCGATCGCGCTGCATGTGGATGCCAAGCGCTACCTGTGCGCCACCGATCCGGCCTATTTCTCGACGCTGTCGGCCGATTCCGTGCGCAGCCTGCAGCTGCAGGGCGGGGTATTCGATGTGGAACAGGCGGCCGCCTTCATCGACCGTCCGCATGCCGTGGATGCGGTACGGCTGCGGCGTTGGGATGACCGCGCCAAGACCGCCGGGATGGCCACGCCCGATTTCGCGCACTTCGCGCGCTACTTCGATCAATGTCTGGTCGCGCCCGGTGCCGGGCGGGTGATTCAGGCCAGGTAACTCTTGCGATAGGCCGAGGGCGTGGTGCCGCGCAGCTTGCGCATGGCATGCGTCAGCGCGCTCTGATCGCCATAGCCGCAACGCTGGGCGATGAACGCCAGCGGCAGGGCGCTGGTGCGCAGCAGGCGGCAGGCCTGCGCCATGCGTACCTCGGCCAGCCAGGCGCGGGGAGAAGTCGCCAATTCCTGCTGGAACCATTCATGCAGGCGGCTGGGGCTGATGGCCGCCAGCGCGGCCATGTCGGCTACCGTCCAGGGATGGGTCAGCTGTGCCTCGACCTGGGCCAGCATGCGGTGCAGGCGCGACCTGGCCTGTGGCGGATGTCGCGCCAGCGTATCCAGCAGCAGCGGGACCCAGTGCTGCAGGCTCGCGCCGGAGGGGCTCTGGTCCAGCGACAGCGCCATGAACTCCACCAGCTTGCCGGCCGCCGCCGTCAGCGTCACGAAGGGGGTGCGCGCCAGACTTTCCAGTTGCAGGTTGCTCATGGTGCTGGGCGCCAGGTCCAGCACCAGCGCCCGATTGGCGCCGCCGGCGCTGGTCGCGTGCGCCGCCCCGGGTTCGACGAAGGCCGCCGTGATGCTGTCGGCGCAGCCCTGGCGGCCGGCGATGTCCAGTTCCAGCCGGCCGGCCAGCGGCAGCACCAGTTGCGGGAAATCATGGCGATGCGCCGGCGACTCGTCGCGGTAGCTGCGCAGGTGGAGTTGGGTGTCCAAGATGGGGGAGAGCGGGGCGCTGCCAGGCGGTGCCACCGTCGGGTGACACCGCATGCCAGGCTTACTGCATGTGCCAGCCGTGGCTGACGACCACCGATTGACCCGTCAGCGCATTGGTCGGGAAGGCCGCCAGGAAGACCGCAGTCTGGGCCACGTCCTGGGTGGTGGTGAATTCACCGTCGACGGTGTCCTTCAGCATGATCTTCTTGATCACATCTTCTTCGCTGATACCGAATTCCTTGGCCTGCTCCGGAATCTGCTTTTCCACCAGCGGCGTGCGCACGAAGCCGGGACAGATGACATTGGTGCGGATCTTGTCCTTGGCGCCTTCCTTGGCCACCGTCTTGGCCAGGCCCAGCAGGCCGTGCTTGGCCGTCACGTAGGGCGCTTTCAGCGCCGAGGCCAGGTGCGAGTGCACCGAACCCATGTAGATGATGGAGCCACCGCGACCCTGCTTGATCATCGCCTTCATCGCCGCGCGCGTGGTCAGGAAGGCGCCGTCCAGGTGGATCGCCAGCATCTTGCGCCAGTTCTCCAGCGACAGTTCGGTCACCGGGCTGATGATCTGGATGCCGGCGTTGCTGATCATGATGTCCAGACCACCGTAGGTATTGACCGCATCGGCCACACCCTTGTCGACCTGGGTCTCGTCGGTCACGTTCATGGCCACGGCCATGGCGGTACCGCCGTTCTTGACGATTTCCTCGGCCGTCGCCTTGGCCGCTTCCAGGGCCAGGTCGGCGATGACCACCTTGGCGCCCTGCTTGGCGTATTCGACCGCGATTTCCTTGCCGATGCCGCTGGCCGAACCGGTGATGAGAGCGACTTTATCCTTGAGTAGCATGATCTTCCTTTATGTTTCGAGTTGACGGACATTGCAAAGCCTGGCCGTCACTGCCGTCGGCGCCTCGGACGCACGATCGACCCTGCCGGCCATCAATCCCTGTTTCGATGAAGTGCTCATCGAAAGATTCCTCGGGTCTGCACCCGGTTTCCTTACCCTCGCGCGCGCGCCTTGCCCCGATCCCGGAGGTCTCCCGGCGCCGCTTTGTCACGCCATTGTAACGCTGGCCGGGCTCTTGTTGCTGCACTGCCAAAACGGCTGCAGAGGTCATGTGGGTGAAACAATCGCTGGTTAGTCTGTGCAGCGTTATCCCGGGGATAGCGGCAGTTTCTCGAATTTCGACAAGGGATGTTTCGATTTCTTTCGGGGGCAGCCGCACTTTTGGGGGGTAGCAAAAGGTCGTCAGGAACAAGCCCTTATTTTTACCGGTTCTTTCCGATTGCCTGAGTTTCTCCCCACCCATCACCATAAAGGACAATGCATGAGACTGCTTACCATTCCTGCCGATGCCAATCCGAGTTTTGCCAAGCTCAATCTGAGCCTGGCCAGCACCCCGGAAGAAGTGCGCGAAGTACAGCGCCTGCGCTACAAGGTCTTCATCGAAGCGATGAACCTGTCGGCCCTGGCCAACCCCGAAGGCCTGGACAAGGATGAGTTCGACGACTACTGCGACCACCTGATCGTACGCGACAGCAAGACCCTCTCCGTGGTCGGCACCTATCGCGTCCTGAGCCCGCACGGCGCGCGCCGCATGGGCAAGTTCTACTCGGAACAGGAATTCGATCTCTCGCGCCTGGACAACATCCGCGGCGTCATCGCCGAAGCCGGCCGCGCCTGCATCCACCCGGACTACCGCAGCGGCGGCGTGATCATGATGCTGTGGGCCGGCCTGGCCGCCTACATGCGCAAGGAACGCTGCGAATACCTGATGGGCTGCGCCAGCGTCAGCCTGGCCGATGGCGGCCACAATGCCGCGGCCCTGTACCACGCCTTCCGCGAAAAGAACCTGGCGCCGCCCGACTACCGCGTCACGCCGCTGCTGCCCTTCCCGCTGGAAGACCGCGAAGCCGGCATCGAACCGCAGATTCCGCCGCTGTTGCGCGGCTACCTGCGCAGCGGCGCCTGGGTCTGCGGCGAACCGGCCTGGGACCCTGATTTCCACTCGGCCGATTTCTTCCTGCTGCTGCCCTTGTCCAAGCTCGACAGCCGCTACGCCCGCCACTATCTGAAAGACACGAGGGCCGCATGAAGCCACGCGAACAGTTCATGGAAAAAGCCCAGGGGCTGTTCGCCGACCTGGGGCCTGAGCACGATGCCGGTGACGACGAAGCGCGACGCGATCCGCTGCGCTTTCGCAGCATCTGGATTTCCGACATCCACCTGGGTACCACCGGTTGCCAGGCCGAGCGCCTGCTGGAATTCCTGCGTGCCACCGAGTCCGATACCCTCTACCTGGTGGGTGACATCATCGACGGCTGGCAGTTGAAGCGTCGCTGGTACTGGGACCAGAGCCACAACAACGTGGTGCAGACGGTGCTCAAGAAGGCCAAGAAGGGGACCAACGTCATCTTCGTGCCGGGCAACCATGACGAAGTGATCCGCCAGTTCATCGACCTCGATTTCGGCGGTATCAAGATCCGTGACGAACTGGTGCACGTCACCGCCGAAGGCAAACGCATGCTGGTGCTGCACGGTGACCGCTTCGATGGCGTCATCGCCTGCGCCAAATGGCTGGCCTACGTGGGCGATTCGCTCTACACCATGATCCTCAAGTTCAACCAGTGGTTCAACAGCTGGCGCGCCCGTGCCGGCCTGCCTTACTGGTCGCTGTCGCAATACCTCAAGTCCAAGGTCAAGAACGCGGTGAACTACATCACCTCCTTCGAGGATGCGCTGGCCGACGAAGCCAAGAAGAAGGGCCTGGACGGCGTCATCTGCGGCCACATCCACAAGCCCGAGATCCGCGACATCGGCGGTGTCGTCTACTGCAACGACGGCGACTGGGTCGAGAGCCTGTCGGCACTGGTGGAAGACCCCGACGGCGCGTTGCGCCTGGTGACCTGGCAGGAAATCATGCAGCTCAAGCGGGCCGACAAGGAAGCCCGCCTGGCCGCACGCGAGCTGGCGACGGCATGAGGCATCAAGTCTGTTTCCTGAAGTTTTAAATTATCGATACGATTTATGCGCATTGCCATCATCAGCGACGCCGGCGAACCCCAGGTCAACGGGGTCGTCAACACCTTGCGCTCCACCGTGCGCTGCCTGCGCGGCCTCGGCCATGAAGTGCTGCTGCTGTCGCCGCGCGACTTCCGTACCTTCGCCTGCCCGACCTATCCGGAAATCCGGCTGGCCTACCAGCCCTATGCGCGCATCGCTGCCGCCCTGGAAAGCTTCCAGCCCGACTGCATCCACATCGCCACCGAAGGGCCGATGGGGCTGGCGGCGCGCCGCTACTGCCTGCGCCACAAGCTCAGCTTCACCACGGCTTACCACACCCGTTTCCCGGAATACCTGGCCGCCCGCAAGCTCTTGCCCAAGGCTATCACCTATCGTCTGCTGCGCTGGTTCCATGGCCGCTCCGCAGCCATCATGGTGCCCACCCCGGCGATGAAGACCGCGCTGCAGGAGCAGGGCTTCCGCAACGTGGTGCTGTGGGGCCGCGGCGTGGATACCCAGCATTTTCGCCCGGCGGTGGAAGACCACGCCTGCATCGAGCGCCCGCTGTTCCTCTATGTCGGCCGGGTGGCGGTGGAAAAGAACATCGAAGCCTTCCTCAAGCTCGACCTGCCCGGTACCAAGTGGGTGGTGGGCGATGGCCCGCAACTGGAAGAACTGAGCGCGCGTTACCCGCAGGTGCGCTTCCTGGGGGCCAAGGGTCATGATGAATTGCCGGCCTACTACAACTGTGCCGACGTATTCGTCTTCCCCAGCAAGACCGATACTTTCGGCCTGGTGCTGCTGGAGGCCATGGCCTGTGGCATCCCCGTGGCCGCCTATCCGGTCGAGGGGCCGATCGACGTGGTCGACAATGGCGTCTCCGGCATCCTGCGCCATGACCTGCAGCAAGCCTGCCAGCAGGCGCTCAAGCTGGACCACGCCGCGGTGCGCGCCCATGCAGCTGGCCGCTCTTGGGACTCAGCCACCCAGCAGTTCCTGCAGCACCTGCACCTGGCGCGCCGCCCGGCCCCGGGCAAGGCGGCGACGATCAAGCCGCTGGGCGAGACGCGCTGATCCGCCAGCCGTACCGGTTTCCTTCTCTTGTTCCTGACCATCGGGTCGCGCAAGCTCTGCCTTGCCGTGGTGGCTGTGGCATGCATGCCTCGCCGAGCCGGTAATCTTCCCACCGTTGGAATGGAATTTGCTAAATCTCAAAAGTCCAGGAGTTAGCTGGATTTACAGTTACGTCCGCCGCGCCGACGGTCAGCGTCGGCGGCCGTGATCTGGGATGACAACAACAGGAGGGGAGAGATGAAGAGACTGCTTGCCAATCTGCAACTGTGGCAGAAATTCGCTTTGCTGGGTGTGCTGGGACTGGTGCTGTTCGGGGTGCCCACCACCCTGTACGTGGTCAGCGCGGAGCGCGTGATCCGCTTCAAGGAGCAGGAGATCGCTGGCGTGGAGCCGGTGCGGCGCCTGCTGCGCAGCGTACAGCTGATGCAGCAGCATCGCGGGCTGTCGGCGGTGATGCTCAACGGTGCCGGCGACATGGCGGCGGCGCGCCAGGCCAAGGCGGGCGAGGTGGACCAGGCCCTGCAGGCACTGACCCAGGCGATGCAGGGCATGCAGACCAGCGATGCCCAGGCCGCTACCCTGTTGCAGGCCCAGCTGCAGGCCTGGAACCGGGTACGGGATGCGGTGGCCGCGCGCCAGCTCGCCGCTCCGGAGAGTTTCGCCGCCCACAGTGCGGTGATCACCGCGCTGTTCGATCTGAGCGAACGCATGCTGGATCATTTCCATTACACCATCGATCCGGATTTCGACAGCACCCAGCTCATCAATGCCGCCTTCATCGCCATGCCGATGCTCACCGAAGACCTCGGCCGGGCACGTGCGCGCGGCGCCAGCCTGCTGCTCAAGAAGAACATCAGCCGCGAAGACCGGCTGGAGCTGGTCGCCATGCTGGAACGCGCGCAGGAACGGCTGCTGGCGGCCCGCAAGTCCTTCGCCAAGGGGGCGGCTGCCAATGCCGACATTGGCACCCGGCTAGGGACAATATTCGACAACGCCAACCGCCAGGGCCAGGACGCCATCAGGCTGGCCCGCGAGCAGGTCCTGCTGCCGCCGGAAGTGAGCTATGCCTCCGATGCGTATTTCAAGCAGTTCACCCAGGCCATCGATGAACAGTTCAAGGCCATCAGCGAGGTCACCGAAGTGCTGGCCGCCCAGCTCGATCGCCAGAATGCCGCCTTGCGTCGGCAGCAATTGTCGGTGTTGACCGCCATCCTCTTGCTGGCGGCACTGGCAGCCTGGCTGGGCGTACTGATCACGCGCTCGGTCACGCAACCGGTGCTGGCTTCGGTGGCCATGGCCGGGCGGGTGGCTGCCTATGACCTGACCGTGCGCAGTGCGGTGCGCGGGCGCGACGAAACGGCGCAGTTGCTGGGCTCGCTCAACAGCATGACGGGCAGCCTGAGCGGGATCGTGACCCAGGTGCGCAGCAGCATCGATCTGATGCAGCACGCCAGCGGCGAGATCGCCATCGGCAATGCCGACCTCTCGCGCCGCACGGAGTCGCAGGCGTCCAGCCTGGAAGAGACCGCCAGCGCCATGGAAGAACTGACTTCCACCGTCCAGCACAACGCCGAGAACGCGCGCCAGGCCGATCAGCTGGCCGGCTCCGCCTCGCGCTTGGCCGAGCGGGGCGGGCAGGTGGTGGCCGATGTGGTCCAGACCATGGCGCAGATCAGGGACAGCTCGCGCCGCATCGTCGATATCATCAGCGTGATCGATGGCATCGCCTTCCAGACCAACATCCTGGCCCTCAATGCCGCCGTGGAGGCGGCCCGGGCTGGCGAGCAGGGGCGCGGCTTCGCGGTCGTGGCCTCGGAGGTGCGCTCGCTGGCGCAGCGCAGCGCCAGCGCCGCCAAGGAGATCAAACAGCTCATCGGCGATTCGGTGGAGCGGGTCGATACCGGCGGCAAGCTGGTCGACGAGGCCGGCGCCACCATGGGCGAGATCGTGGGCGCGGTGCGCCAGGTGGCTGGCATCATGAGTGACATCACCCAGGCCAGCCAGGAACAGAGCAGCGGCATCAGCCAGATCAACGACGCCATCACCCAGATGGAGGCCATCACCCAGCAGAACGCGGCACTGGTGGAGCAGGCCGCCGCCGCCTCCGAAAGCCTGCAGCAACAGGCCTCGGTATTGCGCGAGGCGGTGGCGGTCTTCAAGACCGATGAGGGTGTACCGGGCGACCCTGGACAGGCGCTGTTGGCGCGCTGAAGGGGCGCTCTGCGCGCCGATGATGGTCGATATTTCAACTATGCAAAAGAAACATGCGCGCATGCCGACAAAGCATTGGCTTGCGCGCCAGCCCCTCTTCTAATATGCGCCACGCGCAATGCGCGCCACGCCGGTCCAGGGGCCTGCGCGGTGGCGGCGGCGCTCGACAATAACAAGCCAACAACATGAATGCGTTGCGGTCGCGGCTTCGGTCTTGCGCCAGGGCGCTGCACGTCCATGAGCCTGCCGCCTGCCGTACGGGCGGGCATGAATCATGCTGGAAGGCTGCTGCAGGGGAGGCCGCGCAGCGGCGGCCGCCTTATCCGCACCATCATCGAAGTTTGCGTTACAAGGAAGACATCATCCATGATCCAACGTCTCAAGATCGGTAGCCGCCTGGCATTCGGCTTTTGCCTCATTCTCCTGCTGGCCATCGCGATCCTGCTGACCGGCCTGTGGCGCATGGCCGAGATGGAAGCCGGCAGCGAATACGTGATCGAGGAGAAGGTCACCGCCATGACCGCCGCCATGCACATGCGCGAGGCCGGCAGTGAGCTGGCCCTGGCGCTGCGCAAGGTGGTCACGCCCACCGATGCCGCCGAGGGCAAGGCCGAAGATGCGCACCTGGGCCGCATCCTGCAGGCCTACGCCGGCTTTGAGAAGCAGATCTCCGAGCTGACCACCAGCGAGCGCGGCAAGCAGCTGCTGGCGGCCACCGGTGCCGAGAGCAAGAAGCTGTTTCCGGTAGTCGAACAGATCCGCCAGCAGGTCATCAGCAACAATTACTTCGATGCGGCGCAACTGCTGAAAAGCGATTTCCTGCCGGCCCACGAAAAGTGGATGGCCAGCGTCGCGGCCCTGGCTTCCTTCCAGCAGGAAGACATGAAAGAGGCCCACGCGGACGCCAAGGACAGCTATCGCAAGGCGCAGATCGGCATGTTGCTGTTGGGCGTGCTGACCCTGGGTCTGGGGATATTCTTCACCTTTGTCATCACCCGTTCCATCGTCGACCCGCTCAAGCGCGCCGGCAGCATCGCCGACACCATTGCGCGCGGCGACCTGACCCAGGACTTCCACGACGGCGGCCGTGACGAAGCCGCCCATCTGGTCAACGCGCTGGACGCCATGCAGACCAACCTGGCGGCCACGCTCAACGAAGTCAAGGAAAGTGCCGCCGTCATCGCCGTGGCCTCGCACGAGATCGCACGCGGCAACGTGGATCTGTCCAACCGCACCGAGTCGCAGGCTTCCAGCCTGGAAGAAACCGCCAGCTCCATGGAGCAGCTCACCTCCACCGTGCAGCAGAACGCCGAGAACGCACGCCAGGCCAACCAGCTGGTGCTGTCGGCCTCCGACCATGCGACCAAGGGTGGACGCGTGGTCGGCGATGTGGTGGCCACCATGGGCTCCATCAAGGAAAGCTCCAGCAAGATCGTGGACATCATCGGCGTGATCGACGGCATTGCCTTCCAGACCAACATCCTGGCCCTGAATGCGGCCGTGGAAGCGGCCCGCGCCGGCGAGCAGGGCCGCGGCTTTGCGGTGGTGGCCTCGGAAGTGCGGGCACTGGCCCAGCGCAGCGCCGCTGCCGCCAAGGAAATCAAGCAGCTCATCAGTGATTCGGTGGACAAGGTCGATACCGGCGGCAAGCTGGTCGATGAAGCCGGCGCCACCATGAACGAGATCGTCTCCTCGGTCAAGCACGTGGCCGACATCATGGGCGAGATCACTGCCGCCAGCCAGGAGCAGAGCGCCGGCATCGCCGAGGTCAACAACGCCATTTCGCAGATCGACGAGATCACCCAGCAGAACGCCGCCCTGGTAGAGCAGGCGGCGGCGGCGGCCGAAAGCCTGCAGGAACAGTCCGATGTGCTGGCGCGGGCAGTGGCGGTGTTCCGTCTCAGGGCCGCACAAGCGGGCGCGACGCACGCTACCGGTACCGCCCTCCCCAAGGTGGCCGCACGCACCGTCAATCCACAGCCGACCCTGTTCGCCGCCAGCCCCGCCAAGCGCCCGGTCAAAGGCCTGCCGCCAGCCTCGTCGGCCAGCGGCAAGCCTGCTGCCACGGTAGGGGATGGAGAGTTCGAAGAGTTCTGAACGTTGTCATGACGGCCTGACTTGAGGGGCGTCATCGCAGTAACAAAAAATCAAGCTGTTGCGTAAGCGCCGCCACCTTCCGGGTGGCGGCGCTTTATTTTGACTGAAACGGGCAGGATTCATGAGAATTTAAGATAATTCCCAAGTTGCCGTAAAGCTATAGCATGCGCAGCGCGTGGATCGGTCCGGAAACGGGGAGGACGATCGGCGCTGCCGCCAGCAGAAGAGCACGGCGTCGGGGCCCTCCGTAGAGGGCGTCGAAGCACGCAGCCGCCCGTGGGATCACGCGGACCTGGTAGGCAACAGCGCACCTTCTTTCATCCACCGGAACCAGACCCATGTCCATCAAGAACCTTTCCATCAAGGCGCAACTCGCCATTGCCATCCTTGTACTGTCCATCCTGCTGCTGGCCATCGGCGCCTCGGGCCTGCTGGGCATGTCGGCGGCCGTCAGCATCAATCGCCAGCTCTCCGAAGAGCGCATGCCCAAGACCGTCGCTGCCGACAATACCCTGATCTGGATCGGCCGCCAGCGTACTTCGCTGGACCAGGCCGCGCTGACCAGCGACGCCGCCTGGGCCGAGCGCATGTATGGCATGGATGCCAACGCCCGCAAGGAAGCCCTGCAGTGGTGGGGCAAGTACACCGCGCTGCCGCAGACCGAAGATGGCAAGGCGCTGGTGAAGAAGGTCTCGGAGGGCATCGAGAAGACCGAGCAGGAGCTGACCCGCTTCGCTGAAGTGATCAAGGCCGGCGACCGCCAGGCCATCGCCGACCAGGCGCGCAAGGTCGGCACCATCTATACCGCCATGCAGCTGGATGGCCAGGCCCTGAGCAAGTACGAGACCGAACTGGCGACCCGCAGCGCCGAGACCTCCATGGCCCGCTATGAGGCCTCGCGCATGTTTTCCATCGTCGCCATCGTCGCCGGCCTGCTGCTGGCCTTCTACAGCTGGTGGTCGCTGCGCCGTGCCATCGGCGAGCCGATGCAACGCGCCCTGCGCCACTTCGACGCCATCGCCTCGGGCGACCTGACGCAGCCGGTACACGTGCATTCGAAGAATGAAATGGGTCAGCTGCTCTATGGCCTCTCGCGCATGCAGGAGAGCCTCACCCGCACCGTGCGCGCCGTACGGGGCGGCAGTGATGCCATCGCCACCGCGACCCGGGAAATCGCTTCCGGCAACCTCGATCTGTCCTCGCGGACCGAGCAGCAGGCGGCTTCGCTGGAGGAGACCGCCTCCAGCATGGAAGAGCTGACCAGCACCGTGAAGCACAATGCCGACAATGCCCGCCAGGCCACCACGCTGGCCGTCAATGCCTCCACCATCGCGGCCGACGGCAATGCGGTGGTGAGCCGGGTGGTGCAGACCATGGAAGAGATCCGCGAAAGCTCGTCGCGCATCACCGACATCGTCAGCATCATCGATGGTATCGCCTTCCAGACCAACATCCTGGCCCTGAACGCGGCCGTGGAAGCGGCCCGTGCCGGCGAGCAGGGACGTGGTTTCGCGGTGGTCGCCACCGAGGTGCGCGCATTGGCGCAGCGCTCCTCCAGCGCCGCCAAGGAGATCAAGGAACTGATCATGCATTCGGAAGAGCGGGTGCAGGCCGGCTCGCAACTGGTGGGCCAGGCCGGTGCCACCATGAGCGACGTGATCAAGGCGGTGCAGCGCGTGACCGACATCATGAGCGAAATCTCGGCCGCCTCCAACGAGCAGAGTGCCGGCATCGACCAGGTATCGCGCGCGGTGACGCAGATGGACGAGGCGACCCAGCAGAACGCCGCGCTGGTCGAGCAGGCCAGCGCCGCCGCCAAGTCGCTGGAGCAGCAGGCCCAGTCCCTGATGCAGGAAGTGGCGATCTTCCGCGTCGGTGGCGCGGTGCCGGTGGCGGCGATGGCAACTCCGGTACGGCCGGCGCAACCCGCCAGCAAGTCCGCGCCCAAGCTCGCCGCAGCGCATGCAGCTCCGCAAGCAGCCCCCAAGGCAGCCCCGGTCCTGAAGCGCCCGGCACTGCCGACAGCCAGCGCCGCGGCAGCGCCGTCGCGCCCGGCGCCGCGCGTGCCGGCCACCGGCGACGATGGCGATTGGGAGACCTTCTGATGTGATGCGCCCCGTCGGCTTCCTGGGCGGCGGCGCAATGCGTTCAAGCCGGAACGCGAAAACGCAAAACGCTGCGACCAGCCCGTGCCGGTCGCAGCGTTTTTTTATGCCTGCCTTGCCGGAGCGACTGTCAGCGGGGGTGATGCTTGCCGGAGGTCGCCAGCAATTCCGGGGCCACCACCGCCTTGAGGTAGTTGGTGGTGACGTCGCCGCGCTCGCGCTGGCTGATCCACCAGATGTTGGCCTTGCGCAGCGACCACTCCTGCGGCTGGCCGCAGATCAGTTGCGCGGCCACCTGGCCCAGCGTCGGCTGGTGACCGACGATGAGCACCGGCTCACGGCTGTCCGGCCAGTTGGCCGCCCGCAGCAGGTCGGCCGCAGTCATGTTGGGGGCCAGGTCGGCCACCACCTTGTGCCGGCGCTTGAGCGCTTCCACCGTCTGCAAGGTGCGCGTGGCGGGACTGACCAGGATGCGGCAGCTTTCCGGCAGGTTGCGGTCCAGCCATTCGGCCATCTTGGCAGCCTGCTTGTGACCCTTGGGGGTCAGGGCGCGACCCTCGTCGGGTTCGCCCAGCTCGGCCTCGGCATGTCGCCATAGAATCAGGTCCATCTCAGCTCCTCGGATAAATCGGCAGGTGGCGTCGGGAGTGCTTCGGTGTCGGGCTCACTCTTCCGGTGGTGTGGCCGGAATGCCCAGCGTGGTCATCAGGTGCTGCTGGGCGTTGAAGCACTGTTGCTTGGTGCGCGGTTTCTTGAGCGTATAGACGCCATTGACGTCGAGTTGCCAGGAATTGGTGTTGTCCTTCAGGTAGGGGTTCAGACCTTCCGAAATCACCCGCTTCTTCAGGGTCTTGTCCAGCACCGGGAAGGCCACCTCGATACGGCGGAACAGGTTGCGGTTCATCCAGTCCGCGCTGGCCAGATAGACGTCATGGGCCAGGTCGTTGCGGAAGTAATAGATGCGCGAGTGCTCCAGGTAGCGGCCGATGATGGAGCGTACCTTGATGTTCTCCGACAGTCCCGGTACACCCGGGCGCAGCGCGCAGGCACCGCGTACGATCAGGTCGATCTTGACGCCATCGGCCGAGGCCGCGTAGAGGGCGCGGATCACCGACTCGTCCAGCAGCGCATTCATCTTGGCGATGATGCGTGCCGGCCGGCCCTCGCGGGCGATCTGGCCCTCGTTGCGGATGGCACGGATGATTTCCTTCTGCAGCGAGAACGGCGCCAGCCACAGGTGCGTGAGATTGCGCGGCTTGGTCAGGCTGGTCAGATGGATGAAGACTTCGTTGACTTCGGCTGTCAGCTCCTGGTTGGAGGTCAGGAGGCCGAAGTCGGTATAGAACTTGGTGGTGTTGGGGTGGTAGTTGCCGGTACCCAGGTGGGCATAGAAGCGCAGGCCCTGGTCGTCGTCACGGCGGATCACCAGCGCCAGCTTGGCGTGGGTCTTCAGTCCCACCACGCCATAGACCACCTGTGCCCCGGCCTGCTCCAGCTTGACCGCCCAGTTGATGTTGGCTTCTTCGTCGAAGCGCGCCATCAGTTCCACGATCACAGTGACTTCCTTGCCGTGCTGGGCGGCGTAGATCAGGGCCTCCATCAGGTCCGAGTTCATGCCGGTGCGGTAGATGGTCTGCTTGATGGCCAGCACGCGCGGGTCATGGGCGGCGGTGCGGATGAAATCCACCACCGGCTGGAAGGACTGGAAGGGGTGGTGCAGCAGCACGTCCTTCTTGTCCAGGGCGGCAAAGATATTCTCGCTGGCCAGTTGCGCCGGCAGGGTGGGGGAGAAGGGCGGGAAGCGCAACTCCGGCTGGTTCACCAGGTTGACGATCTCACCCAGGCGCACCATGTTCACCGGACCCTGTACCGCGTACAGGCGGTTGCGTTCGATGTTGAACTGGTTCAGCAGGAACTGCGCCAGGTGTTCGGGGCAATTGGCCGCCACTTCCAGGCGCACCGCCACGCCGAACTGGCGGCTCTGCAATTCGGTTTCCAGGGCCTGGCGCAGGTTCTTGACCTCTTCTTCATCGACCCACAGGTCGCTGTTGCGGGTCACGCGGAATTGCGAATAGGCGGTGATATCGCGCCCCGGGAACAGGTCGGCGATGTGCGCATGGATCACCGAGGACAGCAGGCAGAACGAGGACTGGCCCTTGGCCGAGAGATGGTCCGGCAGCTTGATCACGCGCGGCAGCACCCGTGGCGCCTTGACGATGACGATGGCCGTGCCGCGCCCGAAGGCATCCTTGCCGGAGAGCTCGATGATGAAATTGAGGCTCTTGTTATGGACCTGCGGGAAGGGGTGGGCCGGGTCCAGGCCGATGGGCGTCAGCAGCGGGCGCACATGCTGCTCGAAATACTGCTTGACCCAGGCGCGCTGCGCCTCGTTGCGGTCATCGTGGCGCAGCAGATGGATGCCATTGGCCGCCAGCTGCGGCAGGATTTCGTCGTTGAGCAGTTCGTACTGGCGCGTCACGATGCGGTGACATTCGGCGCTGGTGCGTTCCAGCGCGGCGCGCAGTTCGGGCGGATCGATGTTCTCGCCCTCGATGCGATTGGCCAGCAGGCTGGCGATGCGCACTTCAAAGAATTCGTCGAGATTGCTGCTGCAGATGCAGAGGTAACGCAGGCGTTCCAATAGCGGCACGCTGTCGTCTTCGGCCTGGGCCAGCACACGGCGGTTGAAGGCCAGCTGTGATAGTTCGCGATTGAGGTAAATCGTATTGGCGGGAAGTTCAGGTGGTGTGCTGCTTTCCGTCTTTGCTTTTCTGGTCATCAATGATCCCTGTCCATCCACTTTGAGCGGGCAGTGTATTTAGGAGGTATGACGAGTTTATGACAAGGCACATGTCGCTTTGTCACATTTCCTCAGTATAAGAGCATCCCCATGTGATGACAAAAACATATTTGCTCTGACGCAATCCCGCGGGTCCGGCAGCCCCCGCCCGGGATGACACGGAATTGTCAGGAAACCCGCCAGCAGCCTGGTACCTGGCTTTGCGGGCCGGTGTCGGGAGTGGTCCAGGGACCGGGAAGGGCGCAGGGGTGGCGGGGCCAGGCCTTGGTCGCGATGACAAGGCCGGGTCATAAACTCGTCACATTAGCTGGTTAAAGTTCGCCCTGTCTCAGAAGTCATCCCTCCCATCGTGATGTTTCTTGCTGACGTTCCTCTCTCAAAATCATAGGAGTAGTTGAAATGGGGTTTAACCATCTGATCAAATCTGTTGCAGTCGCAGTGGCCGGCGCTTTTGCCTTCAGCGGAGCCGCTCATGCAGCAGAAATCACCGGCGCCGGCGCCTCCTTCCCGTACCCGGTCTATGCCAAGTGGGCCGAGCTGTACAAGACCGCCACCGGTAACAGCCTGAACTACCAGTCCATCGGCTCCGGTGGCGGTATCAAGCAGATCAAGGCCAAGACCGTCGACTTCGGCGCCTCCGACGCCCCGCTGCCGCAGAACGAACTGGCCGAAGCCGGCCTGACCCAGTTCCCGGCCGTGGTCGGTGGCGTGGTCCCGGTGGTCAACCTGGACGGTGTCACCCCCGGCCAGATCAAGCTGTCGGGCCAGGTGCTGGGCGACATCTACGCCGGCAAGATCACCAAGTGGAACGCGCCTGAAATCACCGCTCTGAACCCGGGCGTGAAGCTGCCGGCCGAAGACATCACCGTGGTCTACCGTTCGGACGCTTCGGGCACTTCCTACGTGTTCACCTCCTACCTGTCCAAGGCCAATGCCGACTTCAAGGCCAAGATCGGTGCCGGTACCGCCGTCAAGTGGCCCACCGGCGTGGGTGGCAAGGGTAACGAAGGCGTCGCCGCCAACGTGCAGAAGGTCAAGGGTGCGATCGGCTACGTCGAGTACGCCTACGTCAAGAAGAACAAGCTGAACTACACCCAGCTGAAGAACAAGGACGGCAACTTCGTCTCCCCGGATGACTCCTCCTTCAAGGCCGCTACCGCCCACGGCGACTGGGCCAAGACCCCGGGCTTCGCGGTTGACTTCACCGACGCCGCCGGCAAGGAATCCTGGCCGATCTCCAGCGCCACCTTCATCCTGCTGCACAAGGAACAGGCTGGCGATGGCGCCAAGGGCAAGGAAGTCCTGAAGTTCTTCGACTGGGCTTACAAGAATGGTGGCAAGGTTGCCGCCGACCTGGACTACGTGCCGCTGCCGGATTCGGTCACCAAGCTGGTGGAAGATTCCTGGAAGAGCAACGTCAAGGACAGCAGCGGCAAGGCTCTCTGGTAAGCCACCGCCAAGTCCGGCCGGACCCGGCCAAGCAAGCCTCTCCCTACGGAGTATTCGGGCCATCGCAGCGAGAACGAGCAACTCTGGAGCACAGAGCATTCGCGGCGATGGCCCGTTTTAATGGTGAATTCAAATGAGCGCTAATTATTCCACCACGGCAATGTCGAATACCGAAGTCAAAAAATCCCCGACAGAGACTGATAGTGCGCAGGTCGCGCGCGAGAAGTTGATGGCCGTCATGCGCCGCCAGCGACTGCAGGACTTCTTTTTCCACAAGATCACCCTGATCTTCGCCCTGTCAGTGTTGCTGATGCTGGGCGGGATCATCGTTTCCCTCATCATCGGCGCCGCACCCGCGTTCCAGGCCTTCGGGCCGGGCTTCATCACGCGCGTCGAATGGGACCCGACCAATAATGAATTCGGCGCCATGATCGCCATCGTCGGCACCCTGTCGACCTCGATCATCGCCTTGCTGATCGCCTTCCCGGTCAGCTTCGGCATTGCCCTGTTCCTCACCGAAATCTGCCCCGCCAAGTTGCGCCGCCCACTGGGCACCTGCGTGGAACTGCTGGCCGGCGTACCCTCCATCATCTACGGCATGTGGGGCCTGTTCGTGTTCGCCCCGCTGTTCGCCGAATACGGTCAGCCCTTCCTGAAGGCTACGCTGGGCCAGATTCCCGGCATCGGCGTGCTGTTCTCCGGCCCCACCATGGGCATCGGCATCCTCACCGCCGGCCTGATCCTGTCGGTGATGATCATCCCCTTCATCTCTTCGGTGATGCGCGACGTCTTCGAAGTGGTGCCGGCCGTGCTGAAGGAATCGGCCTATGGCCTCGGCTGCACCCGCTGGGAAGTGGTGCGCAAGGTGGTGCTGCCCTACACCAAGACCGGCGTGGTCGGTGGCGTGATGCTGGGCCTGGGTCGCGCCCTGGGCGAGACCATGGCGGTCACCTTCGTGATCGGCAACTCGCACCGCCTGTCCTGGTCGCTGTTCTCGGCCGGCAACTCGATCGCCTCGACCCTGGCCAATGAAATCGCCGAAGCCTCCAGCAAGCTGCACGTGTCCTCGCTGTTCGCGCTGGGGCTGATCCTGTTCGTCATCACCTTCATCGTCCTGTCCGCCGCCAAGATCATGTTGATGGGCATGACCCGCAAGGAAGGAGCCAAATAATGAGCCAGACCGTACCAACCGGCAGCGCCGCTGCCAACGCGCCGCAAGCCATGAATCCCGTCTATCGCAAGCGCCTGCTGCAGCATCGCATGGGCATGCTGTTCTCCTTCCTGGCCATGGGCCTGGGCCTGTTCGTGCTGGCCTGGATCCTGCTGACCCTGGTCTTCAAGGGCGTGGCCGCGCTCAATCTGGGCCTGCTGACCGAAAACACCCCCGGACCGGGCGATGCCGGCGGCGGCCTGTTGAACCCCATCGTCGGCTCGCTGATGATGGTCGGCATCAGTACCCTGATCAGCACCCCCATCGGCATCCTGGCCGGCGTCTACCTGGCCGAGTATGGCGAGGAGAGCAAGCTGGCCCAGGTGACCCGCTTCGTCACCGACATCATGCTGTCGGCACCGTCCATCGTGATCGGCCTGTTCATCTACGCCATCTACGTGGCCAACGTGAACCACTTCTCTGGCTGGGCCGGTACCTTCGCCATCTCGCTGATCGCCATTCCGGTGGTGGTGCGTACCACCGACAACATGCTGAAGCTGGTCCCCAGCGGCCTGCGTGAAGCCGCCTTCGCACTCGGTGCACCGCGCTGGAAGGTGGCCATCATCGTACGCCTGCGTGCCGTCAAGGCCGGCGTGGTGACCGGCGTGCTGTTGGCGGTGGCCCGCATCTCGGGCGAGACCGCGCCGCTGCTATTCACCGCCCTGAACAACCAGTTCTTCAGCACCAACATGAACCGTCCGATCGCCAACCTGCCGGTGGTGATCAACCAGTTCGCCATGAGCCCGTATGACAACTGGGTATCGCTGGCATGGGGCGGCGCCTTGCTGATCACCTTCAGCGTGCTGCTGCTCAACGTGCTCTCGCGCACCCTGTTCAAGCAACAAATCCCCGGCTAATTCTCCAAGTGACCGACATGACTACTGCTCATCAAATGGCAAGCCACGCTACTACCGCATCCGCCAACGCTGCTGCGGACAAGAAGGCCACGCTCGAAGTTTCGCAACTCAATTTCTACTACGGCGGATTCCAGGGCCTCAAGAACATCAACCTCAATATCTGGGAAGGCAAGGTCACCGCCTTCATCGGTCCTTCGGGCTGCGGCAAGTCGACCCTGCTGCGTACCTTCAACCGCATGTACGACCTGTACCCCGGCCAGCGCGCCGAGGGCAAGATCATCTACGCCGGCAACAACATCCTGGAACCGGGACAAGACCTGAACATGCTGCGCGCCAAGGTCGGCATGGTGTTCCAGAAGCCGACCCCGTTCCCGATGTCGGTCTACGACAACATCGCCTTCGGCATCCGCCTGTACGAAAACCTGCCCAAGGGCGAGATGGACGAGCGCGTCGAATGGGCGCTCAACAAGGCGGCATTGTGGGGCGAAGTCAAGGACAAGCTGCACAAGAGCGGTCTGTCGCTCTCCGGTGGTCAGCAACAGCGCCTGTGTATCGCCCGCGGTGTCGCGGTCAAGCCGGAAGTGCTGCTGCTGGACGAGCCGACCTCGGCGCTGGACCCCATCTCCACGGCGAAGGTGGAAGAGCTGATCGGCGAGCTGAAGAACGATTACACCATCGCTATCGTCACCCACAACATGCAGCAGGCAGCGCGCTGCTCGGATTACACCGCCTACATGTACCTGGGCGAGCTGGTGGAATTTGGCGAGACGGACCAGATCTTCATGAATCCGGTGCGCAAGGAAACCCAAGACTACATCACCGGCCGCTTTGGCTAATAGGGTACGGCCTGGGCTACTGCGCATCCCGATCTCCGCGCTGCGATGCTCGCCGTACCCCAGTACGGCTGCGCTTCTCCCGCAGACCTCGGGATTGCTCGCTACGCCCATGCCGCACCCCGAACCGCAGTCAGAGCGCTTTGACTTCAAGGCGCAAATTCTTTAAATATTTTTGTTAGGACGTCACATGACCGGCGATCATTCCTCCAAACAGTATGACCAGGATCTGGAGCAGATCCGCTCCAAGGTGCTTGCCATGGGCGGCATGGTGGAGCATCAGTTCCAGGATGCGATTGCGGCTTTCCGTAACGGTAACCTGGACGTGGCGCATCGCGTGATGAAGGACGACGAGGCCGTCAATCGGCTGGAAGTCGAACTCGATGATGCCTGCAGCCATCTCATCGTGCGTCGCCAGCCCACCGCCAATGACCTGCGTACCGTCATGGCGACCATCAAGATCATCACCGACCTGGAACGCGTGGGCGATGAGGCGACCAAGATCGCCCGGACCGCCATTCACCTGCACAAGCGCGGGATCGGTCTGGTGTCGCATTATGAGACCGTGAGCCTGATCGCCGAGCAGGCCATGGACCAGCTGCGTAGCGCCCTGGATGCATTCGCCCGCCTGGATGACAAGCAGGCCGCCGAGCTGATCAAGCAGGATGAACGCATCGACCACGGCTTCCGCTCCATCACCCGCAGCCTGATCACCTTCATGATGGAAGACCCGCGTACCATCTCCGGTTCCATCGATACCCTGTGGGTGGCCAAGGCCATCGAACGTATCGGCGACCATGCCAAGAACATCGCCGAGTATGTCGTCTACGTGGTCGGCGGCAAGGATATCCGCCATACCGACTTCGGTTCGGCCAATTCGATCGAAGAAGAAGACTGACAGGACGGCACCGGTGGTGGCGGTCGGGAAGAGCCGGCCACCACCGGGTTGCGGAGGGGAGACCCGCGATACTGCTCAACCACTACCATGACTACTATCCTCATCGTCGAAGACGAACCCTCCATTGCCGAACTGATTGCCTTCACCCTCAAGGAGGCGGGCTGGTCCAGTTTCGTCGTCTCCAATGCGGCGGCGGCCTGGGACTTCGTCCAGCATCGCGCCCCGCAACTGGTGCTGCTGGACTGGATGCTGCCGGACCGCAGTGGCCTGCACCTGCTCTCGCGCATCCGCGCCGACCGTCAGTTGCAACAGCTGTCGGTCATCATGCTCACCGCCAAGAGCATGGAAGAAGACAAGATCGCCGGTCTCGACAACGGTGCCGACGACTACATCACCAAGCCCTTCTCGCCGCGTGAACTGACCGCGCGCATCAAGGCGCTGCTGCGTCGCAAGAGTCCCGAGCATGCGCAGGAGGTGATGTCGGCCGGTCCTGTGACGCTTGATCCGGCCAGCTGCTCGGTGAGCCTGTCTGGCGCGCGTATCGATATCGGCCACGCCGAATACAAGCTGCTGAAGTTCTTCCTGGCCCATCCTGATCGCGTGTTTTCGCGCAGCCAGCTGCTGGACCGGGTGTGGGGTGATCACGTGGTGATCGAGGAGCGCACCGTGGATGTCCACGTGCTGCGCCTGCGCAAGGCCCTGCGCGATGCCGAGTACCTGATCAAGACGGTGCGCAGCGTCGGCTACATGCTCTCCACCAAATAGGCGCAAACCAGCCCGCATCGGCCATAATCAGGCGACAATTACAAATTCGGCGCGCGGGCGCTTCCAGATTTATCTGTCAAATCAATGAGTCCACAACTTCTGTTCTGGATTCCTGCTGTCTTGCGCCTGGTGTTGTGCCTGGCCGGAGCGGGAGTCGTCGGTTTCTTCTTCGGCCCGATCATCGGGCTGGTCACGGCGGTGCTGGCGGTGGGCGCGATGATGATCGCCCACCTGCATTACCTGCTGCGCCTGTCGACCTGGCTGGATGATTCCGGCCAGTCGCGCCTGCCCGACGGCTGGGGCGCCTGGACCGATGTCTATGCGCGCCTGTACCGCATGCGCCGCGATGACGAAAAGAACCAGGCCGAACTGGCCGAGTGGCTGGCGCGCTTCCGCCAGGCCATGAGCCTGCTGCCGGATGGCGTGGTGATCATGGATGACGTGCTGTTCCTGGAATGGTGCAACCCGGCCGCGCAGCAGCACCTGGGGCTGAAGCTGGATCGGGACAAGGGCATGCGCGTGACCAACCTGATCCGCAACCCGGCCTTCATCGACTACATCATCCTGGGCCGCTACGAGCAGCCGCTTACGCTGGCCCTGCACGAGCGCAAGCTGATCATCCAGATCATCCCCTTCGAAAATCGGCGCCAGATCCTGGTCACCCACGACGTCACCGAGTCCCAGCGCATCGACATGATGCGCCGCGATTTCGTGGCCAATGCCTCGCACGAGTTGCGCACGCCCTTGACCGTCATCAACGGTTTCCTGGAAATCGCCCTGGCCCAGCCCAACCTGGACGAATCGATCCGTACCGCGCATCTGAAGCTGATGACCGAACAGGGCCAGCGCATGCAGAACCTGATCGACGACATGCTCACCCTGACGCGGCTGGAATCGATCGACTATCCGCTGCGCTCGGAAGTGCTGCGGGTGCGTCCCTTGCTGGAGCGCATCGCCGAAGAGGGGCGGGCGCTGTCGGCCGGCAAGCACGACATCCGCCTCACGGTCGAGGGCCCCGATCTCAAGGGCAATGCCGACGAGTTGCGCAGCGCCTTCACCAACCTGGTCACCAATGCCGTGCGCTATACCCCGGAAGGCGGCACCATCACCCTGCGCTGGCAGAGCGACGCGCAGGGCGCGCACTTCGCGGTGCAGGATACCGGCATCGGTATCAGTCCCGAACACATCTCGCGGCTCACCGAACGCTTCTATCGCGTCGACAAGAGCCGCTCCCGCGAGACCCAGGGGACCGGCCTGGGCCTGGCCATCGTGCGCCATGTGCTGCTGCGCCACCATGCGACGCTGGACATCGCCTCCGTCCCCGATCATGGCAGTACCTTCACCGTGCATTTCCCGGCTTCCCAGACCATCGAGGATGATGCTGCACGGCAATGAGGAGGGCAGCGGGAAAAGCAATTGGAAAGGATGCTTCGGCATCCTTTTTTCATGTTTGAATCGCCGCGGCCGGCGTACCATGTGCGCAATAGCTCAGCGTGAGCGCTCCGTCTCTACGTAAAAATACGAATGCCTGTGGGCAAGACTTGTTGGCAACAATAGCGCCACTCGCGGTGTTGCCAGTCGGTAATGCTGTGCGGTCCTCGTAGTCAGGCGTTCAGGAAAGCCCTGATGGTGCCTGCCCGTGTTTGCTTGCATCATCGGCCCGTGCGCCGTCCTTGGCACCGGTCGACCTTTCACCCTTGCGCAAGAAAAGAGACAGATGAGCTATTTTTCCCACATGAAGATAGGCCGCCGGCTGGCCCTGGGTTTCGCTGTCATCCTGGCTGCCGCCAGCGTGGTGGTGGCCTTGTCGATCTGGCGCCTGCATGGCATTGCCGCCGCTACCGACGAGATGATGCATGAACCCCTGACCAAGGAGCGCCTGGTCTCGGACTGGTACCGTACCATCCACACCAGCGTGCGTCGGACCACCGCCATCGCCAAGAGCGCCGACCCCAGCCTGGCGGCCTTCTTCGCCGACGATGCCGCCGCCGCCAGTCGCATGTCCACCGAGCAGCAGAAGGCCATCGAGGCCCTGCTCGACAGCGACCAGGAGAAAGAAGTCTTCGCCAAGCTCTCCGCCGTGCGCAAGGATTACATCAAGTATCGCGACGCCATCTCCAAGGCCAAGGCCGATGGCCAGGCCGACGAGGCCGCCAGGATCCTGGCCGGCCCCTATGACGTGGCCGCCAAGGGTTACCTGGATCTGCTGCAGCAATTGCTCAATGTGCAGCGCGCCAACATCGACCAGGTCGCCGTCCACATCCATGACACCTATCTCCAGAGCCGCAACCTGATGCTGGCGCTGGCCGTGCTGCAGGTGGTGCTGGGCTGGCTGTTCGCGCGCAGCCTGGCGCTGGGCATTACCCGCCCGCTGGAGCAGGCGGTGGACGTGGCCGAAGCGGTGGCCGCAGGCGACCTCACCATGCGCGTCGATGAAACCCTGGCAGCGCGGCGCGACGAGACCGGCAAGCTCATGCATGCCCTGCATGCCATGACGGGCAACCTGGCGCGCATCGTCGGCCAGGTGCGCAGCGGCACCGATGCCATTGCCACCGCCTCGCGCGAGATCGCCACCGGCAACCTCGATCTGTCGGCGCGCACCGAGCGCCAGGCCGGTGCCCTGGAAGAGACCGCCTCGGCCATGGAAGAACTGACCTCCACCGTCTCGCAGAACGCCGACAATGCACGCCAGGCCAACCAGCTGGCGGCCTCGGCGTCGTCGGTGGCGCAGCAGGGCGGGGAGGTGGTGTCGCAGGTGATCTCGACCATGGGCTCCATCAACGAATCCTCACGCAAGATCGTCGACATCATCAGCGTCATCGATGGCATCGCCTTCCAGACCAATATCCTGGCCCTGAACGCCGCCGTCGAAGCAGCCCGTGCCGGCGAACAGGGACGCGGCTTTGCGGTGGTGGCCTCCGAGGTGCGCTCGCTGGCCCAACGCTCCGCCTCTGCCGCCAAGGAAATCAAGACCCTCATCGATGACTCCGTGAGCAAGGTCGGCTCCGGCAGCGAACTGGTGGTCCGTGCCGGCAGTACCATGGACGAGGTGGTCTCCAGCGTGCATCAGGTGGCCCAGATCGTGGCCGAGATCACTGCCGCCAGCAGCGAGCAGAGCGACGGCATCAGCCAGGTCAACCTGGCCATCAACGACATGGACCAGACCACCCAGCAGAATGCGGCACTGGTGGAGCAGGCCGCAGCCGCCGCCGAAGCGATGCAGGAACAGGCGGCGCGCCTGTCGGAGGTGGTCAGCCAGTTCCGCTTGCTGGCCCAGGACCAGGTGGCTTACGCCCACGCCGGCAGCGTCGATATCACACCGCCCAGGCCGGCCCTGCGCTGAGATCGGCTTCCCATAAAAAAGAACCCGCCATGGTGGCGGGTTCTGCTAGCGTGCGGAAATCGTTTATATCATTTCCCTGGACTCTCTCACTGCTGCGCCGGCTCCTTGAAATACACCCGACGCGGCAAGGCCCACAGCAGCAGTGCCGCACCCACCAGGCATTCCAGCGCCACCACGTACAGGCCCAGTGCGGCGCTGCCGGTGATGTCGCGGATCTTGCCGACCATGTAGGGCGTGATGATCCCGCCCAGCTGGCCCACCGAGTTGATCAGCGCGATGCCGGCTGCGGCCGCGGCGCCACTGAGCACGCGCGGCGGCAGGATCCAGAACAGGCCGATACCGGCGATGATGCCGGTGGCCGCTGCCGACAGCGCCACCACCAGGATCAGGGTATTGCTGCCGAACCAGGCGCTGGCGGCGTAGCCGATGGCACCCATCAGCGCGCAGGCAGCCAGGTGCCAGCGACGCTCGCCGGTACGGTCGGAGTTGCGGCCGATCAGGATCATGCCCAGGCCGGCGCACAGGTAAGGCACCATCGAGATCAGGCCGATGATGAAGGTGTCGTCGGTGCCGGCCGACTTGATCAGCTGCGGCATCCAGAACACCAGGCCATAGATGCCCGAAGCCAGCATCAGGTAGATCAGCGACATGACAATGGTAGCCGGCTGCTTGATCGCCTCTCCGAATGAGTGGGCCGCCTCGCTCTTGGGTTCGGCCGCGATGCGCTCGATCAGCAGGCGCTTTTCTTCCGGCTTCAACCAGCCTGCATCCTCGATACGGTCATCGATGACCAGATAGCAGACCACGCCCAGCAGGATGGAAGGAATACCTTCCAGCAGGAACAGCCATTGCCAGCCATGCAGCGCGCTCACGCCATGGGTGAACTTCATGATGCCGCCCGAGATCGGTCCGCCGATGATGCCGCACACCGCAATGGCCGCCATGAACAGCGAATTGATGCGACCACGTCGCGCCGACGGGAACCAGTTGGTGAAGAAGTACAGAGCACCTGGTACGAAGCCCGCTTCCAGGCTGCCGATCAGAAAGCGCAGCACGTAGAAACTGGTCTCGCTGGTAACGAACATCATCGCCGCCGAGGCGATGCCCCAGGTGACCATGATGCGGGCGATCCAGCGCTTGGGGCCGACCTTGTGCAGGATCATGTTGCTGGGCACTTCGAAGAGGAAGTAACCGACGAAGAAGATACTGGCGCCCAGGCCATAGACGGCATCCGAGAAGCCCAGGTCGCTTTGCATCTGCAGCTTGGCGAAGCTGATGTTGACGCGGTCCAGGTAGGCGAACACGAAGCAGATCATCAGCAGCGGCACGAAGCGCCAGGTGATGCGGCGATAGAGCTGGGTTTCCATGTGCTCCGCCGCGCTGGCCGGAATGGTGGTGGTAGTCATGCGGGGTCTCTCCTCTAGCTTTTTCAAAAAATGAAGGCGCAAAAAGTCCATCGCCTCCGCGCGGTGCGGGAGGTCGTCTTGTCGTTGTAATGGGGTAGGGCGAGCGAAGGGCGCACGGCAGGACCGTGCGCCATTGCCTTTTCAAACGCCTGGCGCCGGCCGCGACCGGCGCAAGTGCATCAGTAGGTCGCGCGGCCGCCCGAGAGGTCGAACACGGATGCGGTGGTGAAGGAATTCTCTTCCGACACCAGCCAGGCCACCATGGCCGCCAGTTCTTCCACCTTCACGAAGCGCGCACGCGGAATCTTCGAGAGCATGTACTCGATGTGTGCCGGCGTGCATTGCTCCAGGATGCGGGTCTGCGCAGCCGCCGGGGTGATGGCATTGACGGCGATGTTCTTGGTCGCGGTTTCCTTGCCCAGGCTCTTGGTCAGGGCGATCATGCCGGCCTTGGCGGCGCTATAGGCCGAGGCGGTGGGATTGCCTTCCTTGCCGGCGATGGAAGCGATGTTGACGATGCGGCCGTAGTTCTGCGCGATCATGCGCTGGACCACCACCTGGTTGACGTAGAAGGCACCGTTGAGGTCGATGTCGATGACGCGACGCCATTCTTCCGGCGAATAGTCCGCCACCGGATTGTTCTGGCCGGCGATACCGGCGCTGTGCACCAGGATGTCGATGGACTGGGTAAGCTTCTCGGTGGCTTCGATGGCCTTCTTGACGTCGGCTTCACTGGAGATGTCGACCTTCACGGTCTCCACATTGCCCAGCGCTTCCAGCTTGCTGCGGGCGTCGGCCAGTGCCTTTTCATCCATGTCCCACAGCACGACCTTGGCCTTGCCCTGCAACAGACGTTCAGCCACGGCATAGCCGAAGCCCTGCGCACCGCCGGTGATGATGGCGCTGCGGCCCTGGAAATCGTAGTGATTCATTGTTTCTCCTTCCCTGATTCGGTCATTGGGTAACGCAGGCCGCACGGGCCTGCGCAACATTTTTTCTTGTTATTGAATTGGGTTTGGCTGCGCCACCGGATGGCGGCGCAGCGATGACGCCGCGATCAGGCGTCGATGGTCTTCTGCTGTTGCTCGCCCAGGCCGTCGATGCCCAGACGCATGGTCTGGCCGGCGCGCAGGAACACCGCTTCCGGCTTGACGCCCATGCCCACGCCCGGCGGCGTGCCGGTGGAGATGACGTCGCCCGCCTGCAGGCTCATGAAGCGCGACAGGTAGGACACGATGTGCGCCACGCCGAAGATCATGGTGCTGGTGTTGCCGTTCTGGTAGCGCTTGCCATCCACTTCCAGCCACATGCCCAGCTTCTGCGGATCGGCCACTTCGTCGCGGGTCACCAGCCAGGGACCGATGGGGCCGAAGGTATCGCAGCCCTTGCCCTTGTCCCAGGTGCCGCCGCGTTCGATCTGGTATTCGCGCTCGGAGACGTCGTTGACCACGCAATAGCCGGCCACGTGCGACATGGCGTCCTTCTCGTCGATATAGGTACCACCCTTGCCGATGACCACGCCCAGTTCCACTTCCCAGTCGGTCTTCTTGGAGCCGCGGGGGATCTTGACGTCGTCATTGGGGCCGACCACGGCCGAGGTCCACTTGTTGAACACCACCGGTTCGGCGGGGATGGGCAGGTTGGATTCGGCCGCATGGTCCGCATAGTTCAGGCCGATGCAGATGAACTTGCCGATATTGCCCACGCAGGCGCCGATGCGCGGCGAGCCTTCGACCAGTGGCAGGCTGGCGATGTCGAGCTTGCGGATCTTGTCCAGCGAAGCATCGTCCAGCACGGCGCCGTTGACGTCCTTGATATAGGCCGACAGGTCGCGGATCTTGCCGGACTGATCGAGGATGCCGGGCTTTTCCTGCCCAACCGGGCCGTAACGCAGTAATTTCATCTGGTTTCCTTGAAGAAAGAATTGTCTCGGATCGGCGTCGTCGCCCGCTGGCGGCGCATTGGCGCGCAAGCGAATGGGAGCACCTGTCGTTTTGGAAGTTGGATATTACCAGTTTATTGGTAAGACCAATAGGCCAATTTT
>NZ_DASQOH010000073.1:0-39965 GCF_035644555.1 Herbaspirillum sp.
GCGAGGTCTTCATTGGTCAGGCGCGCATCATCGGCGTGGGCGGGGCCTGCAAGAGGGGTGCCGGATGCAGAGGGGGCGGGGGAAGCATCGGTAGTCATGGCCGGTCTCCATCAAAGACAAAGGGTGGGGCGAAACGAATCACGCCCGGCCGGGGCCGGGCTTTTCAACGGACTTCCTGCATGCTCTTGCCGGCATGGTGGTGGTCACACGGTCGTACTGCAGCGAGCCGCGCGACGTGGCCCTGTCTGTTGCTGATTTCCTTTTTCACTTCCTTTTTCCATCTTCCTGACGTCCCCCCGTCGGGAGACATCAGGATGTGCGCGCCGGCCCGTGGTTCACAGTCCCTTGCCGAGCACGGCGCGCAGATCGAACTGGTCATCCGCATCCGGCCGTACCCGGTCCTCGCACAAATGCAAGTGATGTGCCATATGCGACTGGGCTGCGGCGATGTCGCCCTGTTCCAGCGCTTCCAGCACGGTCTCGTGTTCATCGAAGGAGCAGGCGTTGTGGCCCGGCGCCTCCGTCTTGGCAATCATCAGCGTGGTGCGCGAGACCAGCTTGCGCAGCGTCTCCACCAGCAACGCATTGCCGGTCAGTTCCGCCAGCGCCAGGTGAAACTGGGCCGAGAGCCTGATCCAGCGCGGCCGGTCGCCGTTGAGATAGCAATTCCGTTCTTCTTCCACCATGCGCCGCAGGCCGGCGATCTGGCGCGTCCCGGCGGCCTGCCCGACCTTCTCCAGCACCGCGTGTTCGAGGATGTTGCGCAACTCGAACATGTCGCGCACCTCGGCATGCGAGGGACTGGCGATGAAGGCGCCGCGATTGGCTTCCAGGTCCACCATGCCCTCCGAGGCCAGTCGCGAGAGCACCTTGCGCACCGTGTGGCGGGCCGTGTCGTAGATCTGGCACAGCGTCTGCTCGGTCAGCTTGGTCCGCGGCGGCAGCCGGTGTTCCATGATGGCGTCGTAGATGTCCTGGTACATCCTTTCCTCGACCGCTCCCGTGCTTTCGCGTTCGCGCGCACTGGTACGGGCCGGGGCGGCGGGGGAGCGTGCGGTTTTGCTGGCTTTGTTCATGATGCTCATGCTCTGGCTGGAGTGACTGTCGGGAGGGTCTTGCCGGTCAACAATGGAGTGCATGGATCGTCAACAATCTGAAAATTAATATGCAACAAAACGGGGCTCATTTTGCACCAAAAAGAGGGTCGGGTGATCCGATTTGGGTCACTGCCGGCTGAATTTTCGATGCTGCGATGCAGCGCCACCACCTGAGGACTTCCATCTGGAGCATGGTGCTAGCCATGCTGCAGGGCGTAATCCTCGTTTCAGAAATTGTTGTCAATCCGTATGGTCGATTGCGGCAAAAATATCAGGGCAATGGCGTGGCCAGCATGCTGCAAAAACATGGCCGGACCGTCGCCAATCCCTGCTCACACTCATGCAAGAAACGTGCTTGACCGTGGCGGATGTGAAAACGCCCGGCGTGATGGCCGGGCGTGGGCAGCGAAGGCGGGGCGTGTTCAGTGGCTGGCGGCGTATTGTTCCAGCTCCTGGTGCAGGATGGCCTTGTCCTCGTCGGACAGGAAGCAGGCGTCGATGCCGTTGCGTGCCAGTTGCAGCACCTGTTGGCGCGACAGCTCGAGCGAGCGCGCCACGGCGTGGTAGTTGGCATTCATGTAGCCACCGAAGTAGGCCGGGTCGTCGGAATTGACCGTCACCGCCAGCCCGGCATCGAGCAGGCGCGCCAGGTTGTGTTCGGCCATGTCCTTGACCACGCACAGCTTCAGGTTGGACAGCGGGCACACCGTCAGCGGCGTGCGCTGCTGCGCCAGGCGCTGCATCAGGGCCGGGTCTTCCTCGCTGCGCACGCCATGGTCGATGCGCTCCACGTGCAGCACATCCAGCGCACCGATGACGTAGGCGGCCGGGCCTTCCTCGCCGGCATGGGCCACCAGGCGGAAGCCCAGTTCGCGGCAGCGCGCATAGACGCGTTCGAACTTCTCCGGCGGGTTGCCGCGCTCGGAAGAATCCAGGCCGATGCCCAGCCACAGGTCGGCATATTGCTCTCGCAGCGGAAGTGCGGCCTCCAGGGTGGCGAAGGCATCTTCTTCCGACAGGTGGCGCAGGAGGGACATGATCATCACGCTGCCGAAGCCATCGCGACGACGCGCATCGCGCAGCGCGCCGGCGATGCCGGCAAACACGGTGGCGATCGGGATGCCGCGCTCGGTATGGGTCTGCGGATCGAAGAAGATCTCTGCATGACGCACCTGGTCGGCCTGGGCGCGGGCGATGTAGGCAGCCGTCATGTCGTAGAAGTCCTGCTCGGTGCGCAGCACGTTGGCGCCGGCGTAGTAGAGGTCGAGGAAGGACTGCAGGTCGCTGAAGTTGTAGGCGGCGCGCAGGTCTTCCACCGAGGCGTAGGGCAGATCGACCTGGTTGCGCTGGGCCAGGGCGAACATCAGCTCGGGTTCCAGCGTGCCTTCGATGTGCAGGTGCAGCTCGGTTTTCGGCATGCCGGCGATGAAGCCGTCCAGGGCGGCGCCGGTGGCGATGGGAGAAATGGCTGCTGAGTTCATGGAAACGACCCTTCAAAAATTGCGGAAACAGGGAAAGCTGGCGGGGGCGGCCCCAAGCCTGCGGGGTGCGCCAGCATAGCCGCCTTCCGGACCCCGCATTATCACGCAAATCCCATACCGGGCTCCATTTCGCCGCGATCAGGGCTCTATCTGCGCGGGCGATGCTGAACCATCCAGCGGTGCCGGGCTCTGAGTAGCACGGTAACAGGCATCCCGCCAGACGGGACTTTGACGGGGATGCAAGGAAATATCGCCAGCGACCGGCAAGACATGATTAAATGCTAAGCTTCTTGGGGGAAACGAATGCGCAACACGATCAGGGGTACTGTGCAGTGGATGTTGACCGGAACCATGCTGGCCACCATGGCCGGCTGTTCCATGATGCCGTGGACCGAGGAGGAGGACCCCACCGTGGTCCCCTACAAGACCATCCTCAGCGGTTCCTACCAGGGCTTCCTGAAGAACTGGGATGACCAGCGTCAACCGGTCTTCTGCGCCCTGATCCGCAGCCGCAGCGAATGGGACCGCTGGATGCAGCCGGCCCCGACCAACGGTGACAAGCGCCCCACCGGCCCCTCGGCCGATCACTTCGAACGCAAGCAATACCTGCTGGTGGCCCGCACCATGAGCGCCCCGGACGCCGCCGAACGTCCGCATGTCTTCACGCCGCTGTCGGTGCATCTGCGCGATGGCCGGCTGCGCCTGAACTACCTCTATCGCGCCCCGGCCTCGGGCGCCTCCTACCGCATCAAGGATTATCTGATGGTGGCCATTCCGCGCGATCGCTTCATCGCCGGGCCGGTGGTGTTCTATGAGAATGATCGCAAGGTGTGTGAGCTAGACCGTTGAACGGCGGCACTGGCTGAAGCACGCGCCCGGCCGGCAGGGCCTGTCTTCAGGGTCTTGCCAGCTTGGTGATAGGGAAATGCTTTGCTTCGTAGGCCTCGACCAGCGTCACCAGGACGTCCAGCCTATCCCCTTCAGGCGTGTTCCGCCTGGCCGACATGAGGCCGTCGATTTCCACCAGCGTGGCACGATAGTCGGCCTTTGTCTTGATCGGCTTGATTTCCATGGTCTTTCCCTTAAATCGTCTGCGCTTCGATGCGATCGTACTGGGCGTGCGTGCCGATGAAGCGGACGTAGACGAAGGCGCGTGCACCATAGCAGCCATCCCCTTTCGAGTCCGCCATCGCCCAATAAAAACACCCCAGGTCCGGAAAATCTTCCGGACCTGGGGTGTTTTCTATCCGGCAATCGATGCCGTGCAGTGCAGTCGCTCAGGCGCCCTGCGTCATGCCGATGAACTGCTGCAGTTCCGGTGTCTTCGGATTGCCGAACAGTTCTTCCGGCGGTCCGATCTCATGGACCTTGCCCTGGTGCATGAAGACCAGGCGATTGCAGACCTCGCGGGCGAAGCGCATTTCGTGGGTCACCATCAGGAGGGTCATGCCTTCCTTGGCCAGACCGCGCATGACGGTCAGCACTTCATTGACCAGTTCCGGATCCAGCGCCGAGGTGATTTCATCGCACAGCAGGGCCTGCGGGCTCATCGACAGTGCGCGCGCAATCGCCACGCGCTGCTGCTGGCCGCCGGAGAGCTGGTCGGGGAAGGCGTCGAACTTGTGACCCAGGCCGACCTTCTCCAGGTTGGCCTTGGCCGTGGCCATGGCTTCGGCTTCGGACGTGCCCTTGACGATCATCGGCGCGATCATCACGTTGCGCCCCACCGACAGGTGCGGGAACAGGTTGAACTGCTGGAAGATCATGCCGACCTTCAGGCGCAGGTTGCGCAGTTCCAGTTCGCTGGCGCCCAGCTTGGCGCCGGCCACGCTGATGTTGCCTTCGTCGATGCTCTCCAGACCGTTGATGCAGCGCAGGAGGGTGGACTTGCCCGAGCCGCTCTTGCCGATGATGGCGATCACTTCGCCGGGCTCGACATCCAGGCTGATGCCCTTGAGGACCTCGTTGTCGCCGAAGCGTTTCTTGACGTTGTCAATGGCGATGAGCGGCATTGTATTTCCTTTCTAAAGACTGGCTGTACTTGGACAGCGGCCAGCAAAGCACGAAGTAGAAGGCGCCCACGATGGCGAACACCGTGAAGGGGCGGAAGGTGGCGTTGGTGATGACGGTGCCGGCCTTGGACAGTTCGATGAAGCCGATGATGGAGGTCACCGCAGTGGACTTGATGATCTGCACGCCGAAGCCGACGGTGGGCGCAATGGCGATACGGAAGGCCTGCGGCAGCACGATGTAGCGCATCTGCTGGAAGTAGCCCATGGCCAGCACCGAGGAGGCTTCCCACTGCCCCTTGGGTACGGCTTCCACGCAGCCGCGCCAGATTTCGGCGAGGTACGAGGCGCTCCAGCACATCAAGGCCAGTCCTGCCGCCAGCCAGGCCGGCACTTCGATGCCGAACAGCGCGATGCCGAAGAAGACCAGGAACAGCTGCATCAGCAGCGGCGTGCCCTGGAACAGTTCGATGTACAGCCGCGCCACCTGACGCAGCCAGTTCTGGCGCGAGGTGCGCATAAACAGGATGATCAGGCCGAGCGCGCCGCCGAGCAGGAAGGTGACCAGCGAGAGCAGGATGGTCCAGCGCCACGCCAGCATCAGGTTGCGGACGATGTCCCAGGTGGTGAACGAGATCATGCGGTCCTCCGGGCGGTGATGAAGTATTGGCCGATCAGGCGCAGCAGTTGGCGCAACAGGATGGCCAGTACCAGGTAGATGGCGGTGGCCACGATGTAGGCCTCGAAGGCGCGGAAGTTGCGACCCTGGATGTAGTTGGCCGCGAACGACAGTTCTTCCACCGCGATCTGCGAGCAAACCGCCGAGCCCAGCATCACGATCACCACCTGCGAGGACAGCGCCGGCCAGATCTTCTGCAGCGCCGGGCGCAGGATGATATGGCGGAAGATCTGCATGCGCGACATCGACAGCGATTGCGCCGCCTCGATCTGGCCGCGCGGGATGGCCTGCACGCCGGCGCGGATGATCTCGGTGCTGTAGGCGCCCAGGTTGATCACCATGGCCAGGATGGCGGCGCTGATTTCACTGATATGGATATTCAGCGAAGGCAGGCCGAAGAAGATGAAGAACAATTGCACCAGGAAGGGCGTGTTGCGGATCATCTCCACATAGGCGCTGACGATGGGCTTGAGCCAGCCCGGTCCCTGCGTGCGCGCCCAGGCGCCGAAGATGCCCACGGCCACGCCGAGCACGCCGCCGATGGCAATGAGCTCGATGGTGGTCACCACACCCTTGACGATGACGTCGGTGTAGTCGAGGGTGGAAAGGAAATCGAATTGATAAGCCATGATGTCGTGTCTGCCCTGCCTTTATATTGCTGCGTGCTGCCGGGTTGTCCGCCTGCCCTGCGATGGTGCTCTTGCTCTGAAAACGTGTATCTGGTGCTGCATGCATCGCCGGTTTCGGGCGGAATCGGACCGGCGATGCAGGGTGCTGCGGGGGCTATTGCAATTTACAGGCCAGCCGGCAGCGGCAGGCCCAGCCACTTCTGCGAGATGGCGTTGAGGCTGCCATCCTTCTTGGCGTCGGCCAGGATCGCGTCGACCTTGTCCTGCAGCTTCTTCTCACCCTTGTTCAGACCGATGAAGCAAGGCGAATCCTTGATCAGGAACTTGGTTTCGGGCTTCTTGGGCGGGTTCTTGGCGATGATGGCAGCGGCCACCACGTTGCCGGTGGCCACCAGTTGCACCTGGCCCGAGAGGAAGGAGCTGATGGTGCTGTTGTTGTCTTCGTAGCGCTTCACTGTCGCAGTGGGCGGGACGATCTTGGTCAGTTCCAGGTCTTCCACCGAACCACGGGTGACCGCGATGGTCTTGCCGGCCAGGTCGGCCGCGCCCTTGACGGACAGGTCGGCCGGGCCGAACACGCCGTTGAAGAACGGTGCATAGGCGGCCGAGAAGTCGATCACTTTCTCACGCTCTGCGTTCTTGCCCATGCTGGAGATGACCAGGTCGACCTTCTTGGTGGTCAGGTAGGGGATACGGTTGGCGCTGGAGACCGGGATCAGTTCCACCTTCACGCCCAGCTTCTTGGCGATCAGGGTGGCCACGTCGATGTCCAGTCCCATCGGCTTGAGGTCGGAGTCGACCGAGCCGAACGGCGGGAAGTCGGCCGGCACGGCCACGCGCAGCGTGCCGTTCTTCTGGATATCGTCCAGGGCGTCGGCACGGGCAGCCGAAGCGGAGAACATCATGGCGCCGGCCATCAGGCCGAGCAGGAGTTTGGTCAGTTTCATAGCAGTTTCCCTAGTGTTGACGACGTTGATGAGTGGCCCTGCGCGGTGCTGGCGCTTACTGCGGCCGTTTGCCTGGCGGGCCCGCGACGCCGGTCCCTGCGGCGGCCCCCTGCCGCGAGACCGATGCCAGTGCCTGCCGCAGCGGTTCCAGCGGATCGCTGCTGCGCACCTGGTTGAGACCTGATTCCACGTGTTGCAAGTGGGCCTGCATCAGGTGCTCAGCCTGTTCCAGATCGCCGCGTTCCAGCGCCTCGACGATCAGGACATGTTCCGAACACGAATCCTCCGCCTGCTCCGACGACTGGTGCAGCATCGCCGTGAGCGTGGTGCGGGCGGTCAGGTCGCGCAGCGTTTCCGACAGCAGCGAGTTGCCCAGGCATTCGCACAGGCAGACGTGGAAGTCGCCCAGCAGATAGCTGCGCGCCCCGACGTCGGCGCCGGCAATGGCGGCCTCTTCGCGGGCGATGTGCTCGCGCAGTTGCCGGATTGCCTCGCCGCTGACCGGACGTACCCGCGCCTGTCGCAGCAGCCCCAGCTCGATCACGCGGCGCGCCTCGAAGGCCTCGCGCGCCTGCTCCGGCGTGGGTTCGATGACGAACCAGCCGCGCCGCGCACTGACCGTGACGATGCCGCGTGCCATGAGCCGCGTCAGCGCTTCCCGCACCTGGGTGCGCGAAACGCCGAACAGGTCGGCCAGTTGCTGCTCGCCCAGCCGGGTACCCGGCGCCAATTGCTTGGCGAGGATGGCCTCGGTGATGCGGATCGCAATCTGCGACGACGACTTGACGGAAGGATTGGTGCTCATGTCCCCTCATCAGCAAGTTGTGTGCCACGCTGATATACAAGATTGGCATACAACACACGGCGACGATTATTGGTGGCGAAAAGCTTGTGTGGCAAGGTTTTTCGCTGGGTGCTGGGCGGGGGGAATACTGCTGGGGTGAAGTGTGCTGCAGTGCGATGTGAGGGAAGCTGAAGCTTAATACTGCACCTTCTGCTGCTTTTTGGTGCATGAAAAGATATGCCGGGGTCATCGCCGTCGCCCCGGTTTTGTGCATTGCATTGTCGTCATGCCATCGTTGGTGGCGGGCGACGACGGGCCAGTCCCGGCCTGTGGGACGATGGCGTGGCTAAGGCAGCCGGCCCAGCGCTTCCCTGGCCTGCCGGTATTGCTCGACCAGCTGTTCCACAATGCGTGCGGCCGGCAGCACTTCGCTGACGGCGCCCAGCCCCTGGCCGCTGCCCCAGATGTCCTTCCAGCGCTTGGGGCGGGCCACATCCATGCCTTGCGCCGGCGCCTCTCGAAGCTGGTCGGGATCGAGGCCGGCGGCGCGGATGCTCGGTTTGAGGTAATTGCCGGGGACGCCGGAGAAATAGGGGGTATAGACGATATCCTCGGCGCTGCCCTGCACGATCATCTGCTTGTACAGCGGTGCCGCCGCTGATTCTTCCGAGGCGATGAAGCGTGTTCCCATATAGACCAGGTCGCAGCCCAGGGCCTGTGCCGCCAGGATGCCGCGTCCATCGGATATGGCACCGCCCAGTACCACCAGCCCGTCGAACAGGTGGCGCACCTCGGCCGCCAGGGCGAACGGACTGAGCGCGCCGGCATGCCCCCCGGCCCCGGCGCAGACCAGGATCAGGCCATCCACACCGGCGGCGATGGCCTTGCGCGCATGGCGCAGCGTGGTCACATCGTGCAGCACGATACCGCCATAGGCATGTACCGCAGCCACTACCTGCTCGGGCGCATGCAGCGAGGTGATGACAATCGGCACGCGGTGGCGCACACAGGTGGCCAGGTCATCCTGCAGGCGCTGGTTGGAGGGATGCACGATCAGGTTCACTGCATAGGGCGCAATGATGCGCGACGGATGGGCCTGGCGCAGGGCGTCCAGCTCTTCTTCGATGCGGCACAGCCATTGCTCCAGTTGTTCCTGCGGACGGGCATTGAGGGCCGGGAAGGCACCGACGATGCCGGCCCCGCATTGCGCCGTCACCAGCGCCGGATTGGACACCAGGAACATGGGCGAGCCGATCACCGGCAGGCGCAGCCGTGCCGCCAGGGTGGCGGCGCTCATGCCGTCCTCCCGCTGGCCTGGCCGAAGGCGGCGATGCGTGCGGCCATGTCCGGGCCCTTGCCGGCATTGCGGAATACTTCGTGCGCCAGTCCGGCCGCCAGGGGCAGGCCATCGGTCTCTTCCAGCAGGCGCTTGGTGGCGCGGTGAGAGAACCAGGAGCCGGCCAGCAGCTCGCGTACCAGTGCCTGGAGTTCGGTCTCGAACTGCGCATCGTCGAAGCAGAGATTGGCCAGCCCCATCTCTGCGGCGCGCTGACCGTCGTAACGTCGGCCCAGCAACATCATCTCGCGCGCACGGGCCACGCCGATGCGTCTTGGCAGGCGCTGACTCATGCCCCATAACGGCGTCAGCGCCCAGCGCGCATGGGTATCGGCAAAGCTGGCCGAGCGGCTGCAGACGATCAGGTCGCCGGCCAGTGCCAGTTCCAGCGCACCGGTGTAGCAATGGCCGTGCACCGCCACGATCACCACCTGCGGCAGCCGCGCCAGGCGATCGATGGTGCGCGCCTGCAGATGCGGCAGCGGCAGGGCCTGGCCGGCGGCGATGTCGTGCAGATCGTTGCCGGCCGAGAAGCAGCGGCCGGCGCCACGCAGCACTACCGCACCGATGTGCTCCTGTTGCTGCTCCAGCGCACCCAGGTGGTCGTGCAACTGCTGGAACATCTCTACCGTCAGGGCATTGAGCTTGTCGGGCCGGTTCAGCGTCAGCGTGCATAGCCCATCGCAGTCCTCCCGCAACACCTGCGCGCTCATGACTGCGCCGCCTGCGCCTGCTGGCGCGCGCCTTCGCGGGTGAGAACGAGGACATCGCTGTCACCTTCCTGGGCGACCTCGCCGCGCTGGTTCAGCAGCCGGAAGCGCCGTCCCAGCTTGCCGCTGCGCCCGCTCTTGCCGGCTTCCACCGTCAGGATCTCCAGCTCCAGGTGCAGTGTGTCGCCCACCAGAATGGGTTGCTTGAACTCCCACTGGCGCAAGCCCAGCATGGCAATCACGGAGTGTTCGAAGATGCCCAGCTGGTGCAGCATCCCGGTACACAGGGCGATGCCCAGGGTGCCATGCACCAGGCGCTGACCATAGCGCGTGTGGCGCGCAAATTCGGCATCGGCGTGGATCGGGTTCCAGTCACCGGACAGCATCGAGAACATGGTCAGGTCCGTCTCCGTGAGAGTGCGTCCGCCGCTGGTGAAGCGTTGGCCGGGCTGGAAATCTTCGAGGTAGAGGGAAGGCATGCGGGGCTCCGTGGGCAAAAGGGTCAGGCGGCTGCGGTCAGCCGTTGCAGCGCCATGTCGCGCAGCTTGGCACGCTGGATCTTGGTGCCGTTCGAACTCTGGGTGGTCGGGAAGGCATCGACCAGCCAGACATGCGCCGGCACCTTGAAGGGCGCCAGGTTCTGGCTGGCGCTGCGCAGGATGGCCTGCGTATCGGGACGGACGTCGGGCGCGGCGATGACGAAGGCCACCGGCCGCGCCTGGCAGCCGATATCCACCGAGACCACCTGCACATCGGCGACCCCGGCCACGGTCTTGATGACATCCTCGATTTCCACCGGGCTGACCAGATAGCCGCCCAGCCGCATGGCGTCGCCCTGGCGCGTCAGATAGACGAAGCTGCCATCGGCGCGCAGGTATCCGACGTCGCCGGTACGGAAGTAGCCTTCGGCGTCCATTGCGCGGGCGCTGGCTTCGGGGTTGTTCAGATAAGTCACGAAGTTGGTATCGGCGCGGATTTCGATGGCGCCGCTCTGGCCTGGACCCAGCAGCTCGCCACTGTCGATGTCGCGGATGCGGATCTGCACGCCGAAAGCGTGGCTGGCCGGCAGGCCACCGCCGAGAATGCGCTCCGACAGTGGCAATGTGCGCGGTTGCAGCGAGAACAGTGCCTGCACCTCGGACGAGCCGTACAGACCGATAAGGGGAATGCCTCTGGCCCAGGCGGCCTCGGTGAATTCCACCACGCCCGGATGGAAGCAGGCAAAACCGAATACGCGTGCACTGGGGAAGGGGCGTTCGCCCTGTCCGTGTTCGATGATGCGACGGAACATCTCGTCGCTGCCGAAGACATGCGTGACCGCGTGGCGCGCGATGAGCTGCGCGGCCTGTTCTCCATCGAAGGTATCCATCATCACGATGGGCTGGCCGGCAACGAAGGTCGCCATCGCCGCATTGAATCCGAACACGCCGGCCAAGGGCAGGGCCGCCAGCAGCCGCACCCCATCCTCGGTGAAGCCATAGGCCGGCGCCGCGCGCTGGCTGTGCAGGCAGATCGTGCGCTGGCTATGCAGCACCAGCTTGGGACCACTGGTGGTCCCTGAAGTGGTGAATAGGATACTGGCCATATCCGGTGCGGCGGCCGTGATGGGGTCGTCGGCGGCCACCGGCGGCAGCCGATGCAGATCGAAGCGCACTGCGGGTTTGCCCAGTACCTGCGCGGGTGGCGTATCGCCGGCATCCAGTACCACCACCTCACGCAGCGCTGCTGCAGCTTGCGCCGGCACATCGGCCAGCACCGCCGGAAAATCGATCTTGCGGAAGTTCAGTTGCAACACCAGCAGACTGGCCTGGGAACGTTCCAGGATGTAGGCCAGCTCGTGCGAGCGATAGCGGGTATTGACCGTCATCACGGCGGCGCCCAGACGCGCCAGTGCGAAGTACAGCGCCAGCCACTCGATGCGGTTGACCAGCCACAGCGCCACCCGGTCGCCGGGCCTGACGCCGCGCGCCTGCAACCAGGCTGCGCTGCGTCGGACCATGTCATCGAATTGTGCGTAGGTAATGCGCTCTTCATCGACGATGAAGGCGGTGGCATCGCCGCGTTCGGCCACATGACGGGCCAGCAGCGCGGGCAGGGTCAGCAGGGTCTGCGGAGTTTGCGGAGTTTGGTCGGGCATCAGTACAGCTCCATCAGCTTGGCGTTGTCGTCCAGTTCGGCGGGCAGGGCTTCGCGGATGATGGCACCGGACTTCATGACCACCACCCGATCCGAGATCTTCAGGGCCTGCTTGACGTTCTGCTCCACCAGCAGGATCGCCATGCCGGTCTCGCGCTGCAGTTGCCGGATCGGTTGCAGCAGGTCCTGGAACAGCTTGGGTGCCAGACCGATGGAGGGTTCGTCCATCAGCAGGCAGCGCGGACGCGACAGCAGTGCACGGCCGATGGAGACCATCTGTTGCTGGCCGCCCGAGAGGGTGCCGGCGCGGCGCCCGTAGAACTGCCGTAGCGCTGGCAGGACCGACATCACCCAGTCCAGTCGTGCCTGGCGTTCGCCTTCGGCTACGCCGGCGGCCCACAGCCCCATCTTCATGGTCTCGGCCACCGTCAGTCCGGGAAACACTCCGCGTCCCTCCGGCACCAGCGAGACACCGGCCGCACACAGGCGCCGCGGTTCCACTACCGCCAGCGGTTGGCCGTCCAGCAGCACCTGGCCTTCCTGGCGGGCGACCAGACCGAACAGCGTCTTCAACAGGGTCGACTTGCCGGCGCCGTTATGTCCGATCAGGCAGAGCACTTCGCCCGGCAGCAGGCGGAAATCGAAATCGCGCAATACCGGACGACCGCCATAGCCCACAATCAGCTGGCGGGTTTCCAGCAGGGCCGGGGCAGGGTCGGGATGGACTTGGGCATTCATGAGGTCTGGTCTCCGAAATAGATGGCGGCGAGGTGCGGATTCTTCAGTACCTCGTCCGGCAGGCCATCGGCCAGCAGCTTGCCCTGATCGAGGAAGGCGATGCGGTCGGAAATGCCGACCACGATATCGAGGTTGTGTTCGATGATGCACACCGTCACGCCCTTGGCGACCTCGCTGCGCAGTAGTCCGAGGAAGCGCTCGTAGGAGCTGCGGTCCAGGCCCGAGGCCGGTTCGTCGAGCAGCCAGATGCGGGCATCGGCGGCCATGATGCGGGCCATGCTGAGAAACTTGCGTTCCGCATAGGAGAGGTCGAGGGCACGGGTGCGCGCCTTGGTCGCCAGGCCGGTGCGTGCCAGGATATCGTGCACCCGTTCCAGGCGCTGCTGGCGTGCGGCACGCCCGCCCGGTTGCCAGATCCACGACACCGGCTCCATCACCGTCAGCACGTTTTCTTCCACGCTCATCTGGTTGAACAGGCGCAGGTCCTGGAAGGTACGGGCGATGCCCATGCGCGCGATCTGGAAGTGGCGGCGACCGATCAGGGATTGCCCGCGCCACAGGATCTCCCCGTCATCCGGGACCAGATGGCCGGTGATCTGGTTGAACAGCGTGGTCTTGCCCGCGCCATTGGGGCCGACCAGCGTGGTGACGATGCCGGCGCGCAGATCCAGGCTCACATCGTTGGTCACCTTCAAGCCGCCGAAGCTCTTGTTGAGGTGGCGTATCGACAGCAGCACTTCGCCATCGCTCTGCGGCGCAAGCGCAGCCTGCATGGCGCCTTCGTGTTCGGTGATGGCATTCATGCGGCCTTCTCCTTGGCGGGGCGTGCGGACGAGGAACCGACGATGCCACCGGGGCGATAGATCATCAGCAGCACCATGGCCAGGCCATAGGCGATCTGCTGGATCGAGCCGATCTCGGTCTGCGGCAGGAAGGACATGTAGCTGAACACGCCCGGCAGCAGCATCAGCAGCACCGTGCCCACCAGCGGTCCGAGAAGGGTGCCGGTGCCACCGATGATGACCATGGCCATCAGCAGTACCGAGGTGTCGAGCATGAAGCTCTCGACATTGATGAAGCCCATGTAGAACGCGTAGAGGGCGCCCGCCACCGCGGCCAGCATGGCCGAGATCACCACCGACAGCGTCTTGATCACGGCCACGTTCTTGCCGCAGGCATGCGCGGCCGATTCACTGTCGCGGATGGCCTTGAGATTGCGACCGAACGAGGAGCGCAACAGTACGCTGGTCAGCAGCAGTACCGGAATCAGGCAGCACAGCGCCAGCAGCAGGAACTGCACCGGATCGGCCACGGCATGCCCGAACAGTTCGGCGGGCGGGATGCCGATCATGCCGCCCAGCCCGCCGGTGACCGATTTCCATTCGGAGAACACGGTCACCCCCAGCACCTGCAGCCCCAGCGAGGCGGCCACGAAATATTCGCCGCGTACCCGCAATGCCGGCAGTGCCAGTACCAGCGACAGGGCGCCGGCCACCAGCATGGCCAGCGGGATCACCAGGAAGATGTTGGCGCTGGCGTGGAGCGCCAGCCAGGCCGCGCTATAGGCCCCCACGCCGAAGAAGATGGCATGGGCGATCGAAAAGATGCCGGCATAGCCCATGATGAAATTGAGCGTGATGGCCAGCACCGCATTGATGCACATGAGCGTGGCCAGATTCAGGAGATAGGCAAGCATGGTGGCCTCAGCTGGTGGCGACCCGACCGAAGAAGCCGGAGGGGCGGAACAGGATGAACAGGAACAGCACGATGAAGGTGATGGCCTCGCTCCATTGCGGCTCGAACCAGGCCAGCGCCAGGTTTTCGGCCAGGCCCAGCAACAGGCCGGCGCAGGCGGCGCCACGCAGGCTGCCCACACCGCCCACGATGGTGGCAGCCAGGCTGATGAGCATGACGTGGTGACCGATGGCTGGATTGAGTCCCGAGCCGGCCGCCGACAGCAGCGCTGCCGGCACCACCAGCAGCGAACCGAGTGCGAACACCATCATCGACAGCCGGCGCGGCGACAGGCCGTAGGCGCGCACCAGTTCCGGGTTCTCCGAGAGGGCGCGCATGGCCATGCCAGTATGGGTGCGCATGAGGAAGAGCTGCAGTGCGAAGAAGAACAGCAGCGCGATCACGATGGCAATGCCGGCCAGCGGTGACACATACAGCCCCGGCAGCCATTCGACGCTGCGCGAGAGCGGTGTGCTGACGGCCACGAAGCTGCGTCCGAACAGCATGCCGCACAGGTTCTGTACCACGATGCCGACCCCGAAGGAAGCGACGAAGACGGTGAAGAACGATCCCTCATGCTTCTGGATCGGTACATACACGAAGCGGTTCAGCGCCAGTCCGAACAGGACCGCCGCTGCAGCCGAAGCCAGTACCGCCAGGCTCCAGTGCCACTGCGCGATGGACAGCAGGTCATAGAAGACGTAGGCGGCGATGGTAAAGGTGGAGCCGTGGGCGAAATGGAAGATGCGGGTGGAGCCGAAGATCAGCGAAAACCCCACCGCAATGAGCGCATACAGGGCGCCCACCTGTACTCCATTGATCAATAGCTGTAGCAATAGCATGTCTGGATCCTCCGGGTGCCGTCCGGCGACGGACGGCACGCTCCTGTAGTTGCACCGATGGCCGAGATACCGGCTCAGCGGGCCGAGGTGCTGACCACCTTGCCACCCTTGCCGTCGATCTCGTTGATCTGCATCGGCATGGTGACCGTACCGTTGGCCGCGAAGCTGACCTTGCCGCCGACCAGGTCGAAGCTGGCGGTCTCGATGCGCTGCTTGAGCAGGTTCTCACCGGTGACAGGCAGTCCCTTCTTGATCAGCTGCTGTGCCAGCAGGCCGAACATGCGTACCGCGTTGTAGTAGTTGGCGATATAGGCCGTGGGCATCTTGTTGTACTTCTTGCGGTAGTCGTCGACGAAGCGTCGCGTCACCGGATCCTGTGAATTCCAGTCGATGTTCTGCGAGGTGTAGAGCGAGCCGGCGGCCTCGGGCAGGGCATTGATCTCCGGAATCGAGAAGGCGGTATAGCTGGCGAACTGCTGCTTGATGCCGTTGTCGCGGAACTGCTTGACGATCTGCGACTGCTGCGAGCCGTAGGAGGCCACGTAAATCACGTCCGGATTGGCGGCCCGCACACGCGCGGCGATGCCGCCGAACTGCTGCGCCGTGGCCGGCACCGACAGGGCTTCTACCAGCTTGCCACCGGCACCGGGCAGCACGCTTTCCATTTCCTTGCGGATGGCCTGGCCGAGCGGATCATCGACATAGACCAGCACGAAGTTCTTCAGCTTGCGTTCGTTGATCAGGTAGGGAATGATGGCCCGCACTTCATAGTTGGCCAGCGGGATGATGTTCCAGAAATAGGGGCCCAGTTCGGCCAGGTCCGGTCCCACGCCGCCACCGTTGACGGCCACCGTCTTGCTGCGTCCGGCAATGGTGGAAATGGCCTTGGAGACGCCGGTGAAGGCCGACAGCACGTACGGCACCTTCTCCACGTTGACTAGCTTGTTCATGCCGATCACCCCCTGTTGCGGCAGCGCCTGGCTGTCTTCGTACTGGATGCTCAGCTTGCCGCCCAGCATGTTGTCGGCGTTGATGTGCTCGGCCGCCAGGTTGGCACCTGAACCGAAGATGTCGCCATAGGAGGCGTTCGGGCCGCTCATCGGGAACAGCGCGCCGATGCTCATGTCCCCCGCGCGCGCCAGACCCGGTGCGGCAGACATTGTCAGTGCGCAGGCCATGATCCCGGCCGTCCATGCCTTGTTCCACTTGCTCATGTTCATCTCCTTGTCTCCTCGCTTGTGATAGGCGCTGGTCGGATGGCCGCGCCGGTTTGTACCGTCAATGCCCCTGAAAGACGGGGCTGCGTTTTTCGCGGAAAGCGCTCACGCCCTCCCGGTAGTCATCGGTATGGCCGAGCGCACGCTGACCCTCGGTCTCCAGGTCGAGTTGGTGTGCCAGGTCGTTGTGGGCGGCGGCATGGATGGCGGCCTTGGTCAGACCCAGGGCACGGGTGGCGCTGCCGGCCAGCTGCTGCACCAGCGCCTGGCTGGTCGCGTCGAACTGTGCATCGTCCACGCAGCGCCAGATCAGGCCCCAGTCGGCCGCCTGCTCGGCATCCAGCCGCTCGTTGAGCAGGCACAGCCCCAGGGCACGCGCCGTGCCGATGCGCTGTGGCAGAAACTGCGTGGCACCACCGTCCGGCATCAAGCCCAGTCGTGAGAAACCCTGCATGAAGTAGGCCGAACGAGTGGCGATGACGATGTCGCAAGCCAGCACCAGGGTCGCGCCTACACCCACCGCCAGTCCATTCATGAGGCACACCACGGGCACCGGCAAGGCACGCAGGCGCAGCATCAGGGGCTTGTAGTAACGCTCCAGGGCTGCACCTAGATCGCGCTGCTGGCCGGGCGGCAGCGGCGCGCGGTCGCTCTGGTCCTGGCCGGCGCAGAAGGCGCGTCCGCGACCGGTCAGCACCAGCACCCGCAAGCCCGGCTCGCCTTCGATGCGATCCAGGAAGGCACGAATCTGCTCATGCATGGCGTCGTTGAAGCTGTTGAGCCGCTCGGGCCGGTTCAGCGTAATGCTGGCCACGCCCTGCTCGAAGCTGCACAGTACGGAACTGTCTTCCATGGCGCTCATCCCTTACTCCTGCTCGCGCAGGTGGGCGCTGGCGCGGGCTTCGATCTCGTGCCACAGCTGATAGGACATGGGCGACTCCGATTCCTCCAGCAGATGGCCGACCAGGCCGATGGCGCGCGCCATCACGCCGAAGCCGCGCACGATCTTCCAGGGAAAGCCGAACTCGCAGCAGATCGCGCCCAGCGCGCCGGTGGCATTGATGGGCAACTGCTTGCCGGAGACCCGCTCGGCTTCCTGCTGGATCAGCTGGATCAGTTGCACATAGCGGCCGGCCATGCCGTTCTCCTGCGCCAGCGCGAACAGGCGCGGAGTGCGTGGATCGATGGGCTTGTGCACCGGGTGTCCCAGGCCGGGGATGATCTGCTTGCGCTCCCGATATTGCGCCACGGTCTGCGCCGCCAGGGTTGGCAGGTCAGCTTCGTCGCCGGCCTGTTCGAAGGCTTCGTAGAGCATCCGGGCGGCGCCTTCGGTGGTGCCGACGAAGACCGTACCCAGTCCGCACAGGCCGGCCGCCACTGCCGCCTGCAGCGACTCCGGCGCACCGGCATAGGTCATGCGCGCGGCGATCGCACTGGGGGTGATGCCGTGTTCCACCAGCGTGATCAACAGCGCGTTGAACATGTTGGATTGTTGCGGCGAGGCAGTCTTGCCGGTCAATTGCAGGTAGGCGAAGTCGCCCAGGTTCATCTTGCCCAGGATGTCGTCGGGCAGGCTCTTGCCGCGCACCACGATGCGGTCGGCCGTGCTGAAGGCGATGTCGGAGCGGATCGGCTTGCTGTTGCTGGTCATGGGGTCTCCGTGGAGAAGTTCGAAGGCGTGGCATCGGTCATTTCGGCGGTACCGTTGGCGAGCACGATCACATCGCGTTCCAGCGCACGCATCTGGAACTGCAGGTGGCGACCGTCACGCCAGATTTCGGTACGCAGGGTTTCACCCGGGTAGACCGGGGCGGAAAAGCGCGTGGCCAGGGCGCACAGGCGGCTGGCGTCGTAATCGCAGCAGCTGCGCAGCAGGGCGTGGCAGGCGATGCCATAGGTCGCCAGGCCGTGCAGGATGGGGCGCGGAAAACCGGCGCGCAGGGCGGTCTGCGGATCGGCATGCAGTGGATTGCGGTCGGACGACAGACGATACAGCAGCGCCGCCTCCGGCCGGGTCGGCAGGTCGCACAGCAGGTCGGGGGCGCGTGCCGGTACCGGCGGCATCGGTGCCGAGGCGGTATCGACCGGCGTGTGGGCATCGCTGAAGCCGCCATCGCCGCGACAGAAGCTGGTCTGTTCCACCGTTGCCAGCAACTCGCCGGCGGCATCGTGCAACTCGCGCTCGACGATCAGCAGCGCGCCCTTGTCACGCCCCTTGTCGATCACCGCTTTGACGCGCGAGCGGCCGACCACGCTGCCGCTGGCCGGCAATGGCCGGTGCAGGCGCAGGCGCTGTTCGCCATGGACCACCTTGAGCAGGTCCACCCCGGCTTGCGGCGCGCCCATCCACAGGCCGGGGTGCGCCAGGATCACGGCCATGCTGGGCAGGGCCTGCAACTGTGCTTCGTAGACGAAGCGCAGGGCGCCGTCGCGCTGCGCATCCTCGCCGGTGGCGGCCGCACCCAGACCGACCGCCAGCGCATAGCGCATGCTGTCGTCGGCGTCGTAGGTGTGCTGCAGGACCGGGAATTGCCAGTTCTTCAGGGTCTGGTAATCGATGCTCATGATGGGCTCGTTGCCGTGACCGGTTCAGACCGGGTCCCACTGGAAGACATCGGCGGAGCGATCCAGCGGCACGAAGCTGGCCTTGAGCGCCGGCATGGCATGCTCGGCCACGGTCTGCGCGGTCCAGCCCTCGCCACGGTGGATGGAGCGCAGCGGACGCGGCTGGCTCATCAGGAAGATCTCATTGTTGCGCACCGTGAAGACCTGGCCATTGACGTCGGCGGCAGCGTCGCTGGCCAGATAAGTGGCCAGCGGCGCGATCTTGTCGGGTGTCATGCGCTTGATCTTGTCCACCCTGGCCTGCTGTTCCTCATTCTTGACCGGAATGGAACTGATCATGCGGCTCCACGCAAACGGCGCGATGCAGTTGGAGCGCACATTGAATTTCTGCATATCCAGTGCGATCGATTTGGACAATGCCGTCAGTCCCAATTTTGCGGCCGAATAGTTGGCCTGACCCAGATTGCCGATCAGGCCCGAGGTCGAGGTCATGTGCACCAGGCTGCCTGACTGCTGTTCGCGGAAGTGCAGCGCCGCAGCGCGACTGACGTGATAGGCGCCATACAGATGGACCTTGAGCACGGCATCCCATTCGTCGCCACTCATCTTGTGAAACAGGGCGTCACGCAGAATGCCGGCGTTATTGACCACGCAATCGATGCGTCCGAAGCTGTGCACCGCCTGCTCCACGATGCGTGCCGCGCTGGCGGCGTCGGCCACGCTGTCGGTGCTGGCCACGGCCTGGCCACCGGCCTGGCGGATCTCATCGACCACCTGCTGCGCCGGACCGGCACTTGCGCCTTCACCGGTGAGCGAGACGCCGATGTCGTTGACCACCACGGCGGCGCCCTGCTGCGCCATCGCCAACGCGATTTCACGTCCGATGCCGCCACCGGAACCGGTGACGATGACGACCTTTCCTTCCAGCATGTGGGGAGTGCTCATTTTTTTTCCTGTGCGGGAAACGACGGGCAAAGCTGCCCCTCGCGCCGGTCTGCGCGTTGTCGTTTCGGTTGATCGGTGGTGCCGGTTCCGGTCGTGACCGGGATCCGGTGAACGCTGTGCGCCGGGACTCCTGCGGGAGTGGCGGCAGCGTGCTGCTGCTGATGCTGCTGACGTGAGGGTGTTGCCGGTGTCTCGTGTGTATTGCTGTTTTGCTGTTCTGGTGCTGTGCTTCGACGGTGCTGCCGTGACTGCGATGTGCGTATAGTCTGGAAGAGCCAAAACAGTGTCAAGCCGGCCGGAGACGATGTTCCGTACATCGGAATGAATTTTTTTCTTCCATCCTCCGCGCCACTGATGGTCCGCCCGGCAGCGGCCAATTGCGCGCCGCAAGAGAAAATCAGAGCGCCTCCAAAAGCCCCCAGAATACAAGGCGGATTTGGGATAGCTGCATCGCATCAAAGCTGGTCAGGAATCTGCGGATGATCTGCGCCGTTGGAGAGAAAATTCAAAACTGCATTGGAAATTCCAAAGTACGGAACATAAAATATTCATCGGTTGACCCTCGGCGGATCGTTGTCGCAAGGTAGCGTCCAGGAAACAATCCCGCGCCTGGCGCTCTGCGCAAGGCCCGACCATAGAGGGCAAGGAGACCCGGTGAATCTGATCATTGCAGCGGTATCCATGGCCGCCGGTCGCGCATGAGCACGGCGACCCGCCAGCCTCACCCGCAGGCCCCACGGCAGCGGCGCGCACGCATCAAGGATGTGCGCCTGGTGCTGCGCGCTCCCCATCCGCCCGGCTATCGCGCAGGTGCCGATGCCGGTACGGTCGGCGAGAGTGCGGTCATCAAGCCGGTCGAACGCGGCTTCGCCGTGCTGGATGCCTTCCTCGGTACCGACGAGTGGCTGGCCAACCAGGACCTGGCCGCGCGCACCGGTCTGCCCAAGGCCACGGTGTCACGCCTGACGCAGACGCTGACCGCCTTGGGCTATCTCGGCTACAGCGAACAGCGGCGCAAGTACCGGCTCGGCGTGGCCGTACTCACCCTGGGTTTTGCCGCCATGGTCGATGCCGACGTGGTCCTGCAGGCGCGTGCATTGATGCAGAAGCTGGCCGACGACAATGGTGTCTTCGTGGCGCTGGCCGGACGTGACGGACTGGACATGATCTTCTTCGAGAACTGCCATAGCGCTTCCAGCAATGCGACCGTGGGACTGGGTGTGGGCGAACACCTGCCGATGGCATCCTCTCCAGTGGGTTGGGCCTTGCTGGCCTGCCTGCATGAAAACGAACGCAATTACCTGCTGGACCACATGCGCCCCTATCACAAGCGTGACGAATGGATGCTGCTGCGCCAGAAGCTGGCCGATGCCCAGCAGCAGATCACCGACAAGTCGTATTGCCTCTCCACCGGTGACTGGGGGCCGGAGATCACCGTACTGGCGGCGCCGCTGCAACTGGCGCAACGCATGCCCATGGTGCTTTTGTGCGCCGGCCCTGCGCGTAGCCTCAGCAAGGCCCGTGTCGAGCAGCGCATCGGTCCGCAACTCCTGGCCGTGCGTGCGCGCCTGGGGGCGGGTACATGAGTGGCGCTGCAGGGAACCGGCGTGCGGCACGTCAATTGCCGGCCGCAGCGGCGGGGCAGGCCGATGAGCGTAGCGAGGCCGGACAGGCCGCCACCCATTCGCTGGAGCGCGCGCTGTTGCTCATGAAGGTTTTCCAGGGCAGCGCCAAGCCCTTGTCGCATGCCGAACTGGTGCGTCGCAGCGGCTACTCCAAGGCGTCGGTCTCGCGCCTGACCGCCACCCTGGTGGCCCTGGGCTATCTGGATCGCGCGCCGGATGGCGTGCGGGTGCAGGTGGGTGTGCGCGGCTTGCGACCGGGGCAGCGCTACCTGTCCAACAGCCTGGTGCAGGAAGCGGCCCGCCCCATCATGCAGGACTTCGCCGACCGCTTCGACATGTCGGTCGGGCTGGCCGTGGCCGACCAGCTGGACATGGTCTACATCCAGTATTGCAATGGCCGCAAGATCGCCACCTTGCGGCTGGGCGTGGGGCGTTCGGTGCCGATGGCGCTCAGTTCGATAGGACGCGCCTACGTCTGGTCACAGTCGCCGGAGCAGCGCCAGCGCCTGCTGTTTGGCATATGGAAGAAAAGCGGCGAGCACGGCCCGCAGGTGGTTGCACGGATGGAGCGTGCCTTCGGCGAGCTCGATGCCCATGGCTATTGCCTGGCGGCCGGCGAATACCAGCGCGACACCTTTGCCATCAGCGTCCCGCTGGCGCTGGGCAATCCACCGCTGCGCATGGGCCTGAACTGCAGTGCCGTGGGAGCGCTGCCGGATCGCGAGGTGATCCGCGAACAGCTGGCGCCAGCCCTGATGAAGACCGCCCGGCTGCTGATGCTGGAACTGGAAGAGGTCGACTCCAGCTGCTTCTGAGCGACTTCCGGCTGAGGGTACCTAACGCGGCAACTCCTGCGCCTGCCATTTCTTCCAAAGGCGCCGTGTGCGCGCATGACCATCCCCGGCCTGTCCGCTCAGGAAGCCGCGGACCCAGGCCACGCTGGGCGCCAGCCGGGCCTGCCTGCGCTGCAGTTGCTGCAGCAGGGCGTCGGCCACGACCAGGTCGTTCTGCTGGCCGAGCTGATCCTGCAGGCGGGCCAGCGCCTTGAGATAGGGGCGGCTCTTCTTCTCGCCATACAGGGCCAGGAAGAATTCGATGTCATAGCGCATCTTCTTGGCGGCGATGCGGGTGCGGTGACGGGCGCGAGCGCTTTCGTCCATGTGCGCGCCGCGTTTGTTCAGGCGCTTTTCATCCTGACGCAGATGCTGTCGGGCAAAGCGTGCCAGGGCTTGCTCCAGGGCTTGGCGGTTGTCCCCCGTGGCGGTCGTGCGCCAGCCGGCCTGCAGCAGCCAGCGACTGAATTGCAGCACCAGTGCGGTGTAGCGCGGGGAGGCCACGGTCTCGACCGCCTGCGCATGTTGCTTGCGCGCCTGGATCAGGGCGGCGTGGCGTACCGCCTCAAGATCGATTCCCGCGACGTTGTTTGATGCCAGGCCCGGCAGGGTGGATAGGGTCTGCGTGGCCAGCACGTCCCAGTCGCGGGCGTGGCCGATGGCTTCGGCGATCCAGGCGAATTCCTGCTCCAGTGCGGCGGGCAGGGCGATCACCTCACCGAACAGGCTGAAGGCAGAACGCAGGCGTCGCAGGCCTACCCGCATCTGGTGCAGGCGTTCGATGTCGCCGCTGTCCTGGTCGGCAATGTCGTTGGCCTGGATCTGCGCCACGCAATTGCCCACCACTGCGAGGAAGGCCTGTTCCACCGGCATCTTGCGCGCCAGTTGCAGCGCCGTGGCGCGGCTGGCAGACGAGATCGGCGCCGCGTCGCCGCGCCGCGCCTGGTGGAACAGCGTATAGCCGCGCTGCGCCTTGCTCTGGATGCCGATGCGCAGGGGCAGGTCCTGCAGCAATTGCAACGCGAAGTCGAACAGGGCATTGACGTCACCGCTCTTGAGCTCCAGCTCGATCTCGCACACCGGCGACTGCAGCGTGCCGTGTTCCACCGTCCCCTGGTCCAGTACGCATTCCACTTCGGTGCCGTCTTTCAGCCGCAGGTCCCACACCATGCGCTGGATGCGGGTGCTGAAGATGGGCGTGATGCGTGCCGCCACCTCGTCGGACAGGATCTCGGCCACCTGCTCGTCGTCGCCGGCCACCAGTGCACGCAGCGCGAGCAGGTCCGGGGTCTCCGCTGCCACCTGCGACTCCCACTCGTTGCGCTGATGCAGCCCGCCGGATACGCCGCCGCCGGCCTTGAGGGTCTGGATGAATTCATTGCCGGTGCGGCGCACCCGCAGGCCGGCATCGTGACGACGCAGCAGCAGGTCGGGGGTATCGAAGTAGGTGCCGGTCTGGTCCTTGATGCGCGGCGCAGCCAGGGCATGGCGCTTGATCAGCGGGTGACGGATGAAGGCTTTGGTGTGGGCCGGGGCGAGCAGGAGTTTCAGTTCGGTTTCCATGAGGGGGGCCGTTTCGGTTGGAAGTAGGGGGCCGCTGGCAACGGTGGCGACGGCGGCGGCAGATGTGCCTGGCGCTGCGCCATGTAGCGCGCCGGCGGCTTGCCCAGGGTCTTCTTGAACATGGTGATGAAGGCACTCACCGAGTCATAGCCCAGGTCCTGCGAGACGCGTTGCACCGAACTGCCCGAGGCCAGGCGCTGCAGCGCCACCATCAGGTGGATCTGGCGCCGCCAGCGGCCAAAGCTCATGCCGGTCTCGGCCTGGACGAAGCGGGCAAAGCTGCGTTCGCTCATGGCGTGGCGCTGGCCCCACTCGGCCACGGTGCTGCGGTCGGCCGGCTGTTCGGCCAGGCGCCGGGCGATCTCGCGCAGGCGCGAATGCTGGGGCATGGGCAGAGGTGGCGGCAGATGTGCGGGCTGGGCCTGGCGTTGGCTGTGTTCCAGTTCTTCCACCAGTACCGCCGCCAGGCGCGCAGTACGTTCATGGGGGGCGTAATCCTGCGCCTGTTCGGCCAGGTGGCAGATCATCTGTACCAGCAGGGGCGTCAGTGCCAGCGTGCAGCAGGTGGTGGGCATGCGCGCCGCATCGGGATCGATGAACAGGAAGCACAGCTGGCCGTCCAGTGTGACCCGGTTGCTGTGGGGCACGCCGGCCGGGATCCACACCGCCGATTGCGGCGGCACGATCCACATGCCCTGCGCCGTCTCGCAGGTGACCGCGCCATGTAGCGCCACCACCAGCTGACCCTTGCGATGGCTGTGGAAGGGCGTTTCCCGCTCGCTCTCGTGGGTATGCACGCGCAGCGCCGTCACGGCGGCGGCCAGGCGGTCCGGGTCATGTTCGACGAGGCTGGCGTAGAGAGTCGGCATACGAGTGGTCATGCGGCGGCAGGGCAGGTGGGTTGACCGTTTTTAGCAATATCCTGGCATTGTAGCCAAATACGTCCACGCTGCGATTGGCTAAGCTGGGCGCTCCATCTTTCCGCCCGCTGCCATGCACGCTACCGACACCGATTCCTCTTCCCCAGCCGCCACCCCGTCGGCGGTGCGCCGCGCCGGTCGCCTGTGGCTGGTGGCCGGCATCCTGCTGATCGCCGCCAACCTGCGCGCGCCGGTCACGGCCGTGGGGCCGGTCATGGAACTGCTGCAGCAGACCTTTGCGCTCTCGGCTGGGGCAGCCGGACTGATGCTGACCTTGCCCCTGCTGTGCTTTGCGCTCATTTCGCCACCGGCCGCGCGGCTGGCCCGAAGCCTGGGGCTGGAACGCGCCCTCTTGCTGGCCTTGCTGCTGATCGCCGCCGGCATCGTATTGCGCTCGACCGGCTCGATGGCCGCGCTCCTGGTGGGGACCTGCATCATCGGCTGTGGTATCGCCGGCGGCAATGTCCTGCTGCCCAGCCTGCTCAAGCGCGACTTCCCTGACCAGCTCACGCGCATGACCGCGATCTACGCCCTGACCATGGGCGGCGCCTCGGCGCTGGGCTCGGTGTGTGCGGTGCCGCTGGCCGGCGCCCTGGGCTGGTCATGGGCGCTGGCGACCTTCATCGTGCTGCCGCTGGTGGCCATCCTGGTCTGGTTGCCCCAGTTGCGCCGCGCCACCCGCCCCGCTGCCATGCCGGCCCGCGCTGCGTCCATGTGGCGCCAGCCGCTGGCCTGGCAGGTGACCTTTTTCCTCGGCACCAATTCGCTGGTGTATTACGTGGTCACCGCCTGGCTGCCTTCGATACTTGCGGCCAATGGTCATAGCGCAGTCGAGGCCGGCAACCTGCACGGCCTGATGCAACTGGCCTCGGCCCTGCCCGGCTTGCTCCTGATCCCGCTGGGTGGGCGCATCCGCGACCATCGTCCGGTGGCCGCCAGCATGTCGGCGGCCACCGTGCTGAGCCTGGTCGGCCTGATTGCCTGGCCGCAGGCCTCCATCGTCTGGGTGCCGCTGTTCGGGTTTGGCACCGGCGCGGTGCTGATCCTGGGCCTGGCTTTTGTCGGCACCCGGGTATCGACGCCACCCCAGGCCGCGGCGCTGTCGGCGATGGCGCAAAGCGTGGGTTACCTGCTGGCCGCCGCCGGTCCCATCCTGATGGGCCGCCTGCACGATGCCAGCGGCCACTGGACCGTGGTCCTGGCCTTGTGCGCGGCCGGTGCGGTACTCATGGGTGTGCTGGGCTGGCTGGCCGGCAAGCCGGGCCGGGTGATTGCCTCGCCCTAGTCCACTGCATCGACGGCATGCTGACAAGACCTGACCGACCAGTCGACCGTGGCATGGTTGATGGCCGCGCGCTATAACGTCAGCGCCGCCGCTCATGAAGTGGGCTACGAGAGCGCGACCCAGTTCAGCCGGGAATACGCACGTGAGTTCGGCAGTCCTCCCGGTCGTGATGCCGAAAGGATAGTGCGCGAGATGAAGCCCTAGAGACGTTGAAGAAGCCGTGCCGTGTCGCACAGGTTGCCATGGCCCTGCGATGTGTGGCCGGGTGAAATGCGACAGAAGGGTTTGTCTCCGCCCGCATTCAGTATCACCTCAGCCCTTGCTGCCCCGTCCCCGTGCCACCCGTCCGCCCTCCAGCGTCCCGCCCTTGTACGGTACGCGTCCAGACGGCACCACCACTGCGGCCTTCTGCACATGCCCCTCCTGATCGTCGAAGAACATGTGGGCGCCGAAGGCCTGCAATACCTCGGCCTTGTTCAGGCCACCGAGGAAGAAGGCTTCGTCCACCGTCACGTTCCAGGTACGCAGGGTGTGGATCACGCGCTGGTGCGCGGGACTGTTGCGGGCGGTGACGATGGCGATGCGCACCGGGCACTGCTTGGGCGGAAACTGTTTCTGGATCGCCGACAGGGCCAGCAGCAGCTTGGCGAAGGGGCCTTCCTTCAAGGCCTTCTTGCGATGTCGTTGTTCATGGCGGGCGAAGGCTTCCAGGCCCTTCTCGGCAAAGATGCGTTCGGACTCCGCCGAGAACAGCACGGCGTCGCCATCGAAGGCGATGCGGATCTGGTTGTCCGGCGCGCTGTAGTCCAGCGGCGCCGCATATAGCTGCGCAGCGGCCACGCCGGCATCGATGGCTTCCTGCACGTCACCGGTATCGCGTGACAGAAACAGGTCGATCTTGAAGGCCTGCAGGTAGGGTGCGGTCGGCCCACCGCCGGTGAAGGCGGCACGGCTGATGTCGAGCTTGTGGGCGGCGATCGCGTTGAAGGCGCGCAGGCCGGTATCGGGCGTGTTGCGCGAGATCACCACCACTTCCACCAGCCGGCGTTCCGGGATCAGTTCATTCAACTGCAGCAATGCCTTGACCAAGGGGAAGGCCGTGCCGGGTTGCAGCGGATCGTTCTCGTGGGCGCGCTGGTAGTCGGCGTAGGTCTCGACGCCTTGCTGGTCGTAGATGGCGTTTTCCACCTCCAGGTCGAACAGGGCGCGGGAGGAAATTCCGATGACGAGCTTGTCCGAGAGATCGTAGGGCATGCGGCGAATCCGTAGCGGGAAACCATCGATTGTAGAGCCAGCCGCCCGGCGATGCTGCTATGGCTCAGATATTCACATTCTTGATGTCTGGAGCCAACGGCTGGATATAACACTGCAATTTCTTTCATCTCCTTCAAATTTTCACAAAAATGGGGTATTACTCCGCGTAAAGAGAAAAAATCGGATTGCCGGCCTCAAAATAAATTTGTATGATGACCGGATAACCCGACGATAAAACGACCGCGAGACAGCATGTTTCAGAAAATCCCCGCCCAGGCCCTGAGCGACACGGTAGCCCGGCAATTGCTGGAAAACATCGATGCCGGCGCTTTCCCGCGTGGCAGCAAGCTGCCGACCGAAGCGGTACTGGCCCAGCAGTTCGGCGTCAGCCGCACGGTGGTACGCGAGGCCATTGCGCGGCTCAAGCATGAGGGCGTGGTCGAGCCCCGTCAGGGAAGTGGGGTGTTCGTCACCGAGCAGGCCGGCATCAAGCCGCTGCGCATCGACTACACCGAAGTGAGTTCGCCTGATGCCGTGCTGCAGATTGTCGAGCTGCGCCGCGCCATCGAGGCTGAAGTCGCGGCGCAGGCGGCCAAGCGTCGCAGTGCCGAGGATCTGCGCGCCATCGACGATGCGCTGGCGCAGATCGGTGCCGATGTCGCTGGCGGCGGCGACGGCGTGGCGGCGGATGTGGCCTTCCACCGGGCGCTGGCGCAGGCCACCCGCAATCCCTACTTCATCAAGACGCTGGAATTCCTGTCGCAGTACCTGGAGGCGGCCACGGCGGTCACCCGGGGCAACGAGGCCCGTTATGAGGACTTCTCGCGCCAGGTGCGTGAAGAACATGAAGCCATCGTCGAGGCGATTCGTGCCGGCGATGAAATGGCTGCGCGCAATGCTGCTCAGACCCACATGTTCAACGCCGCGCGTCGCCTGAGTCAGGGCCAGGCCTGAAGCCGGCGGCGTCAGATGAGCCGCACGTAAGAAGCAAACAAGCAGCAAACAAGCAGCACATGATTCGATGACCTGGCGGGGACTTCCCTCCAGACAAAGTTGGAAATACGGACGCCGGCACGAGCCGGCGTCGCATCATCAACCCGGCGCAACGTCCTGCCCTCATTCATCGGCAGCGGCGCCAACAACGCGGAGGCAATTATGTCCAGGAATGTAGGTGTGATCGGTTTGGGTGCCATGGGTTATGGCGTGGCCAGCTCGCTGTTGCGTGCCGGCTTCAACGTGCATGCCTGTGACGTGCGCAAGGAAGTCCTGGACAAGTTCGCCGCCGCCGGTGGCGTGGCCTGCGCCAATCCGGCCGAGCTGGCCAAGTCGGTGGACGTGGTCATCACCCTGGTGGTCAATGCCGCCCAGACCGAGACCGTGCTCTTCGGTGACAACGGTGCCGTGGAGCAGATGAAGCCGGGCAGCGTGGTCATCTCCAGCGCCACCGTGGCGCCGGACTTCGCCATCGAACTGGGCCAGCGCCTGGCCGCCAAGGGCCTGCTGCTGCTGGACGCGCCGGTCTCCGGTGGCGCCGCGCGTGCCGCCTCGGGCGAAATGACCATGATGACCTCCGGCCCCGCCGAGGTCTATGCCAAGATCGAAGACGTGCTGGCTGGCATGGCCGGCAAGGTCTACCGCCTGGGCGATACCCACGGCATCGGCTCCAAGGTCAAGATCATCAACCAGCTGCTGGCCGGCGTGCACATCGCCGCCTCTGCCGAAGCCATGGCCCTGGGCCTGCGCGAAGGCGTCAATCCGGATGCACTCTACGACGTCATCACCCACAGCGCCGGCAATTCCTGGATGTTCGAAAACCGCGTGCCGCATATCCTCAATGGCGACTACACCCCGCTGTCGGCCGTGGACATCTTCGTCAAGGACCTGGGCCTGGTGCTCGATACCGCCCGCCGCAGCAAATTCCCGCTGCCGCTGTCGGCCGCTGCCCACCAGATGTTCATGATGGCCTCCACCGCCGGTCATGGCGGCGAGGATGACTCGGCCGTCATCAAGATCTTCCCGGGCATCGACCTGCCGCCGGCCAAGGCCAAATAAGTCGTCGGCAAGACGCCGTCACCACCACAGAATCGAGGAGCTTCCATGTCCCAATCCCGACCCTTGCTGGGCTGCATCGCCGATGATTTCACCGGCGCCACCGACCTGGCCAACATGCTGGTGCGCGGCGGCATGCGCACCGTGCAGACCATCGGCGTGCCCAGCGAAATGCCCGGCGTCGCTGCCGACGCACTGGTGATCGCGCTGAAGTCGCGCACCGTGCCGGCCGCCGAGGCCATCGAACAATCGCTGGCCGCGCTGCGCTGGCTGCAGCAACAGGGTTGCACGCAGTTCTTCTTCAAGTACTGCTCCACCTTCGACTCCACCGACGAAGGCAACATCGGCCCGGTCACCGACGCGCTGATGAAGGAGCTGGGCGTGGACTTCACCATCGCCTGCCCGGCCTTCCCGGAAAACGGCCGCACCATCTATCGTGGCTACCTGTTCGTGGCCGATGCGCTGTTGAATGAATCGGGCATGGAAAACCATCCGCTCACGCCCATGACCGATGCCAACCTGGTGCGCGTGCTGCAGCGCCAGACCGAGTCCAAGGTCGGCCTGGTGCGCTACGACACCGTGGCCCGTGGCGCGGCGGCCACCCAGGAGCGCTTCACCGCGCTGCGCACCGAAGGCGTGAAGATGGCGATTGCCGATGCCGTCTCCGACAAGGACCTGTTCACCCTCGGTGAGGCCTGCGCCGAACTGAAACTGATCACTGGCGGCTCCGGCGTGGCCCTGGGCCTGCCCGAGAACTTCCGCCGTGCCGGCCTGCTCACCGCCGCCGGCGAAGCCGCGCAACTGCCCAAGGTCGATGGCCTGTCGGTGGTGCTGGCCGGTTCTGCCTCCAAGGCGACCAATGCCCAGGTGGCCGAATGGAAGGCCAAGCGTCCGGCCTTCCGCATCGATCCGCTGGCCCTGGCCCGTGGCGAAGACGTGGTGGCCCAGGCCCTGGCTTTTGCCGACGAGCGCATCAAGAACGAACCGGTGCTGATCTATGCCACCGCCACCCCTGACGAAGTCAAGGCGGTGCAGAAGGAACTGGGCGTGGCCAAGGCCGGCCATCTGGTCGAGCAGGCGCTCGCCAGCATCGCTGCCAGCCTCAAGCAGCGTGGCGTGCGCCAGTTCGTGGTGGCCGGTGGCGAGACCTCCGGCGCAGTGGTACAGGCGCTGGACGTGCGGGCGCTGCGTATCGGCCCGCAGATCGATCCGGGTGTGCCGGCCACGGCCACGCTGGATGAACAACCGGTGGCACTGGCCCTGAAGTCGGGCAATTTCGGCAGCGTCGATTTCTTCGAAAAAGCACTGCGCTACCTCGACGGGAAAACCGCATGAGCCAGGAAAGCCAACTGCGCGAAGAGATCTGCCGCATCGGTGCTTCGCTGTACCAGCGCGGCTACACCGTAGGCTCGGCCGGCAACATCAGTGCCCGTCTCGACGACGGCTGGCTGATCACGCCAACCGACGCCTGCCTGGGCTACCTCGATCCGGCCGCCATCGCCAAGGTCAATGCGGCCGGCGAATGGGTTTCGGGCGACAAGCCCTCCAAGACACTGGTACTGCATCGCGCGATCTACGACAACAATCCCGAGATGCATGCCGTGGTGCACACGCACTCCACGCATCTGGTCGCGCTGACCATCAACGGCGTGTATAGCGAGCAGGACGTGCTGCCGCCGATCACGCCGTACTACGTCATGAAGGTCGGCCACATCCCGCTGATCCGCTACGCCCGCCCGGGTGCACCGGAAGTGGCCGAGCAGGTCGCCAGGATCGCCACCAGCGTGCGCGGCGTGCTGCTGGAACGCCTCGGCCCGGTGGTCTGGGAGAGTTCGGTGTCCAAGGCCGCCTTCGCGCTGGAAGAACTGGAAGAAACCGCCAAGCTGTGGCACCTCGCCGGTGGCCGCGCCACGCCGCTGGAAGAGCCCGCGCTGCAGGATCTGCGCGATACCTTCAAGGCGCGCTGGTAGGCCAGGCGATTTCAGGCAGGTCCGGACAAGTTTGCGCAAGTCCGGGCCAGTCCAAGGAAGCTCGCGCCACCCAACAGCAACAACGCAATCATGGCGGCCATTGGATGGCCGCCATGCCCTGCCTGCGCCCATCGTCAGGAGATAGGTGCAGGAATGGGACAAGAAAGCCGGCGCAAGACCGGTCCATCAATGCCGGGCACCAGCCTCTTGTACAAGCAGATGCTGGCGCTCCGATTGAATCCATAAATTGCCCGTCAGACCACGGGCACCAAGCAACCAGCGGCCGCAGCTGCAGCCGCGACACTCTTAGGGAGATGTAACACCATGACCACCGCAAGCAATACCGGCGTCGGACTCGACGTCAACGACAAGACCAAGGACGGTCTGTACAAGAAAGTCTTCTGGCGCATCATGCCCTTCCTGATGCTGTGCTACGTGATCGCCTACCTGGATCGCGTCAACGTCGGCTTCGCCAAGTTGCAGATGTCGCAGGACCTGGGCTTTTCCGAGACCGTCTTCGGTCTGGGCGCGGGCTTGTTCTTCATCGGCTACTTCCTCTTCGAAGTGCCCAGCAACATCCTGATGCACAAGGTCGGCGCGCGCATCTGGATCGCCCGCATCATGATTACCTGGGGCATCCTCTCTGCGGCCTTCATGTTCGTGCAGAACGCCACCCAGTTCTACATCCTGCGCTTCCTGCTGGGTCTGGCCGAGGCCGGTTTCTATCCCGGCATCATCCTGTACCTGACCTACTGGTTCCCTTCGCACCGTCGTGCCAAGGTGATCGCGGTGTTCATGTCGGGCATCCCCGTGGCCGGTATCCTGGGCAACCCGCTGTCGGGCTGGATCATGGATGCCTTCCACAACAATGGCGGCCTGGAAGGCTGGCAGTGGATGTTCCTGATCGAAGCCATTCCCGCCGTGCTGATCGGCGTGGCCACGGTCCTGTATCTGGACAACGACGTCAAGAGCGCCAAGTGGCTCAGTGACGACGAAAAGAAGTCCCTGCAGGCTGACATCGACGGTGACGCCAAGGGCAAGGAGAGCAAGCACGGCTTCGGCGCCATCGTCAAGGATGCGCGTGTCTGGCTGATGTGCCTGATCTACTTCTCCTTCGTGATGGGCCAGTACGGTCTGACACTGTGGATGCCGACCCTGGTCAAGGCCACCGGCGTGAAGGGCAACCTGGAAATCGGCCTGCTGTCGGCCATCCCCTTCGGCTGCGCCATCATCGCCATGAACCTGATCGGCCGTAGCGCCGACCGCATGCGCGAGCGTCGCTGGCACCTGGTGATCCCGGCCCTGATGGGTGGTGTGGGCTTCGTGGGCGCCGCCCTGTTCGCCGACAACACCGCTGTGTCGATCGCCGCTCTGTCGCTGGCTGCCGCTGGCGTGCTGACCTGCGCGCCGTTGTTCTGGTCGCTGCCGACCTCCTTCCTGTCGGGTGCTGCTGCTGCCGTCGGTATCGCCGCCATCAACTCGGTGGGCAACCTGGCCGGTTTCGTCAGCCCCTACCTGATCGGTTACTTCAAGGACCTGACCCAGAGCAATGCGACCGGCATGTACATGCTGGCCATCATGCTGGTGGTAGGTTCGGTCGCCACCCTGATGACCAAGCCCAGCGTGGTCAACAAGTAATGTGATGTCCCGTTCGAAGCCCGCATGCCTGTGCCTGCGGGCTTTGACGTTTTCTGCACCGTCGGTGTCGGCGCGGCGATCCGCGTTCGCGCTACACTGGCCCCCTTCGTTATCAAGGAGAACCCGATGCTGCGTTTTGCCGCCAACCTGAGCATGATGTACGTGGAACACGATTTCCTGGACCGCTTCGCCGCCGCCGCCAAGGATGGCTTCTCCGGCGTCGAGTTCCTGTTCCCCTACGACTATCAGCCGCAAGAGATCAAGTCGCGCCTGGAGGCCAACGGCCTGACCCAGGCGTTGTTCAATGCGCCTCCGGGCGACTGGGCTGCTGGTGAGCGCGGCATTGCCTCGCTGCCGGGCCGCCAGGATGAATTCAAGCGCAGCATCGACACCGCGCTGGAATACGCCGCCGTGATCGGCAACCAGACCCTGCACGTGATGGCCGGCCTGATCAAGCCTGATCAGGATCGCGCACAGCATCGCGCCGTGTACCTGGACAACCTGTCCTACGCCGCGCACCAGGCCGAGTCCGCCGGCCTGACCGTAGTCATCGAGCCGATCAACACCCGCAACATTCCCGGCTTCTTCCTGAACCGCCAGGATGATGCGCAAGCCATCTGCGCCGAAGTGGGCGCGCCCAATCTGAAGGTGCAGTTCGACTGCTACCACTGCCAGATCGTCGAGGGCGATGTCGCCGTGAAGCTCAAGCGCGACATGCCCGGCATCGGCCACATCCAGATCGCCGGTGTGCCGGAACGTCACGAGCCGGACGTGGGCGAGCTGAACTATCCCTACCTGCTCAAGCTGATCGACTCGCTGGGTTACCAGGGCTGGATCGGTTGCGAATACAACCCGGCTGGCGCCACTTCGGCCGGCCTGGGCTGGCTGAAGGCCCTGGCCGAACAGGGACTGACGACGCTGAAGAAGTAGGTGCCCGGGCGCCCGCAAGTCGGGCGTCGACGCAACAGAATGCCGCCCGGTGTTGTGCCGGGCGGCATTTTTTGTTGATGGTCAGAGGGTTCAGGCGGAGGGCTGACTTCGCGCAGCCCCGGTCTTGGCGGGACCCTTTTCTTCATCGGCCTTCCGCGGTCGGGGCTTGGCGACGGAAGACTGAGTCGACGTTGATTTCCTGATGGGCCTGCCTTTCGTCGCAGGCTTCGCGGGTTTGGAAGCGGCAGGTTTTCTCGTTTTGCGAATTGCCCGCGCAGGGCTGATGCTCAAGCGGATGCCAAGTGCGCCCAGCAGGCGCAGGATCGTTCCCAGCCTCGGTTCGGCGCCCGGCTTCAGGGTCTTGTAGAGGCTCTCCCGTCCCAGCCCGGCCTTGCTGGCAACTTCCGCAATGCCGCGGGCGCGGATGACGTCACTGAGTGCGGCCATCAGGAAGGCAGGATCGTTCTCTTCGAAGGCGGCTTCGAGATAGGCGACCATTGCCTGGTCGCTGTCGAGATAGTCCACCGGATCGAACACGGAGACTTGCAGATCCCCGCTGTTGAATTTCCGACTTGTCATGCTGGCTCCCTTGATGTCCTGGCCGAATCACTTCTTCCTGAGTTGCCGCCAGAGTTCCCTGGCTGCCAGAATATCGCGCGCCTGAGAAGACTTGTTGCCGCCACATAGAAGGAGATAGGTTATCTCTCCTTCGCGGGCGAAATAGACACGATACCCAGGGCCATACGCTATCCGCATTTCACTGACGCCATCGCCAACAGATTCGCAGTCGCCGAGGTTACCCTGTCCCGCACGTACGATGCGGGCCACGATTCGCGAACGCGCCCGCAGGTCCTTCAGACCGGCCAGCCACGTCTTGAACTTTCCGGTTTCCTTGATGGTATACATCGACGGCAGCCTGGTCCTTGAACGCGATATCGCGCGCAATTGTATCCATATGGATACTTCGCTGCCGAAGCGCCATGTTACCAGAAGCGGAAAATCGTGAAATGACGAGCTCGCACGCCGGCGTCGTACCGGTCGTACGCAATACGGAAGGGGAAGAAGAGGCGTTGGTGGAGCAGAAATTCAGAACAGATCGATTTCCCCACCCACCGGCTTGGCCTGCAGCTTGGAGGCATATTCGCGTTCGCGGCTGGCCAGGTCGGCGCCCGCGTCCTTGATCTTCTTGACCAGCACCTTGCCGCTGCGGGGGAAGAAGTGGACCTTGCGCGGCCAGATGTCGTTGAGGTCTTCGGCCACCACGCGGATTTTTTCAGCCGAGAGGAAGCTCCTGACGAAGGCGGCATTGCGTTCGCCGACATTCATCGCGTTCATCCCGCGCAGCACCGCACCACCACCGAAGACCTTGCATTCCAGGTTTTCGCGGCGGGCGCCGGCCTTGAGGACGTCGTTGATCAACACTTCCATGGCATAGGTGCCGTAGCGCATCGAGGCCGAGACGGGGCTATCGGCCTCACCTCCGCTATCGGGCAGCATGAAGTGGTTCATCCCGCCCACGCCGCTGACGCGGTCGCGCAGGCAGGCAGAGACGCAGGAGCCCAGCACGGTGACGATCATCATGTCGGCGCCGGTGTAGTAGTACTCGCCCGGCAGGATCTTGGCGGTTTCGCAGTCGAAGGCCCGGTCGTGATAGACGTAGGAAGCGAAATTCTCCGGCTTGTTGATGACGGTCTGCATACGGGCCCCTGATTGTTTTGTGTCATCCCGGTGAGGGATGGTGACTGTTGTTGCAGTTCCCATTGTCAGCCAGGCATCGCCCTCCCGGTATCGGGGATTTCCCTAGAGTCAGCGCTGGCGGCCCGGAGTCTTTGCTCCCGCACAGGGCAGCGGCGCTCGCAGCAGGCTCGGCCAGAGAGCCGGCCAGTCGCTCTCGTGCCCCATGCCCGGAACGACCTGCAGGGCGGCGCAGGGAGCGGCCTGCGCCGCGAAGTCACGGGCGATGGCGGTGGGGACGACGCGATCATCGGCACCGCTGAAGTGACGTTGCGGAATATGCGCCACCTGCGGCGCCACGTCGATGGGATTGAGCGAGCGGGGCATCTGCGAAACCTGGTGCCAGCGGTTCACGGCTACGTGATCCAGATTGCCCGCCACGGTACGGATGGCGGCGACATCGTGACGGCGCGCGGCCAACAGCACCGCGATCGCGCCGCCGCCCGAGTAGCCCACCAGTTCCAGCCGCGCCGGCCTGAGGCGCGCCACGTACTGGCTCAGCGCTGCGTCCATGGCATCGATCACCTCGGGGGCATAGCGCAGATCGGTCCAGTAGGCCGGGCGGCAGGCCGGATTGCGCGCCATCGGCGTGAACTGGCAGGGACGTGCCAGGTAGAGCAGTGCCGCCTGGTCATCGCTGGCCGCCAGTTGCAGGCCCATGGCCTCGTGCGGGGTCGGATCGGGCGAGACCTGGGTACGACTGAGCCAGGCACGGCCATCGCCTTCGATATACACGCGCAGCACGGTCGCATGGGGCCGCGCCTGCACGTAGGTGGTCAGCACGAAGGGGCCGGCGCTGACTTCCTGGCGCTGCAGGGCGGCGCGCGACGCCACGGCATCGGCATGTTGCAGCGGATCGCCGGCGCAGCCGGCCAGCGCCGCCGCCAGGCCGGCCAGGGGAAGATAGCGATGCAGCAGACGGGAAATGGAGGGAGGGCGCATGCGGCGATTGTCGCCCGAGTAAAAACGGCCCGCAAGCGTGGGCTGCGGGCCGTCTGCAGGGTTGCGCCGGATCAGAACAGCCAGCCCACCCGTGCCGTCAGTTGATGCATCAGCGCGCGGTCGCGGATTTCGGCGTCGTAGCCGAGCGTGCCATAGCTGCCCTGGCTGCCGTTGAAACGATAGCTCACCCCCACTTGCACGGCGTCGCGGTTGGGCGCGGCACTGGCGGTGGTGAAGCTGGGGCCGCCGGCCACGAAGCTGGCGGTGACATCGGGATTACCGGCCAGCTCACGCAGGTAGCGTGCGCGCAGTTGCAGGCGGTCGCCGTTTTCGTTGACACGGTTCAGTTCCACGCCCAGCGTCGGCTGCACGGAATTGGCATTGGTCGCGCCCACGTTCTGCGCCAGCGCTGCGTTGCCGCTCTCGGTATAGCCCTGGTTGGCCAGGTGCGACAGGCGCAGGCCCGCCAGCCAACGGCCTGACCAGGTCTGGCTGATGGCAAAGGGCAGGCCGGCTTCGACCCGTGCGCCGAGCTGCCAGCCGTTATAGCTGCCGTTCACCTTCTGGCCCAGGAAGTTGATGGCGCGCTGGCTGCTGTAATGATTGCCGCCTACCATGAGCGAGCCGTCCAGGGTCCAGCCGCCCATGTCCAGGCCGACATAGCCGCCCACATTGACGGCGTTGACGTCGACGTCGTTGCCGCTGGCGTTGTCGTTGCCACGGGTACCGGCGCGGGTATAGCCCAGCGTGAGGCCGGCCACTTCGCGTGCGGAGAGGTCGGTTTCCAGGCCAGCCGCCATGCCGTAGGCGTTGATGTCGTAGCCATCGGCGCCGGCACGCGGATCCTGCCTGCCCCAGGCGCCCAGGCCTTGCAGCCAGACGCGGCTGCGGGCAGCTGCTTCACCGGTGGAGATGCCGCTGCCGCGCTTGCCATCCATCCCGCTGGCGCTGGCGACCTGGCTGTCATTGCGGGCGCTATCGATGCGTCCGGACACCGCCGAGAACACGCTGCCCATGGCCACCTGTGCCGCCTGCTGGCTGGCACGATTGGTCTCGGGCTGCAGTTGTCGCACCGCGCTGCGATAGGCGCTTGCAGTGGGCAGCGCATCCAGCGAGGCCAGCAGCGATTGCACCTGTGCGTTGTTGCTGCTGTTGCCCAGTGCATCCAGGGCACGGCCCAGCGGACTGCCGGTGACATCGCTGACGCTGCTGGTGCGCTGTGCGCTGAGGATCAGGTCATTGCCGCTGAGCTGCAGGCTGTAGTTCAGCGTGGCCGTGTTGGCCACCTGGAGTTGCGACACATCGCCCGACACGCCGCCGGCCGCCGACAGGATGGTCCAGCGCGCACTGTTGGGAACATAGGTCTTGACCACCGGCTGCACGGTGGCGCCATTGACCAGCGTGGCGCGACCGGCGGTGACGATCTGGTCGGCCTGCGGACCGGCCACGCCCACCTGCAGGGTCGCGCCACCGCCCAGCGAGAAATTGCCGCCGACATTGATCTTGCGCACCGCCGCGCCATCGGCCGCCTGGAACACGCCATTGACGGCCAGGTTGCCGCTGGTGCCGAAGGCGCCATTGACCTGCAGCACGGCGCCCTGGTTGACGGTCATGTTGCTGACCGTGCCCAGGTCATAGTTGAAACGCGTGACGCCATCGCGCACGACGAAGTTCTCGAAGCCCGACAGCACACCTGCCGCAAAGGTCTGGGTGCCACCGGTGGTGAGGGTGTCGGTACCGGCGCCGCCGTTGATGGTGCCGATCACGGTGCCACCCAGCAATTGCAGCGAGTCGTCGCCGTCGCCCATGTCGATGGCCATGCCGTTCTTGCCTTCGATGCGGCCGTAGTTGATCAGGGTGTCGTTGCCACCGCCCATCTGCACCGCCGCGCCCGGTGTGGTGCTGCCACCCTGGCCGGTCAGCGTGGCCTGGGCGCCACCGGTGATGACGCCGCTGGCATTGTTGATCAGGGTGTCGTCGTAGTTGCCCACCAGGCCGACTGCCACACCCTTGTTGCCGATGATGCTGCCGTCGTTGACGATGTAGGCCTTGCTGCCATTGACGCTGCTGGTGCCGCGCCCGGTGGTGTTGCCGTTGTTGTAGGTGATGAGCGGATTGCTGGCATCCTTGGACCAGTCATTGCCGTCGTCGATCAGGATGCCGTGCGCATCGCCATAGATCACCGCGCCCGCATGGTTGATCACCGTGCCGCCGCCAGCGGCCACGCCATCGGCGCCATTGGGCTGGCCGGTGGAATCCAGACCACCGGCGCCAGTGCCGCGAATGCTGCCCCAGTTTTCGATATAGGCGGTACCGTCGATGTCCACGCCGTCACCGTCGCCATTGCTGGTGGTGGCACCGTTGCCCAGCACGTCATACACGCGCCCGCTGCCGGCATAGTTGCCGACGATGGTGCCGTAGTTGAAGACCACGCCGTGACTGTCGAAACCGACGCCCGAACCGTTATTGCCGGTGATGACGCCGCTGGCCTGGTTGATCACCACGTTGTTGCTGATGGTGACATTGCTGCGCGTGCTGCCGTCGGCATAGGTGGCATCGAAGCTGATGCCGGTGGTGGTGAGGTGCGGGGTGAGCTGGATGGCATTGGCCAGGTTGTTGTCCGGCGTGGCGGCGACCGGATCGCCACCATCGATGCCATGGCGCGCGCCGGTGATGCTGCCGTAGTTGACTACGACGGCATTCTTGATGCCGTCATCGATGGAGATGCCATCGGCCGCCTTTGGTGGCGAACCGCTGGCGCAGGCGCTGAGGTAATCCGGGCAGGAGGTGTTGACCGGGCTGGTGGTGAAGATACGCCCATAGTTGGTCAGCAGGATGTTCGAGCCCATCTTGATCGCGGTCGAGCTCGACGAACTGATGGTGGCGCTGCTGTTGGTGGCCGAGCCGTTGACGATGGTGTTGCCGGTCGTGGAGTAGTCACCGTTGGCATTGATCGCGTAGTTCTTGCCGTTGTCCGCATTGGTCGGCGTCGGCCCGGTCTGCGAGATGGTGCCGAGGTTGACGATGGAGAAGCTATCGCTGCCCTTGCCGATCAGGATGGTCGGCGTCTTGGACGCGCTCGACGAACTCGTGATCACCCCGCCCAGCGCATTGTTGAGGATCAGGTTGACCTTCTTGTTGTTGATGCTGATGGCCGACAGACCGCTGGTCTGATTGATCGTGCCGGCGTTGTTGATGGTGACGTTGGAGAGGTTGTCGTTGTCCTGCGAGGTCTTGATGCTGGCCGCGCTGCCCGAGGCCAGCGTACCGCCGGCATCGACGGTGATGCTGTCGCTGCCGTTCTTGGTCAGCGTCTTGGCCGTGGTGTCGGTGGTGCCGTTGCCGACCGTGTAGTTGGCCGCGTGGGCGGGAG
>NZ_DASQOH010000074.1:0-47833 GCF_035644555.1 Herbaspirillum sp.
ATCAGCGCCGAATCCACCGCGGTGAGCACGCGATAGGTATCTTCCGAGAAGTCCGCGTGTCCCGGGGTGTCGAGCAGGTTGACGATCTTGCCCTCGTACGGGAACTGCATCACCGACGAGGTCACCGAGATGCCGCGCTCCTTCTCCAGCGCCATCCAGTCGGACGTCGCATGCCGCGCCGCCTTGCGCCCCTTCACCGAGCCGGCCATCTGGATCGCACCGCCGAACAGCAGCAGCTTTTCGGTCAGCGTGGTCTTGCCGGCGTCAGGGTGGGAAATGATGCCGAAGGTACGGCGGCGCTTCACTTCGCGCGCGATCAGGTCGGACGAGACCTTGCGGCCACCGCTGGAGACGTCCGAAGCGTCGGAGGCGTCGTCGGCAGCGCTGCTGGTGACGTCGGGGAGTGCGTTGCTGGGTTCTTGCATGGCGGGTCGCCTGTTTGGAAAGCTCTGGAGAACCCGAGATTATAACTGAAGCGGCCCGCGCGCCCGCATGTTTGCCGGATGGCAAGCTCTGCCGGGGCGGGCCGTCGCGAGGAGGGTGTGGTAACGGTCTTCAGGAGCGTTCGTCACGGCGCTCTTCGCGCCGAGGATGTTGGTCGCGTTGCTGCTCCCGCTGCTGTTGCTGGCGCGCCTGCTGCTGAACCTGCTGGCGTTGCCCCTGTTCCTGGTGCTGGCGGGCCTGTTCCCGCGCCTGTTCCATCTGGCGTTGTTGACCGTGCTGCTGGTTCAGCATCTGCTGCTGGCGCATCTGCTGCTCACGCTGTTGCTGCTGCAATTGGTGTTGCTGCATCTGTTGCTGGCGCTGCAGCTGCTGTTGCGTCTCCTGCTGGCGCATCTGCTGCTCGCGCTGTTGCTGCTGTAATTGACGTTGCTGCATCTGTTGCTGGTGCTGCAGTTGCTGCTGCGTTTCCTGTTGCCGCTGCTGCCACTGCCGTTCCTGTGCCTGCTGCTGCTGGCGTTGCTCCTGGGCTTGCTGTTCCCGCTGGTACTGCTGCTGGCGGATCATCTGCTCACGCTGGCGTTGCTGTTCATTGGCCTGCTGCTCGCGCTGATGCTGCTGCTCCACCGCCTGGCGCTGGCGCAGTTGGTCCTGCTGCGCCAGCCGCTGCGGGACATTGTCGGCCACCGGCAGCGGGCGCGGCTGGGCGCCCGGCATCGGGTGATCGCGCCATGATGGTGCGGCCTGGGCCTGAGCTTGTCCCGGACCGGGCGGCGGAGTCAGGGCGGGTGCCGGTTGGCGGGCGTAACGGCCACCACCGCCATAGCGCGCATCGTGATGCCACACTACCGGCCGCTGGTTGATCGTCACGTTGTTGACCACCCTGGTGTTGTTGACGTTGGTGACATTGGTGACGTTATTGATGCGGGTCTGGCTCACCATCACCTGCCGTTGTCGCCAGTCCGGACGGGCATCACCGAACACTGCGTTCATCACGCCAATGCCGGCGCCAAAGCTGATGCTGGCCGAAAAGCCCGACGCGTAGCTGGGCGGACGGTAGCGTGGCGGTGGCGCCCACATTACCGGCGGCGCCGACGGCCACCACCAGTCGCCATAGACCACCACCGGGTTGTAATAAGGCACATAGACCACCTGCGGATTGACCGGGACGATCTCGATCACGTCTTCCTGCACCACGACGCGCTGCTGTGGGCTGGATTCCAGCGTGCCGGCGATGCGTGCACGTTCGCGCAGGTTCTGTACCGTGTCCATCACCGAGGCCTGCTGACCGAGGAAGGCCTGGCCCAATTGCTGGGTCCAGTCCAGCCGGTCATTGAGCATCACCAGCACCGAGGGAAACTGCACCAGCGCCTTCACGCTCGGGTCCCACGGCATCGGCGCCACGGCGCGGGCCAGTCCCTCGCCCTGCAGGCCCGGGCGTGCTTCCACGAAGCGCTGCGCCTGCACCACTTCCAACGGATAGGTCGCCGCCATCAGCACCTGGGCCAGCAGCGAATCGGGATACAGCGCCACCGGCGCCAGCATCTGATCCAGCTGCTGCTGGGTATACAGGGGCGGGGTAGGCGGGACGGCGGGGTAGGCGCTCTGCGCCTGCACCGGCATTCCCGATACCAGCGAAAACACCAGGCAGGCGGCCCAGGCCAGGGTAGTCTTGTTCACGTCGTTCTCCTTGCCGAATTGCGCGCGAAGGAAGAGGAAAGAAAAATTATTCGGCTTCCGACGCATTAAGGTGAATCTATGTTCTGCCAGCCGGGTGCCGCCAGGTGTAACCGAAGTGCAAGCGATGTTTCAGTGGACGCGCTCTGCCTTACCCCGGTTGCCGTCCGGAAAGCCTTGCGCAAGGGCGGGGCGGCTGTGGCATCATGAACGGCCACGGAACGAATCTCATCAATGGAATCGATCAGTCGGGCGCTTTTCCTGCCTCGTGCAGATCAATCGCCGGCACCGCCACGCCGTCGATTCCGGCGCAGTGGCAGCGCGCGCAGCGCTGTCATCGCACCGCAGGAGGGGAAACGTTCTAAACTGTTTTTCGCGGCAGGACACCAGGCAATTTTTTACGACAACAAGCCATCAAGCAAGGACCGACCATGAGCCATCACCTGATCTGGCGGCGCGATGATTTCCTCATCGACACCGATCCCGACCGGCTGGACATCCCCCTCATCCACGACGTATTGACGCAATCGAGCTGGTCTCCCGGCATCGACCTGAACACCGTGCGCACCGCCATCGCCAACAGCCTGTGCTTCGGCCTGTATCGCGGCAAGCAGCAGATCGGCTTCGCCCGCGTGGTGACCGACCACGCCACCTTCGGTTACCTGTGCGACGTCTTCGTCATCAGCGACCTGCGCCGCCAGGGCCTGGGCCGCTGGATGATCGAATCGGTGAACCAGCACCCGACCCTGCAGAGGCTGCGGCGGGTCATGCTGACCACCTCCACTGCACCCTGGCTGTATGCCAGCTGCGGCTTCGAGGCCATCAACCGCGGCGACTTCGTCTGGCACATCTCGCGGCCGGACATTTACCGCCAGGCCAACACGCAATAGAGGCATCGCCGACGGAGCGCCGCGCTCCGTCGGTGATGGCGTCTTCTCCACTGCTTTCTCTCCAGCTCCTTCTTCCTTATTCTTCAGCACCGGGCTGCCGCTGGTCATGTGGCCGCCGCCGGTGTCCGTCTGCCTTGCGCTGCGCTTGTGCCTGCCGTCTTTTGATCATTCGATCCGTCGTCCTGAGTGCCTGACAGCCCTGTTTGCTGCCCCTGGCAAATGTAAAGACGCGCCTAAATGAACGAAATTTCCTGACGGAATTTGCCAGACAGCATAAAATTTGTCTCAAATACGAACCATTATCATTCGTATTTATATAAATGAAACTGACAAATTTTTCTTCGATCAGGATAACTTTGATGTCACCCTCCCGCTTTGCCTCCACCGGCCCTTCGCCGGACTTCCATCCCTGTTTGCGCCCCTTGTGCCGTGCCATGCTGATGGCCGGCATGGCCGGCTTTGCCAGCTGTGCGCAGGCCCAGCAGACAAGCGCCGATGCGGGCAGCGCGCTGCCCCAGGTGACGATCTCGGCCCCGCAGGCCGAGCAGCCGCCCACCGAAGGCAGCGACAGCTACACCGTCAAGCGCAGTCGTTCCTCCACCAGGTTCTCGCTATCGCCACGCCAGACCCCGCAGTCGGTCTCGGTGGTCACCCGCGCCAAAATGGAAGACTTCCATCTCACCAGCATCAATGATGTCTTCGCCATGACGCCCGGGGTGACGGTCGACCGGGTGGAAACCGATCGCACCTACTACACCTCGCGCGGCTTCGACATCACCAACTTCATGTTCGATGGCATCGGCATCCCCATGACCTATGGCCTGATGTATGGCGATACCGAGATGGCCATGTTCGACCGGGTCGAGATCGTGCGTGGCGCCAACGGCCTGACCACTTCCACCGGCGACCCCTCGGCCACCATCAACTTCATCCGCAAGCGTCCCACTACCGACTTTCAGGCCTCGGCCGCAGTGAGCTATGGTTCCTGGGACACGCGCCGGCTGGAGGCAGACGTCTCCGGTGCCATCAATCAGGCCGGGACGGTGGCCGCGCGGGTGGTCGCCAGCCACCAGGAGGGCAATTCCTACCTCGACCGCTATCGCCCCATCCGCGACCTGTTCTATGGCGTGGTGGAAGCCAATCTGAGCAGCAGCACCCTGCTGACCCTGGGCTACAGCTACCAGAAGGTACAAGGCAGGGGCGCCATGTGGGGCGCCTTGCCGCTGACCTATACCGATGGCAGTGCCACCGATTACGGCACCCACGCCAGCACCTCGGCGGACTGGTCGCGCATGAACACCGAACAGCAACGGGTCTTCGCCGAATTGCACCAGGATCTGTCCGGCGGCTGGCAGTGGAAGAGCACGGTGGGCTACAACGAGATGCGCACCGATTCGGCGCTGTTCTACGTCTATGGCACGCCCGACAAGAGCACCGGGGGCGGACTGTATGCGTATCCCAGCCTGTATGCAGGCGTCAACTGGCAGTCCTACCTGGACAGCAATCTCAGCGGCAAATACAGCTTGCTGGGACGCGAGCACGAATTCAACGTGGGCGTCAATGTCTCCAACTCCCGCGTATTCGACGTCAGCCACTACGGTCGCGGCATCGGCACCGAACTGTTCGGGCAACAAGCCTTCGACGGCAGCTTCGCGCTCCCGGTGTTCGACGCCGGCACCGACGGCAGCCGCTACACCGACCGCCGCAAAAGCGTCTACGGTGCCACCCGCCTGAACCTGGGCGAGCGCGTCAAACTGATGCTGGGCGCCAACTACACCCAGGCCGATGCCTCCGGCTACGCCTATGGCGAACCGCATGCGCTGGCGCAATCGGCGCTATCGCCTTACGTCGGCTTGACGGTGGATCTGAATGAACATTTTTCGGTGTATGGCAACTACACCAAGATCTTCAATCCCCAGACCAAGACCGACGCCAGCGGTGCCGTGCTCGCCGCCGCCCGCGGGCGTTCACATGAACTGGGTGTGAAGGGGGAATTCGCCGACGGCAAGCTCAACACCTCGCTGGCCGTGTTCCAGGTCGACCAGAGCAACGTGGCTGAGCAAGCCGGGACGATTGGCGCCCGGGCCTACTACCGTGGCATCAATGCGCGTTCCGAGGGCATCGAATACGAAGTGGCCGGCGAACTGAGCCGCGACTGGCAGGTCGGCGCCGGCGTGGTCTGGCAGCGTATCACCGGCGACGAAGGCAAGCAGGTGCGCCAGTACGTCCCGCGCCGCCAGCTGCGCCTGTCCACCACCTACCGCCTGCCGCAGCTGGAAAAGGCCAAGGTCGGCGCCAGCCTGAACTACCAGAGCAAGAGCAGCTACGACAGCAGCAATGCCGCCTATCAGGGCGGTTATTCGGTGCTCAACCTGATGGCCAGCTATGACATCAGCAAGCAGCTGAACCTGTCGGCCAGCCTGAACAATGTGCTCAACAAGAAGTACCTGACCACGGTGTACTGGAGCCAGTCGTACTATGCCGCGCCGATCAACGGGTCGGTGAGTTTGCGCTGGAAGTATTAAGGTGCAGGGCGGGGCGCGGTCGGCCTGGCGTCAGGCCAGCCGACATGCCGTCCCCGATGGCGGCCGTAGCCTCTGACTGCCGGCATTGCATTGCGGAAGCAGAAGAGGGGGAATGCGGAGGGGGGTATGGCCTGCCCTGAGGGACTCGAACCCCCGACCTATGGCTTAGAAGGCCATTGCTCTATCCAGTTGAGCTAAGGGCAGATCGGCGTGGCTGGGAGAATGGCTTCGCATTTCACCAGCGATCCGGAAAAAGAAAACGGGCTGTAAAAACAGCCCGTTTTTCAAGTGTGGTCGGAGTACAAGGATTCGAACCTTGGACCCCCTGGTCCCAAACCAGGTGCGCTACCGGGCTGCGCTACACTCCGAGAAGCGAGATAATAGCAGCATTCATTGCAAATGGTCAACCAGGATGCGATTCATGCGGCAGAAGGGCATGACACCGCCACTCCATCCTTGGCCTCGGCCGCATTCTGCAGCCTGATTTCCACCAGCAGCTTCTTGATTTCCGGGACGCACGAGCCACAGTTGCCGCCGGCCTTCAGGCAGGCGGTGACCTGCGCCACCTCGCTCAGACCCTGCGTGCGGATGGCGTTGCAGAGAGTGTTGCGGCCCACGCCAAAGCAGGAGCAGACGGTGGGGCCGGTGTCGGCGCCTTTTTCGATGGGCTGGCCCACCAGCAGGCCGACACGGTCGGCTTCTTCCAGCTTGTCCTTGGCGAACAGGCCGGCCAGCCAGGAGCGCGAGGGCAGGTCGGGGCGGGCGGACATGAACAGGCACATGTCGATGCGGTCATCCACCACATGCACGGCACGATAGCTGCCGTCGCTCAGGTCTTCATATTCCAGCCAGTCGGCGTCGTCGTCGCGCACGCCCAGCAGGCTGCGCGCCCAGGCGGTGTGGTCGCTGATCTGGTTGCGGCCCGCCAGCTCATAGCGCAGGAAGTCGCGGCCCTGCACGCGGGTCCAGTGGGTGATGTCGTCCAGTGCCAGCGCATGGCGGGTAAGGATGAAGCCGTGCCAGCCGACGCGGAATTCTTCGATGGCTACCGGCGTGTGCTTGAACTCGGGCTCGCCCGAGACCGGATCGACTACCGGGTTGACCACCGCGCCCACGCGGGCGTCCGAGGCTGACTGGCTGTTCCAGTGGATAGGCACGAAGACCGCGCCACGCGGGATGCCGCCGCCATGCTGCACCCGTGCCACCATGGCGCCCCAGCGGCTGCTGATACGCGCCAGGCCGCCTTCGCGCACGCCGTACAGCAGCGCATCCTGCGGATGGATGTCGATGAAGGATTCGGCGATGTGGCTGGCCAGGGTGGCCGATTTGCCGGTGCGCGTCATGGTGTGCCAGTGGTCGCGCACGCGGCCGGTGTTGAGGATCAGCGGGTAGTCTTCGCAGGCGGCATGCAGCGGGCTGCGCGGCGCGGTCGGTACAAAACGCGCACGGCCGTCGGCGGTGCTGAAACGGTAGTCCTGCAGCACCCGTGCCGTGCCGGCCACGCTGCCATCGGACAGGCGCTGCACCGGCCACTGGATCGGTGCCAGGGTGTCGTAACTGCTGCGGTCCAGGCCGGTCAGGCCGGCCAGGTTGAAGACGCGGCGCACTTTGCCCGGTTCGGTCTCAGCATGGGCCTCGCCATTGCGATAAGCCGACAGGCGGGCGTGTTCGTCGAAGATGGCATGCGGGCCGTCAAAGTCGAAACCGTCAAAGCCCATGCGCTGCGCCACCTCGCACAGGGTGCGCCAGTCACCACGGGCTTCGCCGGGGGCGCTCAGGAAGGCGCGCTGGCGCGAGATGCGGCGTTCGGAATTGGTGACCGTGCCATCCTTCTCGCCCCAGGCCAGGGCCGGCAGCAGCAGATGGGCGTAGGCATTGGTATCGGTCTGGGTGACCACGTCCGAGGCCACCACCAGTTCGCATTTCTGCAGGGCGCGTTGCACCAGGTCGGCGTCGGGCAGGCTGACCATGGGGTTGGTGGCCATGATCCACACCGCCTTGATGCGGCCGTCCTCGATGGCGCGGAACATGTCCACCGCCTTCAGACCGGGTTTGTCGGCGATGCGCGGGGATTGCCAGAAGTCTTGCACGATCTCGCGGTGCAGCGGCTGCTCCAGGTCCATGTGGGCCGCCAGCATGTTGGCCAGGCCGCCGACTTCGCGGCCGCCCATGGCGTTGGGCTGGCCGGTGATGGAAAACGGTCCCATGCCGGGCTTGCCGATGCGGCCGGTGGCGAGGTGGCAGTTGATGATGCTGTTGACCTTGTCGGTGCCGGCGGAGGACTGGTTCACGCCCATCGAGAAACCGGTGACGACTTTTTCAGTGTCGGCAAAGGCCTGGTAGAAGGCCAGCAGGTCCTGCAGGTCCACCTTGCAGATGCGCGCCACCGTGGCGGGATCGGCGCAGTCGGCGTCGGCCACCGCCAGGGCGTCGTCGAAGCCGTTGGTGTGGGCGCTGATGAAGGCGTTGTCGCGCAGGCCGCGATGGGCCAGGTAGCTCATCAGGCCGTTGAACAGCCAGACATCGGTGCCGGCCTTGATCGGCAGGTGCAGGTCGGCCAGCTCGCAGGTGGCGGTGCGGCGCGGATCGATGACGATCAGGCGCATCGCGGGGCGGGTTTCCTTCAGGCGGGCGATGCGCTGGAACAGGATGGGGTGGCACCAGGCGGCGTTCGATCCCACCAGCACCACCAGGTCCGCCAGTTCCAGGTCTTCGTAGCAGATCGGCACCAGGTCTTCGCCGAAGGCGCGCTTGTGGCCGGCCACGGCCGACGACATGCACAGGCGCGAATTGGTGTCGATGTTGGCGCTGCCGATGTAGCCCTTCATGAGCTTGTTTGCGATGTAGTAGTCCTCGGTCAGCAACTGCCCGGAGACATACAGGGCCACCGCATCCGGCCCGTGTTCGGCGACGATGGCGGCGAACTTGCCGGCGACTTCGTCCAGGGCATCGTCCCAGGACACCTGCTCCAGTTCGCCCCGGGCGTTGCGGCGCTGCGGGTGCAACAGGCGGCCATCGAGATCGACGGTCTCGCCCAGGGCCGAGCCCTTCACGCACAGACGGCCCAGGTTGGCGGGGTGCTGTTCGTCGCCCTTGATGCCCAGGCTGCCGTCCTCTTTCAGCGATGCCGTCACGCCGCAGCCCACGCCGCAATAGGGGCAGGTGGTGCGGGTGGTCGTCACGGCCAGGGCGAGCGGGGTCTGGGAGAGATTCATGAAGTTTCCTTTGGAGCTAGGCGGCTTGCTGGCACATGGCCTGGCCGAAGGGCAGTACGCGGCGGAAGGCGCTGATGTCGCGGCCACTCTGGATCAGGTCGAAGTACCACGGTCCGTCCTTGACGTCGCCATACAGCACCGCGCCCACCAGGCGCGTACCGCGCAACACCAGCCGCTTGTAGATGCCGCGACGCGGGTCGCGCACCACCAGGTCTTCGGTATCCTCGCCGCCGATGAAGTCACCGGCCGAATACAGGTCCACCCCCGTCACCTTGAGCTTGGTGGCGGTGGCCTGCTGCACGTAGCGGCGATGGCCGGCGCCGGCCAGGTGCGCACCGCAGACGCGGGCCTGGTCCCAGATCGGCGCCACCAGGCCGAAGGTGGCCTTGCGGTGCTGCACGCATTCGCCCACGGCATAGACGCGCGGGTCGTAGGTCTGCAGGGTGTCGTCGACGATGATGGCACGTTCGCAGTGCAGGCCGGCAGCCTTGGCCAGGGCGATATTGGGGCGCACGCCGGCGGTCATCACCACCAGGTCGGCCGGGATGCTGCTGCCATCCTTGAAGCGCAGCGCGGTCACGCGATCCGGGCCGACGATTTCCTCGGTATGGGCATTGAGCAGGAAGCGCAGGCCACGGTCTTCCAGCGCCTTCTTGAGCAGGGCGGCGGCGGGCTTGTCCAGTTGCTGGTTCATCAGGGCGTCGGTGACGTGCACCACGGTCACCTCCATGCCCTGGCGCATCAGGCCATTGGCCGCTTCCAGCCCCAGCAGGCCACCGCCGATGACCACCGCATGCCGGTGGGTGCGGGCCGCTTCCAGCATGGTATCGACGTCCTGGATGTCGCGGAAGGCGATCACGCCCGGCAATTGATGGCCCGGCACCGGGATGATGAAGGGCGTGGAGCCGGTGGCCAGCAGCAGGCGGTCGTACTTCACTGCCCGGCCGGAGCGTGCATGCACGGTGCGCTGGCGGCGGTCGATGTGGATCACCGGGTCGCCCGCGTGCAGGGTGATGCCATGCTCGTCGTACCAGGCGCGGGGGTTGAGCATGATGTCATCGATGCTCTTGTCCCCGGCCAGCACCGGCGAGAGCATGATGCGGTTGTAGTTGCCGTGCGGCTCGGCGCCGAAGACGGTGATGTCGTACAGGTCCGGCGCCAGCTTGAGCAGTTCTTCCACGGTGCGCATGCCGGCCATGCCATTGCCGATGACCACCAGCGATGGTTTGGCTTCGCGTTTGTCGGCCCCGGTCTCCATCTCAGGCCCCGATCCAGACCTTGCCCTGCTCGATGCGCGCCGGCCAGGCGGGTACCGAGTGGGCGGGTTCTTCCAGGCATTCGCCGGTGGTCAGGTCGAAGTGATGCTTGTAGATCGGCGAGGCCACCACGATGCGTTCGCCCAGGTTGCCCACCAGGCCGCGCGAGAGCACGGCGGCGTCGGCGTTGGGGTCGTAGTTGCCGATGGCGAAGACGCGTGCCTGCGCCTGGCCTGCGCTATGGTCGATGACGTGGAAGATCGCCACCTGCTGGTCGCCGATCAGGGCGGCCACGCCGGTGTTGGGGACGATCTCGGCCAGGTCGCAGATTGGGGTCCAGTGCTGGATTTGTTGGTCGCTGTGCATACGGTGCTCCTGATGGTTGTACGGCGGGTGCGTCTTCGGGTGCGTCTTCGATATGCGGCGTTGCCGCTACTCAGAACGAACGGTTCTTTGTCCGGTGACGCCCGTTCGGACTGAGTAGTCGCGCAGCGACGTATCGAAGGCGCGACTAAGGCCGGATATCACACGGTCTCGACGACGACGGGGATGTCGAGCAACTTCTTTTCCGCTACGGTGGCGGGGCGGATCTGGCCGCGTTCCTCCACAAACCTGATATTGCCGTCGGCAGCCTTGCTGTTGACGAAGTGGCGGAAACGCTTGCGCGTTTCCGGATCGGTGACGGCCTTCTTCCATTCGCATTCGTAGGTGTCGACCACGTGCTGCATCTCGCTTTCCAGTTCGGCGGCGATGCCCAGCTTGTCGTCGATGACCACACTCTTGAGGTAGTCCAGGCCACCTTCCAGGTTTTCGCGCCAGGTGCTGGTGCGTTGCAGGCGGTCGGCGGTGCGCACGTAGAACATCAGGAAGCGATCCACATAACGGACCAGGGTCGCTTCGTCCAGATCGGAGGCGATCAGTTCGGCATGGCGCGGCTTCATGCCGCCATTGCCGCAGACGTAGAGGTTCCAGCCCTTGTCGGTGGCGATGATGCCCACGTCCTTGCCCTGCGCCTCGGCACATTCGCGGGTGCAGCCGGAGACGCCGAACTTGATCTTGTGCGGCGAGCGCAAGCCCTTGTAGCGGTTTTCCAGGCGCACCGCGAAGCCCACACTGTCGCCCACGCCATAGCGGCACCAGGTCGAGCCCACGCAGGATTTGACGGTGCGCAGCGACTTGCCGTAGGCGTGGCCGGTCTCGAAGCCGGCGGCGATCAGCTCTTCCCAGATATCGGGCAACTGGTCCACGCGGGCGCCGAACAGGTCCACCCGCTGGCCGCCGGTGATCTTGGTGTACAGACCGTATTTCTTGGCGATCTGGCCGACCGCGATCAGGCCGTCGGGAGTGACTTCGCCACCGGCCATGCGCGGCACCACCGAGTAGGTGCCATCCTTCTGGATGTTGCCCAGGAAGTAGTCGTTGGAATCCTGCAGGCTGGCATGCTCCTTCTTGAGCACGAAGTCGTTCCACAGCGAGGCCAGCACATTGGCCACCATGGGCTTGCAGACGTCGCAACCGAGGCCGCGACCGTGCTTGGCCAGCAGCTCGTCGAAGCTCCTGATCTGGCCCACGCGCACCAGATGGTGGATTTCCTGGCGCGAATAGGGGAAGTGCTCGCAGACATGGTTATTGACCGCCATCCCCTGTTTCTTCATTTCCGCCTTCATGACCTGGGTCACCAATGGCACGCAACCGCCGCAGGCCGTCCCTGCCTTGGTGCAAGCCTTCAGATCACCGATATTGGTCACGCCAGAAGCGACAGCGGCGCACAGCTGGCCCTTGGAGACATTGTTGCAGGAGCAGATCTGCGCCGAATCCGGCAGCGCATCCACGCCCAGGCCGGGCTTGGCCTTGCCGTCGGACTGCGGCAGGATCAGGAATTCCGGCGCCTCCGGCAGTTCGATCTTGTTCAGCATCATCTGCAACAGCGTGCCGTATTCGGCGGCGTCGCCCACCATCACCGCACCCAGCAAGTGCTTGCCGGATTCGGAGACCACGATCTTCTTGTAGATCTGGCGGCGCTCATCGGTGAACTGGTAGGAGCGGCTGCCGGCTTCCTTGCCGTGGGCGTCGCCAATGCTGGCCACGTCCACGCCCATGAGCTTGAGCTTGGTGCTCATGTCGGCGCCGTTGAATTGCGGCACTTCGATGGCGTCATCGCGGTGCGACAGCAGGTGCTTGGCGGCGGTGCGGGCCATGTCGTAGCCCGGCGCGACCAGGCCGAAGATCTTGCCGTTCCACAGCGCGCATTCGCCGATGGCGTAGACCGCCGGGTCGGAGGTCAGGCAGCAGTTGTCGATCACGATGCCTCCACGGTCGCCCACCTTCAGGCCGGCACTGCGCGCCAGTTCATCACGCGGGCGGATGCCGGCGGAGAAGACGATCATGTCGGTTTCCAGGTGCGAGCCATCCTCGAAGTTCATGCGATGGGTGTGCTGCTTGCCGTCGACGATTTCCACCGTGTTCTTTTGCGTATGGGCGGTCACGCCCAGTTCCTCGATCTTCTGGCGCAGCACGCGGCCGCCGCTTTCGTCCACCTGCACCGCCATCAGGCGCGGGGCGAACTCGACCACATGGGTTTCCAGCTTGAGGTCGCGCAGGGCCTTGGCACATTCCAGGCCCAGCAGGCCGCCGCCGATGACCACGCCCGACCTGGAACGGCTGCCGCATTCCAGCATCGCTTCCAGATCTTCAATGGTGCGGTAGACGAAGCAGTCCTTGCGCTGGTTGCCCGCCACCGTCGGCACGAAGGGATAGGAGCCGGTGGCCAGCACCAGCTTGTCATAGGACAGGGTTTCTTCCACGCCGGCCACGTTGACCAGCACCTGCTTGCGCTCCAGGTCGATCTGCTGGGCCTTGGCGTTGAGCTTGAGGTCGAACTGCACGGCGCTGCGGCCGGCATCGAAGAAGCCCGGCGCCACCAGCGACAGGTCCTCTGCGCTCTTGCCGGCGAAGAATTCGGAGAGGTGCACGCGGTCGTAGGCCGGGCGCGGTTCTTCACACAGGATGGTGACCTGCAGTTCGCCCGCGCCGCTCTCGGCCAGGCTTTCCAGGAACTTGTGGCCGACCATGCCGTGGCCGATGACGATGATCTTCATGGGTTGTCTCCTCAGGCTGCAACTTTGCTGTCGGCCAGGACGGCTTCGCCGTTCTTGTCCGAGGCAGTGAAACGGATGGCCACGGCGCACAGTGCCGAGACGGTCACCAGCACGCCCAGCGCCGACAGGGTCTGCTGGGTATTGCCCAGGCCCTTCATCAGGAAGCCCGCCAGCACCGCGCCCACGTTGCCGCCGGCGCCGATGATGCCGGCCACGCCGCCCAGGGCCTTGCGGTCGATGAAGGGCACCAGCGCGTAGGTGGCGCCGCAGGCCATGTGGGTGAACAGGCCGAAGCACAGCATGGCGAAGATGGCCGCCGCGACGCTACCGGCATGGGCGAACCACAGCAGGCCCAGGCCTTCGCCCAGCATCATCACGAACAGCAGGGTGGCGCGGCGGTTCAGGCCGCCCGCGAGGGCGACCTTGTCCGAGATGAAGCCACCCAGGGCGCGGGCGAACAGCGCCAGCAGGCCGAAGCTGGCGGCGGCGATGCCGGCCGACTCCAGCGACAGCTGGAAGTGCTCCACATAGTAGATGGCGGCGATGTTGTGGATGAAGATTTCCACGCCGAAGCAGGCGCCGTAGGTGATGAAGAGCATCCACACGCGGTAGTTGGCGGCGGCAGCGCGGAAGCTCGCCCAGCCACCGCGCTTGCCGCTTTCGATGGTCACGCCGGCCGCGCGCAGCTCGTCATAGTTGCCTTCCGGGCAGTCTTGCGTGAAGCGCCAGTAGAGCGCCGCCATGATCAGCATCAGCACGCCCGGCACCAGCAGCGCCACACGCCAGCCCCAGGCCTGGGACACGCCCAGCATCAGCACGGCCGCCATCAGCAACGGCATCACACCCTGTGCCACGCCACCGCCGGCATTGCCCCAGCCGGCCGTGGCCGCGTTGGCGGTACCGACCACATTGGGGGCGAACATCACCGAGGTGTGGTACTGGGTGATCACGAAGCTGGCACCGACCGCACCGATCAGCAGGCGGAAGAACAGGAAGCTCTCGTAGCTCTGCGCAAAGGCCACGCCGATCACCGGCACGGCACCGGCCAGCAGCAGGCCGGTATAGGTCTTGCGCGGGCCGAAGCGATCGCACATGGGGCCGATGACCAGGCGCACCAGGATGGTCACGGCCACGGCGGCGATATTGATGTTGGCGATCTGGCCGGGCGTGAGGTGGAATTCACCCTTGATCACCGGCATCAGCGGCGCGCAGGCGAACCAGGCGAAGAAGCAGACGAAGAAAGCCATCCAGGTCAGGTGGAAGGCGCGCATCTGCGGCGTGCGCAGGGAGAACAGCTCGATACGATTGGATTTGCTCATCTCGGGTCCTGTAAAAACAAAAAGGCGCCCGCTGGAACCAAGCGCAGGGCTCGGTTCTAGCGGACGCCATTGTCCGTGTGTCTTGCAGATCCATCGTTAGATCGGCATCGAATTGGGGGATCGTCCTTGATCCTGGCTCCTTATGAGCAAAGGTCGTGCCAGACTATGGGAATCGGGCGGGGCGCCCATACGGTGCGGGTTTGCGGCGGGAAGAAGAGTAGCAGCGCGCCACCGTTGAGCTGGCAGCCGGCCCTGATTTATATCATTGCGTGATGTATTGCAGTGCAGGCTGCGCGTTCGTGGTGCAGTGCATCGGGAGGGTGCAGGGCATCAAGGCGGTGCACCGGGAGCTTGCCGCCCGGACATGGCCGGTGTTCAGCGCGGCTGGAAGGCGATGATGCCCATGCCGGCCAGCGCTACCGCCACGCCCGCGCAATCCCAGGCCGAGGGCCGGATACCGTCTACCGCCCACAGCCAGACCATGGCCACGGCGATGTACACCCCGCCATAGGCCGCATACACGCGCCCGGAAGCGGCGTCGTGCAAGGTCAGCAGCCAGGCGAACAGCGCCAGGCTGAGCGCGGCCGGCAGCAGCAGCCAGGCCGAGCGGTCCTGCTTGAGCCACAGATAGGGCAGGTAGCAGCCGACGATTTCGGCCACGGCGGTGCAGAGGTAGAGCAGCAGGGTCTTCATGGCCGGCTGGATTCAGTCTTCTTCACGGGCGGTGATGTCGGCCCGTTCATCGTCGCTCTTGCGCAGCCACTGACGGTGCAGGAACTGCTCCAGCGGCCGGCCCACCACGAACAGCAGCAGGATCAGCCCGGTGGCCATCAGGGCCACGCGCCACCAGCCAGCGCCGCAGACGATGCCCACCGCCGCCGTCACCCAGATCGAGGCCGCCGTGGTCAGTCCCCGGACTTTCTCGGTCCGCTGTTCATGGATGATGACGCCGGCGCCCAGGAAGCCGATGCCGGTGATCACGCCCTGGATGGCGCGGCTGACGGCGTCACGATAATGGTCGTCGGCACTGAAGGAGAAATCCATCGCCGCCATCGTCACCAGCGCCGAGCCCAGGGCCACCAGACCCAGCGTCTTCATGCCGGTGGGCTTGCCGCGCAGGTTGCGGTCGATGCCGATGATGCAGCCGATCAGCATGGCAAAGCAGAGACGGTAGAAGACTTCGTAGTGGTCGGTCATGGCACGGTCGGGGCGGCTAGGGAAGCTTGCAGGACGTATGGAATCAGTCCGCCATTGTACCCTCGCCCCTTGCTGATTCCCGCGGTCAGCGTCGGGCGGACGTGCATAAAAAAGCCCCGTCAGGATCGACGGGGCAAATCAGGCATGGCGGGAAGGAACGGAGGCTACGCCATGCCGCGCTCAAACGTGTAAGTTGGCCCAGCTCGGCTGGCCGACCGGCAATGATTGTCGGAACCGATCAGGAACCGGAGCCGCCAGCGCCCGCACCCGACCCGCCAGCGCCACCTGTGCCGCCAGCGCCGCCACCCGGGCCGCCATTACCACCAGGGGAAGTGCCCAGGGGACCATCCTTCATCTGGGTCGCATTCGGGTTGTTACCCGAACGGGACTTGGTGCTGCTCTTGTCGGACTTGTTGTGGTTGCGCATGGTCTTGCTCTTGCTGGAGGAACTGCCCGCATCGGAGGCACCGCTGCTGCCGCTACCCGGGGTGGTCTGCGCGCCGGTGGCACCGGTGGCGCCGGAGCCGGCCGAACCGGAACCCGAGCCGGCAGCGCCGCCCGAGGTCTGCGCCATGGCGCCGGTGCTGAAGGCGGCAACGATCAGGGCAGTGCCGAGGAATTTAAGAGTCGGTTTGGATGACATGCGTATCTCCTTGAGTTTTGGGGGCGGCCTGCTGTCGCGAGCCGTTGAAGCCATACTAGGCTTCGCTCCCGTTTCCCACAGTCGGACGTCACTTCATACGTTTGTCGGTGCTTTCGTACCGGGATGACGGTGACTGTTGTTGAGTTGGTCAGGTCTGCGCAACCTGTGCGCATCATGTCGTTTCTCTACTGCCGCGCTGTGTCGTTCGGGCAGCAGTCAGTTCTTGCGCTGGCCGACATCGTCTTCGGCCGGTGCGCCCGGCGTCAGGTATTGCGGCGCGTGGCGCTGATCCTGGCCGGCACGGCGCTGGCCGTCGGCACGCGGGACGGCGCGCTGCGGCCGCTTCCGCGCCTCGTCCCGGGCGTGACCGCTGGGCGGCACCTGGGTGGCAGGATTGCCGGTGGCGGCGCGGTTGTCGCCGGTCGGGCCGGGCTGGTCGAAAGGGCGCGAAGCCTGGACCTGCGCCAGGGCCGGCGCGGCCTGCAGGGCCAGGGCCAGCGCGGCTGCGCCGACGCAGGCTACGGTACGACGGAAGGGGAGAGTGATCATGGCATGTGCTCCTGATGAAGTGGATCGAGAGGGAGTAGCTAGGCTCTTCGATCATATGAGCGCCGGGAAGCGTCGGCAGTCGGCGCAGCGGCGATTCGGGCGTCAGCGTAATCCCGCAGCGCGCTGCCCCACATCGTCAGGGCAGGGTCTGCCGCAGTTCACTGGGGCTCAGCCCGTAATGCTGACGAAAGCGGATCGCAAAGCGCGAGGCCGAATCGTAGCCGCAGGAGGCGGCGATGTCGGCAATCGGCAGGGATGAGGCCTGCAGTTGTTCCAGCGCCTGGCCCAGCTGCACCTTGTCCAGCAGTTCGCGAAAACCGGTCTGCTCGCGTGCCAGGCGGCGCCGCAGCGTCGACACGCTGCAGTGGAAGGCATCGGCCACCCGCTCCAGGCTGCGCTGCTCCGGGGCCAGCATCAGCAGATGCTGTTCGATGCGCTGGCTGATCGCGTCGCCCCGTTCACGCAAGAGACCACCCACCACCCCGCGCAGACTGAGCGCCAGCAACAGGCCTTCGGCGGCCTGGCACTGCAGGTCAGCGGCCGCGTCATCGCGGATGCAGTCGAGCAGGTAGCGCCAGGCGCGCAGGATGTCCGCATCCTGCTGCACGCTGACCAAGGCCGTGGCTTCGCTGCTGCGTACGCCCTGGCCGGGATAATGCAGGCGGAAGCGCTCGAGCAGGGATGACGGCAGCGAGACCATGTCGGCCGCGTATTCGCCGGCCCGGGGCAGGTTGGCCACGTTCATCTGCATGCCGGGGGCGATCAGCAGCAATACATCCTGACCGCATTGCAGATGGCGGCTGCCCCATTGCACCCGCTTGCGCCCCTGCCGCACGTGGCAGATGCTGGCCAGTCCGATGAAGACCTGACGCAGCTTCTGCTCCTGGCGGGCGCGGATGCGGGTCAGGGTCGGTGCGGGACCATGTGCGAAGGGCAGGATGGTGAGATCGTTTTGCATGCGGGGATGGGGGTGAAATCAGCGTCGGAGTCAGCGTCCGTAGTGTGCGGTCAGTCGGGCCTGGCCGAGCACCGAGGCATTGAGCATGAAGCCGAGCATAGCACCGCTGGCTTGTGCGTCCAGTGGCAACTTGTCGGTTTTCAAGGCCCAGACCACGAATTGATAACGGTGCGGCTTGTCGCCTTCCGGCGGGCAGGCACCGCCAAAGCTGCTGCTGCCGAAGTCGGTGCGGCCCTGGATGGCGCCGGCCGGCAAGCCTCGGCCCTCGGCCGTGATCCCGCCCGGCAGGCTGGTCACCGAGGCAGGGATGTTGAATACCGTCCAGTGCCACCAGCCACTGCCCGTGGGTGCATCGGGATCGTAGACCGTGACGGCAAAGCTCCTGGTGCCGGCTGGCGCGCCCGACCAGGACAATTGCGGCGAACGGTTCAGGCCGCTGCAGCCGAAGCCCTGGAAGACCTGGGCCTTGCTCAGGGTCTGGCCTTCCTGGATGTCCTTGCTGGTCACGCTGAAGTCGGCCGCCTGGGCCGACAGTGCGGAAAGCGTCAGGGCTGCGCTGGTGGCCAGGGTAGCGGCCAGGTGTTTGGGATGGTTCATGCAGGTGCTCCACAGGGGTTCAAGAGCGCTCATCGTAGAGCCCGCACCCGTCGCCGATGGTGCAGAAAACGTCAGGCGCGGTGCAGAAGGCGTCATCCTGTCCGCCGCACATCGACTGGCTCCATCGCCGGCCGCCCTGGCCTGATCAAAAGCCTCCGCTGGCTCTATGGCCTTCAGGCCAGGCTCCAGTAGGCTGTGCCGTATTCGCCTGTATCAGGTATCCCATGGAGTTCGCATGTCCTCGCCATCCCATTCGCTCAGCACCGCACCGGCCGTGACGGTGGAAACCCTGCAGGCCTTCTCCGATGCCTGGAACCGCCACGATATCGCTGCCCTCATGAGCTACATGCACCCCGACTGTGAATTCCTCACTGCCGCCGGGCACGATGCCCACGGCACCCGCCATGCCGGCCATGAGGCGGTCGCCAAGGCGTTTGCCTCGGCCTGGATCGCCGTGCCCGATGCGCAGTGGCGCAATGGTCGCCATTGGGTGTCCGGCGAACGTGGCGTGTCCGAATGGACCTTTACCGGCACCGCCGCCGATGGCTCGCCCATCGAGGCCGACGGTGTCGATCTGTTCATCTTCCGCGATGGCAAGATCCTGCAGAAGAACGTCTTCCGCAAGAACCGCACGGTCAGGCCGGCCTGATCCGCAGCAAACACCGCGCCGCCCGCTCACTGCTACCAAGGCCACTGCCATGAACAGCCTGTCCCGCGCCGAAGTCGGCGCTGCCTTCACCGATTCCCGCGCTCCTGCCATGCCCTACGATCCGGCCTTCGATCCGCTGGTCTCGCGCTCGCCCGGTCATAACATGCAGTACGCCCCGACCTACTGGGTCGCCAGCGCCGGTGATCCGCCGCCGGACGATGGCCCCATCACGGGTGACACCGATGCCGACGTGGTCATCATCGGCTCCGGCTTCACCGGCCTGGCCACGGCCTTGTTCCTGGCACGCGAGCACGGTATCCGCGCCACCGTGCTGGAAGCCAACCAGGTCGCCTGGGGCTGCACCAGCCGCAATGGCGGCCAGGGGCAGAACGCCAGTGGCCGTCTGTACCGCTCGCAGTGGATTGCCCGCTGGGGCTTGCCGACCGCGCTGAAGCTGGACCAGGAAATCCGCAACGGCTTCGAGACCTTCCGCCAGCTCACCGAGGAAATCGATTGCGATCCCCAGCCTGGCGGCCATCTCTACATCGCCCATCGGCCCAAGAAGATGGACTTCCTGCGCAACGAAGCCGAGGTCATGCGCAGCCGCTTCGGCTACGACACCCGTATCCTCACCGGCGAGGAAGTGCGGCGTGACTGGTGCGGCGACCAGGAGGCCGCCGGCGCCATGCACGAACCGGTGGGCATCTGCGTACATCCGCTGAAACTGGCCTTCGGCTACATGAAGATGGCCCGCGCACTGGGCGCCCGCGTGCATCCCTCCAGCCCGGTGACGGGCTGGGAAACGCGCAATGGCGTGCATCACCTGCGCACCCCCGGCGGGGTGGTGCGCGCGCGCGCGGTGGCAGTGGCCACCGGGGCCTACGGCCTGCAGGGTTTGACGCCGCTGCTGAAGAATCGCGTGTTCCCGGTGTTGTCCAATTCCATCGTCACGCGCCCGCTCACCGACGAAGAACTGCAGGCCACCAACTTCCTGACCCATCAGGCCATCACCGATACCCGCACGCTACGCTTCTACTACCGCCTGCTGCCGGACCGCCGGGTGCAGATCGGCAGCCGCAGCGCCATCAGTGGCGCCGCCGCCCATCAGGAGCATCATTACCGCCTGCTGGTCGACGGGCTGGCCCGCAAGTTTCCCGCCCTCAAGGGCATCCGCATCGATCATTCCTGGTGGGGCTGGGTCGATGTCAGCCACGACATGATGCCGCGCGTGGTGCAGCCTGATCCGGCGCAGAGCATCTACTACGCCCTGGGCTATGGCGGCAACGGCGTCTCCTTCTCGGCCCATGCCGGGCGCCGTATGGCCGAGCGCGTGGCCGGCCTGCGCGGACCGGAACTAGACCTGCCCATCTACGACAGTGCCTTGCCCTTCCCGCGCCAGGGCGAGTGGGCCGCACCCTTCCGCCGCCTGGGGCAGAGCATGCTCTATCGCTGGTACTGGCTGCGTGACGAAATCCTGTAGACAAAGGCGGGGCCATGCAGGGCGCTAGGCGCTCTGCATGGCTGAACGACACAGCAGGAGAGTGGCCCTCAGCGCAGGCGACAGCGCGGCACCAGGGCCGCCAGCGCCGCAATCCCGGGTTCGATGCGTTCGGCCTGGATCGATGAAAACCCCAGCCGCAGTCCATTGACCTTGCCCGGCTCGGCCAGCCAGAAGGCCTCGCCCGATTCCACCAGGATGCCTTGCTCGAAGGCCGCCTGCCGCAACAGCCGGGTATCGATCTCCGGCGCAAAGCGACCCCACAGGGCGGAGCCGCCATCCGGTGGCGTGAAATCCATCATCGGCAGATGCGTGCGCACGGCGTCGATCAGGAGACCCGCCCGGCGCGCCAGTTCATCGCGCATCAGGTGCAGGAAGCGGTCGTAATGGCCGTGTGAGATGAACAGCGCCGCCGCCAGCTGGTTGTTGGTGGCCGGGTGGCGGATCATCAGCCGTCGCAAGGCGCGCAGCCGCACCACCACTTCTGCCGGCGCCACGATATAGCCAATGCGCAGGCCCGGCGAAAGCGTCTTGGACAGGCTACCGATGTAGATCACCCGGCGCTCGTGGTCGATGGCCTTCAGGGCCGGGGAGGGCTTGCCGACGTATTGCATCTCGGCGTCGTAGTCGTCTTCGATGATCACACCATCATGGGTGCGCGCCCATTCCAGCAAGGCCAGCCGCCGCTCGGTGGAGAGCGTGATACCGGTCGGGCACTGGTGGCTGGGCGTGCAATACAGCATGCTGGCCCGGGCCAGCACCGCCGGATCGGGCAGCACGCCGTCGCGGTCCACCTCCAGCCCCACCAGTTGCGCGCCCCGGCGCAGGAAGATGTTGCGGGCATCCATGTAGCCCGGGTCTTCCACCGCCACAGTGGAGCCGGGCGGCGTCAGCAGTTCGCTCACCAGGTACAGGGCCTGTTGCGCCCCCACTGTCAGCAGTACCTCGTCCCGGCGCGCCGCGATGCCGCGCCGGGGCAGCACGCGCTTGATCAACTGGTCCACCAGGGAGGCATTGTCGTGGTCGATGGCATCCGGCGCCCAGCCCCGGATGGAGCTCACGTCCAGCGCCTGGCGGCTGCACTCGCGCCAGTCGGCGATGGGGAACAGGCTGGGATCGAACTGGCCATACAGGAAGGGATAGCGATGGCGCTGCCAGTCTTCCGGCTTGTCCAGCCATTTGATGCCGGCCGGCTCAGCCTGCATGCGCGCCTGCCAGTCCACCCCCTGCGGTGCCTCGCGACGGGGATGGTCGGGCGCGGTCTGCGCCGGCCGGTGGTGGTGCAGGTAGCGCTCACTGACGTAGTAGCCGTTGCGCGGACGGTTTTCCAGGTAGCCGTCCTCGGCCAGCTTTTCATAGACCAGCACCACGGTATTGCGCGAAATGGCCAGCATGTCGGCCAGCTCGCGGCTGGAGGGCAGGCGCATGCCGGGCGCCAGTCGCCCGTCCAGCACGGCATCGACGAAGCACACCCGCAACTGGCTCTGCAGGGTACTGCCCTGGCGCTCCGGCTCGGGAAAGATCTGTCGCCACATCACCTGATGGGCCTGGTGGTCACGCACGCCTTTGCTCCGCTGTCCCAAAGCCTGCGTTGTCGCAGGAAGCGTGCCAGCAGCCGGCTGTGCGGGTTTCACATCTTGCCCTTCCACGGAATCAGCTTTTGTTCCATCTTGCGCATGAGCAGGTCGATCAGGTAGGCCAGCACGCCGATGACGATGATGCCCATGATCACGATGTCGGTGCGCAGGAAGTTGGAGGCATTGAGCACCATCTGCCCGATGCCGGCGGTGGCCGCCACCATCTCGGCCGCCACCAGGGTGGTCCAGCCAAAGCCCACGGCGATGCGCATGCCGGTCAGGATTTCCGGCAGTGCCGCCGGAAACACCACCATGCGGATCACCTGCCAGTTGCTAGCACCCAGCGAGCGCGCCGCATTGATCTGTTCGATCGCCACCGAGCGCACGCCGGCCTTGGAGGCCATCGCCAGCGGGGCGAAGCAGGCCAGGTAGATCAGCGTGACCTTGGCGCTTTCGTCGATGCCCAGCCAGATCACGATCAGCGGCAGGTAGGCCAGCGGCGGCAGCGGCCGATAGAACTCGATGATCGGGTCGGCGATGCCGCGCACCAGGCGCGAGGTACCCATGGCCAGCCCCACCGGTACGGCGGTGACCACTGCCAGCAGGAAGGCCGCCATCACCCGGCTCAGGCTGATGAGCACGTGTTGCACCAGCGGCGTGTCGCCCTGGGTCTGGCCGTGCAGGGCGCCAATCAGCGCATCCAGGGTGGCCTGCGGGGTGGGCAGGAACAGCGGCTTGATCCAGTGCAGACCAGTGGCGATCCACCACAGCAGCAGCAAGGCCACCAGGGTGATGGTGCTGATCAGCCAGGTGCTGCCCTGGCCCGGGGCGCCATAGTTGCGCGGGCGTCTGCGACGGCGCGGGGCAGTGGCCTGTGCGGATGCGGTGGCCGCAGGGCGGGTAGTGGGGGGCATGGTGGTCTCCTGCGCCGGCTTGGTGACGGCGGTGGCGGTGGTGCTGTTCATCAGTGCATCCCGGTCGACGAGGTTTGGTGGACCAGCGCCAGCACGCGTTCGCGGGCGGCGATGAATTCAGGATCGGCCTTGGTGCCGCGGGCGTCGCGGGTTTCCAGGTAGCGGCGGGCGAAGGGCATGCTCAGGTCATGCACCACGCGGCCCGGGCTGGGCGCCATCACGATCAGCCGGGTGGCCAGGAACAGGGCTTCTTCCACATCGTGAGTGATGAAGAAGAACACCCCCTGCGACTCGTTCCAGAGGTCCAGCAGCAGTTCCTGGATGGCTTCGCGGGTGAAGGCGTCGAGCGCGCCCAACGGTTCGTCCAGCAACATCACCGAGGGCGAGGAGGCGATGGCGCGCGCCACCCCCACGCGCTGCTGCATGCCGCCCGACAGTTCATAGACCTGCTTGTGGGTCGAGGACAGCAGGCCCACCTTGTTGAGGCATTCGAGGGCGATGCGGCGCCGCTCGTGCAACGGCATCTTGCGCAGCTTGAGGCCGAATTCGACGTTTTCCACCACATTCATCCAGGGCATCAGCGCGTGCTTCTGGAACACCACGCCGCGATCCGAACCGGGACCGTCCACCGCCTCGCCGGCCAGCCGGATCTCGCCCCGCGTGGGCGGGATGAAACCGGCAATGGTATTGAGCAGGGTGGTCTTGCCGCAGCCGGAGGCCCCCAGCGCCACCACGAACTCGCCAGCCGGGATGGACAGCGAGACCTGGTCCAGCGCCAGGCTGGGCGGCCCCTTGCGGGCCGGGTATTCGATCGAGACCTGGTCGATTTCAAGCATGCTCGCGCTCCAAGGATGAATGGGTGAAAAAGGGAAGGGACGACGACCTTACTTGCCGGCCGCGATGGCCTTGACGTACTGGTCGGTCACGCCTACCGAGTAATCCGGCAGGATGGCCTGCAGGGTCTTCTGTTCCTTCAGGAACTCGGCCGTGGCCTGCAGCGACTTGACGGCACCGGCATCCTTGCCGCCCGAGAGCCACTTGGTGGAAGCCTGTTCGGCCGGCGTCGGGAACTGGTAGAGCTTCAGTGCTGCCGCCACCTCGCCCGGCTCGCCGCCGGAGATGGCCGCCACCGCCTTGCCCTGCGCGGTGTCACCGGTCCATTGACCCGGGTTGGCGCGATACATGGCGTCATACTTGGCCAGCATGCGGGTGAAGCTGAGCATGAACTTCTCATGCTCCTTGGCCCAGTCGCGGTTGACCACGAAGCCGTCGAAGGTGGCGATGCCGGTCTGGGCGGCGATCTTGCCGGAGCTGGTCACCACCGTGCCACTGGCGCTGATCTTGGCCAGCACCGGGTTCCAGACGAAGGCGGCATCGATGTCGCCGCGCTCCCAGGCCGCTGCGATCTCGGGCGGGCGCATGTTGAGCACCTTCACGTCGGCCGCCGACAGGCCGGCCTGCTTGATCGCCATGAGCGCATGGAAGTGGCTGGTGGAGACGAAGGGCACGCCCAGGCGCTTGCCCTTGAGCTGCGCCACCGAGCTGATGCCGGCCCCGTTGCGGGCCACCATGGCCTCGGCGTCGTTGATGTTGTCCAGGATCCAGAACAGCTGGATCGGCAGGCCCTGCGACAGGCCGGCCGCCACCGGGCTGGAACCGGCTTCACCGATCTGCACATTGCCCGAGGCCATGGCGCGGATGACGTCGCCGCCACCGCCGAACTTGCGGTAGTTGACCTTGTAGCCGGTTTCCTTGGCGGCTTCGTCAAGCTGCTGGGCGTAGCGCCAGGGGACCATCATGTCCTGGTAGGCGATGGTGACTTCCTTGTCGGCGGCCAGGGCCAGGGCGGCAGGAAACAGGCAGGCTCCGGCCAGCAGGCCGGTCAGCGTACGACGCAGTGCGAATGCTTTCATGAAAAACCCCTCGGTATCGTGATGTGGCGATGTGAGCAAGGAACGCGGCCCGGTACTGGCTCGCGGTTGCACGCTTCGGTGTTGGCAACGCATCTACTCTGACGCAGAAAGTGCGCCAGCCGATGGAGCCACAGCGGCCTTTCGATTGGACCAGCGCAACCGCGCCTGGTCCGGGTGCGTTATGGCAGTGGCGATCCGGCGCACAGCCGCGCCACCGCCGGTTGCGCGGCTTGGGCGTGGTGCGGCGGGCAGAAAGCGGCATCGTTTTCGCGCCATTTTTGTGCGCCTTGCCCACCTGCGGTGCTGTCGTGGCTGGCTCCATGGAAAGGTCTCGCTGGTCTTATGGTCCAGCCGGTGCCGATGCAATGATTGCGCCATGTCCCGACTTATCCCTTTTTCTTGCTGCGTGTGCCATCCCGAGGTGGCCGCATGAGCGCCTCCCTGTCGCTGGTCGCCGGCCTCATGGCGGTCAGCCTGCTGGCCGGTCTCACCAAGGGTGTGACCGGTTTTGGCGGCGCGCTGGTCATGGCGCCGCTGTTCGGCCTGGCGCTGCCGTCATCAGAGGCGGCGGCCCTGATCGTGCTGGTCAACTGCGCGGCGTCGCTGCAGGGCTGGCGCGGCTGGGTCCGTCAGGCCCACTGGCCTACGGTGTTGCCGCTGGCGGCCATTGCACTGGCCTGTACGGCGGCGGGGGTGCGCCTGATCGCCAGCGGCAGCCTGCCCGACATGCATCGCCTCATCGGCCTGTGCGTGCTGGCGGTGACCGCCTTGCACGTGCTGGGCTGGCGCTGGCGCCATGGGGGCGGCGCCACGCCGACGCTGGCGGCCGGTGCGGTGTCGGGACTGATGACGGCGCTGTGCGGGATCGGCGGGGTGGCGGCGGTGTACTACTTCAATGGCATCCGGCGCGCTGAGGCAGGAGCGATACCGCAAGCGACCGATCACGGGCAGGCACACGAGCAGGCACATGAGCAGGCCGCACACCTGCGCGCCAACCTGCTGGCCTACTTCATGGTGCTGTTCTTCGGCGCGGCCATGATCCTGGCCTGGGACGGGCAGGTGGGTCTGCCGCAACTGGCGCTGACGGCCTGGCTGGTGCCGGCCTTCGCGGCCGGTGTGCTGGTGGGGGAACGGCTCTATGGCCTGCTGTCACCGTCATGGTTCCAGCGCATCGTGTCGGCGCTGCTGTTCTGTGCGGGGCTGGTGGCGCTGGCGGGCTGAGCCGGGTGCAAGGCAGGGAGCAGGGCAGCAGGGGGCTTGCCTCAGGTAGCCCGGGTGATGGCACAATCACGGCTTGCCGATGATGTCGTCCTTCCCCGATCACGCAAGCCTGTCCCTGCCAAAGAGCCCGCCATGAACCTGACCTCGCTCGCACTCCTCCTGGTCTTCCAGTGCCTGGGAGAAGGCGCCGCCCAATTGCTGGGCCTGCCCATTCCCGGTCCCGTGATCGGCATGCTGCTGTTGCTGATCGCCTTCCTGTCCTCGCCACGTCTGGCCGAGCTGATGGAGCCGACTTCCTGGGGCATCCTGCAGCATCTGTCGCTGCTGTTCGTGCCGGCCGGGGTCGGCGTGATCGCTGCCGCCGGTCAGCTCAGGGGCGAACTGCCGGCCATCGTGGTGGCGCTGGTGGCCAGCACGGTGCTGGCCATTGCGGTGGGCGCGCTGGTGACGCAGGCGGCGATGAAGTGGCTGGGCAAGTCCGCGCCGCCAGCCTCCGACGCCAGCCGGGAGTCGCACTGATGCACGGCCTGGCACGCCTGACCGAGATCTGGGTCTATCTCGCCGCCTCGCCGCTGCTGGGGCTGACCACCACGCTGGTGGCCTATCTCGTGGCGCTGTGGGTGTATCGCCGGCTTGGTTTCAATCCGCTGGCCAATCCGGTGCTGATCGCCATCGCCATCGTGGTGAGCATCCTGACCGTGACCGGCACCCCCTACAAGACCTACTTCGAAGGCGCGCAGTTCGTGCACTTCATGCTCGGCCCGGCCACGGTGGCGCTGGCTATGCCGCTGTACAAGCAATGGAACAAGCTGCGTCATGCCGCCGTGCCACTGCTGCTGGGCCTGGCGGCGGGGTCCATCACGGCGGTGGTGTCGGCGGTGGGCATTGCCTATGCCATGGGCGCTTCGCCGCAGATCATGGCGTCGCTGGCGCCCAAGTCAGCCACCACGCCGATTGCCATGGCGATTTCGGAACGCTTCGGCGGCCTGCCTTCGCTGACTGCCGTGCTGGTGATCTGCACCGGCATCCTGGGGGCGGTGCTGGCGCGCTATGTGCTGAACTTCCTCCGCATCGACAGCCATCCGGTACGCGGCTTCGCGCTGGGCGTGGCCTCGCACGGCATCGGTACGGCGCGGGCGCTGCAGGTGAGCGCCGAGATGGGCGCTTTCGCTGGCCTGGGCATGGGGCTCAATGGGGTCTTCACGGCGATCGTGGTGCCGCTGGCGATGCCGGTATTCCTGCGCTGGATCGGCGCTTGAGGCCGGCGCCGATTGCCCTGCCGGCTTACTTGGCCGGCTTGGGGCACCAGGGCGGTACCTTGAACTGTTCCACCAGAAAGTCGCGCATGCGCTGGACCTTGGGTGGCAGGTGGGTGCGGGTCGGGTAGAGCGTATGCACCACCAGCTGCTCGCCGGTGCTCCAGCCCTCGAACAGTTCCACCAGTTGCCCCGAGGCGATGGCGGCATTGACGATGAAGTCCGGCTGGATCGCGATGCCCTGGCCGGCGATGGCCATCTCGCGGCAGGTCACGCCATTGTTGACATAGACAGTGGAACGCACGCGCACATGGCAGGTGTCGCCATGCACATGCTTGAAGCTCCATTCGTCGCCATTGGCGCGGTAGCTGTAGGAAATGAAGGGGTATTCGCGCAGCTCTGCCGGGGTCTCCGGCGTGCCGTGGCGGCGCAGGAATTCCGGCGAGGCGCAGGCAATCATGCGCACCGGTGCCAGTGGGCGCGCCACCATGCGGCTGTCGCCCAGGGTGCTGATGCGGATGACCATGTCGAAACCTTCCTCGATCAGGTCGATGGTGCGGTCCGAGAGGGTGATGTTGAGCGTGATCAGCGGATTGTCTTCGGCGAAGCGGCCCCATAGCGGCGCCAGCTGCTCCACCCCGAAATCCTGGGGCGCGCCGATGCGCAGGCGGCCGCAGGCCTGGTCGGAATTGAGCCCGACCTCGCTTTCCACGTCCTGGATCGATTCCAGCAATTCCTTGCAGCGGGCGAAATAGACGCGCCCTTCATCGGTCAGCGACAGCCGCCGCGTGGTGCGGTGGAGCAGGCGGATACCCAGGAACTGCTCCAGCTCCGACACCTGGCGCGAGACTGCCGGCTTGGACAGGCCGGTGACATCCACGGCGCTAACGAAGCTGCCGCTCTCGACCACGGCGACGAAGGTTTCCATGGCTTGCAACTTGTCCAAGCGCTCTCCGATCTGCAAAAAAATACTATCCAGCGTGCCACAGGCGCGCTGGCATGAACATGCTACGTTTGGATAATGGTCAGCATGGCCCCGACCATGCTCGGCATCTGGCGCTGGCGCGCTAGCGCACCCCGGCCACCCAGCCCACCACCTCGGTCGCCAGCCGCTCGCTGGCCGTGCCGAAGGCCGTGACCACTTCCGGCACCTTGCTGCCGGCCACCGGCTGCACAACACTGAAGCGGCGCGCAGCCAGTTGCTGGCGGGTGGCGGTATCGACCAGGCGGGCGTCGTAGACGATCACTACCTGCGGCGCACCGTTGCGATATTCGGTCTGGAAGGCGCCCAGTACCCCATCGAGTTCGACCTCGGCGGCGATGTTGGCATTGTCGCCGGAGACGCGCGGGAAGCGGCCATCGGCCTGGAAGGCATCCAGCAGGCGGTCACGCAGCAGTTGCGGCGCTGGATCGCTCCAGCGTACGCCGGCGTAGGACTTGATCATGTCGCCTTCGGGTAGCACCAGGATGCGTTCGCTGTCGAGACTGCGATTGGCTGTCGGCGTGGTCACGCGCAGCGCCCGGTAGGGGCTGCCGCCGGTACTTGCAGGCGTGGCCACGGCCGGCGTCGGCAGGCGGTACACCGCCAGCGGGTCGGCCTTGGGCAGGATGGAGCAGGCCGTCAATGCCAGGCTGGCGGCCACCAGGGCGGTACGCAGGAGCAGGGTCGTCATGGTTGGAATTCCTGGAGATTGTCTTGACCCAGCAGATAGGCGCCGGGATTGTTTTCCAGCTTGCGGCTGATGGCCCGGACCGAGGCCAGGGTGCCGCGCAGTTCGGTGATGGCCGGGCCGATCTCGGCCACGCCCTGGGCGCCATTGTTCAGCGCCGCCTGGTTCTGCTGGATCAGGCGTTCGATCTGCTGGCTGCTGGCCGCCAGTGACGTCATGGCCTGCTGCAGCTTGCCCATGGCGTCGTTGCCGCGGGTGGACAGCAACTGGTTGGCCGACTGCATGGCGAGATTGGCCTGGCGCGCCGCTGCGGCCAGGTCCTGCATGGCCTGGCCGACATTGCCGCGCTGCGCGGCCAGGGTGCCGGTCAGCTGTTCCAGGTGGGCCAGGGTCTGGTTCAGGCGCTGTGCGTTTTCCGGGGCCAGGAACTGCTTGGCATTGATCAGCACTTCATTGACGTTGGAGAGCAGGTCTTCGCCATTGGACAGCAGCGCCGTCAGCGGCGAAGGGGAGGCGATGATGACCGGATCGCTGCCATCCTTGGACTCCAGACGCGGGCTTTGCGGCGAGCCGTTGGTCAGCTGGATCAGGGCGGTGCCGGTGATGCCGGCCAGGGCCAGCTTGGCGCCGGTGTCTTCCTTGATCGGCGCCTTGCCGGTCACGCGGATGCGCGCGCGCACCTTGCGCGGATCGGCCGGGTCCAGACTCAGGCCGACCACATCGCCCACCTTGATGCCACTGTACTGCACCGGGCTGCCCCGGGACAGACCGCTGACGGCTTCGTTGAAGATCACCGTGTAGTAATCCACGTCGCGGTCCTGGCCGACCTTGGTCAGCCACAGGCAGAACAGCAGCGCCGCCAGCGCGACCAGAATGGTGAAGAGTCCGATGAGGACGTGATGTGCGCGGGTTTCCATCAGGCTTGTCCTTGCTGGGTTGCGGTGGCGGCCGATCGCAGCGCAGCCACACTGGCGGCCCGTCCACGCGGGCCCTGGAAATATTGGCGTATCCACGGATCGTCGAAGGCTGCCACCGCTTCGATGCGGTCGGCCACCAGTACCCGTCGTGCTGACAGCACGGCCACGCGGTCGCAGATGGCATAGAGGGTGTCGAGATCGTGCGTGACCAGGAATACGGTCAGCCCGAGGGCGTCGCGCAGGGTCAGGATCAGGCGGTCGAAGGCGGCGGCGCTGATCGGGTCGAGGCCGGCGGTGGGTTCGTCCAGGAACAGGATGTCCGGGTCCAGCGCCAGGGCCCGCGCCAGCGCGGCGCGCTTGATCATGCCGCCCGAGAGCTCGGCCGGGAACTTGTCGCCGGCGGCAATGGGCAGGCCGGCCAGGGCCAGCTTCATGGCTGACACGCCGCGGGCCTCGTCGGCATCCAGGCCGCCGTATTCGGTCAGGGGCAGGGCGATGTTTTCCAGCACCGTCAGCGAGGAGAACAGCGCACCCTGCTGGAACAGCACGCCAAAGCGCCGCTCGTAGCGCGAGCGCGCCTGGGTGGAGAGCGCCGACAGGTCCTGTCCGAACACCTTCACCTGCCCGGCGGCCGGCCGTTGCAGGCCCACGATGCTGCGCAGGAGCACCGACTTGCCGGTGCCCGAGCCGCCCACTACGCCGAGGATTTCGCCGCGCCGTACCTGCAGGTCCAGTTGCTCGTGCACCACCTGGGGACCGAACTGGTTGCGCAGGCCGCGCACGTCGATGATGTCTTCCGTGCCGGCGTGACCGGGATCATGGGGCGCGCTCACCATCCCATCTCCATGAAGAACAGGGCCGCCAGCGCATCCAGCAGGATCACCACGAAGATCGACTGCACCACGCTGGAGGTGGTGTGCTGCCCCACCGACTGCGCGCTGCCGCTGACCTTGAAGCCTTCATTGCAGCCGATGATGGCGATGACGAAGGCAAACAGCGGCGCCTTGACCATGCCCAGCACGAAATGGCGGATGCCCACGTCCTGCTGCAGCAGCGACAGGAACATGGTGGGACTGATGTCCAGCGACAGGGCGCACACCATGGCGCCCCCCAGGAGGCCCGACATCATGGCGATGAAGGTCAGGATGGGCATCGATACCAGCAGCGCGATGATGCGCGGCAGGACCAGCAGGTTGACCGGGTCCAGGCCGAGGGCGCGGATGGCATCGATTTCCTCGTTGGCCTTCATGGAACCGATCTGCGCGGTAAAGGAGCTGGCGGTACGCCCGGCCATCAGGATGGCCGTCAACAGCACCGCGAATTCGCGCAGGAAGGAAAACGCCACCAGGTCCACGGTGTAGATGCTGGCGCCGAAGTCGGCCAGCACCGTGGCGCCCAGGAAGGCCACCACCGCGCCCACCATGAAGGTCAGCAGCGAGACGATGGGCACGGCATCCAGTCCGGTCTGTTCGACCTGTGCCACTACGGCGGTGAAGCGCCAGCGCGAAGGGCGCCAGAAGGACGCCACCAGCGTCTGCAGGCACAGCCCGGCAAAGCCCAGCAGGCCTAGCGAGCAGGCACGCAGGCTGAGGGTGGCCACGCCGGCACGTTCCAGGACGTCGGTGATCCAGGCCTGGGGTGGCGGCGCCGGCTTGGGAATGGCGATTGCCTTGGCGTCGGCCACGGCGGCCAGCAGGCCGCGCCAGGCCGGTGACAGCTCGCTGCCCTCAACCGTCTGGCGCAGGGCCGCCGGTACGCCCAGCAGATCGACCAGCAGCTTGGCGCCCACGGTATCGAAGGCGGTCAGTGCCGAAAACTTCAGGACCACGTCCTCGCCCATGGGCGGCCGCTGCTGCGTGATCTGGCGCAGCAGCGGCCGGTAGTTGGGTAGCGTCCAGTCGCCTTCCACATGCAGTACGGGCGGGCTGGTCGGTTCCAGGCGGAAGGTGGCAGCGGTATTCAAGTCGGGCGCTGAGGGATGAATGGGGATGCGGCAGTTTACCTACATTTGTCCAGGTGGTGCCAAATCGCTCATGACACGGCGCCCAGTATTGCATGAGCGTGGGGCTTTTTGCCAGCGCACCGGCGGCGTGAAGAACCGGTGGCGCACGTGGTGAGGGACTATCCCAAGAGGTAATTGTCGCCTGCCGGTGGCGCTTCTACCATGCGCACTTCCTGCCACGGCGCAGCAATGCGCGCCGGTTCACCCGGAGAAGCGTCATGCCTCCGATGACGTTTTCTGCACCATGCGGCCCGAGCCGCCTCCACATCATGAAAAAACTCGCACTCACCTTGACCGCCTGCGCTCTGGCCCAGACCACCCTGGCGGCCCACGCAGACACCTCCAGCGTCACCGTCTACGGTGTCATCGACATGAGCATGGTCTATACCAGCAAGGTCGGCCCGACCAACGCCAGCCGCGTCAGTCTCGATTCGGGTGACGCCATGGCTTCGCGCATCGGCTTTCGCGGCAAGGAAGACCTGGGCGGCGGCCTGTCGGCCATCTTCCAGCTGGAGAACGGCTTCAGCGCCGACGACGGCGCCATGGCTACGCCCGGCACCCTGTTCGACCGCAAGTCGGTGGTTGGCCTCTCCGGTCGCTACGGCACCCTGACCGTGGGCCGCCAGACCGATTACCTGGAAGAGATCGGCCAGCAATACAGCTCCTTCCAGATCTTCGGCGGCGGCGGCGTACGGGCCGGGCATTTCAACAGTCTCGATCGCCTGACCGGCGCCCGGACCAGCAATGCCGTGCGCTTCGATAGCGCCGAGTTCGCGGGCTTCAGCGGCAGCCTCTTGTATGGTTTCGGCGAAGTCGCCGGCAAGACCTCGGCCGGCCAGGCCTTCGGGGTCGGTGCCAACTATCGCCATGGCAATGCCGGCATCGGCGCGGCCTACTATCAGAGCCGGCTGGCGGCCGATGCCGTGCCGGCCAGTGCGGGGGACACCGATCTCAAGACCTTTACCCTGGGCGCCAGTTATCAGGCCGGCCCGGCCAAGCTGTTCGCGGCCTGGTCGCAGGTGCGCCGTCCGACCCAACAGGCGCTGAGCGCCACCGGGCTGGTCGCCATCACCAGCGCCACCCGCGCCAATGTGTTCGATGTCGGCGTGAACTATGCGCTGGACGCCAGGCTGCATCTGCTGGCCAGCGTCATCCACGATCGTGCCGACCTGGCACGCGCCGGTGCCGGCGCCACCCGGGGCCACACCACCCAGCTCAACCTGGGCGTGGATTACTTCCTCTCCAAGCGCACCGATGTCTATGCCATGGCCAGCCGCCAGTCCGCCAGCGATGTGATCAACCCCGGCGTGATCAGCGCCGCCTATTCCTCGGCGCCGTCCGACGACAGCAGCCAGAACGTGCTGCGGGTGGGCGTGCGGCACAAGTTCTGAGGTCGCCGCCTCGCGCCTCAACCCTCCCTCCTTCCTTCAAGACAGCCCCTGCGTGCCGGGGGCTGTTCCCTGTATTGCGCCTGCCGTTCAGGGCAGGCCGTCGCGCTGCCTTGGCTGACGCCGGCGCGTACTCCCATCGCTATCCTCTCCTTGCCCCGAATAGCCTCTGCCATGCCAAGAATGTCTGCGTCCGGGCGCTGTTAGGCGAACGTGGAACGTCGGTCTTTGGTGTAGGTAAGTGAAGTTTTTTTCTCTTCCTGAATTTGCGCAAAGATTCATTTTGCAGCGTCTGCAAAATAAATTGGCATGCTGCGAGCCACTATACACAAGCCATTGCATCCCCTTGAGTGAACGAATCTTCATTTAGATCGTAATCGATCCTTTGCCGTCATCGACGCCCGGCTGCCCCGGCTTCACCTTGGTGCGATTGTCGACTTTAGCAAGCTTCGATTGAATGAGCGCGGGACAGAATATGAAGAATTTTGAAAAAAATTCTGGACGAGTGCGATCGATACCAGCAGGCAGCCAACAGATCTGCACGATCACAGCATGAACCATGGCGCCAGGCGGCCGAGCCCATGCTCGCCGCACGGTGCCACGGGGTTCATGACTTCGCCGCGTCAGGGCCGCGGAGAAGCTCGTTCGTCCCTTCTCCACATCATGTCAGACAGCTCAGGGAAAACAACATGCCCATCACCATCACCAGCAATCGCATGAGTACGCTGGCCTCGGCCCCACCGGCCTTGCCCCGCACCCGCAAGCCCGCCATCGGCGCCGTCACCAGCACCTCGACCTTCCGCGGCGCGGCCGCTTCGTCCTGGGACAGCGTCATGCCCACTGGCGCCTTCCTCGGCCTGCGCGCGGCCGCCGCCGATGGCAGCAACGCTGCCGCCGCCCGCAGCCAGCCTGGAATGCGGCGCGACGTCGCAGTCGCACCCAATAACGGGTTCGAACCGGGCGACGCCCACACCGGGCCTGCCGCTGGGGCCGAGCCGCTCCATCCCGGGCGGTGGAGCGCGGCGCTCCCCCGCAGCGAGAACGGCGCCATTGCGTCGAGTGTGCCGGCCGTGGCGACCTGGTCTTTCGCTGCGCCGGCGTTACCATTGGCCGCCCCCGCGCATGCCGCCATCGCCTGCCCGCCGCTGCCGGCCATTGCCTGTTCTCCGATGCCGCCGGTGGTGCGCGCGTCGACGCCGGCCAGCCCCTGCCCGCTGACGCAAGGCGTGGTGCCGACGCCGGGCAGCGTCCCCGGCAAGCCATGGATCGTCACGCGCGACGTGGTGCCGCTGTCCCAGGCCTTTCCGCCGGGCGTGATCATCGAGTTCTCCGATTGCGTACCGGTCCCGGTGTCCAGCCTGGTGCCGTCGCCGCTGCACAAGGCGACACCGTCTTCCGGTCCCGTGGCGGCACCGGTCGTCAAGCCTGTACCGGCGGTGAGCGCACCCGCGATGGTGGCGCCGACCGTCGTGGTGCCGCCGGTTGTCACCCCCACGGTCATCGCTTCCCCGGCCGTTGCGCCGACGCTGCAGGTTGAGGCACCCAGGCCGGTAGAAGTCGGTACACCGCTGCCCGCGCTCGCGGCAACCCCCACGCCGCCGGCCAGCCGTATCGAGCTGACGTCCGGCATGCCGGCGCTGGGCGATGTGAGTGGCTTGCCCAAGGGGGGAGCGGTGGCGGCGGCGCCACCGTCCTTGCCTGAGGTGGCTGCGCCCGACTTCCGCAGCCTGCGCGATCAAGACAATGTTTTCAGGCTGGATGGCAACCGTTCCCTCAGCTTCAAGCCGGATGAACTCAAGATGACGTCCAGCCAGCCGGACCTGCTCATCGGCACCGACGGCAACGACCGTCTCGACGACTGGGGGTCGCTGATGGACGATGCCATCCGCCGCATGCGGCCGCGCTTCACCCGCTTCGTCGGCGGAGGTGGCGACGACATCATCCAGGGTGGCGCGAGTGATGACACCATGTGGGGCGGCACCGGCAACGATACCCTGATCGGCAAGGAGGGCAACGACAAGCTCTACGGAGAAGAGGGCGACGACCACCTCGACGGCGGTGCCGGCAACGACGTGCTGGTGGGCGGCAGCGGCAAGGACGATCTCTATGGCGGCCTGGGCAACGACGTGCTGTCCGGGGGAGATGGTGATGACCTGATGTATGGCTACCAGCTCTTCGGCAAGCAGCAGACGCTGGCGCCGGGCCAGACCGACGACGACGTGATGGACGGCGGAGCCGGCAACGACACCATGAACGGCGGCTTCGGCAACGACCAGATGTGGGGCGGCACCGGTAACGACCGCCTGCGCGGGGAAAGTGGCGACGACAAGCTGTACGGTGAAGACGGTAACGACACCCTGTTCGGCGAGGCCGGCAATGACCTGCTCATGGGCGGGGACGGCGATGACGTGTTGTACGGTGACTTCCGTCCCAGCTTCGGTCCGGCCAACGATGATGCCGGGGGCGGCGATGACCTCCTGTACGGCGGCGCCGGTAACGACAGCCTCTACGGCGGCATCGGCAATGATCTGCTCGATGGCGGCAGCGGCGTTGACAGCATGGAAGGCGGCAAGGGCGACGATACCTATGTCGTCGACAATGCCCGGGACACCGTGGTCGAAGGCATCGACGAAGGGCACGACACCGTCATCGCCTCCTGCTCCTACCGGATCATGGACGGGGTGGAAGACCTGCGCCTGACCGAAGGCGGTAATTTCGATGCCATCGGCAATGCCGGCGATAACCTGCTCACCGGCAACAGCGGCGACAACGTGCTCGATGGCGGCAAGGGCGTCGACATCATGATCGGCGGTCGCGGCAACGATACCTACATGGTCGATGACAGTGGCGACAAGATCGTCGAACAGGCCGGCGAAGGCATCGATACCGTGATCTCGCGCATCAGCACCACGCTGGGCGCGAACCTGGAAAACCTGGTGCTGCTGGACCCCGGCAAGCCCGAGCGCGAGACCATCAACGGCACCCCGATGCTGACCTACGGCTCGCCCCACTACTATCTGCTTGACTATGCCCAGGGCGATGCAGTGCCCGGCTACAAGGGGACCTGCAGCGAGACCAGCGTGGCCAATGTCTGCGCCATGGCCGGGCTGTCGGTGACCGAGGGCGAGGTGGTCAGGAGGGCCATCGCCAATGGCTGGTGCAACACCACCTCCAGCGACGAAGGTACGCGTGGGTCCAGCAATCAGTTCTCGCAACTGGCCATGCTCAACAGCTTCGGCCTGCGCGCCGAGATCGGCGATGGCTATGACGTCCAGCGACTGGCCGACCTGGTCAAGGACGGGCGGGGCGTGATGCTCTCGGTCAATGCCGGCAGGCTGTGGGATGTGCCGGAATACATAGAAGGCGGCAACGTCAACCACAAGGTCACGGTCACCGGCGTGTCCTGCGACGCCACTACCGGCGCGGTGGCCGGGTTCTACATCGCCGATTCCGGCCGTGGGCAGGCCAGCGACACGGCGCGCTTCCTGACGCTGGCGGAGTTGCGCAAAGCCGCCGATGTGGTCGGTGCCAACATCATCTACACCCTGGACCCGATCAAGCTGGGCGACCTCAACATGCAGGGCATTGGCAACGAACTGGATAATGTCATCACCGGCAATCGCGGCAACAATCTCCTTCGGGGCGGCAGGGGCAACGATACCCTGATCGGCGAGGCCGGCAACGATACCTATGTGTTCAGCCGCGGCGATGGCCAGGATGTCATCGTCGACAGCGACCGTAGTCGCGGCAATCTGGACGTGCTGCAGCTGACCGACATCAACCAGAACAACCTCTGGTTCAGCAAGACCGGCAATGACCTGCGCATCGACGTCATGGGCAGCAGCGACCGCGTGACGGTCAAGGACTGGTACGTGGGCGGTGCCAGCGGTACCGACAACCGCATCGAGCGTATCAGGACCGCCGATGGCAACACCCTCTACGACAGCGACGTCGACAGGCTGGTGCAGGCCATGGCCAGCTTCGCCCCGCCCGCAGCCACCCAGACCTCATGGGTCAACGGGCAGACCAGTCAGGACAAGGTGCTCTTGACCATCACGCACTGAGTCCGGCACCCCAGCAGGCAAGCCCCGCCGCCGGTCCCGCCTGGGTCCGGCGGCGACCTGGCACGTCCTCCGAAAGCAGGCGGGGCAGGGCAGTGCATGCCGCTTGCCAAGCGCATGCGCAGGAATATCCATTCAAGAATCCGGGAATTTATGAATCAGGCCGACAAGGATCTCGATCGAGCAGTTGGTAGTGATAGTGGTTTGCAGTGTTTGATGATGATGGCGCGTTTGCATGGCATCGCGGCCGATGCCCTGCAGTTGCAGCATCAGTTCGGGCGTGAGCCCTTTTCCGTGGAGACGCTGTTGCTGGGCGCGCGTGCCCTGGGCATGCGCGCGCGTTGCATCCGCCAGGAGCCGGCGCGGCTGGAGCGTACGCCGCTGCCGGCCATCGGCATCGATCGCCACGGGCGTTTCTTCCTGCTGGCCAAGGTGGAACCGGCGCCGCCCCGTGAGCGCGACACGCTGCGACTGCTGATCCAGCAGCCCGGCCAGGCGCCGCAGGTGATGACGCGACGCGACTTCGATACCTTGTGGTCGGGCCGGGTGATCCTGGTCACCAGCAGGGCCAGCTATGCGGGGGAGTCGGCGCGCTTCGATTTCTCCTGGTTCATTCCCTCGGTGATCAAGTACCGCAAGATCCTGGCCGAGGTGCTGGTGATTTCGCTGGTGCTGCAGGTGCTGGGCCTGGTCACCCCCTTGTTCTTCCAGGTGGTGATGGACAAGGTCCTGGTCAACCACGCCATGATGACGCTCAATGTGATCGCCGTGGCCCTGGTGGCAGCCACCCTGTTCGAGGCCGCGCTGACCGGCATCCGCACCGCGCTGATGGCTCACACCAGCAGCAAGATCGATGTCGAGCTGGGATCGCGTCTGTTCGCCCATCTGCTGAGTCTGCCCATCGGCTACTTTCAGGTGCGTCGCGCCGGGGATTCCATCGCCCGCATCCGCGAGCTGGAAAACATCCGCAGCTTCCTCACCGGCAATGCCATGACGCTGGTGCTGGATCTGCTGTTCTCTTTCATCTTCCTGGGCGTGATGCTGTGGTACAGCCTGACCCTGAGCCTGGTGGTGCTGGGCTCGATCCCGCTGTATCTGGCGCTATCGCTGGTTTTTACGCCCATCCTGCGCGCCCGCCTCAACGACAAGTTCAACCGGAATGCCGAGAACCAGTCCTTCCTGGTCGAGACCCTGACCGGCATGGACACCGTCAAGGCCATGGCGCTGGAACCACGCTGGCAGCAACGCTGGGACCGGCAACTGGCCGCCTATGTGGCTGCCAGCCTGGGCAGCACCCACATCGGCCTGCTGGCCAGCGGCGGCGTCACCCTGGTGAGCAAGCTGGTGACCGTGGGCATCATGTGGCTGGGCGCGCTGCAGGTGGTCGGCAACGAGATGACGGTGGGCGAGCTGGTGGCCTTCAACATGCTGGCCGGCCAGGTGGCCGCGCCGATTCTGCGCCTGGCCCAGCTGTGGAACGATTTTCAGCAGGTCGGGGTATCCATGAGCCGGTTGGCCGACGTGCTGGATACACGTGCCGAAGTGAGCGGTGTACGCACCGGCCTGCCGCAGGTCAGCGGCGCCATCAGCTTCGACCAGGTGTCCTTCCGCTACCGCCCGGAAATGCCGCCGGTGATCCACACCCTCTCGCTGGAGGTAAAACCGGGCGAAGTCATCGGCGTGGTGGGGCGCTCCGGTTCCGGCAAGAGCACCCTGGCGCGGTTGGTGCAGCGCCTGTACCTCTGCGACAGCGGGCGCATCAGCGTGGATGGCCAGGACATCGCCGTCATCGATACCGCTTCGCTGCGCCGGCAGATTGGCGTGGTGCTGCAGGAGAGCACACTGTTTTCCCGCTCGATACGGGAGAACATCGCCCTGGCTGATCCGGCCTCGCCCATCGAAGACATCATCGCCGCCGCCCAACTGGCCGGCGCCCACGAATTCATCTGCGCGCTGCCCGAAGGCTACGACACCGTGGTCGGCGAGCAGGGCAGCGGTCTGTCCGGCGGACAGCGGCAGCGCATCGCCATCGCCCGCGCCCTGATCACCAACCCCGGCATCCTGATCTTCGACGAAGCCACCAGTGCCCTGGACTACGAATCGGAAAAGATCATCCAGGACAACATGCGCCAGATCTGCGCTGGCCGCACCGTGCTGATCATCGCGCACCGGCTCTCGGCGGTGCGCGATGCCGACCGCATCCTGGTGATGGAGCAGGGACGTATCGCCGAAAGCGGTCGCCATGACGAACTGCTGGCCCTGCCCGACGGCATCTACGCCCATCTGTACCGGCTGCAGCACCATGCCCCTGTTGCCGCCAGCGCCGCGCACGCCGAGGAGGATCCGGCATGAGTCTGCATCATCGTCATCAAGCCTGGGGCGACCTGGGGCGACGTTACCTGCGCGTGTTCCTGCACTTCTGGCGCCTGCGCCATGCGCTGCGCAGCGATTTCTACACCCACCAGGAAGCTGAATTCCTGCCGGCCGCCCTGGCCCTGCAGGAAGCACCGGTCTCGCGCACCCTGCTGTGGACCGCGCGCCTGCTGGTGGGCATCGTGGTGTTCGCCGTGGCCTGGTCGGTGCTGGGCAAGATCGACATCATCGTCAGCGCCAACGGCAAACTCATCCCGACCGCGCGGACCAAGACCATCGCCTCGGTCGACCTGGCCAGCGTGAAGGGCTTGTTCGTCAGCGAAGGACAGCGGGTGGAGGCGGGTGACCTGCTGATCGCACTCGATTCCAGCAACAGCGATGCCGAACGCGACAAGGCCGCCGACGCGGTGGCCCAGGCCAGGCTGCAGGCCGCGCGGGCGGCGGCGCTGATGGAGGCCGTGCAACAGCAGCGCAGCCCCGAACTGGGGAAGGTCGAAGGGGTCTCGGCGGCGCAGTGGGCTTCGGTACGCAGCCAGTTGCAGGGGCAGTACCAGGACGTGCGCGCCCGCTTGGCGCGCCTGGACGACGAGATCTGGCGCTACGGCTCGGCGCTGCGGCTGGCCACCCAGCGCGCCCGCGACTACCAGGCGCTGATGACCGACCGCACCGTTTCTCAGCATGCCTGGCTGGAGCGCGAGCAAGCCCGTATCGACCTGCAGGGACAGCTCGCGGATGCCCGCAACCAGCGCGCCGCGCTGATCGCGCAGACCCAGAAGGAAGCCCATGACAGCCGGGTCGAGGCTGAGAAGATCATCGAAGCCGCGCAGCAGGACCAGCGCCGCGCCGAGGAACACAGCCGCCTGCTCAGGCTCACCGCGCCGGTGACCGGGACGGTGCAGCAATTGAGCGTGCACACCGTGGGTGGCGTGGTGCCGGCGGCGCAGCCATTGATGCAGATCGTGCCCGAAGACAAGGAGGTCGAGATCGAAGCCTTCCTGGAAAACAAGGATGTGGGCTTCGTCCAGATCGGCCAGGACGCCGAAGTCAAGCTGGATGCCTACGACTACACCAAGTACGGCACCCTGCGCGCCAGGGTCAGGCAGGTCTCGCGCGACGCCATCCAGGACGACAAGCGCGGGCTGGTCTATTCGGTGCGCATCGTGCTGGACCAACGCAGCATCGTCATCGACGGCCAGCGCGTGGCGCTGGCGCCCGGTCTTGCCAGCAACGTGGAGATCAGGACCGGCAGCCGGCGCGTCATCGAATACCTGCTCTCGCCGCTGCTACGCCATCAGCGCGAGGCCCTGCACGAGCGCTGAGGCAGGCCTGTGCCGCACCCGCCACCCCGATCACCCGCCATTCCGTGAAAGCAAGCCCATGAAACAGTTGAATCCCATGCAGCAAAACCGATCCCATCGTCTTACGGGAGGCGCCATCCTCCTGTTCAGCCTGGCGCTCTCCGGCGGTGTGCCTGTGCCATCCACACACGCCGCCGCGCTGGAGGAACTGGCCACGCCGCTGGCTGATCCGCTGCTGGCGCGGCCACCGGTGCTGGAGCGCGGCAAGCTGCTACCCGGCGAGCGGGCGCCCCTGACCTGCAGCGTCAGCTCCGGCTTGCCGCGCCAGGCGTTGTCGCTGGCCGATGCCATCGATCTGGCGTTGTGCCGTCATCCGCAGGTGCAGGCCGCCTGGGCCGCGATCAAGCTGCAGGCCGCCCAGCTGGGCGAAGCGCGCGCCGCCTACCTGCCCGCCATCAATGCCGGTATCGGCCAGGTCCACAGCAAGAGCAGCCCGACGCTGGAGAGTGGACGCTTGAGCCGCACACAGTATGCGACCCTGAGCTGGCGTCTGCTGGATGCCGGGGCGCGCGGGGCCAATCACCGCGCCGCCGATGCCTTGCTGGAGGCCGCTGGTGCCAGCCACGACGCCGCCCTGCAAAAAGCCATGGCCAATGTCATCAGCCTGTATTTCGATGCCCAGAGCAGCCTGGCCAGCCGGCAGGCCCGGGCGCAGAGCGAGGCGCTGGCGCGCACGGTGCTGGCCACCGCCGTCAAGCGCGAGCAGCGCGGCGTCGGTTCGCGCCCGGAAACCCTGCAGGCGCGTACCTTCGTGGCCAGGGCCGAACTGGAACACGCGCGCGCCAGCGGCCTGTATCAAAAGGCGCTGGTGGCGCTACAGGCGGCCATGGGCATCGCCGCCGACGACGTCCCGCAAGGCCTGACATTGGCGCCGCCTGACGATGATGATCCCTCTGAGCTGGAACAGGATCTGCAAGATTGGCTGCAACAGGTGCGCCAGCAGCATCCGGCCATCCTCGCGGCCCAGGCCCAGCTGGAGGCTTCGCTGGAAAAGGTGCGGGCCACCCGCGCCGAAGGCCTGCCCACCGTCGATCTCAATGCCGGCCGCGCTCTCAATGGACGCCCCGACCAGCCCGGCGCCGGCCGTGGCGCGCGCGACACCACGGTCGGCATCAGCCTGAACATCCCGCTGTTCGACGGTTTTTCGCGTACCTACAAGGTTCGCGGTGCGCAAGCCCAGGTCGAGTTGCGGGAGGCCGAACTGCGGGAGATCCAGACCCAGGTACTGGGGGAAGTCGCCAGCGCTCACGTGGAAGCCGGCGCCGCGCTGCGCAATCTGGCCACTTCGCGCCGCCTGCTGGAGGCCGCGCAATCCTCGGTGGACGCGATCAGTCGCAAATACGATAGCGGCATCGCCGACATCGTGGAAATGCTCAACGCCCAGGCGGCCCTGTCCGAGGCTGGCCAGGAACGCATCCGCGCGCAGTCCGAATGGCGCTCGGCGCGCCTGCGCCTGCTGGCCAATGCCGGGCGGATGTCACGCAGTGTGGCCGCGGCCGACGCCCGGCCTTGAGTCAACCCAGGTCAACAAGAAGAGCATGGGCAGGGCGGCAAGTGCAGCTCACGCGCCGCCCTGAACCTGCCATCTTCAATGGCCTCTACAGCGCGTCAAAGACCCGAGCTCGCTCATTTGACGGCATCCTCCACGGCGCAGGTCAATCAAAGAATTGCCCTCATCGAGGCGGGTCTGAAACACAACGCCGGTTATGTGTGATCAGGATCAGATGCCGCTGAACCAGTTGTAGCCCTGATCTTCCCAATAGCCGCCGGGGTTCTGGTTGGTCACGAAGATCGCGGCGACGTGCTTGGGGTTCTTGAAACCGAGCTTGGTCGGCACCCGCACCTTGAGCGGGAAGCCATACTCGGTCGGCAGCGGCTCCTTGCCGAAGTCCAGCGCGAGGATGGTCTGCGGATGCAGGGCGGTGGGCATGTCAAGGCTGGTGTAGTAACGGTCGGCGCACTTGAAGCCCACGTATCTGGCCGACAGGTCGGCACCGATGGCCTGTAGGAAAAGCTTGAGCGGCGCGCCCGACCACTGGCCGATGGCGCTCCAGCCTTCGATGCAGATATGGCGCGTGATCTGCGCGGCTTGCGGCAAGGCGCGCAGGCGCTCCAGCGTCCACGGCCGTTTGTCGGCGACCATGCCGCTTACTTCCAGGCGCCAGTCAGCGGGATCGATGTCGGGCGCACTGGCCTGGTCGTAGAAGGCGTTGAAAGGGAAAGGGTTGGTGATCTGGCTCGCCGCATAGGTCGGCGCCAGCTTGTCGCCACGGAACAGCAGCGCCTGGACCCGGTCGTTCCAGCGCGACATGGCCCACAGCGCCTTGTCGACACTATCGTTGTCCTGCAGGTCGCAACCGGCCAGCATTGACAGTGCGCCCAGCGACAGCGCCGAGCGCAGCAACAGCCGACGCTCCACCTTCACCAGCGACGTGCGGTGGTCGGCCAGTCGGATCTTCTCGATTGGGCGGGGAGGTTTTTCGTCCGGCCGGCTCATTGCACGTTTCCTTGCGTATGCCCGCGCCCGACCAGCATGGGCAACAGGGTCTTGGGTACGATGGCGACCAATGCCAGATGCACGACCACGAACGCGGCAATACCCGCCATCGCGATGAAGTGGACCTTGCGTGCGAAGTCGAAGCCGCCGAAGAAATTGCACAGCGGCTCCAGCTGCACCGGCTTCCAGATGGCGAGGCCGGACAAGACCACGACGACGCCCAGCAGCATGACTCCCCAGTACAGCAATTTCTGTACAGCGTTATAGGCACCCGGATGATGCGGCAGGCGAAAACGCAAGGCACTGGTGGCATCGGCCACCACATCGCGCGCGCGCAGCGGCAGCAGGCGCCGACGGAAATGACCGCTGGCCGCGCCATAACCCAGATAGAACAGGCCATTGAGCACCAGCAGCCACATCGCGGCAAAATGCCAGGCGATCGAACCGCCCAGCCATCCACCCAGGGTCATCCAGGCCGGAAACCGGAAGCCGAAGATCGGCGAAGCGTTGTAGATGCCCCAGCCGCTGGTCAGCATGCAGCCGATGGCGAAGGCGTTGAGCCAGTGGGCGATGCGCACCGCCATTGGATGAAGAGCAAGCCTGGCGGACATTGTGTGCCTCTTACATCGGCGGCGTGATGCCGTTGCGGCCGACGCTGACCGAAGCGGCGGTCAGGCTGCCATCAGGGTTCTTGCGGGCGCGCACCACCACCTTGGCACCGGCCACCAGCATGGAGCGTTCACCGGCTTCGATGTTGACGATGGGCACGTCGTCCGGCACCACGATCTTCTTCTCTCCACCCTTGTATTTCAAGGTCAGCGTGCGGCCGTTGCTGGCCACCACGTCACCCACGGTGCCGTTGGTCATGGTGCTGTTGGGCGCCAGGTCGAACGGACGGTGGCCGTCGCCGGTGCCGGCCATGGCCGGCGGGAAGACGTGCACTTCCAGCGCCTTCTGCGAGCCGTCCGGCTGCGGGATGCCGGCCGCGCCGATGTAGCTGCCCGGCTTGATGTCGTTGATGTTGGCCAGCGAGATGGCGGCGACGCGGGTGTCCTTGTCGAGGGCTATGGTCTGCTCGCCGCCGCGGTTGCTCTTGACGACCAGCTTGTCGGCGGCAACGGAAACGATGGCGCCGCGGATACCGGCCATGGCAGCGGGTGCGGGCGCTTGTGCAAAGGAGGCTGAGGTGGCGAAGATGGCGGATACAGCGATGCCATGGACGAGGTTGCGAAGGGATGCGCTCATGAGATCCTGACCAGTTGAGTGGGTTGGAAAAAGACTCATGCTAGTCACGCAAAGGAGTCATTTGCATGACATTTGAATGACAAAAATGTCAGCTTTGGAGCGATCCGAATAGTCTCATCCTGAGACGCGCTCAACCGCCCTTGGGATTGCGCCAGGTCTGAGGCCTTATCGAAAACTTCCCTTTCTGATGGATCGACAATGCCCAGCTTGGCATTTCACTGGCCGATGCCACAGTTCCTGGCAAACCGAAGGATGTTCAGTGTTTCCTTGAAGGTCTCCTGCACGGCGGGAGTCGGATCGCTGCTCGCCTGAAGATCGCTCTGCACTCCCGCGATCAGCTCGTCGAGCTTGACGGCGCCGGTCGCGTCCAATCGTTGAAGCAGCATCGTCATGATGTATTGCATGGCGGCGGTGGTGGTATCCTGGTTGCTCATCGGTTCTTCCTTTTCCACGGGATCTCCGGTTAAAAATGCGCAGTAGTTGAGAATGGATTTGCTTCTGGTCGATGGCGGCCAATAAGGGGGGCACAACGAATCTCGACGAGCCGCTGGAGTCGATAAAAGGATTTCAGTAGAGTCGCCCCAATGGAAGGTTTTGACTCGGCCGCGTTGGACGCGGAACTCAGTTTGAATGAAAAGGGCCTGTCCAGCCTGGTGCTACTCAGTCTCGGCTATCACACCGATAGCGACTTCAACGCCAAGCTGCCGAAGTCGCGCTTGCCGCGAGAGCAGGTCTTTACTTTCCTATGAGCGTAGTAGAGCTATTTTCACAAGATGACCCTCTACCGCCGATAGGGGGACGTGATGCGCGATGCCTTTCATCGGCCGCGCCATCTGGCTATCTCGCGAATTATTGGCCCGAAGCGGACAGCAGGAGCGGCAACGGCTTCGCGGCCATCATGCCTCGCCCGAAGGCGGGAGCCGTTATGTGTCTCCCCTCGCGCCCTAAAACATCTGGTGAAAAATCCACAGTGCTTTGATTTGAAAAGACTCTTCGGTGCATCAGCGCGACACCTGCGGCGGGTTGCATGTTGGTGCGTTGATTGCGACGTTTAGTCTGCGCCCGTCGCTTACTGCCGCTTCGTCTTCGCCAGCGCGTCAACGAAGCCCTCGATCTGCTGCGCCACCGCCTCCGGATCTTCCAGCGGCGACAGATGGCCTACGCCGGGCAGGATGTGCAGCTTGGCCTGGGGAATGCGCGGCAAAAGCTCTGCCTGCAGCGTCGCGACCCGGTCGACCTGATCGTGCTCGCCAGAAATAACGAGCGTGGGCACCTCGATGGTAGCCACCTCCGTGGCGATGTTCTCTGCCATCGCTACGTTGGGCCAGGCGTGCTTGGCCTGAGGCGCAGCCCGCAGGCTGTCCTCGATGACCTGGGAGCGGCGGGCCGCCGTCAGCGGTTGTGCCGTCAGCACATGATCGATCACGAACTCCACCGATTCGCGCGTCTGGTAGGCACCTACCAACATGGCGCGCTGTTCAGCGGAAAGCAGCATGGGCGAGGGCGGGGACGGTGCCACCAGAATCAGCCCCTCGAGTCCGTGCGGCCGGCGTGAGGCCACCAGCTGTGCCACCTTGCCGCCCATGGAGTGGCCGACCAGCACATAGCGCTGCAGTCCCAGTGCGGCAATGACGCCCTCGGCATCGGCGGCCAGGTCGGCAATCCGGTAGCCGTCAGCAGGCGCATCAGAGCGGCCCCAGCCGCGATGGTCAGTGGCGACGATGCGGTAGCGGTGCGCCATTTGCGCGGCCACCGCATCCCAGGTGCGCGACGAGCCGCCGTAGTAGTGCAGAAACACCAGCGCCAGTTCGCCGCTGCCCTGCTGGGCCACATGGATGCGTGTTCCGTTGGTTTCGATATGCATTTCTCTGCTCCTTGGTGATGGGGAGACTCCACGATAGATTAGATTGCCAAAAGTTATAATCGCCAATTTGTTAGCGGTAGTCGATACCAGCATGATCGAATAAGGGAGCGGCATGGATAAACTGATGAGCCTGAATGTCTTCGTGGCAGCGGTAGAGGAAGGCAGTTTTGCCGGGGCGGCGCGGCGCTTCGCGCTGTCGCCGGCGATGGCGGGCAAGCACGTCAGCCAGATCGAGAAGGAGCTTGGCGCCCGTCTGTTTCAACGCACGACGCGTCGCCTGAGCCTCACCGATGTGGGTCGGAGGTATTACGAACGTTGCCGCCAGATCCTCGCGGCATTCGATGAGGCGAACCGCGAAGTGACTGTTGCGCAAGGGAGCGCAAGCGGCATGCTTCGCGTGGCGGTGCCGCTGACCTTCGGCGCGATGCATCTGGGCCCGGTCGTGGCGCGCTATCTTGCGGATCACTCGGAGGTCAACGTCGAGGTCGTACTCGGCGACCGCTATGTCGATCTGATCGAGGCAGGTGTAGACGTGGCGATCCGCATCGGAAAGCTCGACGATCCCGCACTGGTCACACGCCGCCTGGCACCCTGCCGCATGATCGCCTGTGCCTCCCCCGGCTTCATCGCGCAGCATGGCCTGCCCGCCACGCCTCAGGCCTTGTCGCGCCTGCCGCGGCTGGCCTTCAGCGACGCAGTCTCCGCCGGCGACTGGACATTCATCGATGCAGCGGGACAAGCACATCGCCTCGACGGTCCCTGCCGCGTGACGGCTAACAATATGCAGATGCTCCTGGCTTGCGTGCTGGCGGGCGCGGGAGTGGGCTACGGGCCGGCCTTCGTTTTCGGTGAGCACATCAGGCAGGGGCGCCTGCTTGCATTGCTGCCGGATTACCGAACCACCGCATTGACCATCCAGGCCGTCTATCCGAGCGCGCGAGGAATTCCGCTCAAGGTCCGCCGCTTTGTCGATTATCTTGCCGAGGAGTTCGGTGATCATCCGCCGTGGGAGATCCAGGACACCGCGACGCCCCCCGGCAACGCATCGCAGAATTAATGTGAACC
>NZ_DASQOH010000075.1:0-44308 GCF_035644555.1 Herbaspirillum sp.
TGCCCGCGCCCAGCACCGGCCCGCGACCCAGCCTGTCGGCCAGCCCCCCGGCAATCGGCGACGCCGCCGTGCCCAACAGATAGGCGTAGAAGATATGGCTGATCTGCAACTGGCTCAGACCATAGGGCGATGCGCTGAGCAGAAAGCCGGCATAGTTGTAGATGCTGACAAACACACCCATCAGACCGAAGGCGATCAGGAACAGCAGCGGCAGGCCCGGGTGACGCAAATGACGACCCCAGGCCTGCAGGTGGTATCTGGCGCCCAGCCCGGTCTTCTTGATGAAGTTGCGCGAATGGGGCAGCAACCAGACAAAACCCAGGGCGGCCAGCAGATCGAGCACCGAAAGCACCGCCATGGCGTGGCGCCAACCCCAGAACTCGGTCATGGCGCTCATGCCGACCCGGCCCAGCATGCCGCCCAGCGCCGTGCCGCCCACATACAGGCCCATGGCAAAGCCCAAGCCGGGCGGATCGATCTCCTCGGACAGATAGGCCATGGCCACCGCGGGCACGCCGCCCAGCAACAAGCCTTCCAGCGCGCGCGCGGCCAGCAGCGCATGCCATTGCGGCATGAATGAAGCCAGCAGATTGCACAGCGCCGCCAGGGCCATGGAGATGAACATCAGCTTGCGCCGCCCCAGCCCCTCGGACAAGGCCCCTGCCAGCACGATGGAGCCTGCCAGGCAGGCCGTGGATACCGACAGCGCCAGCGCGCTCTGGGCCGGGCTGACGGCAAAGCTGTGGGCCAGCTCCGGCAGCAGCGGCTGCACGCAGTACAGCAGGGAGAAGGTGGCAAACCCCGCCAGGAACAACGCCACGCTGACCCGCCAGTACTCGGGAGTGCCGCGCTTGATCCATACCGGAGCAGCAGTGGCAGGAGACTGGTTGGGTAAGGAGGTATTCACATCCTGCGGGGCGCTGTTCATGAGGGAAAGATGAGGACCGGAAACAAGGCCCCTATTGTGCTGTGCATCTGCCAGTTGCCGCAGCCGGCGGCCCTGGCAATGGCGTCGAGCGGCCCGCATTTCCGCAGCAGCTCCAAGAATTGGCCCTGCCGTTAAAATAAGCGCCCTCAAGACTTATTCACAGGTCTGCCCTGCATGGGTGCGGGCCTGGTGCGGCAAACGAACCGCCGCACCTTTTGTTGTCACAGCCGGCGTTCTCCGGCTGTATTTACAGCTCTCAATACTGTGTCATACGCCCCAGAAACCCGGCGCCGTCGTACGTTCGCCATCATCTCCCACCCGGACGCGGGTAAGACCACGCTGACCGAAAAGCTGCTGCTGTTCTCGGGTGCGATCCAGCTGGCCGGTACCGTGAAGGCGCGCAAGAGCGGCCGTCATGCGACCTCGGACTGGATGGAAATCGAAAAGCAGCGCGGCATCTCGGTGGCCAGCTCGGTGATGCAATTCGAGTATCGCGACCACGTGGTCAACCTGCTCGACACCCCGGGCCACCAGGACTTCTCCGAAGATACCTACCGCGTACTCACCGCCGTGGACTCGGCGCTGATGGTGATCGACGCCGCCAAGGGCGTGGAAGAACAGACCATCAAGCTGTTGAACGTCTGCCGCATGCGCAATACGCCCATCATCACCTTCATGAACAAGCTGGACCGCGAGACCCGCGATTCGCTGGAGCTGTTGGATGAGCTGGAGTCGGTGCTCAAGATCCAGTGCGCGCCAGTGACCTGGCCGATCGGCATGGGCAAGAACTTCCGTGGCGTGTATCACCTGCTGCGCGACGAGATCATGCTCTTCAAGGCCGGCGAAGAACGCGCCAACGGCAACGTGGAAATCATCAAGGGCATCGACAACCCCAAGCTGGCAGAGATGTTCCCGCTGGAGATCGAACAACTGAAGATGGAGGTGGAGCTGGTGCATGGCGCCTCCCACCCCTTCAATCTGGACGACTTCCTGGCCGGTGTGCAGACGCCGGTGTTCTTCGGTTCGGCCATCAACAACTTCGGCGTGCGCGAGATCCTCGACGCGCTGCTGGACTGGGCACCCGGCCCGGGTGGCCGCGACGCCACCGTGCGCGAGGTCAAGCCGACCGAGGAGCCCTTCTCCGGCTTCGTCTTCAAGATCCAGGCCAACATGGACCCGGCGCACCGCGACCGCATCGCCTTCCTGCGCGTGTGCTCGGGCCGCTTCGAGCGCGGCATGAAGTTGAAGCACCTGCGCCTGAACCGTGACATCAAGGTGTCCTCGGTGGTGACCTTCATGGCCTCCAGCCGCGAGCAGGTGGAAGAAGCCTATGCCGGCGACATCATCGGCCTGCCCAACCACGGCAATATGCAGATCGGCGACAGCTTCTCTGAAGGCGAGATGCTGCAGTTCACCGGCATCCCCTACTTCGCGCCGGACTTCTTCCGGGTGGCGCGCATCCGCAATCCGCTCAAGATCAAGCAGTTGCACAAGGGCTTGCAGCAGTTGGGCGAAGAAGGCGCGGTGCAGGTCTTCAAGCCGGTGACCGGCAGCGACCTGATCCTGGGTGCGGTGGGCGTGCTGCAGTTCGAAGTGGTGGCCAGCCGTCTGCTCAACGAATATGGCGTAGATGCCGTCTTCGAAGGGACCAGTATCAGCAGCGCCCGCTGGATCACCTGCGAGGACAAGAAGAAGCTGGCCGATTTCGAACGCTCCTCGGCCGGTGCCAACCTGGCCGTGGATGCGGCCGGCAACCTGGCCTACCTGGCCAGTTCGGGCGTGAACCTGCGCCTGACCCAGGAACGCTGGCCGGAAGTGACCTTCCACGCCACCCGCGAGCACGCCGCCAAGCTGGACTAAGGTGTTGCTCTTGCACTGCGTACGCGCCTACCGTTCGGGCTGAGTAGACGCGTAGCGTCGTATCGAAGACGCGACTACGGCGCGACATCCGCTGACGGAGCGCCCCTTCGTCAGGCTCAGGACAGGCTTCGATACGGCCCATCCGGGCCTACTCAGTCCGAACGGAGATAGGTAAGCGAAGTATCAAAAAAAATCGCCCGGCAGGCGCAAACCTGTCGGGCGATTTTTCTTGGTACGGCGTCGGGATTACTTGGCGTTCTTGAACGCTTCCACACCAGCCAGGATTTCGGCGCGGGCGGCATCCGGGCCTTCCCAGCCTTCGACCTTGACCCACTTGCCCTTTTCCAGGTCCTTGTAGTGTTCGAAGAAGTGCTTGATCTGGTTCAGGCGCAGTTCGTTCAGGTCTTCCGGCTTTTGCCAGTGGGTGTAGATCGGCAGGATCTTGTCGACCGGCACGGCCAGCAGCTTGGCATCGATGCCGGATTCGTCGGCCATCTTGAGCACGCCGATCGGGCGGCAACGCACCACCACGCCCGGGATCAGCGGGAACGGGGTGATCACCAGCACGTCCACCGGGTCACCGTCCTGCGACAGGGTCTGGGGAATGTAGCCGTAGTTGCACGGGTAGTGCATGGCGGTGCCCATGAAGCGGTCGACGAAGATGGCGCCGGTGTCCTTGTCCACTTCGTACTTGATCGGATCGGCGTTCATCGGGATCTCGATGATCACGTTGAAGTCATTGGGCAGGTCGCGGCCGGCGGGGACGTTGTTCAGGCTCATGGGATTCTCACTAGGGAAAGAAAACAGAAAGCTTTTTCGCGCAGGCCGTACGGCGGGCCTGATCGCGGAAAGCCGCAATTATAGCGGCAATCGGACTTGGGTCTGCATCTTGGCGGCTGCAACTTACGCCAACATGACAACCGCCTGCAAAAAAGGCGGAAGGGCTTGCGCCGCTTCCGCCTTGGTCATTCCTGCCTGCAACAAGTTCAACGGATGGCCGTGGCCAGGGCGCATTGCTTGTAGTGGGCGGCGGCCTGGTCCGGCTGGTCAAGCGCTTCATGCAGCTGCGCCAGCGCCAGATGCGATTCGCGCACGGTGCGTGGCTCGATGGCGTCCGACAGGGCCTGCTCCAGATGGCGCTGGGCCTTGCCCCACAGCTTCTGGCGCAGGCAGAACATGCCCAGGGTCAGGGCCAGTTCGGCGTCGGTGGGATTGCGGGAGAGCCAGGATTCGCAATGCTCGATCTGCGACAGCAGCGCCGGCGAGCCGGACTCGGCGGTCGATTCGCGATAGGCGCGCAGCAGGCGGATATCCCAGTCGGCCGCCAGGGCACGTTCCAGCAGGCTGCGGGCTTCGTCGTGCAGGCCGCGGCTGGAGAAGGCCTGGGCAGCACGCACGGCGATGTAGGGCTTGAGCTTGTCGGCGCCGGGGACCGCATGCCACAACAGGCGGATCGATTCTGCATCATGGGCGCGGTCCGATAGCAAGGCATCGTAGGCCATCTCGCGCAGGCGGTTCGACAGCGCCGGATGCAGGGCATTGCGCTTGTCCAGGGTCTGCACCAGACGCAATACCTCGGGCCAGTTCTTGGCTTGCTGATTGGCCTTGAGCGCCCACTGCAGGGCCTGGATGTGGCGCGTGCCGTTGGCGTTGAGTTCTTCCACCGTTTCCAGCGCCTGCTTGAAGTGGTGTTCATCCACCTGCAGTTCCAGCGCGGTCATCAGGCGCGCCGCCTTCAGGGTGGGGTCGACCTCGGTGCTGGCCAGCCAGATGTCGCGGCGCTCGCCCTGGCGCATGCGATGCGCGGCGCGGGCCGCGATCAGGGCGGCGATGCCGGCATTGTCGGCCAGGTCGGAGGCACGGGTGGCCGACTTTTCAGCCTGGCCGAAGCGACCTTCGAAATAGGCCTTGAGCGCATCGCGCAGGGCCTTGTTGCTTTCGTTCTCGCGCTTGGCACGGCGATAGGCGATCACGCGGCCAGGCAGCTTCTGCGTCAGGCGCACGGCGCGGATGACCACGTAGATCGCCAGGAACAGCGCCAGCACGGCGAAGATGAAGAAGTTCAGGGACAGGTCGATGCGGTACGGCGGGTAGAACAGCACCACATTGCCCGGGTTGAAGCGTGCCAGCACGGCCAGGCCGATGGCGGACGCGAAGAGGGTCAGGAGCCAGAGCAGTATTTTCATATCAGGTATGCGTCAGCGGCTCAGGGACGGGCCTTGTAATTGCGCACCGCGTTGAGGCTTTCGGCCAGCGTGGGCAACTGGATGGACAGGTTGCTGCCCTGTACCTGCTTCAACAGCGACTGGGTGGTCTGGACCTGCTTGGCGCGGGTATCGAAATACTTGGCGATGGTGTCCTGGGCCGAGGCCAGATCGTTGCGGAAGGCGAACTCATTGCGAGACAGCAGCGCCAGGCGGGCGTTCAGGAGACGCAGCTTGAGGTTTTCGCGCACGAAATAGGCCTGACCCGGCGAGAGCAGGATCGCCTCGGGCGTCTGCACTTCACGGATGCGCACCAGCTGGCGCAGCTCGGACCACATCTCGGTGCTCATGCTCTGCCAGGTTTCACGGGCGCCGGCCAGCCATTGCGACCAGGCGGAGGCTTCGGCCGGTGCGGCTTCGGCCTTGGTGTTGGTCTTGGGATGCGCGGCACTGGCCTTGCCGACCGGGGCCGCTGCGGGCGCCGGGCTCACGCGCTGCGGCCGGGGCTCGGTGGCCGATTCCACCGGACGCTCGTCCACCAGCAACGGCATGTTGTCAATCTGGCCGATAGCGCTATCCAGGCGCACGGCGATGCCGGCGATGTCCACCGTCGGCAGTGCCTTCAGACGTTCGATGTCGCGCGCAATGGCACGGCGGATGACGATGAACTGCGCCTTGTCCGAGCGCGACAGGCTCTTGTCGGCATTCTGCAGGGCGATCAGGGCGCCCTGGACGTTGCCGGCCAGTTCCAGCTGCTGGTCGGCGGTGGAGAGCACTTCCTCGATCTCGGAGAGCGCCCAGTCGTCGCGGTTCTTGTTGAGGTCCTGGTACATCTGTTCCAGGGCCAGTTGCTGGCTCTGGGATTCGGCCTGCTTGCTGTCGAGCACGCTGACCTTGGACTGCAGTTCCTTGGTGCTTTCCTGCACGCTCTTCAACACGCCCTTGAGCTCATTGCTGCTGTTGTCGCCACTCTGCAGGCGCTGCGCCACTTCGCTGCGCAGGTCGCGCAATTCGGTATGCGAGACCCACCACTGTGCGCCCAGGCCGGCGATGACCAGCAGCAGCACGACGGTCTGTGCCCGTTGGCGACGGCGGATGACAGCGGTGCCGTCCGGCGTGGTGAAGGTATAGGACGCCTGCGAGGCGGCCGCACCAGCGTTCTGGCTGGCTTGCGGCTGGGGCTCCGGCAATTGGGGAGTGGATTGCTGTTCGTTCATGGGCTGGATTGTAACGCGGCAAATTACGCGGCCACTCAAGTTGCAGGGGCAGCAAGGGCAGCAAGCAGGCGCTCATCGCCCGAACCGGTCTGGATCACCTGCACGAAGCCCTGCTCCCGTGCGTTCTCGGCGATCCTGTGGTGCGAGACGAAGATACGCTGTCGTTGCAGTTTTACCACACGTTCCTCGCCCCCGGCTAGTCTTGCCAACTCCAGCAAATTGCGCAAGGCCTCCGAACTGGTGATCACCCAGTCGGCTCCACCGTCCAGCAAATCCAGCAGCTGCGGGCGTGTTTGCGCATCCAGCACCGGGGCCAGGCGGCGATAGGCGGTCAGGTGTTCGACCATCACGCCGTGTTGTTGCAATGCTTCACTCAGGAAGTCACGGCCGCTCTGGCCGCGCACGATCAGAGCACGACGACCGCGCAATTGTTCCAAGGGGAGGGATTTGAGCAATTCTTCCGAATCCATCTTGTCGGCACGCTGCGGGCCGTAGAGGGTGGCATTGGACGCCTGCACGCCATGCGCGCACAGGGCCAGCCGGCTGCCCTCGCCGACAATGCCTATCGGCAGTTCACTTGGCCAGCCATCCAGGTGAGCGAATGCGGCATCGATGGCATTCGGACTGACGAAGACCACCAGCGCAAACTCCTGCAGGCGCGACAGTGTGGCCCGCAGGGGGCCGACATCTTCGACCGGCGCGATCTGCAGCAGCGGGAACACCACCGCTTTGCGCCCCAGTTGCCGCACGGCGTCGGCAAAGGCCTGCGCCTGCTGCAGTGGTCGCGTGACCACCACCGGCAAGCCGCCTGCCGGCTCAGCTGGCAGCGGCATCGGCCTGGGCCTTGCAGGCGGCCAGGATGGCGTCGGCGCCACGGGCCTTGAGCAGATCGGCGACCTGGGCGCCCAGCGCTTCCGGCGCGGCTGCCGTGCCTTCGGCTTCGGCGGCAGCGGTCTGTTCGCCGTCGGGCGTGGCGATCATGGCGCGCAGGTGCAGGCGGTCGCCGTCCAGCGTGGCATAGGCCGCCAGTGGAATCTGGCAGCTGGCACCGAAGATGCGCGAGACCGAACGTTCGGCCGCCGAGACCACGGCAGCGGCTTCGTCATGCAGCGGCGCCAGCAGACGCTTGATGTCGTCGCGCCCCTCGGGGATTTCGATGGCCAGCGTACCCTGCCCCGGCGAAGGCAGGCTCTGCTCGGGCTCCAGGAAGGCACGGATGCGCGCCTTCAGGCCCAGGCGATTCAGGCCGGCCACGGCCAGGATGATGGCGGCATAGTCGCCGCGATCAAGCTTGCCCAGGCGGGTATCAAGGTTACCGCGCAGCGGCTTGACCACCAGTTCCGGATAACGGGCGGCGATCATCGCCTGGCGACGCAGGCTGCTGGTGCCGACCACGGCGCCGTCGGGCAGGTCGTCCAGCGAGGCGTAGTCGTTGGAGACGAAGGCATCGCGCGGGTCTTCGCGCTCCAGCACGGCGGCCAGCTCGAAGCCTTCGGGCAAGTCCATCGGCATGTCCTTCAGGCAGTGCACGGCCAGATCGGCGCGGCCTTCGGCCATCGCCACTTCCAGTTCCTTGACGAACAGACCCTTGCCGCCGACCTTGGAGAGCGTGCGATCCAGGATCTGGTCGCCGCGCGTGGTGGTGCCAAGGATATTGATGCTGCACTGCGGATATAATGCCGCCAGACGGTCCCGCACGTATTCGGCCTGCCACATGGCAAGGCGACTTTCACGCGAAACGATGACGATGTTGGAAGGAGGAAATTCTTTCAAGACGGGCTTTCCGATTCAGTCGTGGCACCCGCGGCAGAGGAGACAAGGAAAGCAGGAGACCGGCGAATCCAGACTGTAAAACGATCAAAAACGCAGTTCAGAAGCGAAACGCAACCATAAAAAAACGAGGCAAATTCTAGCACGCACACCACTGGCAATCCGATCCACAAGCACGACTTTCTCTCCCGAAAACCGCAGCAACCGTTGATCATGGCGACTACAAATCCAACTACACGCAGTGCCCGCTCCGCTTCTTCCAACTCCCGTCCGGCTGGCGCCAGGACTGCCAAGCCTGCCATTGCACCCGGCAAACCCGCACGCGGCACCGACAAGGATGCCCCGCTCAAGGAAGACATCCGTCTGCTGGGCCGCCTGCTGGGCGAGGTGGTCCGCGAACAGGAAGGCGATGACGTCTTCGAGGTGGTGGAGACCATCCGCCAGACCGCCGTACGCTTTCGCCGCGAGTCCGATGCCAAGGCCGGTGCCGAGCTCGACAAGCTCCTCAAGAAGCTGACCCGCGACCAGACCAACTCGGTGGTGCGCGCCTTCTCCTACTTCTCGCACCTGGCCAACATCGCCGAGGACCAGCACCACAACCGCCGTCGCCGCACCCATTTGCTGGCCGGTTCCGAAGCGCAACCGGGCAGCGTGGCCTATGCCCTGTCGCGCCTGGATGACGCTGGTGTTTCCGGCGCCCAGGTGCGCAGCTTCCTCAAGGAAGCGCTGGTGTCGCCGGTGCTGACCGCCCACCCGACCGAAGTGCAACGCAAGTCCATCCTCGACGCCGAGCGCGAAATCGCCCGCCTGGTGGCCGAGCGCGACCTGCCGCTGACGCCCCGCGAACTGCGCCACAACACCGAACTGCTGCGCGCGCGCATCGCCACCCTGTGGCAGACCCGCATGCTGCGCTATACCAAGCTGACGGTGGCCGACGAGATCGAGAACGCCCTCTCCTACTACCGCATCACCTTCCTGCGCGAACTGCCGGCGCTGTATGACGACATCGAAGCCGAGATCGACAGCCAGTTCCCCTCGCGTGGCAAGGCGCGCATGGCCGAGCTGCCGCCCTACCTGCAGATGGGCAGCTGGATCGGTGGCGACCGTGACGGCAATCCCAACGTCAATGCCGCCACCATGCAGCATGCCCTCAAGCGCCAGTCCACCACCATCTTCGACTACTACCTCGATGAAGTGCATACGCTGGGTGCCGAGCTGTCCATCTCGACCCTGATGGTCGATGCCAGCCCGGAACTGCTGGCCCTGGCCGATACCTCGCCGGATCACTCCGAACATCGCGCCGACGAACCCTACCGGCGCGCCCTGATCGGCATCTATGCGCGCCTGGCCGCCACCGCCCGCTCGCTGGGCGTGGTCAACATCCTGCGCCAGGAAATCGGCAGTGCCTCCCCCTACGCCAACCCGGCCGAGTGCGTGGCCGAACTGGATGTGCTGGTGACGTCGCTGCAGGCCCATCACGGCGCCGCACTGGTCAAGCCGCGTCTGGCCGGCCTCAAGCGCGCCGTGGAAATCTTTGGCTTCCACCTGGCCACGCTGGACATGCGCCAGAGCTCGGACGTGCACGAGCGGGTGCTGGCCGACCTGTTCGCCAAGGCCCAGGTCGAGGCCGATTACGCGGCCCTGAGCGAAGAGCGCAAGATCGCGCTGCTGCTGGGCGAACTGTCGCGACCACGACTGCTGTACTCGCCCTATGTGCAGTATGCCGACGAGACCAATTCCGAGCTGACCATCCTGCGCGCGGCCCGCGAGATCCGCCGCCGCTATGGCGAGCGCGCCATCCGCAACTACATCATTTCGCATACCGAGACCCTGTCGGACCTGCTGGAAGTGCTGCTGCTGCAGAAGGAAACCGGCCTGCTGCATATCGAAGGCAACCAGCTGCAGGCGCTGGAGCTGATGGTGATCCCGCTGTTCGAGACCATCCCCGACCTGCGCTGCGCCGCCGAGATCATGCGCGGCTGGCTGACCCAGCCCCAGGTCAAGGGCCTCATCGCCAAGCACGGCAAGCTGCAGGAAGTGATGCTGGGCTATTCGGATTCCAACAAGGACGGTGGTTTCCTGACCTCCAACTGGGAGCTCTACAAGGCCGAGAACCAGTTGGTGGAGCTGTTCAACGAGGCCGGCGTCAAGCTGCGCCTGTTCCATGGTCGCGGCGGCACCGTCGGCCGTGGCGGTGGCCCCAGCTACCAGGCCATCCTGGCGCAGCCGCCGGGTACCGTGAACGGCCAGATCCGCCTGACCGAACAGGGCGAGATCATTGCCTCCAAGTTCTCCAACCCGGAGATCGGTCGCCGCAACCTGGAACTGCTGGTGGCCGCCACCCTGGAGGCCAGCCTGATGCCGACCAACACCGACAGCAAGGAAGCCAGGAAGCTGGCCGAATTCGAGCGGGTGATGGAGCAATTGTCGGAACGCGCCTATCAGGCCTATCGCAACCTGGTCTATGAGACCCCGGGCTTCACCGACTACTTCTTTGCCGCCACGCCGATCGCCGAAATCGCGCAACTGAACATCGGTTCGCGCCCGGCCTCGCGCAAGGCCAGCCAGCGCATCGAAGACCTGCGCGCGATTCCCTGGGGCTTCTCGTGGGGCCAGTGCCGCCTGCTGCTGCCGGGCTGGTATGGCTTTGGCAGCGCGGTCTCGGGCTGGCTGGGCGAGGCCGGCAACGCCAAGGAGACCTCCAGGCGCCTGACGACCTTGCGCGCCATGTGCAAGGAATGGCCGTTCTTCGCCGCCCTGCTGTCGAACATGGACATGGTGCTGTCCAAGACCGACCTCGCCGTGGCCTCGCGCTACGCCGGGCTGGTGGCCGACCGCAAGCTGCGCAATACCATCTTCGGCCGTATCACCGACGAACATGAACGCACCAGCGCCGTGCTCTCCACCATCACCGGCAGCAAGGAACGGCTGGCCGCCAATCCGCTGCTGGCGCGCTCGATCAAGAACCGCTTCGCCTACCTCGACCCGCTGAACCACCTGCAGGTCGAACTGATCAAGCGCCACCGCGCCACCGCAGCGGCCAAGCGCACGCCGGAAGAACGCGTGCAACGCGGCATCCACCTCACCATCAACGGGGTGGCCGCCGGCTTGCGCAATACCGGTTGAGCGTCGCTGCATCAGATGTTTCACCGCAAGCTGCCCGGGATGACCGGGCAGCTTTTTTTTCGCCCTGCCATGAGAAGAGCGATCATCGCCGGGAGACGCCCCGTCTCAAGTTCAGGCTTTACATGCCGATAACAGATGGATGAAGTGTCATTTGGCAAGACGACAAGCTGTTGCGAAGGATGGACAGCCGCGTCCGAGGTTTGTGCAGGATCAGGTTTTTGCAGCGCAAAAACCTGATTTGCCACGCCGCCGAGCTCTTCACTTTTGTAAAATAAGATCTGAGCGAATTTAGAACACGTCACCGTCGCAGACCCTGAAGGATCTTGCTTCAGAGACCATTTTCCCGGGCCATGGGGCGGGCCTGGAAACAGACGGTGCGGCATCGATACGGGGAATCACACACTATGCAATACTGGGGAAAACCGGTAGCTGCGTTCTGCATTGCAGCAACGCTGGCCTTGATCGGCGCACGCGTGCAGGCTGCGCCCAATGCGGCACCGCCGCCGCCACTGGAAGCCCGCCGCGTCTCGCTGACCAGCGTGGACAGCAAGGGTGGCAAGGCGACCGCGCTCTATGGCGTATGGATCAAGGCGCGCAAGTCGCTCAACAGCAAGGGACCTTATCCCACCGTGATCGCCCTGCATGGTTGCGGTGGCCTGTACAGCATGGTGCGTGATGGCAAGGGCGAATTCACGCCACGCCATCTCGCCATGGCGCGGGTACTGACCGACGCCGGCTACAACGTCCTGTTCCCGGACAGCTTTACCCCGCGTGGCCGCCGCTCCACCTGCCAGGACACCGTGGCCCAGCGCGAGATCAGTGCCATGAACCGGCGTTTCGATGTGCAGGCCGCCATGCACTGGGTCACCTCCCAGCCGGACGTGGACGTCAAGCGCATCGCTCTGCTGGGCTGGTCGCACGGCGCCTCCACCCTGCTGGCCTCGATCAACCTGGCGGAAACCGATGTGGCCGTGCGCAAGATCCAGCCGCGCGCGGCCGTGGCCTTCTATCCCGATTGCCGTCCCTATGCCAAGCCGGGCGAAGCCTTCAAGCCGGCCGCGCCGCTGCTGATCCTGATGGGCGAGAACGACGACTGGACCCCGCCCCAGGCTTGCGAAGCGATTGAGCAGAAGATGCAGGGCAGTGACACCGAAATCGCCCTGCGCCTGTACCCCGACACCTACCACGACTTCGACGCGCCCGGCCTGCCGGTGCACGTGCGCATGGACGTGGCTGGCGTGGGCAAGCGGGGTGAGGGCGTCACCAGCGGCGGCAACCCGGATGCGCGCAGCCAGGCCTATCGGTCCATGCTCAACTTCCTGGACGCCAAGCTGAACTACTGAGCGCACCGCTCACGCCCCCAAAAATCAAATGCCGGCCCCTTACGGGGCCGGCATTTTTCATGGGCAGCCTGCCCGGAACCGCAGGCAGGCGATCAGGCCAGGAGCTCGGTCAGGCCACCAGTTCCTGCATACCCTCGCTCAGCTCGGGCAGCGGCGGCATGTCTTCGGTGAAGGTCGCCAGGCTCAGGCCCAGCTTGGCCGCCACCTCGGTGGGGAAGGTCGATTCCATTTCATCGGCGGAATATTTGTTTTCTTCTGCGCGGGCGCGCCAGGTCGCCAGGTGCACGATGGCCGCGAACGGGTCGTACTGCCCTTCCAGCGGCTGCGGGAAGGCCTTGATGACCTGACTGAATTCCTCGGGGAAGCGCCAGCGGCGCGCCAGTTCGGCACCCACATCGGCAAAGTCGTAGCCGAAGGACTTGCGCTCCACGTCCAGGCGGCGCGCATCCAGGGGGCCGGCCACCTTGTCCACCTGCAGGGCCTGTTCCGGCATGGCCGCATGCATCACCAGCTGGCCGATGGCGTGCATCAGGCCCACGGTGAAGGCGAAATCGGCATTGAGCTTCAACTGCTTGGCCAGCCACTTGGAGACCACCGCCGTATCCAGGCTGTAGCGCCAGAACAGCTTGAGGTCCACGCCCGGCAGCTTCTTGAAGCTACCCGCCATGCCGGTGCTGACCACCAGCGTGCGCACGGTCATGAAGCCCAGCATCAGCACCGCATCCTCCACCGTGCCGACGGTGCGCGAGACGTGGTAGTAGGACGAATTGGCCAGGCGCAGGATCTTGGCGCTGAGCACCTGATCGGCGGCCAGCTTCCTGGCGATCTCTTCGATCGAGACCGATTCGTTGTTGAAACTTTCGATGACTTCCTGCACTACCTTGGGAATGCTCGGCAATGCGGTTTGCTGCTGAAACAGTGCTTCCAAATTCATGCTTCTCTCCTGTAAGACGACCCCCATACATCTTGCTCATGCGCGTCGACAGGCCCCTTTGGGCGGCAACAGCGGCCGGCGCCCGACATCCCGTCGTCGGCTGCATCCCGGCCATGCCGCAAGCGTGTGGGGCCCTTGCTCCCCGGCGCGCCTTCATCGGCCCTCCGGATCGGTCATCGCGTGTCGAGTATAGCGTTGGCTTTTGTCAGCCGTACAAGAGTTTTTTGCGCCGCAGGAAGACTTGCGCAAATACAACAAGCAAAAATGATGCCATACAGAAACAAGCGGGATGCCCCAGCACAAACTCCCTCTCCCGACACCAGCGGCTGGGAACCGGAGAAAAAACCGTGCGGCCAGACCGCCACTGAATGCGAAAAATCCGCATCCAGCAGCATTTCCGCCTGCATTGGCGTGGCTGGGCGCAGTTGTGCTTGCTATAATCGCCCATTCTCCGGAATTCCCAATATGACAGACCAATTTGCTAAAAAGGGCGAAGCCTGGTCGGCTCGCTTTTCTGAACCCGTCTCCGATCTCGTCAAGCGCTATACCGCATCGGTGTTCTTCGACAACCGCCTGGCCCAGGTCGATATCCAGGGCTCGCTGGCGCACGCCGAGATGCTGGCGCATCAGGGCATCATCAGCGCGGCCGACCACGCCGAAATCCAGCGCGGCATGGCCCAGATCAAGGGCGAAATCGACGCCGGCAAGTTCGAATGGCTGCTGGACCTGGAAGACGTCCACCTGAACATCGAAAAGCGCCTGACCGAGCTGGTCGGTGATGCCGGCAAGCGCCTGCACACCGGCCGCTCGCGCAATGACCAGGTCGCCACCGACATCCGCCTCTACATGCGCGGCGCCGTGGACGACATCGTGGGCCTGCTGCGCGAACTGCGCCTGGCCCTGCTGGACCTGGCCGAGCAGCACGCCGACGTGATCCTGCCGGGCTTCACCCACATGCAGGTCGCGCAACCGATCACCTTCGGCCATCACGTGCTGGCCTATGTCGAGATGTTCGGCCGCGACGCCGAGCGCATGGCCGACGCCCGCAAGCGCATCAACCGCCTGCCGCTGGGCGCCGCCGCCCTGGCTGGCACCACCTTCCCGATCGACCGCCTGCGCGTGGCCAGGACCCTGGGCTTCGACGATGTCTGCCGCAACTCGCTGGACGCCGTCTCGGACCGTGACTTCGCCATCGAATTCTGCGCCGCCGCGGCGCTGGTGATGACCCACATCTCGCGCATGTCCGAAGAACTGGTGATCTGGATGAGCCCGCGCGTGGGCTTCATCGACATCGCCGACCGCTTCTGCACCGGCTCCTCGATCATGCCGCAGAAGAAGAACCCGGACGTTCCCGAACTGGCGCGCGGCAAGACCGGTCGCGTCAACGGCCACCTGATCGCCCTGCTGACCCTGATGAAGGGCCAGCCCCTGGCCTACAACAAGGACAACCAGGAAGACAAGGAACCGCTGTTCGACACCGTCGACACGCTCACCGACACCCTGCGCATCTTCGCCGACATGGCCCGCGGCATCAGCGTCAAGCCCGATGCCATGCGCGCCGCTGCCCTGCAGGGTTACGCCACCGCCACCGACCTGGCCGACTACCTGGTCAAGAAGGGCCTGCCCTTCCGCGACGCCCACGAAGCCGTCGCCCACGCCGTGCGTACCTGCGTGGACAAGGGTTGTGACCTGGCCGACCTGTCGCTGGACGAACTGCGCGCCTTCTCGGAGCTGATCGGCGAAGACGTCTTCGCGGTCCTCACGCTGGAGGGCTCGGTGGCCGCGCGCGACCACATCGGCGGCACCGCACCCAACCAGGTGCGCGCGGCCATCGCCCATATCCGCAAGGAACTGAACTAAGCAATCGCACCACCCTCGTCCGCTGGCCGGACGACATTCGCATGCCGCTGCGGCGCACCCTACCCGGGTGCGTGGCGGCGGGTTGTAATTGCTGGCGCAGCCTGCTTTTTCGGGTATGCTGTGCCGGCTGTATCGAAAGAGGCCGCAAAACGGTCTTCAGAGGATGGAGCACAGGTCCCGGCCATCCCGGGCGTCTTTTGCATCATCCTCGATGAAGGAATCGCCTTGTGACGTGGCGCCGGTCTGCGCTGCCTGACGGGGACGGTTTCTACAATATCTAACTGAGGAGAGAACTCGATGCAATTCAATACCATGCTCAAGACCATTCCGGCCCTGCTGATCGGTGCCACCCTGTCTTCGGCCGCACTGGCCGCCGACATCAAGCTGGGCGTCGCAGAAGCCCTGACCGGCCCGGCCGCCAAGTACGGCGTGGCCATCAAGAACGGCTTCACCCTGGCTTCCGAAGAAATCAACGCCAAGGGCGGCGTCAACGGCGACAAGCTGGCCCTGGTAATCGAAGACGAACAAGGCAAGAAGGAAGAAGCCATCAACGTCTTCAAGAAACTGATCTTCCAAGACAAGGTGCTGGCGGTGTTCGGTCCCACCCTGTCGAACTCGGCCTTCGCTGCCGACCCGATCGCCAACGCCTCCAAGGTGGTGGTCTTCGGTACCAGCAACACCGCTGACGGCATCACGGCCATGGGCCCCTTCACCTTCCGCAACTCCGTCATGGAAGCCGACGTGCTGCCCGTGACCGTGAAGGCTGCCGTGAAGCACTTCGGCATCAAGAAGGTCGCCGTGATCTACGGTAACGACGACGCCTTCACCAAGTCCGGCTACGACGTCTTCAAGGCCACCCTGGAACAGCAGAAGATCCCCGTCACCACCACCGAGGCCTATGCCAAGGGTGATGTCGACTTCAAGGCCCAGCTGACCAAGATCAAGGCCGGCAACCCGGACGCCATCGTCTGCTCCTGCCTGGCCGAAGAAGCCGCCAACATCATCCTGCAGACTCGCGCCCTGGGCATGAAGCAGCCCTTCATCGGCGGCAATGGCCTGAACTCGCCCAAGCTGTTCGAGATCGCCAAGGATGCCGGCGACAACACCCTGATGGGCAGCCCGTGGTCGGCCGAGAACCAGACCCCGGCCAACAAGGCCTTCATCGCGGCCTACAAGGCCAAGTTCGGTTCCGATCCCGACCAGTTCGCCGCGCAAGCCTATGACGCCATGTACATCGTGGCCGATGCCCTGAAGAACGTGAAGCTGTCGGGCAACCTGGCCAAGGATCGTGACGCCCTGCGCGCCGCGCTGCCGGCCGTGAAGATCGATGGCGCCACCGGCAAGTTCGCCTTCCGCGCAGCCCCGGCCGTGGCCGGCAAGCAGGTCGGCTTCGATGCTGACCAGGAAGCCATCGTCAACATCGCCAAGGGCGGCAAGTTCGTCCTGCTGAAGTAAGCAAGGCGTAGCAAGCTCTCCAAGGCAGTACGCTGCCGGGCGACCGGCAGCTTCGATACTCTCCCGCAGTCCCGCAGCAGGCGTCATGCGCCTGCTGCGCTGTTTGAGCGGGAAATGAAGCAGATCTCCAGGCCGGAACGGGGAACCACAGGCAGCCCGTCGGGACGACAGGCCGCTGATTCCGGCAATACGACGTAACGAGGGACTTCGTCCGCGCCATGCATGCAGTGCAGGCCGCTGGCGCCGTGCCCCATCACCTATCGCAGGTTCCAATGTTAGAACAACAGCTCATCAATGCCCTTTCGCTGGGCAGCGTGTATGCGCTCTTCGCGCTCGGCTTCACGCTGGTCTTCGGCGTACTGGGCGTGATCAATCTTTCGCACGGCGCGATCTTCATGCTGGGCAGCTATGCCGCCCTGCTGCTGGTCGAGCAGATGGCACTGCCCCTGTGGGTAGCCCTGCTGCTGGCCATGGTGGCCACCGGCCTGCTGGGCCTCATCATCGACGTGCTGGTGCTGAAGCCGCTGCGCAAACGCAACGCGCCTCACCTCATTCCCATGATCGCCACCATCGGCGTGGCCATCATGATCACCAACATCTCGCAGGGCATCTTCGGCGCCGAGAACAAGCGCTTCCCCCAGGGCACCATCCCTGAAGAGAGCGTCAGCCTGGGCAACCTGCACATCACCGCCGTGCAAGTGGCCATCATCGTCATCGCCTTCGTGCTGATGGTGGTGCTGCTGGGCGTGATGCGCAAGACGCAACTGGGCCGGGCGCTGCGCGCCATCGCCGAGTCGCCCAAGGCGGCCTACCTGCTGGGCATCAACGTAGAAGGCCTGTTCCTGCTGACCTCGTTTGCCGCCGCCGCCCTGGGCGGTGCTGCCGGCGTGCTGGTGGGGGTGTCCTTCAACGCGATTTCGCCCTTCATGGGCCAGCCGATGCTGCACAAGGGCATCGCCGTCATCATCCTGGGCGGCATGGGCGATATCCGCGGCGCCATGATCGGCGGCCTGTTCCTGGGCTTTGCCGAGGTGCTGACGGTCGCCTATATTTCGAGCGACTTCCGCGACGCGGTGGCCTTCGGCCTCCTGTTCCTGATCCTGCTGGTAAAACCCTCCGGCATGTTTGGCAAAGTGCTGGAAAGGAAGGCATAAGATGGGCTTCATGGAATGGTGGGATGGCTTCTGGGCCACCTACAACACCGTCATTTTCAGCATCGGCGTCAACGCCATGCTGGCACTCTCGATCTACGTCACCCTGTCCTGCGGCCTGCTGTCGCTGGCCAATGCCGCCTTCATGGGTATCGGCGCCTACACCGCGTCGCTGCTGACGATGCAGTTCGACCTGCCCTTCCCCATCGCCCTGGCCGCAGGCGGCGTGCTGCCCTCGCTGGTGGCGCTGGTGATCGGCATCCCCACGCTGCGCCTGTCCGGCGTCTACCTGGCCATGGCCACACTGGGCTTTGGCGAGGTGGTACGCGTGATCGTGCTGAACCTGGACATCACCGGCGGCCCCATGGGCCTGAACGGCGTGCCGCCCATCACCGAGTGGTGGCACATCGTGCTGCTGCTGGGCGTGACCATCTACGCGCTGGCCCGCCTGCGCCGCTCCAAGACCGGCCGTGCCTTCGAGGCCATCAAGGAAGATGAAGTGGCGGCCCGCCTGATGGGCGTGAACGTGGCCGGCTACAAGCTCTTGGCCTTCGTCATCGGCGCCGCCATCGCCGGCGTAGCCGGTGGCCTGAACGCCCACTACACCTTCACCATCGGTCCCAACAACTACGGCTTCGAGAATGCGGTGGACATCCTGACCATGGCCGTCTTCGGTGGCACCAGCAACCTGATCGGCCCGATGATAGGCTCGACCATCCTGTCGCTGCTGCCGGAAGTGCTGCGTCACTTCAAGGACTTCCGCCTGGCCATCAACGGCCTGATCCTGATCCTGGTGGTGCTGTACCTGCCCAAGGGCATCTGGGACCCGCGCCGCATCCGCGCCTTCCTGGGCCGCAACGCTGAGAAGAAGGTGAAGTAATGCTTTTACAACTGAACGACATCAGCAAGAACTTCGGTGGCCTGCAGGTGCTGCAGGGCGTGAACTTCAACGTCAAGCAAGGCGAGATCTTCGGCCTGATCGGCCCCAACGGCGCCGGCAAGACCACCGTCTTCAACCTCATAACGGGCCTGTTGCGCGCATCATCGGGCAGCATCCGCTTCAACGACGACGACATCGGCGCCGTCGCCCCGCACAAGATCACCGAGCGCGGCATCGCCCGCACCTTCCAGAACATCCGCGTGTTCAAGGAAATGACGCTGCTGGAAAACGTCGTGGTCGGCATGCACGAGCACCTGAACTATGGCGTGGCCAGCATGCTGTTCAACCTGGGCGGTTTCCGCAAGGCAGAGAAGGAAGCGCGTGAACGTGCGCTGGAACTGCTGTCCTGGGTGCGTCTGGATCACAAGGCGCACATGCTGGCCGATAGCCTGTCCTACGGCGAGCAGCGCAAGCTGGAATTCGCCCGGGCGCTGGCCACCAAGCCCAAGCTGTTGCTGCTGGACGAACCGGTGGCCGGCATGAATCCGGCCGAGAAGACCGAGTTGATGAGCGAGATCGTCAACATCAAGCAACGCGGTTTCACCATCTTCATGATCGAGCACGACATGCGCTTCGTCATGGGCCTGTGCGAACGCATTGCCGTGCTCAACTTTGGCAAGATCATCGCCGAAGGCACCCCGGACCAGATCAAGAACAACCAGGAAGTGATCGAGGCCTATCTCGGCAAGGAAGAAGCATGAGCGCCAGCAGTAACAAGCAACCCATCCTCCAGGTGGAAGACCTGGCCGTGGCCTATGGCCACATCGAGGCCGTCAAGGGCATCAGCCTGTCGCTGAACGAAGGCGAGATCACTGCCCTGGTCGGTGCCAATGGCGCCGGCAAGAGCACCTCGCTGCTGGCCATCTCGGGTCTGGTGAAGGCCCAGCGCGGCCGTGTGCTGCTCAACGGGCAGGACCTGCTGCAGATGTCGCCGCATCGCATCGTCGAATCCGGCGTGGTGCAGGTGGCGGAAGGCCGCGCTACGTTGACCACGCTGACCGTGGAAGAGAACCTGGCTTTGGGCGCTTATACGCGCAAGGACAAAGACGGCGTGGCGCGTGATCTGGAATGGGTGTATTCCCTCTTCCCGGTATTGAAGAACCGTGCGGCCGGACTGGCGGGCAACCTCTCGGGTGGTGAACAGCAGATGCTGGCCATTGGCCGCGCCTTGATGGCCAAACCCAAGGTGCTGCTGCTGGACGAACCCTCGATGGGCCTGGCACCGCTGATCATCCAGGAAATCTTCCGCATCGTGCAGGAGATCAACAAGACCGGCATGACGGTCCTGCTGGTGGAGCAGAACGTACGCCAGGCACTGCGCATCGCGCAGCGGGGCTATGTGCTGGAGACCGGCAAGATCGTGCTGGAAGACAGTGGCGCGAATTTGCTGGGCAATCCCAAGGTGGTGGAAGCTTACCTGGGTGGTTGATACCCTTGCGTCCACGCAGGCAGCGGACCGGAGAAAAATAATAAAAAATTTCTCAATTAGGTGTTGACCATCAGGCTGATAGGCCTTAATATGCAGCCTCTTTCAAGCACAGCAAGTTACCGCTGATGCAAAAAGGCCCACGTGGCGGAATTGGTAGACGCGCATGGTTCAGGTCCATGTGCCGCGAGGTGTGGGGGTTCGAGTCCCTCCGTGGGCACCAGACATAAAAGGCCGAATGATGAAAATCATTCGGCCTTTTGCGTTTAGGGGCCCCACGAGCAAAGCGTCTGCGCGCTTTGCGGGAGGGACGGGGTCGCGGGACGTGGCCGAGTGCCTCAGTGCGCAGCAAACATAAAAGGTCGAATGATGAAAATCATTCGACCTTTTGCGTTTTGGAGCCCACGTACAAAGCTCCCGCAAACATGGGACACCATGGCAACGACGCTTGAACTCTTCCACCCGATTTATTTAGTTTCAGCTCCCCTTCTTCCCTCTGCATGAGGCAATTTTTAGTTAGATTTCGCGAACATAAAAAACGCAAAAAAATGATGACAACATGAAGGTTTGCCCTTAGAATGCAGCCTCTTTCAAGCAATGCGGTTTCAGCGCATATGCAGAAGGCCCACGTGGCGGAATTGGTAGACGCGCATGGTTCAGGTCCATGTGCCGCGAGGTGTGGGGGTTCGAGTCCCTCCGTGGGCACCAGACATAAAAGGTCGAATGATGAAAATCATTCGGCCTTTTGCGTTTGGAGCCCACGAGCAAAGCGCCTGCGCGCTTTGCGGGAGGGACGAGAAAGTCTGGCCTTGCAAGGCCAGACGGGGTCGCGGGACGTGACCGAGTGCCTCAGTGCGCAGCAAACATAAAAGGCCGAATGATGAAAATCATTCGACCTTTTGCGTTTTGGGCCTGCAAAAAACCACCCTCCCACTTTGCGGTAGGCTTAGCCTTCCTCATTCCTATCGATAACAAGGGAGACCATGAAAACCACCATCACCCTGCTCGCCGCCATGCTGAGCAGCGCAGCCATGGTTCAGGTCCATGCGGCAGGCCCCGCCGGCAAGCCGGCCGGCTATATCGACCAGCTTGAGATCACCCAGACGGCAGATGCCTTCGGCGGCTCAACCCCGGCAGGCGCAGCCGGTCCCTACCAGCTGGTCTCGGGCATCGTGCATGGCAAGCTCGATCCCCATCATCCCGACAATGCGATGATGACCGATCTCGACAAGGCGCCCAGGGATGCTGACGGCTATGTATCCTATACGACCGACTTTGTGATCCTGCGCCCCAAGTCGGCGGCCCAGGCTCGTCGTGTGCTGTTCTATGACGTGGCCAATCGGGGCCGCAAGCTGGCCGAGGAATTCTTCATCGGCGGCAAATCGCTGCGCAACGGACCCGCCCCCGGCGACACCTACCCTTCCCTGCTGCGGGCCGGTTACACCATCGTCTGGAGCGGCTGGCAGGGTGATCTGCAGCAATCAGGCAAGGCCATCGACGGTGCGCTGGGCACACGATTTCCGGTGGTCACAAACAAGGATGGATCCGCCATCACTGGCCTGAGCCGCGAAGAATACATCCCCGATTTCCATCAGGGACACAACGAGTTCAAGCTCTCCTACCCGCCGGCTTCGTTGCGCGACAAGTCACATGTGAGCTTCACGGTACGCCAGACCTGGCGCAATGCGCAGGGCCAGCAGGATTACCGGGCGCCCGCCGCTACTGTCACCGACTGGCATTACGAGCCCCGGGCCGACGGCAGCGTGAACGTGGTCTTCACCCCTCCATCGGCCGTACCCGGTCCCGATGGCGGCACCGTACCGGCTGACCAGGGCAGCATCTACAGCTTCGTCTATCCGGCGACCCATCCCAAGGTCATGGCCATCGGCTTTGCCGCCGTACGCGACCTGGTGAGCTTCCTGCGCGACGCGTCGACCGATGCCAGGGGCGGGGCCAATCCTCTGAACGACATGAAGGACGCTGCCTGCGTCAGCCAACCGGCCTGCACGATGCCCAACAAACGCAATTTCGACCTGACCATCGGCGAAGGGATTTCACAGTCGGGCAGATTCATGCGTGATTTCCTCTACATGGGTTTCAACAGGAATGCGCAGGGCAACAAGGTCTTCGACGGGATGATGGCCATCATTCCGGGCGGCCGCCGCACCTGGATCAATGAACGGTTTTCACAACCCGGCCGCTGGTCCAAAGGCCACGAAGAACACTGGATGCCTGGCGACCAGTTCCCCTTCGCCTACAACGTCATCAAAGATCCGGTCAGTGGCGCCACCGATGGCTTGCTCAGGCAGTGCAGCGCCAGCGCGACCTGCCCGAAGATCATGCAGATCGACGGCAGTTTTGAATGGTGGGGCGGCCGCGGCGCACTGGTGGTCACGGATGGCGCAGGCAAGGATCTGGTCTTGCCGGACAACGTGCGCTACTACCTGATTTCCGGCACCCAGCACGCCGGTGGTCCTGGTGTCGGAAATGGGCTGGTCAAGCAGATCGGCAAGGACAGCATGTGCCAGTTCCCGCCCAGCCCGGTGACCCAGGCGCCGGTCTTGCGCGCGATGGTCCCGGCCATGGAAAACTGGCTGGCCAAGGGTCAGTTGCCGCCGCCGTCACGCTACCCGACGGTGGCCGGCGGCACGGCAGTGACGCCGGACCAGGCCTCTGTCGGATTCCCGACCCTGGACGATGTGCGTGTGCCGCTGGTGAACGCGGTCGGTGGCGTGACCCCGAGCGAACTGCACCTGGTCTACAGCGGCATCCACAATCCGCTGGCCGTCACCGATTATCGCGGCGCCATCCCGGTGGCGGATGTGACGCGCGCCTATCGCATCCTGGTGCCGAAGGTCGATGCAGATGGCAACGAACTGGGGGGTATTGCCCAGCCTGAAGTGGCGGTCCCGCTGGCCACCTATACCGGCTGGAACCTGCGCGCCGCCGGCCACGCCCAGGGCGAAACCTGTTCCTCGCTGGGCAGTGCCATTCCCTTTGCGGTGAGCAGTGAAGCCAGGAGCAGCAGCGATCCCCGTCCTGCGCTGGATCGCCGTTACCAGGGGCGCGCCGATTACGCTGCCCAGGTCGAGGCGGCTGGCGACAAGCTGGTGCGCGAAGGCTATCTGCTGCCGCTGGATGCGCAACACGTCTTTGCCGCACACGCCCGGCAGGTGTCGCCGCAGCTGATTCCGCGGCCCTGACACCGCTGCCCCTCCGTGGGCCTACACGGCCCGGGGTGGCTGTGTTCAGCGGCGCGGCTTGTCCTCGGGCCGCGCCACTGCTCCGCGCACCTCGAAGCGCACGCTATCGAGCTGCCTGCCGCCGCGGTCCTGCAGCACCAGCATGTGCCTGCCCGGCCAGGGCATCCAGTCGAAGCCCAGTTCTTCCTCGCCCGTGCCGGCCGATGCCATCGCCACCTGCTGCGCCCGCACCCGCCCCGCTTCCATCACGGCCTCCGGCATCAGCTTGCCATCCAGCACCCAGCGGCTTCCTGCGGGCGCGCCCTGGGCGCGGAAACGGATGCGCTGGCGCGCGGGAGGGATATCCGGGTCCAGCGCCACCAGCATCCCGGCCGTCGGATAGCTGATGGCCGGACGGATTTCGCGCGCGTGCGCGATGCGGATCTCGGACTGCGCCGTGCCGGGCAGAAAGTATTCGGTGCGGGCAGCCTCGAGGTCCTGTTCATAACGTATCGCCCGGGCCTGTACGCCGGCCGGCTTCTGCGGCGGGCCGCTGCGGGCATCCCGACTGCCGTCGCGGCCGCGCTCATGCAGGTACTGCATCACCTCCTGCCACACCGGTGCGGCGCCGGTCACGCCGGAGACATCCCACATCGGGGCACCGGAGGCATTGCCGACCCACACGCCGACGGTGTAACGCGAGGAATAGCCGACGCACCAGTTGTCGCGCATGTCCTTGGAGGTGCCGGTCTTGACGGCAGTCCAGATACGGGTGGACAGCGCGTTCTCCAGGCCGAAGGTACGGGCGCGGGCGCTGCGGTCGGAGAGGATGTCGCCGATGATGTAGGCGGCATCGGCGTCCATCACCGGTACCGGGCGAGGCGCGGTGCGGGCGTCATCCAGTCGCGTGCGCAAGGGGGAATAGCGGCCCTGGTTGGCCAATGCGCGATAGGCATTGGCAAGGTTGGCCAGGGTCACGTCGGCGCTGCCCAGGGCCAGGCTGTAGCCGTAGTAGTCGCCGCTCTCGCGCAGGTTGAAGCCCAGTGCCTGCAGGCGGCGGAAGAAGCGCTCGGGCGTGACCATCACCAGCGTGCGCACGGCGGGGATGTTCAGGGAAGAACCCAGCGAAGTGCGCAGACTGACCAGCCCCTTGTATTGCTTGTCGTAGTTTTGCGGGATGTAGAGTCCGGCGCTGGTGGCAAGGTTGACGGGGGAATCGTCCAGCAGCGAAGCCGCCGTGAGCCATTTTCTTTCGATCGCCAGTTCGTAGAGGAAAGGCTTGAGCGTCGATCCCCCCTGGCGCTGCGCGACTACGCCATCGACATTGGCGGCCGCCGACAGGGTGCCACTGGAGCCGACCCAGGCCAGGACCTCACCGGTGGCGTTGTCGATGACGATGATGGCGCCATCCTCGATGTTGCGTTCGGCCAGGCCGGCCAGCTGATGGCGCAGGGCTTGCGAGGCGAAGCGCTGCAGGGGCGCGTCCAGCGTGGAGCGCACTTGCTGGCCGGGCGTGTTCAAGAGCTTGCGCGCCAGGTGGGGGGCCAGTTGCGGTGCATCGCTGGTGCCCGGCAGGTCGCGTTTGGCGGCGGCACGGGCCAGGACCAGTTCGGTGCGGCCATCCATGCCGTTGCATTGTTCGGCAGCGCCCTGTTCCTTCAGGATGGCGCAGGCGCGCTCGGCCACGCGGCGCGGAGTGGCGTTGGGGGCACGGATCAGGGCGACCGCGATGGCAGCTTCGCCCTGGTCCAGTCCGCTGGGGTGCTTGCCGAACATGACGCGCGACAAGGCATGCACACCCGCCAGCTCGCCCCGGAAGGAGACCAGGTTGAGGTAGGCCTCCAGGATCTGGTCCTTGCGCCAGCTGCGTTCCAGCGATTGCGCGATCCACGCCTGCGAGACCTTCTGCGTCAGCGTGCGTGCGCCGGATTTGCGACGCAGGTCATCATGGAGCAAACCTGCCAGTTGCATGGTGATGGTGGAGGCGCCGCGGGTCCGGGTATTCCAGAGATTACCCCAGGCCGAGGCCGCGACGGCATTCCAGTCGATGCCGCTGTGCTGGTAGAAACGCCGGTCTTCGGAGGCGATCAGGGCCTGGCGCAGGGCGGGCGAGACATCTTCCAGCTTCACCCAGGCGAGCTTGCGTTCGTCCATGTTCACACGCAGGCGCTGCAGCAGCTCGCCGTTGCGGTCCAGCAGGCTGGCCTCGGAGGGGAGGAAGTCGCGCTGCACCTCGGCAAACGAAGTCACCGCCCCCGCGCTGGCCGGCAGCAGCAAGGCCAGCACCAGCGCACAGCCTGCGCCGGCGCGGGACCAGGGCATGCCGCTGGCGTTCACGGCGCCGCCTTGACGACCAGTTTGGCGTTAGGCACTTCGCCAAACATTTCCGGCGCATACATCGCTTCCACCCGCGTGGGCGGCAGGTTGAATTCGCCGGCATTGTTCAGGCGCACGGTGTAGCTGATGCTGGTGCGGCCCTTGGGCATGGACTCGTAGTAGGCGCGATAGGCTTCGAAACTGCGTTCCTCGTAGGCCAGCCAGCCTAGGCCGCGATCACGCGGGCTGTCCTGTTTGCCCTGGGCGATGGCGGAATCACGCCCCAGGCCGGAACCCAGCAAGGTCGCGCCGCCCGGTACCGGATCGCTGACGACGACCCAGGTCATCTCGCTCTGGGCATCGATGTCCAGCGTCACCCGCAGCACATCACCACGGGTATAGACGCCGGCCTGCTTCTGCTCGATGGCCTCGACCTTGCGGCTGATGCGATAGCCGGCCGCGAACGGCTGCTTCAGGGGGACGGCGGCCAGGCTTTGCAGCGTGACCCAGGGCTTGCCATTGCCCTCTTGCGTGAAGCGCACATTGCCGCCTTGCGCATTGCCATCCGGCCAGGGCAATTGCAGCTTGCCGCCGCTGGCGGCGCTGCTCCAGGCCAGGCTCTGGGTGGCACTGGTGGCATTAGCGGCACTGTTGCCCCCACCCTGCTCCAGCGTGGCGCGGGTACTGCCGGTGACCGGTTCGGATTCGAACTTGCGGGCGAATTTCTCCAGGGCCAGGCTGCCCCAGACGTTGGCGGTGGTGGTGCTCCAGTGGCCGCGCTGCTGGCGGCCGATGGCGCCGGCCACCAGGCGTGGCAGGTCGTCGCGCCAGGCCGGGTTGTTCAGTTCCAGCAGGATCAGGCGGTTGGCATTGGCGTCGCCGCTGCTCATGAGCCACCACCAGTAATCGCCCTCTTCATTGGAGAAGCCCATGCGCGTGCCCTGGAAGTTCAGGCGGGCGCGCAGGATCTGGTCGGCCTCGTCGAGCTTCTTCTGGCGTTCGGGGATGGCAGTGACCCGCTGCAGGATGGCGATCCAGTCCAGCAGACCGGAGGTGGGCCACTGGTTGGGATTGATCTGGATCGATCCCAGCATGGCTGGCTGCACGCGGTTGTAGCGCGACAGGGCTTCCAGCGCGGCCAGCTTGCGCACGTCCAGATCTTTCTGTGGCGACCAGAATTCGCGCATCACCTTGCCCTCCACGAAGCCGGCCAGGCCGTCGAGCATTTTGTCGCGGCTGGCGGGCGGGATGGCATAGCCGGCCTCGTTGGTGGCCGCCAGCAGGTAGGCGGTGAGCGTGTCGCTGCCACGCCGCGCGCCGCTGTCGCTGGGCGGGAAGTAGTAGGCCAGGCCGTCGCCGTCGAGATAGGTCGGCAGGTCGCTCACGATCTTCTGCCACGCCGCTTCATCGCGCAGGCCGATGGCCTTGGAGGTCTTCTGCTCCAGGCAGGCAAAGGGATAGTTGACGAAATAGCGGGTCAGCGCATCACTGCCACCGGCCAGGCTGGGCTTGAGCGAGATGGCCAGGCCACCGCGTCCGGGGAGGCTGTCGGCCGGGCGGGCAACGCTGAGGGCGGCGCTCTTGTCCAGCTGGAACAGGGTCGCCTGCTGCACCGTCACCGGGACCGCCGGTACCACGCGCTGGCTGAACTTCATGGCGTCCTTGGCCTTCTGGCCGGCCTGCTCCTGGGCGCTGATTTCCCAGGCCAGCTGGCTGATGCCTTCCGGCGTCTGCACCGGCCACATCACTTCGGCCGACTGGCCGGCCGCTATCTTGATGTCGCGCTCGGGCAGCGTCAGGGTGCTGGCGGGCGTGCCGCCCTGGGCGCGTGCGCTGACCTTGAGGGTCATGTCATGGGTGGTGGTATTGCGCACGGTGACGCTGCCGTTGAAGCTGTCGCCTTCACGCACCAGGGGTGGGAGGCCGGAGATGACCTGCACATCCTGGGTGGAGCGGATGCTGATACTGCCGGTCCCGAAATCGCTGACGCCATTCTCGGCAATGGCGACGATGCGGAAGGAAGTCAGCGCATCGTTCAACGGCACCTCCAGTTGCGCCCTGCCCTCTGCATCCAGGGTGACCTTGGGCTTCCATGCCAGCAGGGTGTCGAACAGTTCACGCGTGGGGGCGCGACCACCGCCGCCACCGGCCGGGGTGGCCTTCTTGCCGTAGTGGCGCTTGCCGACCACCTGCATCTGCGCGGTGGAGGTTTCCACACCATAGCTGCGTCGTTGCAGCATGGCGCGCAAGACATCCCAGCTGCCATTGGGCTGCAGCTCCAGCAGGGCTTCATCCACGGCGGCCAGGGCGAATTCGCCCCCGGCGGCCGGTTTGCCGTTGGGCAGTTTCACCTGCACTTGCACCTTGGCGATGGCGCGGATGGGATAGGTGGGCTTGTCGGTCGTCACCGCCACCTGCAGGCGATGGCCGGCATCGCCGATGTTGACTTCGGCGATGCCGAACTTCCATGCCGGCTTGGAGAGATCGACGATGGGGCCGGGTCCCTGATAGGTGCGGAATTCATGCCACCAGTTGAGCGGCTCCTTCCAGCCCCAGACGAAGAAGGAATACCACGGCACCTCGCGCATGCGACCGCGCACGGCCAGCACCGAGACATAGACATTGGGACCGTACTCGGCTTTCATCGGCACGCTGATGGTGGGGTCCTGGCCGGACAGTTGTACCACGCGGGTGTCGGTCACACCTTCACGCTCCACGGCAACCAGCGCGGTCGCGTGACGGAAAGGCATGCGCACCTGGAAGGTGGCGGTCTCGCCGCGCTGGTAGTTCTTTTTCTCGGGCAGGATGTCGATGCGGTCCTGGTTTTCGCCATCGAACCAGACTTCGCCACGCCCGGTGACCCACACCGAGGAACGGGCGGCAGCCGCATTGCCATCGCCATCCCTGGCGCTGGCGATCAGTTCCACATTGCCGGCCTCGGAAAGTTCGGTGTCGCAGGTGAACATGCCGTGCTGGTCGCTCTTGCCGGCGCAAAGCTTGCCGAGGTCTTGCTTGCTCTCGTCGTTTTCGTAGGCGTAGAAGCCGCCCACCATGCGCTTGCGGTGCGAATTGGTTTTGCGCGCCAGGCCATGGATTTCCACCGGCACACCGGCCTGCGGCTGACCGGCGGTATTGAGGGTGACGGCGGTCAGCGTCAGCTTTTTCTTGACCGACACCCAGTTGCCCGTGCGCAGTCCCACCACCACCGCCGATGGCCACAGCGGCGTGACGCTGGAGATGGTCTGCACTTCACCGTTAGGGTCGCTGTAGGTCATCTCGGTGAGCAGTTCCTGCGGGCGTTGCAGCACCGGCAGCTTGCCGATGACGGCGCGACCGCTGCCATTCTTGTCGAGGGTGACGGCGAGCTTGTCGGCGACGATCTTCTGGTCGTCGGCATTGCTGTCATCATCGCTGCGCGGGGCGTCGAAGGAGAAACCATCGTAGCCGGCGATGTTCACCCCGCGCGAACGCAGCAGCGACGATACCCGCACGGCCTGGTTGGCCGCGCCACCGCCGTTGATGTAGTTCAGTTGCAGGTCCAGCGGCAATTCCTTGATGGCGACCTGGGCGCCCTTGGGCGGCGTGATGCGGCCCTGCATCAGCGGCAGGCGGAATTCTTCCACGCGGAAGCTGCCGGTGACATAGGTGCCGCGTCCGTAGCTGTCTTCGGCCTCGCCCTCGTTTGCGCTGGTGCCGGCGCCGGTATTGACCTTGCCCTGGTCCAGTACCACTTCATAGGTCCCAAGCTTGGCTTCGCGCGGCAGTACGAAGCTGGTCTCGGCGCTCTTGTTGCCGCGCCAGGTCAGGGGAAACTGGTATTGCTGGCCACTGCCCAGATGGCTGATGCGCACGCGGGTGGGCAGGTCTTCCTTGCGCAGCAGGCCGAAGCCTTGCTGGGTCTCGGTGCGGATGACGTGCTTCATCGAGACCGTTTCGCCGGCACGGAACAGGCTACGATCGAAGATGGTGGTGGCGCGCACGGTGGCGGCGCGGTCCATGTCGGTGGGCAGGTTGAAGCGCCAGGACTCGATACCGTCGTTCCAGGAGGTCAGGGCGAAGGCCATATCCTGACGGCCGCGTTCGTCGGTCTTGCGGGCGCTGACGAACAGGCCATTGATGCTGTCGGCATTGTCCTCGCTGTAGGGACGATGGGCGCAGGCATCCTCCAGCGCCGGCATCATCGCCACGCCATTGGCATTGGTCTTGCCCTGCCAGAGCGACGTGCCTTCGCAATTGGAGACGCGGATCTCGGCGTCGGCCACCGGCCTGGCGTCATCCAGCCGGGTCACCCAAACGGCGCCGTTGGCGCGGCCCAGCTTGACGTGGACAGCCATGTTGGTCACCAGCGCGCTGGTGCGCACGTACATGGGCTGCGGCTTGCCCAGTAGGGAGGCACCCAGTTTCTGCGATTCCAGTTCGACCACGTAGAAGCCGGGGTCCTTCAAGGGGATGCCGATCACTTCGAAGGGCCACTCGCCGTCCCTGGCCTCCTTCTGCGCGGGCAGGTCGAGCTTCTTCGCGCCCGGTTCCTTGGCCAGCAGGCTGACACTGCGCGAATCCACCTTCTTGGGGTCGCCCCATTTCTCGTGATACTTGTTCAGGCGCGTGAGCCAGGCGATCACCGCCTGGTCGCCATCGACCTTGAGATCGGCCACCTTGCCGGGCATGGCGCGACCATCCTTGCCGCGCACCTGCAAGCCGGCTTCGACCCGGCGCAGGGTCACCGGCAGCGTGGGATCGGCGTTGAGTTCGATGATGCCGAAGGGCGCAGCCGGGAATTTGGCCAGCGGCGGGAAATCGGCCAGGGCTGATTTCAGCGGGAAGGCGGCGGCGTTGGAGAGCGTGCGGCCATCCTCGTCCTTGAAACCGGAAGGCAGGCTGATGCTGAACTCGGATTTTTCCGGGAATGGCGGCTTGAAGCGCAGTTCGCGCACGGCAGCATCCTTGTCGCCGTCCAGGGCGGGCTTGATCTTGCCGGTGCTGGCGTTCATCACGATCTGCTCGGCCAGATTGCGCGGCACCGGGGCCGAGAACGACAGGGTCACCGGCAGGATGGGCGAGCAGGCGGCATTGGCGTTTTCGCGCTGGCAGGACAGGCTGGCCGTGAATTCGCTGCGCACCTGGAAGCTGAAGACCTGCGGCTTGGTGGTGACGATGGCCGGTGCGGCTGCGGCGGCAATACCGCGATCCCAGACCAGCTTGACGTGCGCTTCATTGGGCAGGCGCTGCTGGCACTGGACGATGGTCACCGAGGCCGGATCGATGCCCTTGGCGAACTGCTGCAGCAAGGCCTTGCGGTCGGACTCACCGACTGCCCTGGTGGGGATGCGCTCGTTGACACCCTCGGCTTCGCAGTAAAGATGTTGACGCACCGAGGCTTCGGTGGCCGGGCCATTCTGGTAGAGGATGAAGGCCTGGTCTTCGGTGATGCGCGCATCGTCATAAGGCTGTACACGGCTCACGGCCGGTCCGCCGGTGCTGAACTGGAAGCGGGTCTTGCCAGCCACCGCATTGCCCGCAACCGAGCGGGCATCGCTGCGCAGAGTGAAGCTGCAGCGGGTACCGGGCGGCAGGTCGCGTTCGAAGTCATAGACCCAGTTCTTCTCATCGGCCCAGCGCGCGGTGCCGGCCACGGCGCAATCCGCATCGAAGGGCGAGGCGGCCTTGGGGTCGCCGAACTTGATCATGGCTTCGGAGAAGCGCGCCCTTACCTGGCGGATGCGCTGGACTTCGCCCTGGGGCGAGAAGGTCTGCACGCTGGCAGCGGCGGCGCTGGCGGACGGCGCCGGCAGCAGCAGCGCGGCTCCCAGGGCGAGTGCCGCCGGCAGCAGGCGACGGATCTGCCGCGGCCAGTGGGTGATCCATGGGCGACCTGCAGCCCTACCGGTGGGTATTTGCTTCATCTTGTTCTCTCCGGATCAAGTTCGTGTGATGGCGGCCACAGGTCGTTTCCCCCTTGCGGCAATGTTGGCGCTCAGACTTGGTTTAAGGCAAAACGTTTCCTCTTCACAGCTTGCATTGCAAAAAATCGAGGAAGCAGCTGATGCGGCGCGACAGCTGGGTGTTGTGATAGTAGACCGCTGAAATCTTCTGGCGGAAGCCACTATCGTTCTGCGCCAGCAGGCGCACCAGCCGTCCTGCCGCGATATCGTCGTCGGTCATGAAACTGGAGAGGCAGGCGATGCCCTGCCCCGTCAGCGCCAGCTGGCGGATGGTTTCGCCGCTGGAAGCGCGCAAGGCCGGCCGGGTCTGGTAGCGGTCGCCGGCGCTGTGGCGCAGGGGCCAGTGATTGAGGATTTCCGGTTGCGAAAAGCCGATCAGCTGGTGCTGCTCCAGTGCCTCCACCGAATCCGGGGCGCCGTGAAGGGCCAGATAGTCGGGGCTGGCGACGATGTTGAGCCGGGCCGAACTGAGGGAACGTGCGTGCAAGGTCGAATCCTGCAGTTCGCCGATGCGGATGGCGATGTCGGCACGCTGCTCCACCAGGTCGATGAAGCGGTCATTGGTGGTGAGCTCCAGTTCGATGTCCGGATAGGCCTCGCGGAAGGCGCCGACATGCGGGACGATACAGTGCAGCATGAAGGGGACGGCTGCGTCCACACGCAGCTTGCCGACCGGCTTGCGGGTGCGCAGGCGCACCGTTTCCTCGGCCTGCTCCATGGCTGCGAGGATGGCCCGGGCCTGTTCCAGGAAGGCCTCTCCTTCCTCGGTCAGCTCCATGCGCCGGGTGGTGCGGGTCAGCAGGCTGGCCCCCAGTTTTTCTTCCAGCCGCGACAGCGCGCGGCTCACGCCCGAGGTGGTCTGCTCCAGCACTTCGGCTGCCGCCGACAGGGTGCCGGCCTCGACCACGGCGACGAAGGTACGCAATTCCTCGGACTGGATATTCATTGTTGACTCCGGATCAAATATTCTTTGATTGTAACGGGATTTTTCTCAACAAAGACTGCGCGCACAATCCTTCACATCGCTGGCAATCCAACTGGAGAAGCCGGTCTACTCCACACCACAACAAGAGGATTGCCATGCCAATTGCACTTTGGGCGCTGACCATCAGCGCATTCGCCATCGGGACTACCGAGTTCGTCATCATGGGGCTGCTGCCGGAAGTGGCCTCCAACCTGGGCGTGAGCCTGTCCTCGGCCGGTCTGCTGGTGACCGGCTATGCGCTGGGCGTGTTCGTGGGCGCCCCGCTGGTGACTGCCACCACTGGCCGCCTGCCGCGCAAGACGCTGCTGATTGCCCTGATGGTGGTCTTCGTCATCGGCAACCTGGCCTGTGCCATTGCACCGGGTTACGCGACGCTGATGCTGGGCCGGGTGGTGGCTTCCTTTGCCCACGGCGCGTTCTTCGGAGTCGGCTCGGTGGTGGCCACCAGCCTGGTGCCCAAGGAAAAGCAGGCCTCTGCCATCGCCCTGATGTTCACCGGCCTGACGGTGGCCAATGTGCTGGGCGTGCCCTTCGGCACCTGGCTGGGTCAGCACTATGGCTGGCGCGCCACCTTCTGGGCAGTGACCGTGATCGGGGTGATCGCCCTGGCTGCCACCGCCGTGCTGGTGCCGCGTTCGCAAGGCGGTGAAGAGGCCGACTTCGGCAAGGAAGTGCGCGTACTGATGCGCCCACAGGTAATGCTGGGCCTGCTGATGACGGTGCTGGGCTTCGGTGGCGTGTTCGCGGCCTTTACCTATATCGCCCCGATCCTGACCGATATCAGTGGCTTCCCGGCCTCTGCCGTGTCGCCCATCCTGCTGCTGTTCGGCCTGGGGCTGGTGATCGGCAACCTGGCCGGCGGCAAGCTGGCCGACAAGCGCCTGATGGCCACGCTGCTGGGCAGCCTGGTGCTATTGGCAGTGGTGCTGGTGCTGTTCGGCCTGACCAATGGCAACAAGATCGCCGCCATCGTCGGCGTCGGCCTGATGGGCATGGCGGCCTTCGCTACCGTACCACCGCTGCAGATGCGGGTGCTGGAAAAGGCGACCGGCGCGCCCAATCTGGCCTCCTCGGCCAATATCGCGGCCTTCAACCTGGGCAATGCGGCCGGCGCCTGGCTGGGTGGTGTGACCATCGACCACGGTCCGGGCCTGCATGCCGTTCCCTATGTGGCGGCCCTGCTGCCGCTGGCGGGCATCGCAGTGGCCCTGCTGAGCTGGAAGATGGATGGCAAGCCGGTGCGCGCACCCGCCAGCCCACGTACCGAAACCTGCTGAACCGGGAGGCCCGCATGTCGCATAGCGCAACCCCACGCAAGACCGCCCTGGTAGTCGGCGCCCATGGCGTGATCGGCAGTCAGTTGATGACCCACCTGCTGTCCCTGCCGCAATGGGAGGTGATCGGCCTGTCGCGTCGTGGCGGCGAAAGTCGCAAGCAGGATCGGCTGCGCCACGTCGCCGTCGATCTGCTCGACGCCAACGAGACCGAACGCCGGCTGGCGCCGCTGGAACAGGTCAGTCATGTGTTCTACGCCGCCTACCAGCATCGTCCCAGCTGGGCCGAGCTGGTGGCGCCCAACCTGACCATGCTGCAGAACACGGTGGAGGCGGTGGAGAAGCACGCGCCAGGGCTGCAGCACGTGAGCCTGATGCAGGGCTACAAGGTGTATGGCGGCCATCTGGGTCCCTTCAAGACACCGGCACGCGAAAGTGACGCGCAGTTCATGCCGCCCGAATTCATGTTCGACCAGCAGCGCTGGCTGGAGCAGCGGCGCATCGATTCCGGCCGCTGCTGGAGCTGGTCGGCGCCACGCCCGGCGGTGGTGGGTGGGGCCGCGCTGGGCAATCCCATGAACCTGGCGCTGGCCATTGCGTTGTATGCCTGCATGTCCAAGGCGATGGGCTTGCCGCTGCGCTTTCCCGGCAAGCCTGGGGCCTATGACAGACTGCTGGAGATGACCGACGCCGGCCTGCTGGCCAAAGGTACGGTCTGGGCGGCCACCCACGAGGCGGCGGCCAACCAGGCCTTCAATATCGGCAATGGCGACCTGTTCCGCTGGAGCGAGATGTGGCCCAGGATCGCGCAGTATTTCGGCATGGAGGTGGGCCCGCCGCTGCCGCTGAAGCTGGCCGAGGTGATGGCGGACAAGGCCGCCTTGTGGGAACGCATCGTCACCGCGCACGGCCTGAAGGCCCATCCATATGCTTCACTGTCGGCCTGGGAATTTGCCGATTTCGTGTTCTCCTGGGATTACGACATGTTCGGCGATGGCAGCAAGGCGCGGCGGCTGGGGTTCCATGAATACGTGGAGACCGAGCAGATGTTCTACCGGCTCTTCGATACCTTCAAGGAGCACAAGGTCATTCCCTGGTCCTGATGCTACTGAGCTGCGCACCGGACAGGTACGACAAAAAAAGAGCTTGCCGCGGCAAGCTCTTTTCACATCTGAAGCATCGCTGGTGAAGACGATACTCAGGCGCCCTTCTTGATCCAGGCCGCCAGCTGGTGCGGGCCCAGACCGTCGTACTCTTCGAAGGGCTGGTGGATCCAGGGATTGGTGGGCAGGTAGTCGATATGGAAATCGGGTTCCACGACCGAGCAGGCCTTCCACCACAACACGGCGCTCTTGATCTCGGTGACGGCAGGGTAATGCTCCTTCAGGTGCAGCATCACCTTTTGCAGGGTGACGCCGGAATCGACCAGGTCGTCCACCAGCAGGATGCGGCCACCCAGGGTTCCCTTGGTGATGGTGATGTACTTGGCGATGTCCAGCGAGCTGCGGATGGTGCCGGCGGCTTCGCGGTAGGAGCTGGTCGAGAGGATGGCCAGCGGGACATCGAAAATGCGCGACATCACGTCACCCGGGCGCAGGCCGCCGCGCGCCAGGCACAGCACCTGGTCGAACTGGTAGCCGGATTCATAGACCTTCAGCGCCAGTCGTTCGATCAGGCGGTTGTAGTCGTCCCAGGAGACCCAGAGGTCTTTGTCGTCAGAGATCTTCATATTCTTGATTGCTTCGTGTTGCTTTGTTACGTGTTACGGCGATGGCCTGATTACTTGAACGGGTGACGCAGGACGATGGTCTCTTCGCGGTCAGGACCGGTGGAGATCATGTCGATGGGCACGCCCACCAGTTCCTCGATGCGCTTGATGTAGGCACGGGCATTGGCCGGCAGCGCATCCAGCGACTTGGCGCCCACGGTGGTCTCGGACCAGCCCGGCATTTCTTCGTAGATCGGTTCGCAGGCTGCGGCTTCTTCGGCGCCGACCGGGAAGATGTCGACGGTCTTGCCGTTCAGCTTGTAGCCGGTGCACAGCTTCAGCGATTCCAGGCCGTCCAGCACATCCAGCTTGGTCAGGCACATGCCGGAGACACCGTTGATCTGCACCGAGCGCTTGAGCAGCGCGGCATCGAACCAGCCGCAACGGCGGGCACGACCGGTGACGGTACCGAATTCATGGCCGACCGAGGCCAGGTGCTTGCCGGTGCCGGCATCGGTGGGCAGTTCGGCCGGGAACGGGCCGGAACCGACACGGGTGGTGTAGGCCTTGGTGATGCCCATGATGTAGTGCAGCATGCCCGGGCCTACGCCCGCACCGGCGGCGGCATTGCCGGCCACGCAGTTGCTGGAGGTGACGAACGGGTAGGTGCCGTGGTCCACGTCCAGCAGGCTGCCTTGCGCGCCTTCGAACAGGATCTTGCCGCCGGCCTGGTGGATGGCGTACAGGTCGCTTGAGACGTCGGTGACCATGGGCTTGATGCGCGGCACGTTGGCCAGGGCTTCGTCCAGGGTCTTCTGGAAGTCCACCGGCTGGGTCTTCAGGTAGTGGGTCAGGACGAAGTTGTGGTAGTCCAGGTTGGCCAGCAGCTTTTCGGCAAAGCGCTTTTCGTTCAACAGGTCGGCCACGCGGATGGCGCGACGAGCCACCTTGTCTTCGTAGGCCGGGCCGATGCCCTTGCCGGTGGTGCCGATCTTGTCAGCGCCACGGGCGGCTTCACGGGCCACATCCAGGGCCACGTGGTAGGGCAGGATCAGCGGACAGGCGTCCGAGATCTTCAGGCGCGAGCACACTTCCACGCCGGCGGCTTCGAGCTTGTCGATCTCGCGCAGCAGGTCGGGCACCGACAGCACCACGCCGTTGCCGATGTAGCAGGCCACGCCGTCGCGCATGATGCCCGAGGGAATCAGTTGCAGCGCAGTCTTCTTGCCGCCGATGACCAGCGTGTGGCCGGCATTGTGGCCGCCCTGGAAACGCACCACGCCTTGCGCGTGATCGGTCAGCCAATCGACGATCTTGCCCTTACCTTCGTCGCCCCATTGCGTACCGATGACGACGACATTCTTTGCATTGCTGTTCTGTAACATGACTCAACCCAAGTTTTTGATAATCCAGTTTCCATTGCTGAATTCGAGTGCACGGTCGCAATCGAATTCGTCCTGATCGTGTTCGTGGCCGGGAAGGCTTTGGATCACGATCTCTCCCGCTTGCCGCAATTGCGCTATTTTCTCACGCAGACCGGCGTCCCTACCCCAAGGGGCGAGGATGGCGCGTTTTCGTTCTGCGCCTGGCATCAGTCGTGCCAGTTCACGCAGGTCCAGGGAGAAGCCGGTGGCCGGCCGCGCGCGGCCGAAGGCTTCACCCACATGGTCGTAGCGGCCGCCGCGCACCACCGCGTTGGGCAGGCCCGGCACATAGGCGGAGAACATCACGCCGCTGTGGTAATGATAACCGCGCAGGTCGGCCAGATCGATGGTGACGGCCGCACCTTCATGGCCGGCGGCCAGTTCGACCAGGGCCTGCAGCTCGTCCAGCGCCTGAGCGATGCCGGGCAGCGCCGGCAGGGTGATGCGGGCGCGGGCGATGACGGAGATGTCGCCGTACAGGTTGGGCAGGGCCAGCAGCGCGGCACGAGTACCTTCCTGGAAGCCGGCCGTGATTTCCTGCAGGCCAGGCACGTCCTTGGCCTGCAGCAGGCCGAACAGGTTGGCTTCCTGGCGCTTGGCGGCGGGGTCGTTGGCGATGATGGCGCGCAGTACACCCACGTGGCACAGGTCCAGGCGGATGGTGCGCATGCCGGCCAGGGCCAGCGAATTCAAGGCCAGTTCCTGGATTTCGGCATCGGCTTCAATGCCGGCATGACCGTAGATCTCGGCGCCGATCTGGATCGGTTCACGGGTGGCATGCAGGCCGGTCGGGCGGGTATGCAGGACGCTGCCGGCATAGCACAGGCGGGTCACGGAAGCGCGATTGAGCAGGTGGGCGTCGATACGCGCCACCTGGGTGGTCATGTCGGCGCGCACGCCCAGGGTACGACCGGAGAGCTGATCGACCAGCTTGAAGGTGCGCAGGTCGGTGTCCTGACCGGCTCCGGTGAGCAGGGATTCAAGGTACTCCAGCAGCGGCGGCATGACCATTTCGTAGCCATAGAGGCGGAAATTGTCGAGCAGGCGGCGACGCAGTTCCTCGATCTTGCGCGCTTCGGAGGGCAAGACATCGGCGATGTTTTCGGGAAGAAGCCAGTTAGGCATAAACAAAAGTCAAAGCTAAAAAAACGGATACGTGGACCGGCGATGTGCATTGCCACGGCAATAACAACCGGCCAGACGAAAAACCGGGGCGGTTCAGGAAAAGCTGCCGCCCCTCTTCTTGCGTTCCGGGAAACTTGCATCACGGAACATTGTGTCCGACCAAAAAAGGAAAGATGCCCTCTACCAGCGGCATCCATCCTGTTCGCCCTGCCCGCCTCACTTGGAGGCGGCGCAGGAAGCTTCACATTATCGCCTGTTCGGCGGATTTTTACTTCTTTGCAGCGCTGGCGGTGTTGCCACCCACACCCTTGAAGTATTTGAAGAATTCCGAGCTCGGGTCTACCACCATCAGATCGTGACGGTTCTTGAAGCTGGCGCGGTAGGCTTCCAGGCTACGGTAGAACTTGTAGAAATCGGCATTCTGGCTGAAGGCCTGGGCGTAGATCTGGGAGGCCTTGGCGTCGCCGGCACCGCGAATCTTTTCGGATTCACGATAGGCTTCGGCCAGGATCACCACGCGCTGGCGATCGGCATCGGCGCGGATCTTTTCCGATTCGGCCGCACCGGTGGAACGCAGCTCGTTGGCCACGCGCACGCGTTCGGACTTCATGCGCTCGAACACCGAGGCGTTGATCTGGTCCACGTAGTCCACGCGACGCAGACGCACATCGATGACTTCCACGCCGATCTGCTTGGCCTCGTTGGCCACGCGGGCCTGGATGGCATCCATGACGTTGTTGCGCTGGCTGGAGATGACTTCGCGCACGGTGCGCTTGGTGATTTCATCGTTCAGCGCGGCCTTGACGATCTGCGACAGGCGGTCCTGGGTACGACGCTCGTCAGCGCCGAAGCTGACGAAGTACAGGCGCGGATCGACGATGCGCCACTTGACGTAGGCATCGACCAGCACGTTCATCTTTTCGGCGGTGATGAAACGGTCGGCGTCCGGGGTATCCAGGGTCTGGATGCGCTTGTCCAGGTACATCACGTTCTGGAACGGCGGCGGCAGCTTGAAGTGCAGACCGGGCTCGGTGATGACCTGCTTGACTTCACCGAGGGCGAAGACGATGGCCGAGGAGCGCTGGTCCACCACGAAGATGGTGGAAGAGGCCAGCCAGATCGCGACGACGGCGACGATGACGGAAGTGACGAGGCGGCCCATCAGCGCACCTCCCTTTCACGCGACTCACGGGGATCGCGGTTTCTGGTATCACGCATCAGCTCGGAAGAATACACAGTGTCGTTTCCTGCAGTCGAATTGGTGGACGCTGCGCCCAGCGACGGTTGGCTGGCCGCGGGCGCCTGCTGCTTGCCGGCGGCCGGCGCCGCGTCGCTGCCGCTTTGCTGGATCAGCTTGTCCAGCGGCAGGTACAAGAGGTTGCTGCCTGACTTGACATCGACCATGACCTTGGTGGTGTTGGCGAAGATCTGCTGCATGGTCTCGATGTACATGCGTTCGCGGGTGACGGCCGGAGCCTTGGCATAGGCTTCCTGCACCTGGGTGAAGCGCGAGGCATCACCTTCGGCATTGGCCACCACGCGGGAGCGGTAGGCTTCGGCTTCTTCCAGCAGGCGCGAAGCGGCACCGGAAGCGCGCGGGATCACATCGTTGGCATAGGCCTGGCCTTCGTTCTTGAGACGCTCACGGTCTTGGCCGGCCTTGACGGCGTCGTCGAAGGCTGCCTGCACCTGCTCGGGTGGTTGCACGCCCTGCATGGTGACGTTGGTGATCTGCACGCCGGACTTGTAGCGGTCCAGGATCTGCTGCATGCGCTGGCTCACGTCCAGCGCGACCTTTTCACGGCCCTCGTAGAGGACGAAGTCCATCTTGCTGCGACCGACGATCTCGCGGATGGCGGTTTCTGCCACCTGGCGCACGGAATCGTCCGGATCGCGGTTGTTGAACAGCCATTCGGCGGCGTTCTTGAGCTTGTACTGGACCGCGAACTGGATGTCGATGATGTTTTCATCATCGGTGAGCATCAGGGATTCTTTCAGCTGCTTGTTGCGCACGCTGCCGCGATAGCCGATCTCGGCGGTACGCACCTGGGACATGTTGACGATTTCATGCCCCTGGATGGGGTAAGGCCAGCGCCAGTTGAAGCCCGGCAGCGTGGTGTGGCTGTAGCGGCCGAAGGTGGTGACCACGGCGGTCTGGCCTTCCTGCACGATGAAGAAGCCGCTGGCCAGCCAGAGGAAGGCGACGATGACGGCGATGACGCCCACACCGATGCCGGCGCCCTTCACATCGCCGCGATTGAAGCCGCCGCCACCGTTGCCACCATCGGAGCCGCCACCACCCTTGCGGCCGAGCAGGCCGGCGATGCGCTGGTTGAAGTCGCGCCAGAGCTGGTCGAGGTCGGGCGGACCGTCGTTGTTGCCGGACGGTTTTTCGGGCCGTTTGTCGCCGTTACTTCCGTTATTCTGATTCTCGCGGTTGTCGTTTTGCGAACCACGTCCCCATTGGGGGTCGTTCAACGAAAACTTGACACCGATTTTCCTGAATAAAGACACAAGCATGCGTTTGCGATCCGTCTGAAGTGATGGATTAAGAGAATCAAGGAGGAATGCGCGCCGGGAACGTGCGAAAGGCCGTCCCCACGAACGGCTCAGGCGTGCATGTCTACGGAATCGACTGGCGTGGAACGGCTGCGACCCCTGGCCTCCAAGGCGGCCTTGAGCGAAGCGGTGATCGCTTCGCGCAGCAGATCCAGGCCAGCACCAGACTTGGCACTGACGAAAACCCGCTGGATTTTACCATACTCGTCATACTCGACCGCCGGTTCCAGGCCGGCAGCGTCGATCTTGTTCCAGACCAGGATCTGCGGCACATGGTCGGCGCCGATTTCCTTCAGGACCAGGTTGACCTCGTCGATCTGTTCCATGCGCACCGGGCTGGCGGCATCCACGACGTGCAGCAGCAGGTCGGCGTGGATGGTTTCCTCCAGCGTGGCACGGAAGGCTTCCACCAGTTGGTGCGGCAGTTCGCGGATGAAACCGACGGTGTCGGAAATCACCACGTGCCCGACCTCGCCCAGGTAGACGCGACGGGAGGTCGTGTCCAGGGTGGCGAAGAGCTGGTTGGCAGCATAGACGCCGGCCTTGGCGAGCGAATTGAAGATGGTCGACTTGCCGGCGTTGGTATAGCCCACCAGCGACACCGAGAAAGTCTCGTTGCGCCCCCGCGCACGTCGCTGGGTGGCATGTTGCCGACGCAGCTTGGCCAGCACCGCGCGCAATGCCTTGACGCGCTCGCCCAGCAGGCGGCGGTCGGTTTCCAGCTGGGTTTCACCGGGACCGCGCAGGCCGATACCGCCCTTTTGCCGCTCCAGGTGGGTCCAGCCGCGGATGAGGCGGGTCGAGAGATGCTGCAGCTGCGCCAGTTCGACCTGCACCTTGCCTTCGTGGCTCTTGGCGCGCTGGGCGAAGATATCGAGGATCAGGCTGGTACGGTCGAGCACACGCACCTTGAGCACCCGCTCCAGATTACGCTGCTGGGCCGGAGAAAGGGCATGGTTGAAGATGACCAGTTCGAGCTGGAGGTCGGCGACGGCGTCAGCGATTTCCTGAGCCTTGCCGGTACCAACGAAGAGAGCGGCATCCGGGCTGGCGCGACGCCCGGTGATGGTGATCACCGGTTCCGCACCAGCCGATTTTGCCAGAAGGAAGAGCTCATCCAGACTTGCGGCGAAATCGTTCTTGCCGAAGTCCAGGCCGACTAACGCGGCACGCATGTCAGAATGCCCACGGCGTCAAGCCGGCCAGGTAGACCATTATTCGTCGGACGAGGATTCGAGACTGAGGTTGACCGCACGTGCAGGCACGACGGTGGAGATGGCGTGTTTGTAAACCATTTGCGTAACGGTGTTGCGCAGCAGGACCACGTATTGATCGAAGGACTCGACATGGCCTTGCAGCTTGATGCCGTTGACCAGGTAGATAGAGACGGGAACGTGCTCTTTTCTCAATGCGTTCAGGAATGGGTCTTGTAACAATTGCCCTTTGTTGCTCATGGCAGCTCCACGGTGTTGTTGTGATTAGGACTTGGAGGCACTTCAAGGAATATCAAGTGCTTTACCAACTTTATGCTATTCAATTTAAACGATTTTTGCGTCAACGCCAAAAAACATTGATCGAATAACAGGATTTACGATTATTTTTCCTGCCGGATGAAAGGATTCTTGCCCGACTTGAACTCGATACGCAGTGGAGTGCCCACCAGGGAGAAAGTTTCCCGGAAGTGCTTTTCCAGATAGCGTTTGTAGTTGTCGTCGATAGCTTCCAGGGCATTGCCATGGATCACCACCACCGGCGGATTCTGACCACCCTGGTGCGCATAGCGCAGCTTGGGACGGATCGAGCCCTTGCGACGCGGCTGCTGATGCTCCAGTGCCTCTTCCAGGGCGCGCGTGAGGCGCGGTGTGCTCAGCTTGGCCATGGCAGCGGCGTATGCGGAGTCGATGGATTTCATCAGCGGCCCGATGCCGGTGGATTTCAGCGCCGAAATGAAGTGGAATTTGGCGAAGGACAGGAAGTTGAGCTTGCGCTCCAGATCCATCTTGATCTGGTCGCGCTGGTCGCTCTGCATGCCGTCCCATTTGTTCACCCCCACCACCAGCGCCCTGCCCGACTCCAGCACGAAGCCCGCGATGTGGGCATCCTGCTCGGAGATGTCCTGCTGGGCGTCCAGCAGCAGCAGCACGACGTTGGCGTCTGAAATCGATTTCAGGGTCTTGACCACCGAAAACTTCTCGATGGCCTCGAACACCTTGCCACGGCGCCGGATGCCGGCGGTGTCGATCAGGGTGTAGTGACGGCCTTCGCGCTCGAACGGGATCTCGATCGAGTCGCGGGTGGTGCCGGGCATGTCAAAGGCGATCACGCGCTCCTCGCCCAGCAGCGTATTGACGAGGGTCGATTTGCCGACGTTGGGACGGCCAACGATGGCGATCTTGGTGCCGCGCACGGCCGGTTCTTCAGCTTCCGGCTCCTGGGCGCGCTGGGCTTCGATCTGGTCCAGTGCTTCCTGCACCAGATCGGCCACGCCATCACCATGGGCAGCGGAGATCACGTAAGGATCGCCCATGCCCAGTTCGTAGAAATCGGCCGTGACCGAGGTGTACTTCATGCCTTCGGACTTGTTAACCACCAGCATCACCGAACGTCCGCATTTGCGCAGGAAGTCGGTGATGGTCTTGTCGTGTGGCGTGAGCCCCTGACGGCCGTCGACGATGAAGACCACGACATCGGCCTCGACCACGGCCTGCTTGGTCTGCTTGGCCATTTCATACATGATCCCGTCCTTGGCGACGGGTTCGAAGCCACCGGTATCGATCACCAGGAACGGACGCTCGCCAACCCGGCCTTCGCCGTAGTGACGATCGCGCGTCAGGCCGGGCAGGTCCGCCACCAGCGCATCGCGGCTGCGGGTGAGCCTGTTGAACAACGTCGATTTGCCGACGTTGGGACGGCCTACAAGTGCAATTACCGGTTTCATTTCTTTTCTTAAGGGTCGTTCGCCGCTTATTCAGCGACGATGGAGACCACGGTTCCTGATTTGGTTTGGAAAACGACAGACGAGCCGGTCGAGACCGGCGGCGCCTGGATAGCACTGCCATCGGTGGAAAGACGCGCCACGAAGGCGCCATCTTCCCGCGACAGGAAGTGGATATAACCCTGGTAATCGCCCACTGCCACCGCCTTGCCCACGGCGATCGGGGCCGACAGCATACGGTTCTTCAGGCGATCATTGCGCCAGATGACGGCACCGGTATCGCGGGCGAATTCGGTGACGGCACCACCGATATCGGCGGCATAGACATAGGCATCGTCCAGATTGACGCCGACATCACTGGAGAACTCCTTGATCCAGCGCACATTGCCATTCAACAAGTCGAAGCAACCGATGCGACCCTGGTAGGACGCCGCACAGATATCACGCGAACCCAGCGCCGGCACTCCGGACACATCGGAAATACGCTCCAGCTCGGTGGTGCCGCGCGGGTCGCCGACCGGCACTTCCCAGCGCGGACCGCCATTGTTCAGGGCCAGGGCCGACAGGCGGCCACCCGGCAGCGCCACGAAGGCGGTTTGCGAACCGATCGCGATGCCCGGCGCATTGCGCAGCGTCAGCGAGGG
>NZ_DASQOH010000076.1:0-24441 GCF_035644555.1 Herbaspirillum sp.
GTCCACTGCCCTCCCGGCGGCAGGCCTGCGCGCGTGCGGGCTGAATACCAAAAAACGGCATCTCCGCTGACGGGGATGTCACGTCCCGTCCGGCGGATCGCCTGGCGGGACTGGATCGCAGCAGCATTTCCCCTTTCAGACCTCGCCCGGCAGCGCCGGCGGAACGGCTTTCTTCAACCGTTCTTCCAGAGGTACTCATGCAAAACAGTTTTACCGGACTCCAGATAGCCGGCGCCTTCCCGGCCACCGCCGACAAGGCGCTGCAGCTGTACGCCGACGCGCAGTACGCCAGTCCCTACGCCATGTCGGTCTTCGTAGCTCTGCGCGAGAAGCAGCTGCCCTTCACGCTGCAGACCGTGGATCTCGACGCTGCCGCCAACCTGGCACCGGCCTATGCCGAGCTGTCACTGACGGCGCGCGTGCCGACGCTGCTGCACGGCACGCTGGCGCTGTCGGAGTCCTCGGCCATCACCGAATACCTGGAAGAGGTCTTCACCGGCCCGCGGCTCTATCCGCAAGACCCCACGCAGCGCGCACGGGCCCGACAGGTGCAGGCCTGGCTGCGTAGCGACCTGATGCCGATTCGTGAAGAGCGCAATACGCAGGTGCTGTTCTATGGCGCCAGGAAGGCACCGCTGACGGCGGCGGGCCAGGCGGCGGCATCGCGTCTGTTTCGCTTTGTCGAAAGCCTGCTGGAGCCGGGTGCGTCCAGCCTGTTCGATGCATGGAGCATTGCCGATACCGACCTGGCGCTGATGCTCAACCGGCTGGCCCTGCACGGTGACCCGGTGCCAGAGGCCGTGCTCCGCTACGCGCAGGCCCAGTGGCAACGGCCGGCCGTGCAGGAGTGGGTAGCGTTGCAGCGTCCGCCATTGGCAAGTTGATCCGGGCTTGCGGGTCTCATGACCCATGAAAAAAGGGCGGCGTCTCTCGACGCCGCCCCGGCCCCACTCTCGCCTGCGATATCGTCAGGCCAGCACCTGGGCGCGCGGGCGGGCCAGGGCGAACACCACCGCCACGGCCACCAGATCGAACACTGCCAGCAGCACAAACAGCGGGCCATAGCCGATCTGCGTGACCAGGATGCCGAACAGCAGGGTGAACAAGGTCGCCCCCAGGTAGCCACTCATGCCGGTCAAGCCAGTGGCGGTCGCCACCTGGTTGCGGGTGAAGACGTCGGAAGTGATCGAATACAGCGCACCCGAGAGCGTCTGGTGGGCGAAACCGCCGATGGACAGCAGCGCGATGGCCACATAGGGACTATCCACGAAGCCCACGCAGGCCGGCCCGATCATGGCCAGGCTGCCCACCAGCATGACCAGCTTGCGCGAGGTGAACAACGAGACCTTGAGATGCTTGTGGAACAGCGGACTGAGGTAGCCACCCAGCACGCAACCGATGTCGGCGGCCAGGAAAGGCAGCCAGGCGAACATGGCGATTTCCTTGATGTTCATGTGGCGCTCGGTGGCCATGTACAGCGGAATCCAGGCATTGAAGGTCTGCCAGGCCGGCTCCGAGAGGAAGCGCGGAATGGCGATCGACCAGAAGTTGCGGCTGCGCACGATGAGCGTCCAGCTCTCGCGCTGCACCTTCTCGGGCGATTTTTCCTGGCCGTCCAGAATGTAGGCGCGTTCTTCCGGCGACAGCAGCTTCTGATCGCGCGGGCTCTTGTAGAACAGCATCCACAGCACGAACCAGATCACCCCCAGCACACCCACCACCAAGAAGGACATGCGCCAGCCGCCATGCAGGATGGTCCACACTACCAGGGGCGGCGCGCACAGGGCACCGATGGAGGAGCCGATGTTGAACCAGCCGATGGCGACCGAACGTTCCTTGGCCGGGAACCACTCGGTGGAGGCCTTGACCCCGCCCGGGATGCCGGCCGCCTCGGTCACGCCGAGCAGCGCCCGGAAGAAGGCCAGGCTCTGCCAGCCGGTCGCCATGGCAGCAGCGGCACAGACCAGCGACCAGGCCAGCGCGAAGATGCCGAAGCCGATCTTGGTGCCCACCGCATCCAGGATGAAGCCGGCCACCGGCTGCATCAGGGCGTAACAGATCTGCCACGCCACCACGATGTAGGAATACTGCTGGGTGCTCATGTCCAGCTCTTTCATCATGGTCGGCGCGGCCACCGACAAGGTATTGCGGGCCAGGTAATTGACGATCAAGGCCAGGGTCACCAGCGTGACCATGTACCAGCGGATTCCTCTTACGTACTTCATGGCGTCTCCAAAAGGATTTTTATTCAAATGGGCAGTTCTGCCGCAGACAGGCCCTGGTGCGCGGCACCGTCCGGCGCGGACGGCGGTGGATGAGGCGCGTGGAGCAGGCCGGGCCGGCCAGGGAACGGGCGCATCAGGCAAGGCCTGGGTGCAATCCGGTCCACATTGTCTGCAGCTGGTTTTTTATGCCTTCAATTATACGATGTCGTATAAGTTTACGGGTAATTAGTCGGACTAATTTTGAATGCAGGTGGACAACTCTAATGACGGCCTCAGGCGACGTCAACTGGATTACCGTGCATTTCCTGACAGAAAAAGCCGTTTCGCAGGGATTTCGATGGAATTGCACGATTTGCAACAGCCGGGCGGCGCAGCGGCTTGCGCGGGGGCTGCGAGTCCTTCATAGTGTCCGCAGAAGAACTCTACGGCTGCAGTCATCGTACATGTCAGAATTTCACGCCCCCTCCTCCGCCGCCGCACCGGGCGGCCAGCTCAGCCGGTCCGAACACATCTGCAAGCAGATCATCGCCGCCATCCTGCGCGGCGAACTGGGCGAGAACCGCCGGCTGCCCACCGAGGTGGAACTGGCGCAGCGCTACCAGGCCTCGCGCACCACGGTGCGCGAGGCGCTGTCGCGGCTGCGTTCGGAGGGTATCGTGGTATCGCGGCGCGGCTCCGGCAACTACGTGCAGCGCCTGCCGTCCCTGCAAACCAGCGTACCGGCGCAGATCGCCAGCATCCATGACATGGAGCGCTATTACGCCTTTCGGGAATGCGTGGAAGTGGGCGCGGCCGGCATCGCCGCCCAGGCGCGCCAGGAAGAGGACGTGCGCCTGATGCACACCAGCCTGCAAGCCTTGCGGAGCGCGCAACTGAAGGGGCAGACCGGGGTCGAGGAAGACCTGGCGCTGCACATGGCCATCGCCCGCGCCAGCCGTAACCCCTTCTTCATCTCCACCATCGAGCATGCCCTGGGACCGATCCGCCAGTGCATGGAGCTGGCCCGGAATCTGGGCTCGCCCCAGGACAGTGTGCGCATCCAGACCATCGACGACGAACACCAGGCCATCGTCCAGGCCATCGCCGACGGTTCGCGCGAGCGCGCCGAAGCGGCCATGCGCGGGCATATCGGCCTTGCGCGGCAGCGCATCTTCGAGGGCGGCTGAATCACGCCAGGCATCGCCAAAGACGGACCGATAAAAGGCAAAAAGGACCAGGTCGCCCCCTTCCCTGTTCCAGGCAGATCTCACGCGGTCTCTACCTGTCCTCGCCTACTGCGGATTCCGGATCGCCGGCGGCAGGCCGCGTCGTCTTCATAACGCATCACCTCGGCGCCCTTGGCAATCCGGGTGGTCAGCGTGTCCTTGGGCGCCGCACAGGAACACCGGCCAATACGGCTCCAGGCCGGCAAAGTCGAGGGTTCAGGAACCCGATATCAGTGCGCGGTCGGAAACTTCATACCGCGACAAAGGACGACGCTGCCCTCGGGTGAACCGCGAGATGCGGTGAATGAATCAGGGTGCCAATGGATCGAACGGACCGGCGGCGGTGAAGGCACCACCCTGCAGGGTCGCCACCGGATCATCCGGGGCCGGCTGCGGTTGCGCTTCCACCTTGGCGCGGAAGATCTCCGAACTGTCCTTGGGCGTATAACCCAGGTGCGCGGCATGACGATTGTCCCACCAGGTGTGGGCATTGGCCGACATGCCATAGACCACGGTATGACCCACGCCCGGGGTGAACAGCGCGCGGCGCAGGAGCTGCTCGAAATCGTCCATGCTCATCCAGCTGGCCAGCATGCGGCGATTGGTGGCCTCGGGGAAGATCGAACCGATGCGGATACTCACCGTCTCCACGCCATAACGGTCGAAGTAGAACTGCGCCATGTCTTCACCGTAGGACTTGGACAGCCCGTAATAACCGTCGGGCCGGCGCAGGTCATGTGCATCGATGCGCTGGTCCTGGCGATAGAAGCCGGTGACGTGGTTGGAACTGGCGAAGATGACTCGCTTGACCTGATGGCGCCGCGCCGCTTCGTAGATATGGAAGACGCCCTTGATGTTGGCTTCCAGGATTTCCTCGAAGGGCCGTTCCACCGACACCCCGCCCAGGTGGATGATGGCGTCGCACCCGGCGACCATGGCATCGACCGCGATGCGATCGGCCAGGTCGCACCCCAGCACCTGTTCATGCGGCGCCACCGGTCCAGCGGCTTCCATGGCGCCGGCGAGATCGGCCACGCGTACGCTGTCGGCAAAGGATGCCAGGCGTGGGCGCAGCTGCCGGCCCACGCCGCCGGCCGCGCCAGTCAGCAGCAGGCGGGAAAAGCGTGCGGTCTGCCACGCATCGCGATTGGTGTCTGCGCTCATGCGGGCGGTCTCCTGATGGTTGCTCATCGTTGTTGTGAAATCGGGTTCAACGGGCGAAGGACGGGAACAAGACAACTATCGACGGGCATCTTGTACGTTGTCGTATCACTGGCGGATTATTGCCGCCGGACAGAGGCTTGTCAATTGGATCGATGCCGCCGGACTGTGCGTCAAAAGCGCGTCAGCGTAGGAAAACCTCACGAGAAAATCACGCTATCAGGCGCTCTTCTGCCGATAAAACAACGCTAATTTTCATCAAATGAGAGAAGGAGCGCAGCCTACCCGAAAGTCCTTGGAGGCAATAATCGCTCCCATTTAAAATCTTTTCCAGCGAGAAAGCCAGCGCAGCAATGCCTCCGATCAGCCGGGTTCGTGACCGGCAGTCCTCCCTATCCGCTGCCCCCGCAGTCGGATCTACCTACAAGAAAAGTAACAAACCCCATGAATCATCTGAGCAAGTTCAAAATCGGGACGCAGCTGCGTCTCGGCTTTGGCATCGTCATCGCGCTGATGCTGGTGCTGATCGCCATCGCCCTGGTCCGCATGCAATCCATCTCCGGCGCCATGCGCTACCAGAACCAGGTCACCGCCAGCAAGCTGGAACCGCTCTACATCGCCCGCGAGGCGCTGGACCAGACCGGCATCGCCGCACGCAACGCCTATATCTTCCATGACGACGCCGACGCCGCGCGCGAACTGGCGCTGCTGGACCAACAGAAGGCCCTGTACCTGGCGGCGCTGCGCCAGCTGGAACCGGTACTGGCCGGCAATGCGCAGTTCGACAAGGCACGTACCGGCCTGCTGAGCATGGCCGAAGAACTGAACCGTCCGCGCAAGTACCGCGAGAGCGGTCAGATGGAAGCCTATGGCCGGTTCCTGGTCACGGAATGCAGCCCGCTGCGGCGCCAGATCGTCAACGATATCGATGGCCTGCTCAAGAGCGTGCAGCGTGAGAACCAGCAGGCCGGCGACGCCGCCGAGGCCCTGTTCGACAGCTCGCTGCGCCTGATCACACTGTGTGCCGCGATCATCCTGGCAGTCTCGATCGGCACTGCCTGGCTGATCCGTCGTAGCCTGCTGGGCCAGCTGGGTGGCGAGCCGCGTTATGCGGTGGAAATCGCCGGGCGCATTGCCGATGGCGAGCTGTCCACGCCGATCCATACCGTGCCGGGCGACCGCACCAGCCTGCTGTACGAAATCCGTGTCATGCGCGACAAGCTGGCGGCGCTGGTACAGCAGGTCCGTAGCGGCACCCATACCATCGCCGGCGCCTCGGCCGAGATCGCCATGGGCAACCAGAACCTGTCGGAACGTACGGAACAGCAGGCCGACACCCTGGAAAAAACCGTGGCCGCCATGGAGGAACTGACGCGGGCGGTGCGCCGCAATGCCGACAATGCCCAGCAGGCCGAAACACTGGCTGGCTCGGCCTCGGAGATCGCCACCCAGGGCGGCACGGTGGTCCAGCAGGTGGTCGATACAATGGGCGTGATCGATGCCTCCTCGCGCAAGATCGTGGACATCATCAGCGTGATCGACGGCATCGCCTTCCAGACCAATATCCTGGCGCTCAATGCCGCCGTCGAAGCGGCCCGCGCCGGCGAACAGGGCCGCGGCTTTGCCGTGGTGGCATCCGAGGTCCGCTCACTGGCGCAACGCTCGGCCGCCGCCGCCCGCGAGATCAAGGGCCTCATCGACAGTTCCGTGGCCAGCGTGGCCGACGGCAGCCGCCTGGTGCAGCACGCAGGCGGCACCATGCAGGAAGTGGTGACCAGCGTGCAGCGCGTCACCGCCGTCGTGGCCGAGATCAGTGCGGCGGGCCGGGTACAGACCGAGGGCATCCAGGCAATGCAGCAGGCCATCTCGCGTCTGGATGAAAACACCCAGCAGAACGCCGCGCTGGTCGAGGAAGCCGCAGCCGCCTCGCAATCGATGAGCCAGCAGGCCGACCATCTGAACCACCTGGTGGATGCCTTCAAACTCAGTGCAGCGCAGATGGAAGGTCAGCCGGCGCATGAGGATGGAAAACACCGCACCATCGATATCACGCCCGCGCGCGCCAGCCTCGGTCTGCGCTGATCCAGGAAGAAATGGAAATGGCAACGCCGCGACCCGGTAACAGGTCGCGGCGTTTCATCTTGTGAGCCGGCAGATCGCGATCAGGAGGGCGCGCCCTTGTCCGCGGCTGAAGCCGATGCGGGCCGGGTCTGCTCGTTCCAGCCACCGCCCAGCACCTTGTAGAGCGTGATGCGATTGCTCTGCTCGGTCAGTCGCAGCGAGATCAGGGTCTGTTGCGCCGAATAGAGCGTACGCTGCGCCACCAGCGTCGTGAGGTAGCTGTCGATGCCGTTCTTGTAGCGCGCCTCGGACAGGCGGAATGCCTTGTCGCTGGCGGCTGTCGCCTTGCCCTGGGCATCCAGTCGCTGGTCCAGCGTGGCGCGTACGGCCAGCGCATCGGCCACTTCACGGAAGGCGGTCTGGATGGCCTTCTCGTAATTGGCCACGTCGATGTTGCGCGTGATCTTGGCCGCATCCAGGCTGGCGCGCAGGCTGCCGGCATTGAAGATGGGCAGGTTGATGGACGGCACAAAGCTCCAGCTGCCGCTGCCCGCCTTGAACAGGCCCCCCAGCGTACGGCTGGCAGTGCCGCCATCGGCGGTGAGCGAAATGCTGGGGAAGAAGGCTGCACGCGCCGCCCCGATATCGGCATTGGCGGACTTGAGCGTATGCTCGGCCGCCAGCACGTCTGGACGACGCAGCAGCACTGCCGAGGGCAGGCCAGCCGGCGTGGCAGGCAAGATACTGGCGGTCTCGGGCAGGCCGTCAGGCAGTAGCGCGGCATCGACATCGGCTCCGACCAGCAGGCGTAGCGCGTTGATGTCCTGCGCCACCTGGCTGGTATAGCTGGCCACGTCGGCACGGGCACTTTCCACAGTGGCTTCCTGGCTGGCCAGGTCGACCCCGGAGACAGTCCCGATCTCATGACTGCGCTGGCTCAGTTCGAAGGTGCGCGACTGGCTGGCATAGGTATCCTGCGCCAGCTTCAACAGCTCGCGGTCGGAGGCCAGCGTCAGCCATGCGGTGGCGACCTCGGCCACCAGGCTGATGTGGGTACTACGGCGGGTCTCCACCTGGTACTGGTAGGTCTCCAGCGCGGCATCGGAGAGGTTCTTCAGGCGACCGAAGAAATCCAGCTCGTAGGCGCTGATGCCCACGGTAACGCTCTGCTGGCGCGTCACCGTGGCGCGGCCACTGGTGGACAACTCGGCCGGCGTGCGGCTGGCGCTGCTGGTGCCGGTGGCGGAGATGGCCGGATAGCGGTCGGCATCGGCGATGCGATATTCGGCCCGCGCCTTTTCGATGTTCAGAGCGGCCACGCGCAGGTCGCGATTGTTCTCCAGCGCGGCGGCGATCACCTGCTGCAGGCGCGGGTCGAGGAAGAACTCACGCCAGCCCAGCTGGTCGGCGTCGATCTCCCCGGCGGCGCGCGAACCACTGGTGACCACGGGCTTGCCATCGACCTGTTGCGACCAGCTGGCCGGAACCGGCGCGGCCGGTTGCGCATAATCTGGCGCGAGGTTGGCGCAGCCGGCCAGGGCAGCGCTCAGGGCCAGCGCTAGGACGGTGCGCAGGTGTTTGTTGTGGATCATCGGGCGCATCATCACAGGCCCTCCTTTGGCATGGCGTGACCGTCATCCCGGCGCGGTCTGGCCGCGGCGCGGCGGTCCAGCCAGGTGCCGATCAGGTAATAGAACAAGGGCACGAAGAAGATGCCCAGCATGGTGGCCGACAGCATCCCGCCCAGCACACCGGTACCGATGGCACGGCGGCTGGCCGAGCCGGCACCGCTGGCCAGGGCCAGTGGCAGCACGCCGAACATGAAGGCCAGCGAGGTCATCAGGATCGGCCGCAGGCGCAGCTGCACCGCCTCCAGCGTGGCATCGCGCAGGCTCTTGCCGGACTCGTGCAACTGCTTGGCGAATTCCACGATCAGGATCGCGTTCTTGGCCGACAGGCCCACCGTCGTCAGCAGGCCGACCTGGAAATACACGTCATTGGACATGCCGAAGATCCCTGTGAGCAGCACGGTGCCCACAATCCCCAGCGGCACCGCCAGGATCACCGCGAAGGGAACCGACCAGCTCTCGTAGAGCGCTGCCAGGCAGAGGAACACGAAAAGGATGGAAATCGCATACAGCATCGGTGCCTGGTTGCCCGAGAGCCGCTCCTGGTAGGACGAACCGGTCCACTCGAAACCGATGCCCGCCGGCAGTTGCGCCACCAGCTTTTCCACCTCCGCCATGGCGGTCCCCGAACTCACCCCGGCCGCCGGTTCACCGACGATCTCGAAGGAAGACACGCCGTTATAGCGCTCCAGCAGCGACGGTCCATAGGTCCATTTGCTGCTCATGAAGGCCGAGAACGGCACCATCTGGCTGGCCGAGTTGCGCACATACCAGCGGTTCAGATCATCGGCCTGCATGCGGAACGGCGCATCGCCCTGCACATAGACCTTCTTGACCCGGCCGTTGCTGAGGAAGTCGTTGACGTAGGTGCCGCCCATGGCGGTGGCCAGGGTGGCATTGATGTCGGAGGTCGCAATCGACAGCGCATCAGCCTTGCGGTCATCGATGGCCACGCGCAACTGCGGCGTATCGTCCAGGCCGGTGGTGCGCACGTTGGCCAGCAGCGCATTGCTGCGCGCCAGCTGCAGGAACTGGTCGCGTGCCTTCAACAGGGCATCGTGACCCACACCACCGACGTCCTTCAGTTCGAGGTCGAAGCCGGAACTCTGGCCCAGGCCGCGCACCGCCGGCGGATTCATCAGGAACACCCGCGCCCCACGGATCTTGGACAGGTCCGCATTGGCACGACGCACCAGCGCCGAGGCCGACTGGTCAGCCCCCGTGCGCGCATCCCATGGCTTGAGGCGGATGAAAGCACGCGCACCGTTCTGGCTGTTGCCGCCTATGCCGGCGCCGACGATGGCCAACACCGAATCGACCGACTCCGGCTTGTTCATGAAGTATTCCTGCACGGTCTTGACCACGGTGGCGGTCTGCTCGGCCGTGGCGCCCGTGGGCAGCTGGATCTGCGCCATCAGCACCCCCTGATCCTCTTCCGGCAGGAAGGAGGTCGGCAGGCGCATGAACAGCACGGCCATGGCGGCGGCGATCAGCGCATACATCAGCAGGCCGCGCTTGCCGCGGCGGAGCAGGCCGCCCACGCCGCCCTGATAGCGCGCGGCACTGCGATCGAAGGTGCGGTTGAACCAGGTGAAGAAACGGCCCTGCTGCACATGACCGCCAGCATGGGGCTTCAAGAGCGTGGCGCACAGCGCCGGGGTCAGGGTCAGCGCCACCATCACCGACAGCGCCATGGCCGAGACGATGGTGATGGAGAACTGGCGATAGATCACACCGGTGGAGCCACCGAAGAAGGCCATGGGGATGAACACCGCCGACAACACCATGGCAATGCCCACCAGCGCGCCGGTGATCTCCTGCATGGACTTGCGGGTGGCCTCGCGGGGACTGAGCTTTTCCTCGCTCATCAGGCGTTCGACGTTCTCGACCACCACGATGGCATCGTCCACCAGCAGGCCGATGGCCAGCACCAGGCCGAACATGGTCAGCGTGTTGATCGAATAGCCGAACATGGCGAGGATGCCGAAGGTCCCCAGCAGCACCACCGGCACCGTGATAGCCGGGATGAAGGTAGCCCGCAGGTTCTGCAGGAACAGATACATGATCAGCACCACCAGCACGATGGCTTCGATCAGGGTCTTGACCACCTCTTCCAGGGACACCTTCACAAACGGCGTGGTGTCGTAGGCGATATTGGTCTTGAGCTTCATGGAGGCCGGGAAGTACGGCTCCAGCTCGGCCATCTTCTGCTTGACCGCATCGGCCGTGGCCAGCGCATTGGCGCCGGTGGCCAGCTGGATGGCCAGCGCCGAGGACGGCTTGCCGTTCTGCTGCGAGGCCACCTGGTAGCTCTCGCCACCGAGTTCCACCCGCGCCACGTCGGAGAGCTTGACCAGCGAACCATCGGCCGATGACTTGACGATGATGTTGCGGAATTCATCGGGCGTGGTCAGCTTGCTGCGCGCGGTGATGGTGGCATTGATCTGCTGTCCGGGCCGGGCCGGCAGCGCACCGATCTCGCCAGCGGAGACTTCGGTGTTCTGGGCTTCCAGGGCGCTGGTGACGTCGGAGGGCATCAGCGCATATTTCTGCAGCTTGGCGGGATCGATCCAGATGCGCATCGCATAGTTGGTACCGAAGGCGGTGACGTCACCCACGCCCTCGACCCGGCTGATCTGGTCGGTCAGGGTGCTGCTGATGAAGTCGCCGATATCGATGCTGGTGATGCGCGGATCATCCGAGGTCAGCGACAACACCATCAGGATGTCGGTGGACGCCTTGGTGACCGTCACGCCATTGTTCTGCACCGCCTGCGGCAGCCGCGCCGTGACCTGCTGCAGCTTGTTCTGTACCTGCATCTGTGCCACGTCCGGATTGGTGCCGGCGGTGAAGGTGAGCGAGACCGTGGCGCTGCCGGCCGAGCTGGAGCTGGCCGACATGTATTGCAGGTTGTCCAGACCCTTCATCTGCTGCTCGATGACCTGGGTCACCGAATCCTCCAGGGTCTTGGCCGAGGCACCGGTATAGGTGGCCTTGATATTGACCTTGGGCGGGGCGATGTCGGGGTACTGCTCCAGCGACAGCGAACGGATGGCCATCAGGCCACCCAGCATGATGATGATGGCGATGACCCACGCGAAGATGGGCCGGTCGATGAAGAAACGTGCCATGTGCGCTCCGCTTACTTCGACTTGGCGCCGGCGGCGTTGCCGGTGGTGGTGGCGGGGCTGGTGGTGCCAGCAGCGTTATTACCAGCGTCTGTCTCAGCGTTGTCGGCATCGCCTCCCAGCGAGGGATCGGCAGCGGCGGCGGCGGCCTCGCTGGCCAGGTCCTTCTTCAGGCTGTCGGTGATGTCGATGGCACGCGGGGTATCGCCGGTGCGCACCTTCTGCAGGCCATCGACGATGAGCTTGTCACCCTCCTTCAAGCCCTTGCTGATCCACCAGTTGTTACCCACTGCACGCGCCACGGTGACCAGACGCTGCTCCACCTTGCCATTGGCGCCCAGCACCAGGGCCGTTGCCGCACCGGTCTGGTCACGGCTGACCGCCTTTTGCGGCACCAGCAGGGCATGCTCGTCCACGCCCTCCTCCAGCACCGCCCGTACATAGGCGCCCGGCAGCAACACACCGTCCGGGTTGGGGACCACTGCCCGCAGGGTAATCATGCCGGTACCGGTATCGACCGACAGGCCGGTGAATTCCAGCCGGCCGGTGCGATCGTAGGCGGAGCCGTCTTCCAGCAGGATCTTGACCTGGGCGGCGTTCTCGCCGCTCTTCCTGATCTGGCCGCTGGCCAGTTCGCGGCGCAGACGCAGCAGATCCACCGTGGACTGGGTGACGTCCACGTAGATCGGATCGATCTGCTGCACGGTGGTCAGCGCCGTGGTCTGGCTGGCGGTGACCAGCGCGCCGGGCGTGACCGAAGACTTCTCGATGCGGCCGGAAATGGGCGAGAGGATCCTGGTGTACTGCAGGTTGATGGCCGCCGTCTGCACGGCCGCCTTCTGCACCGCGACGTCGGCCTGGTTCTGGCGCAGGGTGCTCTGGACGTCGTCGTTATCCTGTTTGGCGACGGCGTCGATCTTGTTGAGTTCGGCGTAGCGCTGCGCCTTCAGCCTGGACGAAGCCAGCGTGGCCTCGGCCTTGAGCAGCGATGCTTTGGCGCTGTCGTAGGCCGCCTGGTAGCTGGCCGGGTCGATCTGGTACAGCGGCTGACCGGCCTTGACCTTGGCGCCCTCCTTGAACAGCCGCTTCTGGATGATGCCGCCCACCTGCGGGCGGATATCGGCAGCCAGGTAGGCGCTGGTGCGACCAGGCAATTCGGTGGTCACTGCCTGGCGCTGGGCCTTGACCACCACGTAACCGACCTCGGCCTGGGGCGCCGCCCGGGGCGCTTCGCCGGAGCGGGAGCAGGCTGCCAGGGTCGTGGCCAGCAGGGCGGCCAGGATCAGGGTGCGCAGCAGGCGAGGCGGATTCTGGCGCAGCAGGGGCAGGGCTTGGGAGCGGAAGTCGGGCATCTGGGCGGCTTTCTGCCAGGAACACCTGCCGCCATGGGCAGGCAATCCGGGCGCAATGAGCTATCGGACCTGTGATTATGGAAAGCAAATGTGAAGGAAATTTGAGCGCAGCCACTTTCTCCCCGGAATGAAACAGATCGCTCCCCGGCCCTCGCCGCCATGCGACTATCTTGTTAAGCTGGCGCCTTGTCCTGTCATTCCCGGCTCCCGTGTTCAAGTCCATCGCCCACTCGCTGGCGGCGCTGTCCGACCGCTTCTTCCACCGCGCCAACATCCGCCTGAAACTGTTCTACGCGATGCTGGCGCTGATCGTGGCGCTGATCGCCGCCATCAATGGGGCCGGGCACTACATCTTCAACCGCGACTTCCTTGGCTATCTCAACGAACAGGCCCAGCAACGCATGGAAGACATGGTGCCGCGCCTGGAGCAGGCCTATCGGGAGCATGGCAACTGGGACTTCATCCGCGGCCAGCCACGGGTCTGGTTCGAACTGATGAAACCAGCCATCGTCGAGCACAACGGCGTAACACCCCCGCCGGGACCGCCGCTGACCGCCTCCGACCTGACCGGCGCCACGCTGCGCTTCTCCTTGCTGGATGCCCATCGGCGACTGGTGATCGGCTACCCCAATATCGGTCCTGATGCGCGCCTGCGGCCGCTGCTCCTGGATGACGTGATCGTCGGCTGGGTGGCGCAGACACCCTTCGAAAACGTGATCGGCGCCATCGACCTGCGCTTCCAGCAAAGCCAGTTCCTGGCCCAGCTCATCATTGCGGTGGTGGCGATAATGCTGGCGGCGTTTCTGGTGGTGCGCATCTCCGGCGTGCTGACGCGCCCGCTCACCCGCGTGGCGCGCGCCACGCATCGGCTGGCCAGCGGCGACTACGCAACGCGGGTCGAGGTCGAGTCCGGCGACGAGGTGGGGCGGCTGGCGCAGGACTTCAACCAGCTGGCCATGACCCTGGAGCGCAATGAACAATTGCGGCGCGAATTCATGACCGACGTCTCGCATGAACTGCGCACGCCGCTGGGCATCCTCAACGGTCAGCTGGAAGCGCTGGAAGACGGCGTCATGCAACCGGACGCGCAGACCCTGCGCTCGCTCAAGAGCGAGGTGGAACATCTCAACAAACTGGTCGGCGATCTCTACGACCTGTCGCTGGCGGACGCCGGCGCCCTGGCCTATCGCCAGACGGACATGGACCTGCTGCCACTGTTGCATGCCAGCGTGCAGGTCTATGGCGAGCGCTTCAGCCAGCGTGGACTGACCCTGACGGCACAACTGCCGGCGGCCATGCCGGTGCATGCCGATGGCGCACGCCTGCAGCAACTGTTCAACAATCTCTTCGAAAACAGCCTGCGCTACACCGATGCCGGTGGTGGCCTGCACCTGCAGGCCAGCCTGCAGGAACAGCACTGGCATCTGGTCTTCGACGACACCGCGCCGGGCGTGCCGCCGGAGGCGATGGCGCGCCTGTTCGAGCGTTTCTTCCGGGTCGAGAGTTCGCGCAATCGCGCCAGTGGTGGCGCCGGACTCGGGCTGGCGATCTGCCGCCGCATCGTCGATGCGCACCAGGGCAGCATTGCGGCCAGTGCCTCGCCCATGGGTGGCCTGCGCGTCACGGTGGTGCTGCCGGCGCGGTTCGAGGAGCAGCCATGAGCGAAGCCTTCCACTTCCAGCCGCCCCGGAGCGCCGACATCCTCATCGTCGAGGACGAGCCCAAGCTGGCCGAACTGCTGCAGAAATATCTCGCCGCAGCCGGCTACCAGTCACGCCATGTGGCGCGGGGCGATGCCGTCGTCGAGGTGGTGCAGCAGCAGCGCCCGGACCTGATCCTGCTCGATATCATGCTGCCGGGAATGGATGGCTGGGAAATCTGCCGTCGCCTGCGCAGCTTCTGCGACGTGCCCATCCTGATGCTGACCGCCCGCGCCGAAGAAGAGGATCGCCTGCGTGGTCTGGAACTGGGCGCGGACGACTACATCAGCAAGGCGCCGTTTTCGCCGCGTGAAGTGGTGGCGCGGGTCAAGTCCATGCTCAGGCGCAATGCGCTGGTGCAACGCGCACAGGCACAGGCGAGCCCGAGCGCTGCTGAGTTGCTGCAAATCGACGAACTGCGGCACCAGGCCAGCGTGCGCGGCGAGCCGCTGAACCTGACGCCACTGGAACTGCGCCTGCTCAAGACCTTCGCGGCCGCACCGGGCCAGGTCTTTTCACGCGAGCAGTTGCTCAACCACCTGCACGACGACGACCGCCCGGTCACCGACCGCGTCATCGATACCCACATCAAGAACCTGCGGCGCAAGCTGGAACCGTTCTTCCCCGGTCATAACGCGATCCAGGCGGTGTACGGGGTGGGGTATTGCTTCGAGTTGCCGTCGCAATGAGTCCACCGTAAAACGGCGTACGCATGACCACCTTGGCGGTCATGCAAACCTCGTATGTAGGTTTCAGCGCTGTATCTTGAACACGCTGACCACCTGCGTCAGCCGTCCGGCCTGGTCCTGTAGCGACTGCGCGGCGGCAGCGGCTTCCTCCACCAAAGCGGCGTTCTGCTGTGTGACTTCGTCCATCTGGGTGATGGCGCGGTTGATCTCCTCGATGCCGGTGCTCTGCTCGTGGCTGGCGGCGCTGATCTCGGCCACCACGTCGGTGACGCGGCGCACGCTGGCGACCACCTCGCTCATGGTGGCACCGGCGCGCTCGACCAGCTGGCTGCCGGCGCCGACCTTTTCCACCGAATCATCGATGAGCTGCTTGATCTCCTTGGCCGCCGAGGCGGAGCGCTGGGCCAGTGAGCGCACTTCCGAGGCTACCACGGCGAAGCCGCGGCCCTGCTCGCCGGCACGGGCTGCCTCCACCGCCGCGTTGAGGGCCAGGATGTTGGTCTGGAAGGCAATCCCGTCGATCACGCTGATGATGTCGGCAATGCGGCTGGAACTCTCGGTGATGCCCTCCATGGTCTGCACCACCTGATGCACCACTTCGCCCCCCTGGCTGGCGATGTCGGAGGCCGAGGCCGCCAGCTGGTTGGCCTGGCGGGCGTTGTCGGCGTTCTGCTTGACGGTGGAGGTCAGTTCTTCCATGGCCGAGGCGGTCTCTTCCAGCGAGCCCGCCTGTTGCTCGGTGCGCGAAGACAGGTCGAGGTTGCCGGTGGCGATTTCCTGCGAGGCGGTGGTGATGGCATCGGTGCCGGTGCGCACCTCGCAGACGATCTTGTGCAGGCTGTCATTCATGGCGCGCAGGGAATGCATCAGCATGCCCGTCTCGTCCTTGCTGTGGGACTGGATCTCCACCGTCAGGTCGCCTTGGGCCACCCGCTCGGCCACGCTCACCGCTTCGTTCAGGGGACGCGATACCGCGCGAGCCACCGCTGCAGCCAGGGCAAAGGCAATCACCACGATGGCCACCAGCAGGCCGATGATCCACTTGCGCGCAGCGTCGAACACATCACTGGCGTCCTGGTCGGAGCGGGCGCTGCCGGCGTCGTTGATCTTGACGATCTCGTCCATGTTTTCCAGCATGCTGCGGAAGGTCTTGTTGGAGTCGCCCTTGAACATGGCGCGGGCGTCTTCTTCCCTGCCTTCGCCGGAAATCTCGGCGAGCTTGTGGTTGATCTCCAGATAGCTGGCGAAATTCCTGGAGAATTTTTCGTAGACCACCTTTTCCTCGGCCTCCGAAATCTGTTTCTCGTAGGTGTCGCGCTGCCTGGCCAGGATCTCCAGGCGCGACTTGATGGCCTTGAGCGCATCTTCGCGTTCGCCAGGAGTGACCGCGGTGATCATCTGCAGTTCGGAAATGCGCATGCGCGGCAATGAAGCCTGGATCGCCTGCGCCGCCTTGATGGTCGGCAGCCAGTTGCTGGCCATGTCGGTGGAGGCCTGGTTCACCGCCTTGAGCTCGCGGATCGCAAAGATCCCCAGGATGACCGTCAGGATGATGACGGCGGCAAAGGAAAGGATCAGTTTCCGGGCGATCTTCAGATTGTTGAACCAGTTCATGTCTGCCTCGCTATTCTCACGGTGCTGGAATGCTGGCTCGATTCTAGGCAGGCCGGGAGGGGGGCATATCGCGGATTACGCAGGGGTTTACCGGGCAATTGCCGGACTGGAGGGCCGCAGCTGACAAGCCTGTCAGCAAGCGGCTTTGCGGCCGGTCAAACTGGTCAGGCCATCATATCAGTCATTCTCTTGCGGCGATAAGATTGGCGATTGCATAACAGCCGGCGCCACCCCGCCACCCAGTTGCGCGGGCCGGTCGCGGCGCTCCTGCCAGTCTCCCCCGAGCGCTTTGATGAGGAACACCGACACCAACAGCCGTTGCCCCATCAATTGCGCCGCCTGGCGCTCACTGTTGAGCAGGGACTGTTGCGCCGTGATCACATCGAGATAGGGCGTGGCCCCGCCTTCGTAGCGGCTGGTGGCGATGTCCAGCACCCGGCGCGCACTGGCGATGGCCGACTGCGCTTGCCGATAGGCGCGGTCCAGGGCGGCGATGCCGGTGATGCCGTCTTCCACCTCCTGCATGGCGGTCAGCACGGTGCGCCGATAGGTCGCCAAGGTGGCCTGGTAGCCGGCCTTGCTGAAGTCCACGCCAGCGCGCAGGCGGCCGGCATCGAACAGGCTTTGCGAGGCCGATACCCCGAGTGACCACAGCACGCTGGGCGCATTGAACAGCGCGCCCCAGTTACGGCTGTCCACGCCATACGAGGGCTGCAGCATGAAGCTGGGATAGTAGGCGGCGCTGGCCACGCCGATCTGGGCATTGGCAGCGGCCATGGCTCGCTCGGCCGAGGCGACGTCAGGGCGGCGCTCCAGCACGTCCGAGGGCACGCCCAGCGGGATCGCCGGCAAGGCAATCGGTGCCAGAGACGGCGCGATCGCGAAACCCGGTGCCGGGGTGCCGGTCAGGGTGGCGATGGCGTGCTCGTACTGGGCGCGCTGGCGGCCCAGCAGGTCGACCTGGGTCAGCGTGGTGTCCAGCAGGGCCTGTTGCTGGGCCACGTCCAGTCCGGACGTGGCACCAAGGTCGTGCCGCGACGTGGCCAGATCCAGCGCCTTGCGCTGCAGATCGATGGCGCGCCGGACCACGTCCAGTTCGACATCCAGTTCACGCAGGTTGAAATAGTTGCTGGCCAGGTCGGCGCTGATCAGGAGGCGGGTGTTTTCGAGATCGGCAGCCGATTGCTGGAGGGCGGCGCCGGCCGCTTCCACCGAGCGTCGTACCCTCCCGAAGAAATCCAGTTCGTAACTGACAGTCAAGCCCAGCGCGAAATCGTTTTGTACGGTCGCGTAATTGGGCGAATTGTAGTTGGTCAGCGGCCGGTTGGCCGAGATGCGCGCACGCGCGGCACGGCTGCTGATGCCGACCTGCGGCGCCTGTGCCGCCCCGCTCACATCCAGTTGCGCCCGTGCCTGGGCCAGCCGCGCCGTGGCAATGGCCAGCGTCTGGTTGCCGGCCAGCGCCTGCTGTTGCAGGGCGTTGAGCTGGGCATCGCCGAAGCGCTCCCACCAGGGGCCGCGCGCGACCTCATCCTGCGGCTGCATGCTGCACCAGGGGGCTTCCGGCGTCCAGGCGGCGGGCATGTCCAGCGTCGGCTTGACGTAGTCGGGGCCGCTGGCGCAGGCAGTGAGCGCCAGGACGCAGGTCAGCATGACCAGGGCGACCGGCGGGCGGCGCAGCGTCATGATGCGGCCTTCTTCGCTGGGGCGGGCTGCTCCAGGGTGGGTTCGACCTGGTCACCTTCGGACAGCGAATCGGAGGGATTGAGGATCAGTTTTTCCTTGCCGCTCAAGCCCTCCAGCACTTCCACGGTGAGCCCGAAGTTGCGCCCCAGCCTGACCTTCTTGAGCTGTACCTTGTTCTGCTCATCGACGGCCGCCACCAACGAACCGTCGCGCCGGAACATCAGGGTATCAGCCGCCACCAACAAGGCGCCGCTGGGTTTCAGGGGCAGCGCCACCTGCACGAAGGCGCCCGGCAGCAGGGCATTGTCGGCATTGGCCAGCGTCACCTCGATCTGCATGGAACGGGTGGCTGGATCGATGGCACCAGCGGTGCGCGCCACCTTGCCTTCGAACTTGCGACCGCGCAGCTCGGACTGGGTGACGGTCACCTGCTGGCCCGGCTTGACCAGGTTGGCATAGGACTGCGGCACGTTGACATAGACCCGCAGCGGATCGGTCTGCGAGAGCACGAATAGCGAGCGCCCTGCACCCGGATCGATCAGGTCGCCCACGTCCACGTTGCGGCGCGTGATGATGCCCGAGAACGGTGCCACGATGCGCTTGAAGCCCTCTACCTGGCGCAGCCGTTCGACGTTGGCGTCGGCTGCCGCCAGGTTGGAGCTGGCCTGGGCGAAGGCGCTGCGGCGTTCATCCAGTTCCTGCTGCGAGACCGCATCCTTCTTGCGCAGGGCTTCCCAGCGCGCCATCGAACTCTTGGCCAGTTCCATGCTGGAGGCGGCCTGCTGACGGGCCGCCAGGGCCTGCGAGAGTTGCTGGTCGATTTCCGGGGTATCCAGTTCGGCCAGCAGCTCGCCCTTCTTGACCTCGGCGCCGATGTCCTTGTACCAGCGCTTGAGGTAGCCGCCGGAACGCGCAGAAATGGGCGACTGCACGAAGCCCTGCAAGGTCCCCGGCAGGGCCAGGGTCTGGCCATCGGCGCTGCTGCGCGCTTCGGTCACGCGCACGAACACCTTGGCGCGCTCGGCGGTGCCGGCTTCCAGGGCGCGTGCGTTGGCCGTGCGGCTGATGATGGTACGCGCCGCGCCTGCGGCCAGCAGGATCAGCACCACCACCAGCACCAGCCGGGCGCGCTTCATCATCTGCTGGCGCTGTTGCGGCTCGCCCTCGGAAAGAGGGTGGATGCCGAGTTCGGAATGACGGTCATGCGACATGGTTCAAGACTCCTGATGCGCAGGCCCGACTGCGGGATGGCGGCGCTTGTCGGCGCGGCGGGCCAGTCTCTGATGCACGCCGGCAAACACCACCGGCACGAAGAACAAGGTCGATACGGTGGCCAGCATGAGCCCACCGATCACGGCACGCCCCAGCGGCGCGTTCTGCTCGGCACCCTCACCCAGGCCCAGGGCCATGGGAATCATGCCGATAATCATGGCCAGTGCCGTCATCAGCACCGGGCGGATACGGGTGGAGCCGGCTTCCAGCGCGGCGGCCAGCGGGGTGGCCCCCTCTTCCCGGCGCTGCCGCGCAAAGGCCACGATCAGGATGCTGTTGGCGGTGGCCACGCCCATGGTCATGATGGCGCCGGTCAGGGCCGGCACCGAGAGCGTGGTGCCGGTGATGAACAGCATCCAGGCGATGCCGGCCAGTGCGGCAGGCAGCGCGGCAATGATGATGGCGGCATCGATCCACGACTGGAAATTGACCACCACCAGCAGATACACCAGCACGATGGCCATGGCCAGGCCGACGCCCAGGCCGATGAAGGAAGACTGCATGGTTTCCACCTGGCCGCGAATCACCACCTGGCTGCCACGGGCCAGCCTGGGCTTGATCTCTTCCACCAGGGCCGTCACCTTGCCGGCCACGCTGGCCAGATCGGTCCCCTGCACGCTGACATAGACATCGATGGCCGGCGAGATGTTGTAGCGCGAGGCCACGGCCATCTGGCGTCCGGCATGCACATCGACCAGGTTGCCCAGCAGTTGCGGCGGAGTGGTGGCATTGGCGCCAGCCCCGACCGGGATATTGAGCAGGGAATCGAGCGAATCGACCTGGTATTGCGGGGACTGCACCGCAATGCTGTAGACCACACCGTTATTGGGATTGAGCCAGAAGGCCGGCTGCGTCTGCGAACTGCCGGACAGGGCGATCAGGAGGTTCTGGCCGACATTGGCGGCCGACAGGCCGAACTGCTGCAGGCGCGTGCGATCCATGCGCAGGTCCAGCGCCGGACCATCAAGGCGCTGGTGCACGTGGGCATCCACCGCGCCGCGAATCTGCCTGATCTTGCGCGTGAGCTCGGCCGCCAGGCGCGCATTGGCCTCCATGTTGGGGCCGGTGAATTGCACGTCGATAGCCGCCGGCAGGCCGAAGTTCAGGATCTGGGTAACGATGTCGGCCGGCTGGAAAAAGAACTCGATGCCGGGGAAGCGGCGCGGCAATTGCTCGCGCAGCATGGCCACCAGTTCCTCGGTGGGCCGGTGGCCTTCCTTCAGGGCCATCAGGATTTCGCCGTCGAGGGTGCCGATGGTGCCGGCATTGCTGTAGGACAGGTTGATGCCGGAGTTGGGCACGCCCAGGTTATCGAGGATGGTCTCCAGTTCTGAGGCCGGGATCAGGCTGCGGATGACGCGCTCGACCTCATCGGCGGCACGCGCGGTTTCCTCGATGCGGGTGCCGGTGGGCATGCGCATGTGCAGGCGGATCTGGCCGCCATCCACGTTGGGGAAGAAGTCGCGGCCGAGGAAGGGATACAGCAGGCAGGACAGCAGACAGAACCCCAGGAAGCCCAGCGCGAAGCGGCGCCGGTGCGCCAGCAGCGAGGACAGCACCAGCGTATAGCCATGGCGCACCCGCTCGAAACGGTTGTCGAAGGCGCGGTACAGGCGCTGCAGCAGACTGGCCTTGGCGCTGTCGACCTGGCCGTGGCTACCCATGAGCAGCATCACCAGGGTCGGCACCAGGGTGCGCGAGAGGAGGTAGGAGGCGGCCATGGCAAAGACCACGGCTTCGGCCAGCGGCACGAACAGGAAACGCGCCACGCCGGAGAGGAAGAACATCGGCACGAACACGATGCAGATGCACAGCGTGGCCACGAAGGCCGGCACACCGATCTCGCCGGCGCCGACGGTGATGGCGTCGTGCAGCGGCTTGCCCAGATGCAGGTGGCGCTCGATGTTCTCGATGGTGACGATGGCCTGGTCCACCAGGATGCCCACCGAGAGCGCCAGGCCGCCCAGGGTCATCAGGTTCAGGGTCTCGCCCAGGGCGGCCAGCATCAGGATCGCCGCCATGATGGACAGCGGAATGGTCAGGCCGATGATGAGCGTGCTGCGCCAGTTGCCCAGGAACAGCAGCACCATGGCCGCCGTCAGGCCGGCGGCGATGAGCGCCTCGCTGATGACGCCGGTCACGGCCGCCTTCACGAACAGCGACTGGTCAAACAGCGGCGTGATCTTGATGTCTTCAGGCAGGGTCTGGGCGGCGGTGGGCAGGAGCTTGCGCAGGTTGTCCACGATGTCCAGGGTGGAAGCGCCGCCGTTCTTCAAGATGGACAGCAGCACGCCGCGCGCGCCGTCCTGGCGCACCACGTTGGTCTGCGGCGAGAAGCCATCGCGCACGTTGGCCACATCCTTGAGGTAGATGGTGGCGCCGTTGGTGGTGCGCACCGGCAGTTCGTTGAGGCCGGCCACGGCTTCGGGCGAACCGTTGATCTTGACCGAATATTCGGTGCCGCCGAACTTGGCCGTGCCGGAGGGCAGGATCAGGTTCTGCGTATTGATGGCGTTGACCACGTCGATGGGGGCCAGGCCACGTGACTGCAGGGCCTGGGTATCCAGGTCCACCGAGATCAACCGGCTCTTGCCGCCATACGGGTAAGGCACCGCCACGCCGGGAATGGTGACCAGCTGTGGACGCAGGGTCTGGACGGCAGCATCGAACACGGTCTGCTCGGGCAGCGTCGGTGAGGACAGTGCCAGCTGCATCACCGGGATGCTGGAGGCGGAATACTTGATCACCAGCGGCGGCGTGATCCCCGGCGGCAGCTGGCGCACCTGGGTCTGTACCGAGGCCACCACCTGCGCGATGGCGGTCTGGATGTTGGCCTTGGGCTGGAAGAACACCTTGATCACCGACACCCCGGCCAGGGATTGCGACTCGATGTGTTCGATGTCGCTGACCACGGTGGTGAGTCCGCGCTCGTTCTGGGCGGCGATGCGCTGTCCCATTTCCTGCGCCGACAGGCCGTTGTAGTTCCAGATGATGGAGACCACCGGGATATTGATCTCGGGGAAGATGTCGGTGGCCATGTTCTTCAGCGTCAATGGCGTGGCCAGCACGATCAGCAAGGCCATCACGATGAAGGTGTACGGGCGGCGCAACGCCAGCGCGACCATGTTCATGAACTGCTATCCCAGTAAGGCGGGCAGGAACGACCGGGCAGCCCGCTTCACGCAGTCTGCCCATGCCATGAACCGGCGCCCCGTGCGGCCCCGGCCGTCCTCTCCTGCTGTGCTTTGTTCTATGTGGCGCAGGCTGGCGCTTTTCCCCGGTCGCCGGTCTGCGTTCCCTGAATCCGATGAGCTTGCCCGGGCCCGATTTTATTCTTCGTGGGCCGTGCGGCGAGGGCTATTGTAGCGGCCTCGGAGCCGCCTTGCAGAAGGCTTTTCGACAAATCGCTTTCTGACAGAAATGTCAGCGAAGGACTTCTCACCGGCTGCAAGCACAACCGGAAAATCGCCACGTGGGGCGACCGGCAGGAATGGCGCCGCTATGGCACACTGCCCTTCCCTTACCTTGTCCCCGCACTCTCCTGCATCATGGAATTCCTGCGCCAGCGCATCGAAGCCAGTGTCCTCTCCATCAGCCGCGGCCCTGGCAGCGCAGACTTCCTGCAGCCGCCGGGTGATCCCGGCCTGTTCGGTCCGGACTCGGCAGCCTGGCAGGTCCACAGCGATTTCACGGCCATGCTCACCGGCGGCGTGGCAGCTTTACTGTTGCAGATGTTGCATCCGCTACCACTGGCCGGGGTGTGGGATCACTCCAACTTCCAGGCCGACATGCTGGCGCGCCTGCGCGCGACCGCGCAATTCATCGCCGGCACCACCTTCGGCAGTCGCGCCGACGCCGAGCGCCTCATCGAGCGGGTCAAGCGCATCCATCTCGTGGTCAAGGGCGTGGCGCCGGATGGACGCGCCTATTCCGCCAGCGACCCCGATCTGCTGACCTGGGTGCATGTGGCCGAGGTGGATTGCTTCCTGCAGGCTTATCTGCGCTATCGTCGGCCGGACTTTCCGGCGGCGCGCCAGGACCAGTATTTCGACGAGATCGCCCGGGTCGCCGAGGCACTGGGCGCGCGCGAGGTACCGCGTTCGCAGATGGCGGTGGACGGATACATCCAGGCGATGCGCCCCGAACTGCGCTGCGACGAACGCACCCGCAAGACCTTGCAGCTGGTGCTGAATGCCCCCGCGCCGAACGCGCTGGCGCAACCATGGACGCGCCTGATGATGCGCGCCGGAGTGGACCTGCTGCCGCCCTGGGCGCAAGAGATGCTGGGGGTCACGCCGCGTCCGCCGTGGCGGCGGGAACTGCTGCGGCGCTCGGTACTGGTGGCGGCACAACCATTGCGCTGGGCAGTGCGCAACGGCTCCATCCATCTGGCGCGGCGGCGCATGGGCTTGCCGCCGTACGGCTGAAGGCCGCTCTTTCAGGGCTGACGGACGCTGCGCAGATAGGCCAGGATGTCGTCGATCTGGCGGTCGCTGCCGATGCCCCAGAAACGCATCTTGTTGCCCGGCACCACCTCGCTGGGCGCCTTGAGGAAGGCGCGCAGCTTGTCCTCGGTCCAGACGAAGCCGGCACCGGCCATCGCCGGCGAATACTTGAAATCGGCGGTGGAACCGGCCTTGCGGCCGATCACGTTGCTCAGCTGCGGACCGAAGCCGGCGCGGGCAGAGGGTCCGACTGCATGGCAGCTGGCGCACTTGGC
>NZ_DASQOH010000077.1:0-49098 GCF_035644555.1 Herbaspirillum sp.
AAGCAACTGGCTACCCAGCAACATCGCGAGGTCTCGGTCTGCGTGCTGGAAAAAGGCAGCGAAGTCGGCGCCCATATCCTCTCAGGCGCCGTGATGGACCCGCGTGCGCTGAGCGAGCTGATCCCTGACTGGAAGGAGCAAGGCGCGCCGCTGAACACTCCGGTGACTGAAGACCGCTTTCTCTTCCTCTCGGCCGACAAGGCCTACAAGACCCCCAACTGGCTGCTGCCCGCCTGCTTCCAGAACCATGGCAACTACGTGATTTCGCTCTCCAACGTCACCCGCTGGCTGGGCCAGCAGGCCGAAGCGCTGGGCGTGGAAATCTTCCCGGGCTTCCCCGCTGCCGAAGTGCTCTACCACGAGGATGGCTCGGTCAAGGGCGTAGCCACCGGCAACATGGGCATCAACAAGGAGGGCGAACCCGGTCCCGAATTCCAGCTGGGCATGGAACTGCACGCCAAATACACCTTCTTCGCCGAAGGTGCGCGCGGCCACCTGGGCAAGCAGTTGATCGCAAAGTACAAGCTGGATGCCGGCCGCGATCCGCAGACCTATGCCATCGGCATCAAGGAACTGTGGGAAGTGAAGCCGGAAGTGCACCAGCCCGGCCTGGTGGTCCACACCGCTGGCTGGCCGCTAGCCAACGACACCTACGGAGGTTCCTTCCTCTATCACCTGGACAACAACCAGGTGGCCGTGGGCTACGTGGTCGGCCTGGCCTACCAGAATCCCTACCTGTCGCCGTTCGAGGAATTCCAGCGCTACAAGACCCATCCGGAAATCCGCAAGTTCTTCGAAGGCGGCAAGCGCCTCTCCTACGGCGCCCGCGCGATCACCGCCGGCGGCGTGCAATCCCTGCCCAAGCTGGTGTTCCCCGGTGGTGCGCTGCTGGGTTGCGATGCCGGCTTCCTCAATGCCTCGCGCATCAAGGGCAGCCATGCGGCGATCAAGAGCGGCATGCTGGCAGCGGATGCGGCATTCAATGCCCTGGGCGAGAATCGCCAGTCCGACGAACTGGCGGCCTACCCGGCGGCCTTCGAGGCATCCTGGCTCAAAGACGAACTGCACAAGGCGCGCAACTTCAAGCCATCAATGAGCAAGGGCCTGGTGACCGGCACCCTGCTGGTGGGCATCGACCAGGTCCTGTTCGGCGGCAAGGCCCCCTGGACCCTGCGTCATACGCATGCCGATCACGAATGCCTGCGACCGGCCTCGGACTTCGCGCCGATCGCCTATCCCAAGCCGGATGGCAAGCTGACCTTCGATCGCCTGTCTTCGGTCTTCATCTCCAATACCAACCATGGTGAAGACCAGCCCGCGCACCTGACGCTCAAGGACAAGGCCGTACCGGTCCAGATCAATCTGGCCAAATACGCCGGCCCGGAGGCGCGCTACTGCCCGGCGGGTGTCTATGAATTCGTCAAGAACGAGGACAATACCGACCGCCTGCAGATCAACGCCCAGAACTGTGTGCACTGCAAGACCTGCGATATCAAGGACCCGACGCAGAACATCGTCTGGGTTACGCCTGAAGGCGGCGGCGGGCCGAACTACTCGGGCATGTAAGCACCCTGCCCCATAAGCACAAAAGCCGCATCCTCGGATGCGGCTTTTTGCATGTTGCCGTCGTCAGACGCCAGCCGGGCGTTGCGGCGGCGTCCAGCTGCCGTTGACGATCTTCTCCAGCCAAAACAGGCCGATGACAGTCTTGACGTCGGTAATCTGGCCGTTGCGCACCTGTTCCAGCAAATCGGCAAGCGGCGCCTTGTAGACATCCAGGAACTCACCCTCATCCAGCTCGCGCTCCCCTTCCTTCAGTCCACGCGCCAGGTAGAGCACCAGGTGTTCGTCAGAATAGGCGATGGCATTGTGAATGGTGCAGACGTACTGCCACTCGGTGGCCGTATAGCCGGTCTCTTCCTTGAGTTCGCGCTTGGCACACTCCAGCGTATCTTCGCCCGGGTCGATCTTCCCCGCCGGCACTTCGATGAAGACGCGATCCAGCGGATAGCGGAACTGGCGCTCCATCAGTACGCTGCCGTCATCGAACAAGGGCAGCACCGTCACGGCGCCGGGATGCTTGATGTATTCGCGTGTGCTTTCCTTGCCATCGGGCAGCACGATGGTGTCCTTCTGAACCTTGAGGAAATGACCTTCGTAGACCCGGCGGCTGTCTTTCTGCGTCTCTTTGAGATGGGCGTCCATGATGTGAGCGTGGTGTGAAAGTGGGGGGATGAAGTGAGGATCGGGTGTGGAACGAGGATGGCGGTCGCCATGGAAAAAAGGCGCCGATCTCGGATCGACGCCTCTTGCTGGCAGGTTCAGGCGTGCTGCTTGCGCAGGTAGCGCATCACGTAACCGGGATAAGCCAATACCAGGAACAGACAACCGGTGATGGCATAGAATTCCCAGCCCTGCGAAAAGACGTTGCCGATACCTGCTTCCAGGAAATGGGCAACGACGCCGACGCCGAAATACAGCACCAGCAGCTCGATCAGCCGCACCCAGACCGGCTTGACCCAGGCGGCGTCGCGCTTGAGCGGGATGAGGCCGAACAATTGCTGGTTGAAGAAAGGCAAATTGGCCGCGAAGGCGGCCAACAGGATCACGATCCAGCTGAACAGGGAAACGTTCATTTCCCTGTTTCCTTACGCCACGACCTTGCTGAGGAAGGTCGCCAGCGTGCTGACGATGGCATTGGTGCAGGCATCCATCAGGTGACCCGGCCACAGGCCGATGGCCAGAGCAGCGATACCGTTCAAGCTCAGCACCACGCGCATTTCCGGTGTGGCGACGATCTTGGCGGTATCGGTCGGCTCATCGAAGTACATGACCTTGACCACACGGATGTAGTAGAAGGCACCGATCAGCGAGAAGATCACGGCCAGCACCGGCAGCCAGATCTGACCGGTGGCCATGGCGGCCTGCAGCACGGACAGCTTGGCATAGAAGCCCACCAGCGGAGGAATACCGGCCAGCGAGAACATCATGATCATCATCACGGCAGCAAACCAGGGACTGCGCTGGTTCAGACCCTTGAAGTCTTCCAGGGTATCGGCCTCGAAACCGGAGCGCGACAGCAGGATGATCACGCCGAACGAACCCAGCGTGGTGATCACATAGGTCACCGCATAGAACAACGACGAGCTGTAGGCGTTCACGGCCGAGAACAGGTTGCCATCGACCACGCCGGACATCATGCCCAACAGCATGAAGCCCATGTGCGAAATGGTCGAGTAGGCCAGCATGCGCTTGATGTTGGTCTGCGCGATGGCGGTGACGTTACCCAGGATGATGGACAGCACGGCCAGCACCATCAGCATCTGTTGCCAGTCCACGGCCAGCGGCAGCATGCCTTCGACCAGCAGACGGAAGGTGATGGCGAAGGTGGCCAGCTTGGGAGCGGCACCCAGCAGCAGGGTCACGGGAGTCGGCGAACCCTGGTAGACGTCCGGCACCCACATGTGGAAGGGAACGGCACCCAGCTTGAAGGCCAGGCCAGCCACCACGAACACGATGCCGAACACCAGCGGAGTACGGTCAACGGTACCGGAGACGATGGCACGGAACACTTCGTTCAATTCCAGCGCGCCACCGGTCGCACCATACAGCATGGACATGCCGTACAGCAGGAAGCCGGAAGCCAGCGCGCCCAGGATGAAATACTTCATACCGGCTTCGGTGGAAGCGGCGTGGTCACGACGCAGGGCCACCAGCGCGTACAGCGACAGCGACATCAGTTCCAGGCCCAGGTAGATGGACAGGAAGCTGTTGCCGGAAATCATGACCATCTGGCCCAGCAGGGCAAACAGCGCCAGGGCATAGTATTCGCCGCCCAGCATGCCACCGGTGATGCCGCGCGCAGTATTGTACTGGCGCGAGTAGATCAGCGTCACACCCACACTCAGGTAGGTGAACAGCTTCAACAGATTGGCCAGCGGATCGGACACGAACATGTTGTTGAACGTGTAGACCGTCGCGCCGCTGTTGAGATCGACAAAGGTCAATACCGCGCACACCACCAGTGCCGCCAGAGACAGCAGATAGGTGATGACGCGCTTGCTTTCCGGCAGGAACATATCGATCAGCAGGATCGCGGAAGTCGCGATCAGCAGAAATATTTCCGGATAGACAGGGATCAGATTCATGTTATTCATTTAGTTACTACCGCTTGTGTTCGCCCGCTTGTGTCGCGACTTCCGGTCGCGCCGCCCGACCGGCAATGTCACACCGGCTCGTCTCGTTACTCGTTGTTGCCCAGCTTTCTGGCTGGCGGGACGCGAGCGCCCCGCCCTTCACATCTTTGTTGCGCAGATCAGTTGATCTTGGAGACCGCCACGTGCTTCAACAGGTCGGTCACCGAAGTCTGGATGCTGTCGGTGATGATGCCGGGATAGATACCCATGACCAGGGTAGCGATGGCCAGCAGACCCAGGATGAAGAACTCGCGGGCATTCACGTCGACCAGCTCGGCCACGTGGTGGTTGGTCACGGCGCCGAAGATGACGCGCTTGGCCAGCCACAGCGAGTAGGCCGCACCCAGGATCAGGGCGGTGGCCGCCAGCAGGCCGATCCAGAAGTTGAACTTCACCGCACCCAGAATCACCATGAATTCGCCGACGAAACCGGAGGTGGCCGGCAGGCCGCAGTTGGCCAGCGAGAACAGGATGAAGAAGAAGGCGAAGCGCGGCATCTTGTTGACCACACCACCGTACTGCGAAATCTCGCGGGTATGCATCTGGTCGTACAGCACGCCGATACACATGAACATGGCGCCGGAGACGAAACCGTGCGAGATCATCTGCACGATGCCGCCCTGCAATGCCATGTCGTTGAACATGAAGAAGCCCAGGGTGACGAAGCCCATGTGGGCGATCGACGAATAGGCGACCAGTTTCTTCATGTCCTGCTGCACCAGCGCCACCAGACCGATGTAGATCACGGCCACCAGCGAGAGGAAGATCATGAAGCCGGACAATGCATGGCTGGCGTCAGGCAGGATCGGCAGCGAGAAGCGCAGGAAACCGTAGGCGCCCAGCTTCAGCATGATGGCCGCCAGCACGATGGAGCCACCGGTCGGCGCCTGCACGTGGGCATCCGGCAACCAGGTGTGCACCGGCCACATCGGCACCTTCACGGCGAAGGCGGCCAGGAAGGCGAAGAACAGGATCTTCTGCTCCAGCATCGACAGCGGCACCTGATGCCAGGTCGGGATCTCGAAGCTGCCACCGGACACGTAGTACAGGTAGATCAGCGCGATCAGCATCAGGAGCGAGCCCAGCAGCGTGTACAGGAACAGCTTGAAGGCTGCATACACGCGGTTGTCACCGCCCCAGACGCCCACGATGATGAACATCGGGATCAGGGTCGCTTCGAAGAAGGCATAGAACAGCATCGCATCCAGCGACGAGAAGACGCCGACCATGATGCCCGAGAGGATCAGGAAGGCACCCATGTACTGGGCGACACGCTTCTGGATCACCACCCAACCAGCCAGCACCACGATGACCGTGATGAAGGCGGTCAGCGGTACGAACCACAGCGAGATGCCGTCCAGCCCGAGGAAGTAGCTGATATTGAAGCGGTCGATCCAGGGCGTCTTTTCGACGAACTGGTAACCGTGCGCCAGCGGATCGAAATGCTGGATCAGAGGGAAAGTAACGACCAGGCCGACCAGCGAACCGAACAGCGCCAGCCAGCGGCTGAGCGCCGGATTGCTGTCGCGGCCCAGTGCCAGGACGAGGATGCCGAAGACGATCGGTACCCAGATCGCAAGGCTCAAGATGGGAAATGTTGACTGCATCATGGTTGTTATTTACTCGGACAGCTTATTTGGCGAACGGGAACGGCATGAACCACACCAGGAAACCCAGCACCCCGATGATCATCACGAATGCATAGTGATAGATGTAACCGGACTGCCAGAGACGCGTGAATTTCGAGAACCAGCCAACAACCTTGGCGCTGCCGTTGACGAACAGGCCGTCGATCAGGCCACGGTCGCCCACGGTGGACAGGCCGCTACCCAGCAGACGGGCACCGCCAGCGAAGACGACTTCGTTGAACTTGTCCATGTAGTACTTGTTGTCCAGGATGGTGTAGATGAGGCTGAACTTTTCCTTGAACCAGGCCGGAACGCGCGGGTTGATCATGTAGCAGTAGTAGGCCACGACCACACCTGCAATGGCCAGCCACAGCGGCGCACTGGTGAAGGCATGCAGCACCATGGCCACCGGACCGTGGTATTCGTGGGCCAGCTCTTCCATGACCTTGTGGTTTTCACCGAAGAAGATCACGCCCTTGAAGAAATCGCCATACAGCATCGGCGAGATCGCGAAGAAACCGACGATGACCGAGGGAATGGCCAGCAGGATCAGCGGCAGGGTCACCACCAGCGGCGACTCGTGCGGCTTCTGTCCAGGAGCCAGACCATGGTGATGTTCATCGTGACCATGATCGTCATGGGCATCATGTGCGTGGTCGTCGTGTACGCCGTGGGCGGCAGCCGGTGCGTGATGCTCGTCATTTGCATGGGCCTGGCCGAAACGTTCCTTGCCATGGAAAACCATGAAGTACATGCGGAACGAGTAGAAGGCGGTCACGAACACGCTGGCCAGCACGGCGAAATAGGCAAAGCCCGAACCCGGCAGGTGCGACTCGGCTGCGGCTTCGATGATCGAATCCTTGGAGTAGAAGCCGGAGAAGAACGGGGTACCGATCAGGGCCAGCGAACCCAAGAGCGAGGTGATCCAGGTGATGGGCATGTACTTGCGCAGGCCGCCCATGTTGCGCATGTCCTGATCGTGGTGCATACCGATGATGACCGAGCCCGCACCCAGGAACAGCAGCGCCTTGAAGAAGGCGTGGGTCATCAGGTGGAACACGGCCACCGAATAGGCCGACGCACCCAGTGCGACCGTCATGTAACCCAGCTGGGACAGCGTGGAGTACGCCACGACGCGCTTGATGTCATTCTGCATGGTGCCCAGGAAGCCCATGAACAGCGCCGTGATGGCACCGATCACGAGGATGAAGGACAGTGCGGTATCGGACAGTTCGAACAGCGGCGACATGCGGGTCACCATGAAGATACCGGCCGTCACCATGGTCGCAGCGTGGATCAGCGCGGAAATCGGGGTCGGACCTTCCATCGAGTCCGGCAGCCAGACGTGCAGCGGGAACTGCGCCGATTTACCCATCGCACCCACGAACAGGCAGATGCAGGCCACGGTCAACAGCATCCAGTCGATACCGGGCAAGGTCAGCGTAGCCAGTTCCGCACGCTTGGCGAAGACTTCAGTGTAGTTCATCGAACCGGCGTAGGCCAGCAGCAGGCCGATACCCAGGATGAAGCCGAAGTCACCCACGCGGTTGACCAGGAAGGCCTTCATGTTGGCCTTGATGGCGGTCGGGCGGGTGTACCAGAAACCGATCAGCAGGTAGGACACCAGACCCACCGCTTCCCAACCGAAGAACAGTTGCAGGAAGTTGTTGCTCATGACCAGCATGAGCATGGAGAAGGTGAACAGCGAGATGTAGGAGAAGAAGCGGTTGTAGCCCTCATCCTCGGCCATGTAGCCGATGGTGTAGATGTGGACCATCAGCGATACGAAGGTCACCACGCACATCATCATCGCGGTCAGGCTGTCGACCATGAAGCCGATCTCCAGCTTCAGACCTGCCACCGTCATCCAGTTGTACAGCGTACCGTTGTAGGTGGCGCCATCCAGCACTGCAAGCAGGGTCTGGATCGAGATGATGGCAGCGATCAGCACGCCAAGGATGGTCACGGTATGCGACACCTTGCGGCCAACCACGTTGCCGAAGAATTTGGTACCCAGCAGACCGGCGATGGCCGAGCCTGCCAGCGGCGCCAGGGGTACAGCAAGAAGAAGATGTGGGTTAAGTTGCCCAGCCATGATGAACCTTATCGCTTATTGGCTGCCCCGCTTGCACCATCTGCTGCAAGGGGGCCTCCCATCTTTAAATGAAATCCAAACCAGAACGCAAAAACAGGATGCTGCGGATGCCGACTCAGCCCTTGAGGCTATCGAGGTCTTCCACGTTGATGGTATCCAGGTTACGGAACAGCACCACCAGAATCGCCAGACCGATCGCGGACTCGGCCGCGGCCACGGTCAGGATGAAGAACACGAAGATCTGTCCGCCCGCGTCACCGAGGTAATGCGAGAAAGCAATGAAGTTCATGTTGACCGCCAGCAGCATCAGTTCGATCGCCATCAGCAGCACGATGATGTTCTTGCGGTTCAGGAAAATACCGACGATCGAGATCGCGAACAGGATCGCGCCGATGATCAGGTAGTGGGAGAGCGTGATTGCCATGATTCTTGTTCGCCCTTCTTAAGATTGTTGACCGGCGGCCGGCTTGTCGGCCACGACGGCGGCATCGGTGGCCGGCGCGTTGCGGGTGGATTCGGCAGGCATGCTGACCAGACGCACGCGGTCCGATGCCTTGACCTTGACCGCCTGGGCCGGGTCGAAGTACTTGCTGTCCTTGCGCTTGCGCAGCGTCAGTGCCACTGCGGCAACGATGGCCACCAGCAGGATGACAGCGGCGATTTCGAAGGCATACACGTATTCGGTGAAGATCAGCTTGCCCAGCGGCTTGGTCTGGCCAATGGTGTCGGCAGCCGCCGGCACCTGCGACTCGGAGACCCAGAAGCTGCGCAGCAGCACCGCAGCCATCTCCAGCACGATGATCACGCCGATGGTAGCGGCCAGGGGGAAGTAACCCCAGAAGCCTTCGCGCAGCTTGTCCAGGTTGATGTCGAGCATCATCACCACGAACAGGAATAGCACCATCACCGCGCCGACGTAGACCAGCACCAGCACGATGGCCAGGAATTCGGCCTTGAGCAGCATCCAGAGACCGGCTGCCGAGAAGAAGGACAGCACCAGGAACAGCGCGGCATGCACCGGGTTGCGGGCCGTGATGACGCGTACGGCGGCAATCACCAGGATCACCGCGAACACGTAGAACAAGACAGTTTTAAATTCCATAATCAACCAGAAGTTGGTTCATTCAATCAGCACGGGGGACCGCAGCTACGGCCATCCCATCGCAATACATCCAACAGATTCCTGCCAGCCTTCCACCACCCTGCCCGGCCGCCCTCAGGTGGCCCGGCAGTACCTATCAACGGTAGGCGGCGTCAGCGGCGCGGGCCGCGGCGATTTCGTTTTCGTAACGGTCGCCCACTGCCAGCAGCATTTCCTTGGTGTAGTACAGGTCGCCCCGCTTTTCACCGTGGTATTCCAGGATGTGCGTTTCAACGATCGAGTCGACCGGGCAAGATTCTTCGCAGAAACCGCAGAAGATGCACTTGGTCAGGTCGATGTCGTAGCGGCTGGTGCGACGGGTACCGTCGGCACGCTGCTCGGATTCGATGGTGATGGCCATCGCCGGGCAGACCGCTTCGCACAGCTTGCAGGCGATGCAGCGTTCTTCACCGTTGGGATAGCGACGCAGTGCGTGCAGACCACGGAAACGCGGCGACATCGGTGTCTTTTCCTCAGGGAATTGCACCGTGATCTTGCGCTTGAACAGGTAGCGACCGGTCAGGGCCAGGCCCTTGAACAGCTCGCGGAGCATCAGGCTGCCGAAAAAATCCTTAATAGCTTCCATTTTTAGCCTCAGCCTTCCAACTTATTTCCAGATATTCCACGGCGACTGAATCCAGATCGCCACGACCACCAGCCACACCAGGGTCAGCGGAATGAACACTTTCCAGCCCAGACGCATGATCTGGTCATAGCGGTAGCGCGGGAACGATGCGCGAATCCACACATACAGCGACAGGAAGAAGAAGGTCTTCAAGCCCAGCCAGATCCAGCCCGGGATGAAGTCCAGCGCCGATACCGGAGCCGACCAGCCACCGAAGAACAGCAATGCGGTCAGGATCGAGATCAGGATCATCGCGGCGTATTCCGCCAGGAAGAACATGGCGAAGGACATGCCCGAGTATTCGATCATGTGACCGGCCACGATTTCGGACTCACCTTCCACCACGTCGAAGGGGTGACGGTTGGTCTCGGCCACGCCGGAGACGAAATAGATCACGAAGATCGGCAGCAGCGGCAGCCAGTTCCAGGACAGGAAGTTCAGACCCATGCTGGCGAAATGACCGGTAGTCTGGCCCATGACGATGTCGGTCATGTTCAGGCTGCCCGAGACCATCAGCACCACCACCAGGCAGAAGCCCATGGAGATTTCGTAGGACACCATCTGTGCCGAGGCGCGCATCGCGCCCAGGAAGGCGTACTTCGAGTTGGAGGCCCAGCCGGCGATGATGATGCCGTAGACTTCCATCGAGGTGATGGCCATCAGGTACAGCAGGCCGGCGTTGACGTTGGCCAGCACGTGCTCGGGCGAGAACGGAACCACGGCCCAGGCGGCCAGCGCCGGCATGATGGTCATCACCGGGGCCAGGTAGAACAGCGCCTTGTTGGCCTTGGACGGGGTCGAGATTTCCTTGAAGATCAGCTTGACGGCGTCAGCGATAGGCTGCAGCAGACCGGCAGGACCGACGCGGTTCGGGCCCAGACGCACGTGCATCCAGCCGATCAGCTTGCGCTCCCAGTAGGTCATGTAGGCCACGCAGACCAGCAGCGGGACCATCACCACCAGGATCTTGACCAGCGTCCACACCAGGGTGAACAGGGTCGGACCCAGGTAGGCCGGGCCTACGGTGTTGATTTGGGCGATCAGGTGATCCATTTTTACGCTTTCTCCACGACGATTGCGCCAAACATGCCGCCCAGTGCAGCGGTGGAGGCGTGCGCAGCAGCGACGCGGACCACGTTTTCCGGCAGTTTCTTATCGATGGCCGCGGTCAGCGCAGCGCTGCCCGAGCCTTGCTTGACCTTGACCTGGTCGCCTTCGGCCACGCCCAGCTTGGCTGCCAGTGCAGCCGACAGCCATGCCTTGGGCGCCTGGCCATCGCGGGTTTCCAGCAGCGGTGCGGAACGACGGGCAACGGCGTCGGCGAAGTAGATGGGCACATCGGCCACGCGTTCCACGGCACCGGTGGCCGCAGCAACTGCCTGCAGCTGCACGGCGGCAGTGTTGTTCAGGCGGGCCGACAGGTCGGTTTCCTTGCCCAGCAGCTCATCGCGGATGGATTCGGAAGTCTCGTAGTCGAAGTTTTCCAGTTCCAGCAGGTTACCCAGCACACGCAGGACCTTCCAGCCCGGACGAGCATCGCCGGCCGGCTTGACGGTACCGTTGAAGCTTTGTGCGCGGCCTTCGGCGTTGACGAAGGTGCCGGAGGTTTCTGTGAACGGAGCGATCGGCAGCAGGACGTCAGCGTAGTCGGCACCATGCTTGAAGGCCGACATGACCACGACCATCTCGGCCTGGCTCAGGGCAGCACGCGCAGCTTGCGGGTCATGGCTGTCCAGTTCCGGCTCGGCGTTCAGCAGCAGGTAGGCCTTGCGCGGCTGTGCGAACACGGCGGCAGCGTTGGCGCCCTTGCCCGGGGTCGGCACGGCGTTGGCCAGGTAACCACCGACGGCGTTGCCGCCTTCGGTCAGCACACCCAGCTTGGCACCGGTCTGTTCAGCGATCCACTGAGCCGCAGCATGCAGTTGAGCAGCTTGCGGATGCTGGACGGCGGCATTGCCCAGGAACACGGCACGGCCTTCGCCCGACAGCAGGCTGGCGGCGGTGGCCTTGGCAGCATCGGAGGCGGTCACGCCGGCATAGGCGGCGGGAGCAGCCACGCCCTTGGCTTCGGCCACGGCCACGGCCACTTCGGCCAGGGCGGACAGCCATGCCGAAGGAGCGGCGATGATCTTGTTGGCCACCGGCATCAGCAGGTCGTCGTCGGTTGCGTGCAGCACGCTGAGCTTGGCACCGCTCTTGACGGACTGGCGCAGGCGGGCCGACAGCAGCGGGTGGTCCTTGCGCAGGAAGGAGCCGATCACGAAGACGCGGTTCAGCTGCGAGAACTCAACGATGGACATGCCCAGCCACGGCTTGATCTGGCCATCCAGAGCGAAGTCGGACTGACGCAGGCGGAAGTCGACGTTGTCCGAACCAACACCGCGCACCACCTTCTGCAGCAGATTCAGTTCTTCCAGGGTGGAGTACGGGGTACCCAACGCGGCGATGGCATCGGCGCCATGTTCATGACGGATGTTGCGCAGGCCGTGGGCGACGTATTCCAGCGCGGTCTGCCAGTCCACTTCCTGCCACTTGCCGTCTTGCTTCAGCATGGGCTTGGTCAGGCGCTCGGCGCTGTCCAGGGACTCATAGGAGAAACGATCCTTGTCGGAGATCCAGCACTCGTTGACTTCTTCGTTTTCGAAGGGCAGCACGCGCATGACCTTGCCATTCTTGACCTGGACGATCAGGTTGGCGCCGACGCTGTCGTGCGGGCTCACCGACTTGCGACGCGACAGTTCCCAGGTGCGGGCGCTGTAGCGGAACGGCTTGGAGGTCAGCGCACCGACCGGGCACAGGTCGATCATGTTGCCCGACAGCTCGGAGTCCACGGTCTTGCCGACGAAGGTGGTGATCTCGGAGTGTTCACCGCGACCCAGCATGCCCAGCTCCATCACGCCGGCCACTTCCTGGCCGAAGCGCACGCAGCGGGTGCAATGGATGCAGCGGTTCATTTCCTTCATGGAGATCAGCGGACCGACGTCCTTGGGCTCCACGACACGCTTTTCTTCCTGGTAGCGCGAGGAAGAACCGCCGTAACCGACGGCCAGATCCTGCAGCTGGCACTCACCGCCCTGGTCGCAGATGGGGCAATCCAGCGGGTGGTTGATCAGGAGGAATTCCATCACGCCCTTCTGGGCCTTGACGGCCTTGTCGCTGGCGGTGCGCACGATCATGCCGTTGTTCACGGGCGTGGCGCAGGCAGGCAGCGGCTTCGGGGCCTTTTCGACCTCGACCAGGCACATGCGGCAGTTGGCCGCGATGGACAGTTTCTTGTGATAGCAGAAGTGAGGGATGTACGTGCCGATCTTGTTGGCAGCGTCCATGACCATGCTGCCTTCCTGCACTTCAACCTTCTTGCCGTCTATTTCGATTTCAACCATGGCTGTTTGCCCAAGCTAAATATTCTTTGCCAACGATACCGGCGGAAGGCTCATCGCATTCCGCCCGGCATCCCCTGCCCTGTTCAGATGTATGCCGGAACCAGGCAGTGTTTGTGCTCGATGTGGTACTCGAACTCTTCGCGGAAATTCTTCACGAACGCGCGTACCGGCATGGCCGCTGCATCACCCAGCGCACAGATGGTGCGCCCCTGGATGTTGTCGGCCACCGAGTTGAGCACGTCCAGATCTTCCATCTTGCCGTGACCGTTCTCGATACGCTCCACCATGCGGTACATCCAGCCGGTGCCTTCGCGGCACGGCGTGCACTGGCCGCAGGATTCTTCGTAGTAGAAGTAGGACAGGCGCAGCAGCGACTTGACCATGCAACGGGTCTCGTCCATCACGATCACCGCGCCCGAACCCAGCATCGAGCCGGCCTTGGCGATGGCGTCGTAGTCCATGGTGGTGTCCATCATGACATCGCCACGGATCACCGGAGCGGACGAGCCGCCAGGAATGACCGCCTTGATCTTCTTGCCGCCGCGCATGCCACCTGCCAGTTCCAGCAGGGTGGAGAACGGCGTGCCCAGCGGGATCTCGTAGTTGCCCGGACGCTCGACGTCGCCCGAGATCGAGAAGATCTTGGTGCCGCCGTTGTTGGGCTTGCCCATCTCGGCGTAGGCCTGCGGGCCTACCTTGAAGATGAAGGGCACGGCCGCGAAGGTCTCGGTGTTGTTGATGGTGGTCGGCTTGCCGTACAGGCCGAAGCTGGCCGGGAACGGCGGCTTGAAGCGCGGCTGGCCCTTCTTGCCTTCCAGCGATTCCAGCAGCGCCGTTTCTTCGCCGCAGATGTAGGCACCATAACCATGGTGCGCATGCAGCTGGAAGCTGAAGCCGGTACCGAGGATGTTGTCGCCCAGGAAGCCGGCGGCGCGCGCCTCTTCCAGAGCAGCCTCGAAGCGCTCGTACTCGGCGAAGATCTCGCCGTGGATGTAGTTATAGCCGACGGTGATACCCATCGCGTAACCGCCGATGATCATGCCTTCGATCAGCGCGTGCGGATTGTAACGAATGATGTCGCGGTCCTTGAAGGTACCCGGCTCGCCTTCATCTGTATTGCAGACGAGGTACTTCTGACCCGGGAACTGACGCGGCATGAAGCTCCACTTCAGGCCGGTCGGGAAACCTGCGCCACCGCGACCACGCAGGCCGGAGGCCTTGAGGTCGGCGATGACTTGTTCGGGCGTGATCTTGTCGTTGAGGATGCGCTTGAGCGAATCATAGCCGCCGCGCTTGACGTAATCCTCGAGGTGCCAGTTCTCGCCATTCAGGTCGGCGAGGATCAGCGGTTTGATGTGGCGGTCGTGCAGGCAGGTCATTTCTTCAGTTCCTCCAGCAGCGCGTCGATCTTTTCGTTGGACATCCAGCTGCACATCTGATGGTTGTTGACCAGCATGACCGGTGCGTCGCCGCAGGCGCCCATGCATTCGCCTTCCATCAGCGTGAACTGGCCGTCAGCCGTGGTTTCACGATAATCGATGCCCAGCTTGTGCTTCAGGTGATGGGCGGCGCGTTCGCCACCCGACAGCAGACACGGCAGGTTGGTGCACACGGTGATCTTGTGCTTGCCCACCGGGCTGGTGTTGAACATGTTGTAGAAGGTCGCAACTTCCTGCACAGCCACGGCGGGCATGCCGATGTAGTCGGCGATTTCCTGCTGCAACTCGGCCGGCAACCAGCCATGTTCCACCTGGGCGATACGCAGCGCGGACATGACCGCAGACTGGCGTTGGTCCGCCGGGTATTTCGCGAGTTCGCGATCGATCTTCTTAAGGGCTTCTTGACTTAACAGCATATCGTTGGCCATCCATGCGCATCATTACTGCGCGGTTATTGGATATTCCCCAAACCTGACGGGCTTCTCATCGAAGCCCGCCTTGACTCTTACTCTCGTTCGACTTACCGGTCGATTTCCCCGAACACGATGTCCTGGGTACCGATGATGGTGACCGCGTCGGCAATCATGTGACCCTTGGCCATTTCGTTGAGGGCCTGCAGGTGGGCAAAGCCCGGCGCGCGGATCTTCAGGCGGTACGGCTTGTTGGCACCGTCCGAGACCAGGTAGACACCGAACTCGCCCTTCGGGTGTTCGACGGCGGCATACGCTTCGCCGGCAGGCACGCGGAAGCCTTCGGTGAACAGCTTGAAGTGGTGGATCAGGTCTTCCATGTTGGACTTCATGTCCGCACGCTTGGGAGGAGCGATCTTGTGGTTGTCGGTGATGACCGGACCCGGGTTGTTGCGCAACCATTCCACGCACTGCTTGATGATGCGATTCGACTGGCGCATTTCGGCCACGCGCACCAGGTAACGATCGTAGCAGTCACCGTTCTTGCCGACGGGGATGTCGAAGTCCAGCAGGTCATAGACCTCGTAGGGCTGCTTCTTGCGCAGATCCCAGGCGATGCCCGAGCCACGCAGCATCGGACCGGAGAAGCCCATCTGCAGGGCACGTTCCGGCGACACCACGCCCACGCCCACCAGACGCTGCTTCCAGATACGGTTATCGGTCAGCAGGGTTTCGTATTCGTCGACGTAGGTCGGGAAACGGTTGGTGAAGTCTTCGATGAAGTCCAGCAGCGAACCCTGACGGTTTTCGTTCAGTTCGCGGATGGCCTTCTCGTTGCGCACGATCGATGCCTTGTACTGCGGCATGCTGTCCGGCAGGTCGCGATAGACGCCACCCGGACGGTAGTAGGCCGCATGCATGCGGGCGCCAGAGACGGCTTCGTAGCAGTCAAATAGGTCTTCGCGTTCGCGGAAGGCATACAGCAGCACGCCCATTGCACCCACGTCCAGCGCGTGCGCGCCGATCCACATCAGGTGGTTCAGCAGGCGGGTGATCTCGTCGAACATCACGCGGATGTATTGCGCGCGCAGCGGCACTTCCAGACCTAGCAGACGCTCGATGGCCAGCACATAACCGTGCTCGTTGCTCATCATCGAGACATAGTCCAGGCGATCCATGTAGGGCACGGACTGCAGGAAGGTCTTCTGCTCGGCCAGCTTTTCGGTGCCACGATGCAGCAGACCGATATGGGGGTCGGCGCGCTGGATGACTTCACCGTCCAGCTCCAGCACCAGACGCAGCACACCGTGCGCGGCCGGGTGCTGGGGACCGAAGTTCAGCGTATAGTTTTTGATCTCTGCCATTATTTGATCCCGTAGTTTTCTTCACGAATGATGCGCGGAGTAATCTCGCGCGGCTCGATCGTCACGGGTTGATAGATGACGCGTTTCTGTTCGGCGTCGTAGCGCATTTCGACATAGCCCGACACCGGGAAGTCCTTGCGGAACGGGTGGCCGATGAAACCATAGTCAGTCAGGATGCGGCGCAGGTCGGGGTGGCCGTCGAACAGGATGCCGTAGAAGTCAAAGGCTTCGCGTTCGTACCAGCCAGCCGAATTCCAGATCGGATCGACCGACGCCACGATGGGCAGGTCGTCATCCGGGGCGAACACGCGCACACGCACACGCCAGTTGTGCGCAATCGACATCAGGTGCGACACCACGGCAAAGCGCGGGCCTTCCCAGGCGCCGTCGCCATAGGTCGAATAGTCCACGCCGCACAGATCGAGCAGCTGCTCGAAGCGGGTGTCGGCATGGTCGCGCAGAACGCGCATGGCCGACAGATAGTCGGCCGCCTTGACCACCACGGTGACTTCACCGAGGGCCACGGTCAGATTCTGAAGATACCCTCCAAGCGCATTACGCAGGGCGGCTTCGAGAGTTTCCAATTTTGTCGTCATACTGCCCTCTTAGCGCGCGATGGTATTGGTGCGCTTGATCTTGTTCTGCAGCTGGATCACGCCATACAGCAGCGCCTCAGCCGTCGGCGGGCAACCCGGAACGTACACGTCCACCGGCACGATGCGATCGCAACCGCGCACCACCGAGTAGGAGTAGTGATAGTAGCCGCCGCCATTGGCACAGGAGCCCATGGAGATGACCCAGCGCGGCTCCGGCATCTGGTCGTAGACCTTGCGCAGCGCCGGCGCCATCTTGTTGCACAGGGTGCCGGCCACGATCATCAGGTCGGACTGGCGCGGCGACGGACGGAACACCGCACCGAAGCGGTCCAGGTCGTAACGCGAAGCACCGACGTGCATCATCTCAACCGCGCAGCAGGCCAGACCGAAGGTCATGGGCCACAGGGATCCGGTACGGGTCCAGTTGATTACCTTATCCAGCGAGGTGGTAACAAACCCCTCATTCAATACGCCTTCAATAGACATGGCTTACTCCCAATCCAGGGCACCCTTTTTCCAGATGTACCAAAATCCGACAACAAATTCAGCGATGAAGACCATCATCGTGACGAAACCTTGCCAGCCCAGCTCACGCATGGACACGCCCCAAGGGAAGAAGAAGGCGGTTTCCAGATCAAACAGGATGAACAGGATGGCGATCAGGTAGTAGCGCACATCGAACTTCATGCGCGCATCTTCGAATGCTTCGAAACCGCATTCGTAAGGAGAAGTTTTTTGAGCGTCCGGCTTGTGCGGACCGAGAAGACGACCGAGGAGCTGGGGAGCGACACCGACACCGATGCCGACAAGAATAAACAGGAGGACTGGGAAGTAATTTTCGAGGTTCACGATTGGCCGCTATGCGTTGGTTTATCGATGGGAATGATTCTCAATATCAATCAGAAACTTCCTCGACAAAAAGCCAGCTCAGGCACTAGGACCTTCGCTGGCTTTTCATTTCATTTCTATGGTGCCGACGACGAGACTCGAACTCGTACAGCTTTCGCCACTACCCCCTCAAGATAGCGTGTCTACCAATTTCACCACGTCGGCCTGAGACTGCTATTGTACCTTCATTTGTTACTCTTGTTCAATGCACAATCAGCTAAAAAGAAAGATTCTTCTATGTTTATTCCGGGATTATTCCAGAATGCGCAAAGGCTTATTTCGGAATCTGATTCGACTGGTCGGCCGGCTTGGCGGCATCAGCCGGGGCGGCAGGAGCCGCAGGAGCTGCCTGCTGCGCCGGAACGGCCGGTGCCTGCAGATTATCCATCACGCCGCCGCTTTGCGAGACGTGGTGATTGCCGATGAAGGTCAGACCCAGGGTTGCGACGAAGAAGATGCCGGCCGCAACCGCGGTCGATTTCGACAGGAAGTTTGAAGAGCCGGTGGCACCGAAGAGACTGCCGGAAGCACCGGAGCCAAAGGCCGCACCCATGTCGGCACCCTTACCGTGCTGCAACAGCACCAGACCGATGATCGCCAGCGCCGCCAGCACCTGAATTACCACCACAACCAAAAACAAAGTATTCATTTAAACAAGTCCACTCTTGATGTTTCAATTGCCCCTTGCCGAAGTATCGCTTCCGCAACTGACAAACCCCTTACTCTACCCTTCAAGCCGCCGCGTTGACGATGGCCAGAAAATCCGTTGCCTTCAGTGCCGCGCCACCGATGAGACCCCCATCGATGTCGGCCATGGCCAGCAATTGCTGCGCATTGTCCGGCTTCATGCTGCCACCGTACAGAATACGCACCTTGGCGGCTGCCTCGGCACTCTTGGCGCCCAGGCGTGCACGCAGCATGGCATGTACTTCCTGCGCCATTTCCGGTGTTGCCGTCTTGCCGGTACCGATGGCCCAGACAGGCTCGTAAGCCACGACGATGCGCGCTGCATCCTCGACATTCAGCGCCGTCAGCACCACATCAAGCTGACCGCCCACGATTTCATTGGTCTGGCCGGCTTCGCGCTGATCCAACGTCTCGCCCACGCAGACCACCGGTACCAGGCCGGCGTTCAGCGCCGCCACCGTCTTGGCCGCCACCGCCGCGTCGGATTCGCCATGGTAGGCGCGACGCTCGGAGTGGCCGAGGATGACGTATTGCACACCGAACTCCTGCAGCATCGATGCCGACACCTCGCCGGTATAGGCACCGGAGGCGTGGGCCGACATGTCCTGCGCACCCAGCGCCACGGCCGAACCGGCGACGGCGCCCTGCACCTGTGCCAGATAAGGTGCCGGAACACATACCGCGACGTCACAGACAGCGGCCGGCAGGCCTTCCTTGATGCCGGCCACCAGGGCCGCATTGGCAGCCAGGCTGCCGTTCATTTTCCAGTTACCGGCTACAAGTTTGCGACGCATAGGCTGTGTTCTACGAGATGGGTGTCAATTTGGATAACCTCGTATTGTAGCCGCTTGCTGCAAAGGCGGTCAAACCGGACCGCCCGAGCTTCACCTGCGCGCCTACAGTTCCAGCATGATCTTGCCGATGTGGGCACTCGATTCCATCATCGCGTGCGCCTGGGCCGCCTGTTCCAGCGGGAAGCGCTGGTGGATCACCGGCTTGATCTTGCCGGCTTCGATCAGCGGCCAGACGTGCTGACGCAGATTGGCCGCAATGGCGGCCTTGAACGCCACCGGGCGCGGGCGCAAGGTCGAGCCGGTAATGGTCAGGCGGCGACGCATCACCTGCCCCATGTCGAGCTGCCCCTTGGCACCGCCCAGCTGGGCAATGAAGACCAGCCGACCATCGTCGGCCAGCGCCTTGATTTCACGTGGCAGGTAATCCCCACCGACCATGTCCAGGATGACATCCACCCCACGGCCACCGGTCAACTCCTTGACCACGGCCTCGAAATCCTCGGTCTTGTAGTTGATGGCGCGCTTCGCACCAAGCTCTTCGCAGGCCCGGCACTTGTCGGCACTGCCGGCGGTGGCGAACACGCGATGCCCCAGGGCGCGGGCGATCTGGATGGCCGTGACGCCGATCCCGGACGAACCGCCCTGCACCAGCAGGGTTTCCTCGCCCGACAACTGGCCCCGGTCAAAGACATTGCTCCAGACCGTGAAGTAGTTTTCCGGCAGCGCGGCCGCCTCCAGGGCGCTCAAGCCCTTCGGCACCGGCAGACACTGCGCCAGCGGGGCCGCACAGTATTCGGCATAGCCGCCACCCTGCACCAGCGCACAGACCAGGTCGCCCAGCTTGAAGCCGCTGTCGCCCAGCTCACCGGCCACGATCTCGCCGGCCACTTCCAGGCCAGGCAGGTCGGAGGCGCCCGGCGGCACCGGATAGTTGCCGGTACGCTGGAACACGTCCGGACGGTTCACGCCGGCGGCATGCACCTTGATCAACACTTCACCGGACTTCAACTCCGGCACCGGGCGCTCGCAAGGTTGCAATACCTCGGGGCCGCCAAATTCCTTGATTTCGATTGCTCGCATGGGTCCTGTCCTTGATCGATAGAGGGTTCAGAGCGACGCCGCGGCGCGCGCAGCCGTGTCATAGAGCCCGGAGGCATTGCGCAACAGCTGGGCCGCCTGGCCGATGTCGTGATTGGAGACGCCGCTTTCGGCCTGGGTCTCGATAAGGCAGCGCTCGCGCACCTCACGGTAGCGCATGCACAGCGCCTGCCCCTCGGGCGTGGTGGAAAACAGCAGTTCCTTGCCGGCCTTCTCGCTTTGCACCAGACCGGCCTTCACCAGCTTCTTCAATGCATAGGTGACCACGTGGGTATCTTCGACGTTCAATACGAAGCAGATATCGGCCAGCTTCTTCTTGCGCTCGCGGTGGTTCACGTGGTGCAGCAGGGAGACTTCGATGGCCGTCATGTCCTTGGCGCCGGCGGCCGACATGCAGCGTACCATCCAGCGATTGAAGGCGTTGCCCGCCATGATCAGTCCGTATTCCAGCTCGGACATCTCGGCACTGCGCTCGGAAACCAGATGCTGGGAAGAGACGATCTGGGGTGCGTTGGAAGGTGGGTTGGGCTGGTTCATCAGGGCAAGTTCAGTCACGACAAAATGGCAACACTATATCGCAAAGCAAAATAAATAATTTATCGACACATTGTCTGTATTTTGCGCGGAAGGTAATATCGGCATCCAGGTAGTCGCCTTAAATTTACAAGCCGACAAGAACTGCCGCCGATTCACGCGCCGACGCCATCACGGGCCGATCGCTTCATCCATACCGAGCAACAACAAGAACATGCAGCCCCCGAAGATTCATCCGCTAGGCGACAGCGCGCTGCTCTGCAGCCTGCCCGCGCCTGCGAGCCTGCCCCAGCAGCAGCGCATCTGGAACCTGGCCCAACTGGCCGCCCAATGGGACGAAGTCAGCGAAGTGGTCCCCGGCATGAACAACCTGACCCTGTTCCTGCACCGCCCGGTGCGTGACCTGGACACCTTGCGCGAACGCATCACGCAAGCCTGGCCTGGCCTGCATGCCAGCCGCTACCAGGGCCGCGTGGTCGAAATCCCGGTGGTCTATGGCGGCGATGCCGGCCCTGACCTGGAGAACGTGGCGCGCCACACCGGCCTGTCCAGGGAGGAGGTCATCGCCCGCCATAGCGCCGGTGACTACGTGGTCTATTTCCTCGGCTTCATGCCGGGCTTTGCCTACATGGGTGGCCTGGCCCCGGAACTGGCCACGCCACGCCACACCACCCCGCGCATGACCATTCCTGCCGGTTCGGTGGGCATCGGCGGCGAGCAGACCGGCATCTACCCGATGCCCTCGCCCGGTGGCTGGCAGGTGATCGGCCAGACCGCCCTGCACCTGTTCGACCCGGCCCAGGAACCGCCGACGCTGCTGCGTCCGGGTGACCATGTGCGCTTCACCGTGGAAAGGATCGACGCATGATCGAGATCCTCCAACCCGGCATGCTGGCCTCGGTACAAGACCTCGGACGCCCCGGCCATCGCAGCCAGGGCATCCATCCCGGTGGGGCTCTGAACGCACTGGCCCTGGCCAGCGCCAACCTGCTGGTCGGCAATGCGCCCGGTGCCGCCGGCATCGAGATCACCATGGGCCTCTGCGAACTGCGCTTTGGTCGCGCCACCCGCATTGCACTGGGCGGTGACGATATCGGTGCCACGCTAAACGGCAAACCGATATCGGCCTGCTGGAGCCTGCCGGTAAGCGCCGGCAGCGTGCTGCGCCTGGCCCCGGTGGCGTCCGACCTGCCGCAGCACCCGGCGCGCCACAGCATGCGCAGCTACCTGGCCGTGGCCGGTGGCATCGATGTGCCCGTGGTCCTGGATTCACGCAGCACCGACCTGAAAGCCGGCTTCGGCGGGCATCAGGGACGCGCCCTCAAGCGTGGCGACAAACTTGCCGTCGGCGACGACCAGGCCGCCCTGCGCGCAGTCAGCGGCCCAGCCTTCGGTGTCCGCGCCCCCGACTGGAGCCGCAGCGACCTGCCAGCGCATCAGCGCGGCGGGCATATCACTTTGCGCGTCTTGCCCGGCCCCGAGATCGAGGAATTCACCAAGGCCGCACGCGAAGCCTTCTGGTCCACGCCCTGGCGCATCACCCCCAGCAGCAACCGTATGGGCTACCGGCTGGAAGGAGAAGATCTCAAGCGCAAGCACGCCCGCGATATGCTGTCCCATGGCGTGGTACCGGGCGTGATCCAGGTGCCGCCTTCGGGCCAGCCCATCATCCTGATGGGGGATGCCCAGACCACCGGGGGCTATCCCAAGATCGGCGTGGTCATCGGCGCCGATCTGTGGAAGCTGGCGCAGGCCCCGCTCAATGCCACCCTGCGGCTTGAGCCCTGCACCCTGGAACAAGCCCTGCTCGCGGCCGAGCAACAGCAGCGCTATCTCGATACCATCCGCGATACCGTGGCGGCGCTGGACTGGTCGCGCGCCACGCTCTACAAGAAATGAGGATTACGCCATGCACATCGACCTGAATGCCGATCTCGGCGAAGGCTGCGACACCGATGAAGAACTGCTGACCCTGGTCAGCTCGGCCAACATCGCCTGCGGCTGGCATGCCGGCGACGCCGCCACCATGCGCCGCTGCGTGCGCTGGGCAATCCAGAACCACGTCGCCATCGGCGCCCACCCCAGCTTCCCCGATCGCGAGAACTTCGGCCGCAGCACCATGCACCTGCCGCCCGAAGACATCGTCAGCGGCATGCTCTACCAACTCGGTGCACTGGACGCCATCGTGCGCGCCGAAGGCGGCCGCCTGCGCCATGTCAAGCCGCATGGCGCGCTCTACAACCAGGCCGCCAAGGATGCCGTGCTGGCCAACGCCATCTGCGCCGCCATCCGCACCTTCAATCCGGAACTGAGCTTGTATGGTCTGGCCGGCAGCGAACTGATCGCCGCCGCCCGTCATGCAGACCTCAATGCAGTGGAAGAAGTCTTCGCCGATCGCGCCTATGAGCCCGACGGTAGTCTGGTCGCGCGCAGCAAACCGGGCGCCATGATCGAGAACGATCAGGATGCCATCGCCCAGACCCTGATGCTGGTCCAGCAAAAGCAGGTCAAGGCCATCGACGGCAGCCTCGTCAGCGTGAATGCCCAGACCGTCTGCCTGCACGGAGACGGCCCGCATGCGCTGGATTTTGCGCGCCAGATCCGCGCCCGCCTGCATGAAGAACGCATTGCCGTGCGCGCCGCAGCCTGAGGCATTTTCATCGCGCACGGGCTGAAAGGAATTGCCCGGTTCACGGGCAAGTTGCAGTACCCCATAACAACTAGAAATGTCGCAGCAGGGAGACCATGAGACCGCGGCCACGCCACGCCTGCGCCCATCAGCGCAGATCAGCAGGGCAGACAGCGGTCGGGCTGGCATGGCCCTTGCAGCGACTGGTTCAACTCATTCACAACCAGGAGTCTTCATGGAGAGCACGACACTATTGCCACTGATCGGGATACCGATCGTCGTGGCCGGATTTGCACTACGTTTCAACCCGCTGCTGGTGGTCACGGTCGCGGGGCTGACGACCGGACTCTCGGTCGGCATGGATTTCGGCATGCTGCTGGAAACCTTCGGCGAGAAGTTCGTCAACAGCCGTTCCCTGGCGACCTTCCTGCTGATCCTGCCCATCATCGGGCTGCTCGAACACTACGGTCTGAAGGAACGTGCACAGGCCTGGATTTCAGGCATTGCCAGCGCCACTTCCGCGCGCATCCTCATGCTCTATTTTTTGCTGCGTGAAGGAACTGCCGCGCTGGGTCTGATCTATCTCGGCGGCCAGGCGCAGACCGTGCGTCCGCTACTGGCGCCGATGGCCGAAGGTGCCGCCGTCAACGCCTATGGCGAAGACCTGCCGCAACCCATCCGCGACAAGATCAAGGCGCACGCTGCCGCCTGCGACAACATCGCCGTGTTCTTCGGCGAAGACATCTTCATCGCCTTCGGCGCCGTCCTGCTGATGGATGCCTTCCTCAAGGAAAACGGCATCACCAACATCGAACCCCTGCACATCGGCCTGTGGGCCATCCCCACCGCCCTCTCGGCGCTGGTGATCCACATGTTCCGCCTGACCCGCCTGGACGCCTCCATCCGCCGCGACGTGGATGCCTGGAAAGCCGGCCAAAACGACTCTTCCAAGGTGGCCGCATGAACACACTCATTTCCATCAACCGCATCTACTACCTCATCGGCATCATCGTCATGATGCTGGTGGTGATGACCCTGCGCGACAAGGGCAACCCCAAGCGCCTGAGCACGGCACTGTTCTGGTTCCTGTTCGGCGCCGTCTTCCTGTTCGGTGACCTGCTGGTGGAACACCTGGGCAAGTCCATGGGCCACCGCATCATCGGCGCCACCGTCATCATCATCTCGCTCATCGCCGGCACCGGCATGCTTTCCATGGGCAGCTACGCCACTTCGAGCTACGAAGAACGCGTGAGCTCGGCCAAGCGTCTGGGCAACTGGCTGTTCTTCCCGGCCGTGCTGATCCCGGTGATCACGGTGGCCTGTACCGTGCTGCTCAAGGGCGTGTCGATCGGTGGCGTGATGCTGCTGGACCAGAAGCAACTGACCCTGGCCGCACTTTGCGTAGCCTGTATCTGCGCCCTCATCGCCGGTTGCGTGCTGACCCGTGGCACGCCGCTGCAGGCGGTGCGCCAGTCGCGCCGACTGGTGGACTCGATCGGCTGGGCCGCCATCCTGCCGCTGATGCTGGCCATGCTGGGAGGCGTCTTCGTGGCCGCCAAGACCGGCACCTCGGTACAGCAGGTGGTGAGCCTGTTCGTCAATCCGGACAACCGTTTCCTGGTGGTGGTGATCTATTGCGTGGGCATGGCACTGTTCACCATGGTGATGGGGAACGCCTTTGCCGCCTTCCCGGTGATGAGCGCGGGCATCGCCCTGCCCTTCCTGATCGTCGGCCATCATGCCGACCCGGCGCCGCTGGTGGCCATCGGCATGTACTCCGGCTACTGCGGGACCTTGATGACCCCCATGGCCGCCAACTACAACATCGTGCCGGCAGCACTGCTGGAACTGAAGAACAAGTACCAGGTCATCAAGGTACAGATTCCCACCGCCCTGACGCTGCTGACGGTCAACGTGTTCCTGATGTATTTCCTGGCTTTCCGCTGATCGTATCGACGCGCCTGAAGTGGCCGTCCAAGCGCGGCCACTTCGTTCCATCCCCGCCTCATGAAGTCCAAGGAATCCCCCATGCAACTCACCATCGAACGGGCAGAAGACTTTGCCCGCATGCCACTGGCCTATCTGCGCCAGGAATATCCCAACCACATCATGCATGTGCTCCATGGCGCAGCCGACGTGCTCTCGCCGCGCGCCATGCATCCGGTGTTCTACGGCTGCTACGACTGGCACTCGGCGGTCCACGGCTTCTGGCTGCTGCTGCGCTGCGTGCAACGTTTCCCGGCCCTGCCGGCACGCAGCGACATCGAAGACATCTTCGATGAGCACTTCACGCGGGAACTGATGGAACGCGAGACCGATTACTTCCGCGTCGGCGGTCGCGGCCCCTTCGAACGCCCCTATGGCTTCGGCTGGATCCTGGCGCTGGATCAGGAACTGGCACGATCGGCCCTGCCCCGCGCCACTGCCTGGCGCAGCGCCATGGCACCGCTGACCATGGAAATCCGCAGCCGCCTGCTGGACTATCTCTCCAAGCTCAGCTATCCCATCCGCGTGGGTACCCACTACAACACCGCCTTCGCACTGGCGCTTTCGCTGGACTATGCGCGCCACGTGCAGGACGGCGAACTGGAAACCGTCATCGTGGACAGTGCACAGCGCTATTACGGCAAGGACACCGATTACCCGGCTCACTACGAACCGGGCGGAGACGAGTACATTTCCGGCGCGCTGACCGAAGCGCTCCTGATGAGCAAGGTTCTTTCCAGCGCCGACTTCCCCGCCTGGTTCGACCGCTACCTGCCGCGCGTGGCCGAGGTCTCGCAGATCATGCAGCCGGCGCATGTCTCGGACCCCACCGATCCCAAGATCGCGCACCTGGATGGTCTGAACCTGTCGCGCGCCTGGTGCATGAAGACCGTGCTGCGACACCTGCCCGCCACCCACGCGGCACGGGCTGCCATGGAGAGCTCCGTACAGCGTCACATCGGCGCCTCCATCGATCAGGTGGTCGGCAGCCACTACAGTGGCGGCCACTGGCTGGCCAGCTTCGCCATGCTGGCGCTGGAAGACTGAGGCCGACACCCTTCTCCACACAGCACAACGCCCGCGCTTCCAGCCATGGAAACGCGGGCGTTGTTTCTGTGACGCGGCGAAAACTACTCGGCCACTTCCTTGCGCAATGAGGGCGCTTCGGCCTGCGTAGGCATGGTCGCCGAGATGACCCGCGCACTGCGCTTGAAGGTGAAGTAGGCCCAGGCCCAGTCGGCCATCACCATGATGCGGTTGCGGAAGCCGATCAGGAAGTACACGTGCACGAACAGCCAGAACAGCCAGGCCGGGTAGCCTGAGAACTTCAGCTTGCCGACCATGGCGATGGCGGCCTTGCGACCGATGGTGGCCAGCGAACCGTAGTCCTGATAGACGAAGGTCTCGGGCTTCTGTCCCGCGATGCGATGCTTGATATTGCGCGCTGCCACCCGCCCCATCTGCTTGGCCGCCGGCGACACGCCCGGTACCGGCTTGCCATCGGACTGCGCGGCCGCCAGGTCACCGATCACATACACATCCTCATGCCCGGCGATATTGAGCTCCGGCGACACCGGTACGCGACCGGCACGGTCCACCTCGACCCCGAGCTGCTTGCCCAACGGCGAGGCCGCGACCCCCGCCGACCAGATCACGGTGCGCGTGGCCAGGCTCTGCTCGCCGTCGAAATTGGCATAGCGCACGCAGGTCTCGTCGATATGCACCACGCGACAACCGGTACGCACATCCACGCCCAGCTTTTGCAACTGCTCGCGCGCCTTTTCCGACAGGTCCGGTGGATAGGCCCCGAGTACCCGCTCCGAGCCTTCCACCAGCACCACCCGCGCCGAATGCGGATCGATATTGCGGAATTCGCCAGACAAGGTATGCCGGGCGATTTCCACCAGCGTCCCGGCCATTTCCACGCCGGTGGCACCACCGCCAATGACGGTAAAGGTCAGCCACTCCTGGCGGCGCCGCGCATCGGTTTCGCGCTCGGCCCGCTCGAAGGCCATCAGGATGCGCTTGCGGATTTCAAAGGCATCTTCCAGCGTCTTCAGACCGGGGGCCAGCGCGCTCCACTCGTCATGACCGAAATAGCTGTGGGTGGAGCCTGCCGCGACGATCAGATGGTCATAGGACAGTACGCCGCCGTCTTCCAGGGTGACGCTCTTGCCGGCGGTATCGATGCCGGTGACTGCGGCCATCAGGGTGGTCAGGTTGCTCTGGTGCGCCAGGATGGCGCGGATCGGCGCGCTGATGGCCGGCGCCGACAACCCGGCCGTCGCCACCTGGTACAGCAGCGGCTGGAACAGGTGGTGGTTGCTGCGATCGATCATGGTGATGCGCAGGTCGGCACTGGCCAGCTCACGCGCGGCAGCTAGGCCGCCGAATCCACAACCGATGATGATGACATGGGGCATCGCCTTCCTTTCAAAAGTAATGTGTTGTTCTGCCTGTATGTACCCACCGGATCGCGCCGGATCAGGCACTACAGATGTCCCCTACTCTCTATTCGGATGCACCTGCAGACGGGCACGCGGCTCCCCTTGCGGCCGTGACACCCGGGGACATCGCAGCAAGCTTGATGTCCCTCATTGCAGAAGGACAGGTTCTCATACTTTTGGTTCGAAATCACTGGGACAGATTGTCCCGCCCGGCCAACAAGCAAGCGCATGCACCCAAAGAAAAATCCCCCACGCCGCGAGGCATGGGGGATTTCTCTGTCGGTCACTCGCCGGCAGCCTTGTCAGCGCCGGCAGAGCAAGGACTTACTGCGGGTCTTGCGGAGCAGCTTCGCCCCCCTCTTCAGCCTGGGCAGCCTTCATCGACAGCTTCAGGCGACCGCGGTCGTCGGTCTCCAGGACCTTCACGCGCACTTGCTGGCCTTCCTTCAGGTAGTCGGCCACGGCATTGACGCGCTCGTTGGCGATCTGGCTGATGTGCAGCAGACCATCCTTGCCCGGCAGGACCTGGACGATGGCGCCGAAGTCCAGCAGCTTCAGCACGGTACCTTCGTAGATCTTGCCCACTTCCACAGAAGCGGTCAGCTCTTCGATACGGCGCTTGGCTTCCTGGCCAGCCGATGCGTCCACGGAGGCGATGGTGACCACGCCTTCGTCGCTGATGTCGATCTGGGTGCCGGTTTCTTCGGTCAGCGCGCGGATCACGGCGCCGCCCTTGCCGATCACGTCACGGATCTTTTCCGGATTGATCTTGATGGTGATCAGGCGCGGTGCGAAGTCGGACAGCTCGGCACGACCGGCCGGGACGGCTTCCTGCATCTTGTCCAGGATGTGGTGGCGGCCTTCCTTGGCCTGCTCCAGCGCGACCTGCATGATTTCCTTGGTGATGCCCTGGATCTTGATGTCCATCTGCAGTGCGGTGATGCCATTGGCAGTACCGGCCACCTTGAAGTCCATGTCGCCCAGGTGATCTTCATCGCCCAGGATGTCGGTCAGCACGGCAAACTTGTTGCCTTCCTTGATCAGGCCCATGGCGATACCGGCCACGTGCGACTTCATCGGCACGCCGGCGTCCATCAGTGCCAGGCAGCCGCCGCAGACCGATGCCATCGAGGAGGAGCCGTTGGACTCGGTGATTTCCGAGACCAGGCGCACCGAGTAGCTGAACTCGTCAGCCGCCGGCAGTGCGGCGATCAGCGCGCGCTTGGCCAGGCGGCCGTGACCGATTTCACGACGCTTCGGGGTACCCACGCGACCGGTTTCGCCGGTGGCGAACGGAGGCATGTTGTAGTGGAGCATGAAGCGGTCGGTGTATTCGCCCAAGAGGCCGTCGATCTTCTGCTCGTCACGGGCGGTACCCAGGGTCGCGATGACCAGGGCCTGGGTTTCGCCACGGGTGAACAGGGCCGAGCCGTGGGTACGCGGCAGCACGCCGGTACGGATCGAGATCGGACGCACGGTGCGGGTGTCGCGACCGTCGATACGCGGTTCGCCTTCCAGGATCTGCGAACGCACGATCTTGGCTTCCAGGTCGAACAGGATGGAACCGACTTCGGCAGCGTCAGCGGCCACGCCGTTGTTGGCAGCGGCTTCAGCGACCAGGGCTTCGTTGACCTGGGCCGAGACGGCCTTCAGCTTCTCGGTACGGGCTTGCTTGTCCTTGGTCTGATAGGCTTCGCGCAGCGGGCCTTCGGCCAGTTGCGAGACGCGCGCGATCAGGGCTTCGTTCTTGGCCGGGGCGGTCCACTGGACTTCCGGCTTGCCACCGTCGCGCACCAGCGCGTGGATGGCTTCGATGACGGCCTTGGACTGTTCGTGACCGAACACGACCGCGCCCAGCATCACTTCTTCGGACAGCTGGTCGGCTTCGGATTCCACCATCAGCACGGCGGTTTCGGTACCGGCCACCACCAGATCCAGTTGCGAGGACTTCAGTTGGGTCTGGGTCGGGTTCAGGACGTACTGGCCGTCGATGTAGGCCACGCGGGCGGCGCCCACCGGGCCGTTGAAGGGGATGCCGGCCAGCGACAGGGCAGCCGAGGCGCCGATCATGGCGGGGATGTCCGGATCGATTTCAGGGTTCACCGACAGTACGTGGATGATCACCTGGACTTCGTTGAGGTAGCCTTCCGGGAACAGCGGGCGGATCGGACGATCGATCAGGCGCGAGGTCAGGGTTTCCTTTTCCGAGGGCTTGCCTTCACGCTTGAAGAAACCACCGGGGATACGACCGGCAGCATAGGTCTTCTCGATGTAGTCGACCGTCAGGGGGAAGAAATCCTGACCGGGCTTGGCTTCCTTGCGGGCCACCACGGTAGCCAGGATCACGGTGTCTTCCACCGAGACCACGACGGCGCCGGAGGCCTGGCGGGCGATTTCGCCGGTTTCCAGGGTGACTTGATGCTGACCGTACTGGAAGGTCTTGCTTACTTTATTGAACACGGTATTTCCTTTCTTTTATGGAGCCTGCCCCGACTGTGTCCGCGGTGCGCGACTTCCTTTTGCCGACAGATTTTCAGGCGCTGTCGTTCACCTCACCACAGTGGCCGGCGAAACCGGTCACTCACGACGAACGCGGCATTGATCAAACAAACAGCCTGCCGCGATGAAACAATGATCTATTCCTGCCCGCAGGGCATTGCGCTTCGTTGCGCCCCGGCCTACGCCTGAGCTTGCGGAATCGCAAAAAACAAAATGCCCGCGTCAACGAGTGACGCAGGCATTTCGTGGTGGTCCCGGGGCAGAGCCCGGAGACCCAGACGCGAAGTCAAATTACTTACGCAGACCGAGTTTCTCGATCAGGGCGCGGTAACGATCGGCGTCCTTGTTCTTCAGGTAGGACAGCAGGCTCTTGCGACGGTTGACCATCTTGATCAGGCCACGACGGGAGTGGTGATCCTTGACGTGGGCCTTGAAGTGGCCGTTCAGGTCGTTGATGCGTGCGGTCAGCAGCGCGACTTGCACTTCCGGAGAACCGGTGTCGTTCGTGCCGCGGGCGTTTTCGGAGATAATGGCAGCCTTGGCTGCTTTTTCGATGGACATTGCTTTTACCTTTCACAAGCGGTGTGCGGAGCGTCAAATGATGTGCCCTGCATACCGTGAACAAAAAATGAGAATCCGGCCAAAACGACCGGACGCGAAATTATATAGCAAAAAGCCATTCCAACAAACATTTGCCGACAGGATCTGTCAGACCAGCCCAGGGGCTGGCCGCAGCCGGGCCGTATTGGAATGACAACAACAGGAAGATCACCATGAAGCAACTCTCCCCCCTCCTGCGCCGCGGCCGCCCGCTGCTGGCCGCAGCCCTGCTGGCCAGCGCCGCACTGAGCGGCTGTGCCTCGCTGTTCCAGCCGCCAGTCACGCCCGGCGAGAGCGAAGAACAGGTAGTCGCCCGCCTGGGCGCGCCCAGCAATGTGTATCCGGATGGCGACAGTCGCCTCTTCGAATACGCTGCCGGCGCCTTCGGCCAGTATCAGTACATGGCCCGCATCGGCCCTGATCATCGCCTGGTTTCCTACCAGCAAGTCTGGACGATCGAAAACTTCCGTGCCATCCGCCCCAAGCAGGACACCAAACTGGACGTACTGCGCAGGGTCGGTCGTCCCACCGAAGTGACGCGTTATGCCCGCATCCCCTTCGAGGCCTGGAACTACGGCTTCAAGGAAAGCGGCGTATGGAATTCGCAGATGACCGTCTATTTCACCGACCAGGGCATCGTGGAAAAGGTCGAGAACGGCCCCGACCCGCGCTTCGACGACACCCGCTCGCGCTTCTGACCCACCCATTGCCGCCATGAAAAAGGCCGCCCGCTCTGCACTGCAGCGGGCGGCCTTGTCACGAGGACGTTCGGTCAGGCTCAGACCACGGTGGCCAGCGCCAGCGTGAACAGCAGGGCCAGCACCGAGACCAGCGTTTCCATCACGGTCCAGGTCTTGAAGGTCTGCGGCACGGTCATGTTGAAGTATTCCTTGACCAGCCAGAAACCACCGTCATTGACGTGCGACAGGATCAGCGAACCGGCGCCGGTGGCCAGCACCATCAGCTCCGGACGCACGCCACCGACGGTGGAGACGATGGGCGCGACGATGCCGCAGGCGGTGGTCATGGCGACCGTGGCCGAACCGGTGGCCACGCGGATCAGGGCAGCCACGAACCAGCCCAGGATCAGCGGCGACAGATGCGCATCGGTGGCGATACCGACGATGGCCTTGGAGACACCGCCATCCATCAGGATGCGACCGAAGCCGGCACCCGCACCCACCACCAGCGTGATGCTGGCGATCGGGGCCAGACATTCGTTGGTGAACTTGAGGATCTGGTCGGCGCCGAAACCACGGGCACGACCGAAGGTCCAGAAACTCACCAGGGTGGCGATCAGGAGCGCGATGACCGAGTTGCCGATCAGGCGCAGGAAGTCGTTGGCGAAGGTCTTGGGCGCGAAGAACAGATCGGCCCAGCTACCGATGAGCATCAGTGCCACCGGCAGCAGGATGGTGAAGAGCGTGATGCCGAAGCCCGGCAGTTCACGGTCCTTCTTGCCGGCGTCGACGAATTGCGAGATCAGCGGATTGTCGGGATCGGGAATCACCACCTTGGAAATCAGCTTGCCGAAGATCGGGCCGGCGATGATGGCGGTGGGAATGCCCACGATCAGCGCGAACAGGATGGTACGACCGATATCGGCGCTATAGGCGGTCACTGCCAGCAGCGCCGCCGGGTGCGGCGGGATCAGACCGTGCACCACGGACAGACCGGCCACCATCGGGATACCGACCAGCACCATGTTGGTACCGGTGCGCTTGGCGACGTTGAAGGCGATCGGCACCAGCAGCACGAAACCGACTTCGAAGAACACCGGCAGACCGACGATGAAGGCCACCGTCATCATGGCCCAGTGCACGTTCTTTTCACCGAAGGCCTTGATCATGGTGTTGGCGATGCGCTCGGCACCACCGGACTCGGCCATCATCTTGCCCAGCATGGTACCCAGGCCCACCACCAGCGCGATGTGGCCCAGCGCACCGCCCACACCGGTTTCGAAGGCCTTGACGATGTTACCCATCGGCATGCCCACGGACAGGCCCAGCAGCAGCGAGACCACGATCAGCACGATGAACGGATTCATCTTGAATTTGGCGATCAGCACGATCAGTGCAATCACCGCTACCAGTGCATAGACCAGTAGCGCACTCCCTTGTACAGCCTCCATCTGTTGCTCCTCTTCAGAAGGTAAAAAGACGCCCGCCGGCGATACCACACCCCTGCCGGCAAACATGAACTGCCAAATCGAACAGAACTCTTGAAACGCCCATATGAATCAAATGATTTAAATAATTTAGATTATTTATACGACTCAAATCATCAGACTCACATCATTCACTGCGGCGACTTCAGCAGCAGGCTGCATCGGGATACTTGACGCTCCCTTCGATGCCAGCCCGCCAGCTCATCAGCGCTTGAAGGCCACGCAATCGACCTCGACCTTGCAATCCACCACCATGCTCGACACCACGCAGGCGCGGGCCGGCGGATTGGCGCCGAAGTACTCCTTGAAGACCTTGTTGAAGGACTGGAAGTCGCGCGCGTCATCCAGCCAGACACCACAGCGCACCACGTGTTCCGGTCCGTAGCCGGCTTCCTTCAGGATCGCCAGCACATTCTGGATGGCCTTGTGCGATTGCGCCACGATGCCACCATCGATCACTTCGCCGTTTTCCATGGCCACCTGGCCCGAGACGTACAACCAGCCGTCAGCGGCCACTGCGCGTGCGAATGGCAGATGCTGACCACCGGTCCCGCTGCCGCCTTCCACGCCAAATCGTTGAATACTCATTGTTGCTCCTTCACTTTGATTCACATTGAAACTTGAAACACTGAAAAATACTTAAGCCCGGCCCCACTGCGTTCAGGCGGCTTCCTTCTGCAATTTGCGCGCCAGGAAGCGACCGGAGCGTGCAGCAGTGGACTGCTTGTCCTGGCCGCGATAGGCCAGCTGGCCGTTGACCCAGACGCCCTCGATGCCGTGTGCCGGCTGCATAGGATCGGTAAAGCTGGCCGCATCACGGATGGTGTCGGCATCGAACAGCACCAGGTCGGCGTGATAGCCCACCCGCACGAAGCCGCGCAAGTCCAGCCCGAAGCGTTGCGCCGACAGGCCGGTCATCTTGTGCACGGCGGTGGCCAGCGAGAACAGCTTCTGTTCGCGGCTGTAATAGCCCAGCACGCGCGGGAAGGCGCCCCACAGGCGCGGGTGCGGCAGCGGATCGTTGGGCAGGCCGTCGGAGCCGACCACGGTGGCCGGGTGCGAGAGGATGCGATTGACATCGTCATCGGACATGCAGTGATAGACCGCGCCGGCCGGCATCAGGCGCCCGGCCGCCGTGTGCAGGTCCACGTCCCACTCGGCGGCGATCTGCTTCAACATCTTGCCGCCCTGCTCCGGATGCGGCTCGGACCAGGTGACCTGGATGTCGTAGTCGGCCGTCACCTGCTTCAGGTCCAGTGTGGATGAGCTGGCGGTATAGGGATAGCAGTCGCAGCCCACGTGCTGGTGCCGCGCCGCCGCCTCCAGCGCCTGCAGCACTTCGCTGCTGCGGCCCCAGTTTTCCACGCCGGCACATTTCAGGTGCGAGATCACCACCGGCACGCGGGCATGCTTGCCGATGCGGAAGGCCTCGTCCATGGCATCGAGGATGTCGGCGAATTCGCTGCGCAGGTGAGTGGCATACATGCCGCCGAACTCGGCCAGCGGTTCGGCCAGGGACAGCACCTCCTCGGTGGGCGCATTGATGGCATTGCCATAGGCCAGACCCGTGGACAGGCCCAGCGCGCCGTGCTCCAGCGCCTCGCGCAACTGGGCGCGCATGCCGTCGATTTCGCTCTGCGTGGCAGCGCGGTCCAGACGGTCCATATGGTTGTTGCGCAGGGCCGTGTGGCCGACCAGCGCGGCCACGTTGATGGACGGTTGCGCGGCATTGACCGCCTCGACATAGCTGGCAAAGGTCGGATAGTGGAAGGCCTCGGATTTGCCCAGCAGGTTCATCGGGTCCGGCGGATCGGCCTTGAGCGTGACCGGCGCGGCGCTGATGCCGCAGTTGCCGACCACGACCGTGGTCACGCCCTGCGACAGCTTGGGGAACATCTCCGGGGTGCGGATGACATTGGTGTCGTCATGCGTATGCACGTCGATGAAGCCGGGCGAGAGCACGCGGCCGGTGGCATCGATCTCCTGCGCGGCATGCCACTGGTCGAGCTGGCCGATGGCGGCAATGCGGCCCTGGTGGACGGCCACGTCGAGCACCTGGGGCTCGGCGCCGGAACCGTCGATCACCAGGGCGTGACGGAACAGGGTGTCGCAGCGACGCTCCCCGTCCTCGGTATGGGTGGTGGATATCATGTCAGTCTCCCAGCGGCTGGTGCAGGTCGCCCCCGCCGCGATGTGCGTCGAGCACGTACTTGAGGCGGCGCAGCCGTTCCTGGCTGCTTTCCTTGTGCAGCAGGGCCAGCTCCAGCACCAGCATGTCCAGCGTCGCCATCATGGCGTAGCGCGACGAGGACGGTTTGAAAATCAGGTCGGTCTCCAGCGTCTTGATGGGCAAGAGCACATCGGCCAGCCTGGCCAGTGGCGAACCGAGGGCGGTGATGGCGATCAGCTTGACGCCGTATTCCCGCGCCACCTCGCAGCTGGCCAGCAGTTCCGGCACGCTGCCGGTGGTGGAGAAGACCAGCAGCACGTCTTCCTTGTCCAGGGTGGCGGCCACCATCTTCTGCAGCACCGCATCGTGATAGGTCGCCACCGGTCGCCCCAGGCGCACCAGGCGATAGCGCGCCTCGTCGGACATCATGGTCGAGCCGCCACCCATGCCGAAGCAGTAGATCATGCGCGCGCCCTGCAGCAGGTGCGCGGCTTGCATCAGCATGTCCGGGTTAAGCATGGCGCGGTTCAGCTCCAGCACCGCATGGATGTCGCGATAGACCACGTCAGCCAGTTCCGGCGGCTGCTCCGACGGCAGGGTCTTGGCGCCATCGAAGAAGCGCTGTCCCACCGCCACCGCCTGCGCCAGCAGGAACTTGAATTCACGCACGTCGCGGCAGCCCATGGCCTTGGCAAAGCGCGTCACGCTGGCCACCGACACCCCGGCCTTCTCGGCCAGCTCACCGATGCTGGCGCTGGCGGCGGCCGAGAGGTCGCCCAGAATGGCCTCGGCCACCTTCTGTTCGGCCAGTCGCAAGGTGCTGCTACGCTCGCTGATGCGGGAAATGATGTCCAATGTCTGCGCCATGGGGTGAAAGGATCTGGTCGGCGGAAAATACCCAGAAAAGTGCATGCCGGATGCACCAAAAAGAGCCGCAAGAATAATTTATGTTATTTACTAACACGGCGTAAACATAGTAAATTCAAGGCTATTATTACGTCAATCCTAATTTCACAGGAATTAATGCGATGAATGATACAAACTACCACGGACCTTATCAGCCCGGCATCGTCGACCCGCTCAACAAGGGTCTGGGCGCCCTGCCCCAGCCGTTGTCGCCGCAGCAGGCCGGCAGCGTGCGCTGGAACCTGCTCAACGAGGACATCAGCCTGCCGGCCGCGGTGTTGTATGAAGAAAAGATCGCCCACAACCTGAAGTGGATGCAGGAATTTGTCGGCCAATACCAGGTCAAGCTGGCCCCGCACGGCAAGACCACCATGGCGCCCAAGCTGTTTGCGCGCCAGCTCGACACCGGCGCCTGGGGCATCACCCTAGCCACTGCGCACCAGACCCTGGCGGCCTACCACCACGGCGTGCGCCGCGTGATCATGGCCAACCAGCTGGTGGGCAAGCGCAACATGGCCATCATTTCGGAATTGCTGGCCGATCCCTCCTTCGAATTCTTCTGCCTGGTCGATTCGGCCGACCTGGTGGAGCAGCTCGGCCGCTTCTTCGCCGAACGCAAGCAAACCCTGAACGTGCTGCTGGAACTGGGCCCGGCCGGCGGTCGCACCGGCGTGCGCAATGCCGACCAGCAGGCTGCCGTGCTGGCCGAGATCGAACGCTGGGACAGCCTCGCCCTGGCCGGGGTGGAAGTGTATGAAGGCGTGCTCAAGGAAGAGGTCGATATCCGCCGCTTCCTGCAACGCGCAGTAGCCTGTATCGGCGAACTGGCCGCGCAGGGCAAGCTGGCGCGCCGCCTGGCGCACGGTCCGGCGGTGCTGACCGGGGCCGGTTCGGCCTGGTACGACGTGGTGGCCGAAGAATTCGGCCAGGCCGATATCGGTGCGGCCCTGGACGTGGTGCTGCGCCCGGGCTGCTACCTGACCCACGACGTGGGCATCTACCGCGCCGCGCAGGCCCAGATCCAGGTGCGCAATCCGGTGGCGCACAGCATGCGCAGCCAGTTGCAGCCGGCGCTGCAGCTATGGGCCTACGTGCAATCCATCCCGGAAAGCGACAAGGCCATCATCGCCCTGGGCAAGCGCGACGCCGCCTTCGATGCCGGCCTGCCGGCGCCGGTGACGCGCTTCCGTCCGGGCCATGACACCCAGCCGCAGGCCACGCCAGCGCACTGGGAAGTCACCGGCATGATGGACCAGCACGCCTACCTCAAGATCGCCGCAGGCGACGACATCAAGGTCCGCGACATGATTGCCTTCGACATCTCCCACCCCTGCCTGACCTTCGACAAGTGGCGTCATCTGGTGGTGGTGGATGCGCGCTTCGATGTCACCGACATCGTGCAGACCTTCTTCTGAGGCCGCCCGGTTCATCCGGGTTTCCATCCCGGTTCTTATTCATTTTCGTTCCTGCGTACTTCAACTTCGTTTCAGCACAACATGAGCAAGCAGATCCTCGCCTATGGTGAAGCCATGGTGGAATTCAACCAGAGCATCGCGTCGCCGCGCAATTTCCTGCAGGGATATGGCGGCGACACCTCCAACTTCGCCATCGCCGCCGCCCGCCAGGGGGCGGCCTCGGCCTATGTCAGCGCCGTCGGCGATGATCATTTCGGGCAGGACCTGCTGGCCCTGTGGCAGCGTGAACAGGTCGACGTGCAGCACGTGGCCGTGCGCCCGGACGCCAGCACCGGCATCTATTTCGTCACCCATGACGACAGCGGCCATCAGTTCCACTACCGCCGCGCCGGCTCGGCGGCCAGCCAGTACCAGCCGGCCGACCTGCCGCTGGAGAGCATCGCCGGCGCGGCTGCCCTGCACCTGTCGGGGATCAGCCTGGCCATCAGTGAAAGCGCCTGCGAAGCAGGCCTGGCCGCCATGGCCCAGGCCCGTGCTGCCGGCGTGCCGACCTCGCTGGACACCAATCTGCGCCTGCGCCTGTGGTCGCTGGAGCGCGCCCGCGAAAAGATGGAACAGGCCTTCGGCCTGTGCGATATCTGCCTGCCGAGCTGGGAAGACGTGTCCACGCTGACCGGGCTGGAAGATCGCGACGCCATCGTCGATCGCCTGCTGGGCTATGGCGTGCAACTGGTGGCCTTCAAGCTGGGCAAGGAAGGTTGCTACGTGGCCACGCCGCAAGAGCGGCGCATGGTGGCCCCGTATCCGGTACAGGCACTGGATGCCACCGGCGCCGGCGACTGCTTCGGCGGCGCCTTCATGGCCGAGCTGATGCGCGGCAGCAATCCCTTCGCGGCGGCGCGCTACGCCAACGTGGCCGCTGCCCTGTCCACCACCGGTTATGGCGCGGTGGAACCCATCCCCACCCGCAACCAGGTCGAAGCCGCACTGCACGCGGCGGCCTGAATACCCGATCCGGTCAGCGGCGGCGGGCCACCAGCAGCATGCCCTTCACCGGCTGTCGCACTTCCTCGCGCAGGATCTCGTCGCTGTCGTGCAGCACCTCCATGCCGTGCGCCTGCAATACCCGACGTACATAGTCGCGCCCGTGGCGATAGCGACCGCTGGCATGCAGGCAATAACCGTCCTCGGCGGGGTCATGGGCCGTCAGTGCCTCGACCGTGAAGGCGAAATAGCCGCCACTGCGCAAAGCGCCAGCGACCGCGCCGAAGACCTGATCCAGGTCGCCGAAGTAGATCATCGTGTCGGCGGCGGTGACAAGGTCACAGGATTGCGGATGCCGCGCCAGGTAGTCGCCGATCTCGGCCTTTTCCAGATGGGCGTAGAGCCCGGTGCTGGCGGCCTTTTCCAGCATCTTGCCCGCCAGGTCGACGCCGATGATGCGATGCGAGAAAGGCGCCACCTGGGCCGCGCACAGACCCGTACCGCAGCCGATGTCGACGGTGGCGAACTGGCGTGACGGCGCCATCAGTCGCGCCAGGCCCTGAGCGATCAGACTGGGGCCACGATAGGCCAGGCTTTGCAGCAGGTTGGTCTCGAAGGTCTCGGCGTAGCGGTCGAAGTGCGATTCGATGTAGCGGTCCGAGGCACGGGCGGGCACCTCGTCCTGTGAGCAGGCGGCCAGCATGTGGGCTGCGATCGGGTTGTCCGGTTGCTCTTGCAGCCAGGCGCGATAGGCTTGCGCAGCCTCCTCCAGACGGCCGAGGAAATAGAAGGAAATCCCCACCATCTCCCAGGACTTGCCCTCCATCGGCGGCAGAACGTAGGCGCGGCACTGGTAGTGCGAGGCCTGCATCTTGTCGCCCGCGGCTTCATGCAGGCTGCCCAGGTGCAGCAGGGAGGGCACAAACTCGGGGGCAATCTCCACCGCCCGCTCGAAGGCCGCCATGGCGTCTTCCCGGCGCTCTTGCTGGAGCAGGGCGGCGCCCAGGTTGTTCCAGACGGTGTGGTCTTGCGGCGTCAGCGCCAGCGCATCGGCGTAGGCCTGTTCGGCGCCTTCCACCTGGCCCAGCGCAAACAGCACATTGCCCAGGTCGTTGTGCCAGGCCGCGTTGTCGGGCTCCAGCGCACTGGAGAGTTCCAGCTTGTCCAGCGCTTCTTCATGGCGCCCGGCCTGATGCAGCCAGATGCCGTAGAAGTGCAATGCCACCGGCTCGATGGGGTCCTCTTCCAGCACCGCCTCGTAGACAGCACGGGCCTCGTCCAGGCGCCCGGCCATGTGGGCGTCGATCGCCGCGTGCAAACGGACCTGGTGGGCGTGCTGCGTCTGCTGCTGGGGTTCAGGCATGGACTGGTCTCCCGGAAAGGACATCGGATCTAGGCAGCACGCGTGAGAATGCAAACCTTCGTCTTTACATGTTCTTTACAAGTCTGACGCAGCCCGCGCTTTCGGGCAATGCCTGATTCTCTGCCATCCCTGCCTCATCACCGGCCCGGAATGCAAAAAGGCCACCCCGGGACTGTACCCGGGGCGGCCTGACGAAAACTTCATGTTACCGACGGCCCTACTGTGCGGCCAGGCTATGCCCGATGCTGCCCAGGCGGCGCAGTGCCTGGTCCAGTTCGCGGGTAAAAGGATGACCGCAGCAGATGCGCAGGAAATGCCCGTAGCGGTTGGAATTGGAGAAGATGGCACCCGGCGACACCCCCACGCCCTCGGCCAGCGCCCGTTCGAACATCTGCTGCGAGCACACCTGCACCGGCAGCTCCACCCACAGGCCGACGCCGCCATTGGGCACATTCAGGCGCGTGCCCTCGGGGAAATAGGCCGCAATCGATTCGGCCATGCGTTCGCGCTGTTCCTTGAGCAACTGGCGCAGGCGGCGCAGGTGGCGGTCGTAGGCCGGGCTGGCGATGAAGTCGGCGGCGGTGACCTGGGTCCATTCCTCGTTGGCGCGGGTATGGGTGAACTTGAGCATCTTGACCCGCTCATGCCAGCGCCCGCCATTCATCCAGCCCAGGCGCATGCCCGGCGCCAGCACCTTGTTCAGGGAGGCACAATAGATCACATTGCCGCTGCGATCGCGGCTCTTGAGACTGGACGGCGGCACGTTGCCGTCGGCCAGTTCGGTGTAGGCATCATCTTCGATCAGCGGCAGGCGCAATTCTTCACACAGGCGCACCAGCTTGTCCTTGTGCTCGTCGGGCATGATGCAGCCCAGCGGGTTCTGCAGGTTAGGCACCACCACCACGCCCTTGATATTGCCGTAGGTGCGCACCGCCAGTTCCAGCGCCTCCACCGAGATGCCGGTATGCGGGCTGGTCGGAATCTCCAGCGCCTTCATGCCCAGGTTTTCCAGGGCCTGCAACAGGCCGAAATAGGTCGGCGACTCCACGGCGATGGTGTCACCGGGGCCGGCCACCGCCCGCAGGGCCAGGTTGAGCGCTTCGATACAGCCGTGGGTGACCACCACTTCTTCGTGATCGATGCGCATGCCATGGTGTAGCGCCCGCCGCGCCACGGCCTGGCGGAAGGTGGCATTGCCGTTGTGCGGCATGGCGCTGGTGAGCAGCTCGGGGCGGTCGCGCAGGGCACGCATGGCGGCCTGCTTCAAGGTTTCCACCGCATACAGCTCGGGCGCGCAGGTCATGCCGGAAAGGTCGATGCGCGGCGCACCGCTCTGGCGCAGGGCGATGTATTGCGACACCTTTTCATGGATGCCGGCGTACTGCTCGGGATCGATGGCCATCAGGCTCTTGGGCTCCTGCACCGGACGGATGGCCGAGCGGCGCGGCTGGCGCACGAAATAGCCGGAACGCGGACGGGCTTCCAGCCAGCCGCCCTCCTCCATATGGCGCAGGGTCTGCAAGGCGGTGGACAGGCTCACCTGATGCTGGCGCATCAGGTCGCGCACCGAAGGCATGCGGTCGCCAGCCACCAGGGTGCCGGACTGGATCGCGCCCTGATAGTGGTCCGCCAGCCGGCGGTAGAGCGGTTGGCGACCGCCTTCGGCGGGACCGGGCGCGAACTGGGGTTCAGGAAGCGCCGACGGCGGTGCGGGCGGTGCTGGCGAGAGATCGGGAAGGCGCAGGCTGGTATCCATAACAGTCATGATGTTCTTCCGGGGCAAACCGGAACAGATACAGAGTATTCGAAAAGAAACGATAACAGGGCAAAAAATCCAAGGCTGTTTCGCAGCAGCATGCATTTTCCTGTGCCTGTTGCACCGCCCTGCGCCTCCCTAGACTGCACTCATCCCCACCACCTCGGAGAAAGTGCATGCCCATCCCCAGCCATCCCCCTGTTCCCGACCCGCACGCCACAGCCCGCAGGCTGCCACTGGGTCGCGGCGAGCACCGACAACTATGGTTGCCGGCCGGTAGCCAGTTGCTGTGCCACGCCCCGCTGTTGCGCGTGACCGAAGCGGCGCAATGGCAGGTCGATCGCCTGGTCAGCCGCCAGAGCCGCCTGGCCGATGGCGAATGCCTGCTGCTGCAGCACGATGGCTGGGTCGGCGTCCTCGCGCCGCAGGGCGGGGAACTGCTCTGTCTGGTCAACCGGCGCCAGCGCTGGCATGCGCCACTGCTGACGCTGTGGCGACGCCTGGGAGGCTGGCGACACGCGCTGAACCCGAGCCGGGCGCGGTGAGCGGGAGCGGAAAACGAGGGCCGGCGATGGCGGTGAAGGACGATAATTAACTATCGGTCAACAAATTCGCCCATTTTTAGCGCTGGAACGCATAAAACTTGTGTGAAATCACGCAAACAGGCGGGCAGGACGTGCAGGAGTTTCTGTAAAACCATTACACTTCACCATCAGCAAAAGATGAAGTGTTATGCAGAACGATCCGTCCCCAGCAAGCCCTCCGCCGGCCGCCGCCCCGGCGCTTTCCGAAAAAGATACCTTCGACCTGACGCCGGTTTCCCTGTGGAAAGAGGATTACAGCGGCCTCAAGCGCCTGTTCGACCAATGGCGCGCCGCGGGTATTACCGACCTGCGCAGCTACCTGACCCAGGACACCTCGCGCGCCCAGGCCTGCGCCATGCAGATCCGGGTGGTCGACGTCAACCGTCGCACGCTGGAATGGTATGAGGCACGCGACCTGGCGCATCTGGTGGCGAACCTGGACAAGGTCTTCCGGGACGACATGATCGATACCTTCATCGATGAAATGGTGCAGCTCTGGAACGGTGGCACTACCTTCTCCAGCTACACGGTCAATTACACCCTGGGCGGCAAGCGGCTGGACATCCAGCTGTCAGGTCGCATCATGCCGGGCAGCGAAGAAAGCTGGGACTATGTGCTGCTGGCCATCGAGAACGTCACCGAACGCGAGACGGCCCGCAAGAAACTCTCGCGCAGCGAAAACTATGCGCGCGGGCTGTTCGAGTATTCGCCCATCTCGCTATGGGTGGAGGACTTCAGCGCCGTCAAGCGGCTCTTCGACGACCTGCACCGCATCGGCATCACCGATTTCCGCACCTTCACCGACGTCCACCCCGAGTTCGTGGAACGCTGCATGCAGGAGATCCGCGTCATCGATGTCAACCTGCAGACCCTGTCCATGTTCGGCGCGCCGGACAAGGCCACCCTGCTCTCGCGCCTGTCGGATGTGTTCCGCGATGACATGCGTCCGCATTTCAACGAGCAGCTCATCGAACTGTGGAACGGCAACCTGTTGCACCATCGCGAGGTGGTCAACTACGCCCTCAATGGCGAGATCCTGCACGTTCACCTGCAGTTTTCGGTCTTCCCCGGCCACGAAGACAACTGGGATCTGGTGCTGGTGGCGCTGACCGACATCACCGCCCGCAAGAAGGCCGAGGCCTACCTGGAATTCCTGGGCAAGCACGACGAGTTGACCAAGCTGCACAACCGCGCCTACATGGTCGATGAACTGAACCGCCTGGAGCGCAAGGGCCCGTTCCCGGTCAGCGTGATCGTGGCCGATCTGAACGGCCTGAAGGAAGTCAACGACGAGCTCGGCCATGCCACCGGCGACGGCTTGCTGCGCCGGGTGGGCGAAGTGCTGGGCAAGGCGGTTGAACGGCCGGGCAGCGTGGCGCGTACCGGCGGCGACGAATTCGCCATCCTGCTGCCCGCCACCGACGAGCGCGGTTGTCAGTTGCTGATGGACCAGATCGAGAAGCTGGTGGAGATCAACAACCAGTATTACTCCGGCGTGACGCTGAGCCTGTCGATGGGGGCCGCCACGGCCGCCCCGGGCGAGCGCCTGGAACACGTGGTGCAGCGTGCCGATGCGTTGATGTACGAAGCCAAGCGCCACTACTACGCCACCAGTCCCGGGCTGGAACGGCGCCATTCCGGCGACTGAGTCCATGCCGCCGGAGGCCGACAGCCTGCGCGAGGAAATGACGCTGGCCGTCGGCGGTGAAACGCTGGCGGTCGATCTGATCCGTGCCGGGGATGGTCAGGCCATCCATACGCTGGTGCTGCACGGTGCCGGACATGGCCACCGGCAGCGCCAATGGCCGTTGCGCCAGACCCTGGCCCGGCATGGCTGCGCCAGCGCCGCGATCGATTTTTCCGGGCACGGTTCCAGCAGTGCCCGGCTCCCCAATTCCCTGTCCAAACGGCTCGATGAAGCTCAGGCGGCGCTGGCGCGCTACACCGTCGTGCCACGCACGGTAGTGGGTGTGAGCATGAGCGGCGAAATCGCGCTGCGCCTGGCCTGCCGCCCCGAAAACCAGATCACCCACGTGGTCACCCTGGTGGGCGCCATTTATGATGGCGCGGCGTTTAGCCTGCCCTTCGGGCCGGCCTTCAGCGCAGCCCTGCGCCGCCCCGGCAGCTGGCGCGAGGCCGCAGTGCTGACGTTGATGCGCCACTATCGGGGACGCCTCACCCTGGTGCGGGCCAGCGAGGATGCGGTGATACCGGCGGAGGTGGCGGAACTGGTACGGCAACACGCCACAGGGGCGGACTGCCGCATCATCGACCTGCCCGGCGTCGATCACCGCATCAGCGAGCGCAGCGCGCGCGATACCGCCCTGCGCGAGCAACTGGCTGCGCTGATTGCGACTTGACGACCTGGTCGCTCAGGCGGTCGTGGAAATGAGGCTGCCGACGATGCCCTGATTGACCAGGTCGCCAACGATGGTGCTGGTGAGGCTGGGGTCGGATTTGAGCAGTGAGGTGAGATCCGGCGAGAGGCCGCCATTGCCGCTGAACTGGCCGTTGCCGTCATAGACGCCAGCGGCCGTGGGAGGCGTCGTGATGCTGGCCAGGATGCCCTGGTAATAGGACTGACTGGCCTGGTTCTGGGTCAGGTCGGGCGAGGTATTGTCGGCCGAACCGGCGCTGACGATGGCATCGAACAGGCCGGCGGCGTTATAGGTCAGGGCGTCCTGCCCCTGCACCGCGGTGCCGCCTCCCAGGCTGACGATCACCGAGGCATCGGTCGACAGTTCGATGGCCTGCGCCACCGCTGCCGGATTGTCGCTGGCCTTGACCGGATTGCTGGCGCCACTCTCTGCGGGAAGCCCGTAGGAGTTCAGACTGCCCAGCGATGTCAGTGTGGTATCGATTGCCATGATTTATTTTCATTCATGTCGCGATTGCGAACTGTGAAGAAATATATAAAGCGCTGAACGCAGTTTAGCAAAAACTTGCCGGATGTGAAGGCGACCCCAAAAAAACCGCGCTGGCCCGGGAGCAAAACACCCGGCACGGGGCCGGGTGTCTGCGTAACTGGCATGGTCATGACCATCAAGGGCCATGGCCCGGGCAACTCAATGGGGCTCGTCCCCGTGCTCATCCTTGGTCTGCACGATGCTGACCGGGCGGCCCTTGAGACGGCGCCAGAGATAGACGCCATAGCCGGACAGGCCGTACAGCACGAACAGGCCGAACAAGACCTTGGACGGATCGCTGGAAATGAGCACCAGCGCCACCACCACCAGGAGTGCCGCGATGAAGGGGACCGGCTTGCGGAAATTGACGTCCTTGAAGCTGTAGAACGGCACATTGGTCACCATCGTGATGCCGGCGTACAGAGTGATCACCCAGGCGTACCAGCTGAGGTCGGTACCGGCAAAGCGCAGGTCATCCATGAGCCAGACGAAACCGGCCACCAGCGCCGCTGCCGCCGGGCTGGGCAAGCCCTGGAAGTAGCGCTTGTCGACCACGGCGATGTTGGTATTGAAGCGCGCCAGCCGCAGCGCCCCGCCCACGCAATAGACGAAGGCCGCCAGCCAGCCCAGCTTGCCCATGCCGCGCAACGACCATTCGTAGACCACCAGCGCCGGCGCGGCACCGAAGGAGACCATGTCGGACAGGCTGTCGTACTGGGCACCGAACTCGCTCTGGGTATTGGTCATGCGGGCGACCCGGCCGTCCAGACTGTCCAGCACCATGGCCACGAAGATGGCGATGGCGGCATAGTCGAACTTGAGGTTCATCGCCATCACGATGGCGTAGAAGCCGCAGAACAGCGCGGCCGTGGTGAAGGCATTGGGCAACAGGTAGATCCCGCGCGACCGGCGCCGCACCACCACCTGCCCGGATTCGTCCAGTTGCGCCGCCTTGGGCCTGCGCAGGGATTTCGGGAAGGGAATGCCGGCCTTGGCCTTGCGTCGTCTTAGTGTTGGCATCGATGTCCAGTAGAGGTTATGCAGAAAACCACCCGCCTCATCCATGCGGCGGCGGGCGCAGGCTATTCGGGTGTGATCAGAGTTCGGCCAGAATGGTTTCGGTCGCGGAAACCTTTTCACCCACGCTGACCTTGGGAACAGCGGTCAGGGGCAGGTACACGTCCACCCGCGACCCGAAGCGGATGAAACCGTAGCGCTGGCCACGGGCCAGGGTGTCGCCGGCCTTGACGTAGCACAGGATGCGGCGGGCGATCAGGCCGGCCACTTGCACGCAGGTCACGCTGTGGCCGCTGGTGGTGGTGATGGCCAGGGCATTGCGTTCGTTTTCCAGCGAAGCCTTGTCGAGGTCGGCATTGACGAACTTGCCGGGGAAGTATTGCACCTTCTCGATCTTGCCATCCACCGGGGCGCGGTTGGAGTGGACGTTGAAGACGTTCATGAAGACGCTGATCTTCAGGGCTTCACGGTCGGTATAGGGATCATGGGCGGTGGCCACCACCACGATACGGCCATCGGCCGGCGACAGCACCGCATTGGCGGCCTGCGGGATCACGCGCGGCGGATCGCGGAAGAACTGCAGCACGAACAGCGCGATGATCCACAGTGGGAAGGACCAGGCGCCGCAGAAATAGGTGGCCAGCAGTGCCACGACCACGGCGATAGTCAGGAAGGGCCAGCCTTCGCGGGCGATAATGGGGTGGGGATAGTGGTTATTGTTCAATGTTGCTCCAATGATCGCGCTGTGCTCGCGGAAAGTTCAAAAGTAAAAGCGTGCCTATTCTAGTCCAGCGCACGTTAATTGCAACGAAATGCGCCGCCCGGGGCGCTTGACGGACGCTATTTGACGGTCTGGGAGAGGTTTTGCCAATCCGCCCGCGGGGCAGGTCGACACCGGCGGTGGCTGTCGACCCGGGATGAGCGGTGGTGGCCGTACAGACGAGCGGCCGCTAGCGGGCCTGGGGATGCGAGAAGCTGAACTTCAGTTCATTGCGCGCCAGACCTTTCGGCCCGGTCAGTTGCATCTGGCCGACCAGCACGGTCGCTTCGACGTCGGCATAGTCGAAACCGGTCACCTCGGTGACCTGGCGCAGGTCACCCTGGCTGCGCTGCTGAGGTTCGTCGGCGATGATGCCGGCAGGCTCCTTGCCCAGCGGCGCACAGGCCTTGATGTCGTTGACCATGCGCTGGTAGGCGCGCCCCAGATCTGCCGGTGACGCCAGGCGCCAGACGCAGGAATAGACGGAGGAGTTGCTGGAGATGGTGCAGACCTCGGCTCCATCAAGCATGAAATTGGACAGGTAGACGGGGCCACGTTTGTCGCCCTTGACGACCGAGTCCTGGCCATCCTTCTTCCAGCCGTCGAAATGCGAGGGGGCCTGCTGCTGCATGGCGCGCAGGTCGGCACAGATGTCGGCATGGGCGCTACCGGCCAGCAGGACGGCCGCGACGGGAAGGATGAGCTTGGCGATGTTCCGCATGTTGATCCTTAAAACGGAAAGGGAGGCCGATTATAGCCTCCCTCCCCTGTCAGCCCGTGCAGGCTGACAGTTCTTGACACCGGTCCTGCCTACTTGAAACGCACCTTGCCGACCAGACGCATGTTGACGGTGGATTCGCCCGGCTCGAAGCTGGGTTCGGCCACGCTGGCGTTTTCCTGCACCATGTCCGAACGCATCATGGCGGCCTTGGCCATGGGGGCGGCGGCCGGTGCCGCATAGTTGCCCGAGCCTTCGAAGTCGACTGTCTCGATCACGGCGTCCGACGGAGCGCGATGCATGGCGTTGGCAATGAAGCCGACGCGCTCTTCCAGGTTGCGATAGGTGGCCTTGACCAGGGCCTCATCCAGCTTGCGGGCAGCCGCCGGGCTCAGCCCGAACTGCAGGCCGTTCAGGTTCAACAGGCTCTGTGCCGACGCCACGGTCTTGGGCAGCGCGCTCAGGTTCTCGGTGGTCATCTCCAGGTACTGCCCGACGCGCCAGCCCACCACTGCGCGGGCCTTGGCCGGCTGACGCGGTTGTTGGGGCGTGACCTGGGGCGGCTCGGCATAGACCGCATAGGTGTAGTAGCCGTAGCTCTTGAGCGTGGCTTGCGGGTCCTGGCGCTTCAACAGCTCGATGCCCTGCTTCATCTTCTGGTTCACGCGGGAGGCAGCGGTGGCCTTGTCCTTGTCTTGCTCTTCAACCTGCAGGGTCACGCGGGCCTGGTCATTGGGTACGCTGATCTCGCCATTGGCGGGAACCACTACCATGGTACCGGTGGTGGCGACGGCAGCCGGCATGCTGCCCTGGGCTTGCGCCGGAGTCTGCGCCTGGACCTGCGATGCCAGGCAAGCGGTCGCCAAAGCGGCGCCCAACATCAGTTTGCGGGAAGGTGTCATAGGGGATCCTCTTTATTCTTGGTCGTGGACGGGTGATGATAACTTCATATTCAAGTCATTCACCCTGCACTTCGACGACTACCCATCCGCTTGGTTCTTGAGCAAATGCAACAAGCGGTAACGACATCGCCCTTCAGCATGGCGCTCTGTCATCCACATCGATGCGCAGGGGGTGCAGGGGCGAAAAAAAAACGCCACGGCGAACCGTGGCGTTTTTCTGCACAAGCGGCAGATCAGTTCTTGCTTTGATCGACCAGCTTGTTGGCCTTAATCCAGGGCATCATGGCGCGCAGCTTCTCGCCCACGATTTCGATCTGGTGTTCGGCGTTGATGCGACGACGCGACATCAGGGTCGGTGCACCGGCCTTGTTTTCCAGGATGAAGCTCTTGGCGTATTCGCCGGTCTGGATG
>NZ_DASQOH010000078.1:0-126158 GCF_035644555.1 Herbaspirillum sp.
GAGGCCATGGCGGCGGTCTCGTCGATCACGGCGGCCACGTGCAGCAGCGCCTTGGAGGGGATGCAACCGACGTTCAGGCAGACGCCACCCAGGGTGGCTTCGCGCTCGACGATGACCGTGTTCAGGCCCAGGTCGGCGGCACGGAAGGCGGCCGAGTAGCCACCGGGGCCACCACCGAGCACCATGACGTCGCACTGCACGTCGGCGCTGCCGCCGAAGCTGGCAGCGGCCGGGGCGGCTGCGGGGGCAGCAGAAGCGGCTGGAGCTGCAGCAGGCGCAGCAGCGGCCGGTGCAGGCGCGGCGGCAGGCGCCGGCGCTGCGGCAGCTTCGCCGCTGGCTTCCACCAGCAGCAGCAGCGAGCCTTCGGCGACCTTGTCACCGACCTTGACCTTGACTTCCTTGACCACGCCGGCCGAGGAAGACGGGATTTCCATGCTGGCCTTGTCGGATTCGACGGTGATCAGGGACTGATCGACCTTGATGGTGTCGCCCACCTTGACCATCACCTCGATGACTTCGACTTCCTTGAAATCCCCGATATCGGGGACCTTGACTTCAGAGAGACTCATTGTCCTGGCTCCGTAATGTTCTGTGGTTCGCTAGTGGCCGCTTACAGCAGCGACTTGCGCAGGTCACCCAGCACCTCGGCCAGGTAGGCCGAGAAGCGCGCGCCCATGGCGCCGTCGATGACGCGGTGGTCATAGGACAGCGAGGTCGGCAGCATCAGGCGCGGGGCGAACTGCTTGCCGTCCCATACCGGCTTGATGATGGACTTGGACAGGCCCAGGATCGCCACTTCCGGCGCATTGATGATGGGCGTGAAGGCGGTGCCGCCAATGCCACCCAGCGAGGAGATGGTGAAGGTCGCGCCTTGCATGTCGGCCGGCTTCAACTTGCCGTCACGGGCTTGCGCGGACAGTTCGCCCATTTCGATGGCGATCTGGCCGATGCTCTTCTGGTCGGCATTCTTGATGACCGGAACCACCAGGCCGTTCGGGGTATCGGCGGCGAAGCCGATGTTGTAGAACTTCTTGAGGATCAGGTTCTCGCCCTTGGCATCCAGCGAGGAATTGAAGGCCGGGAATTTCTTCAGTGCCGAGACGCTGGCCTTGATCACGAAGGCCAGCATGGTCAGCTTGACCGGCGACTTGGACTTGGCGAAGGCATCGTTGGAGGTCTTGCGGAATTCTTCCAGCTCGGTGACGTCGGCTTCGTCGAATTGCGTCACGTGCGGGATCATCACCCAGTTGCGATGCAGGTTGGGGCCGCTGATCTTCTTGATGCGCGACAGGGCCAGCAGTTCGGTCTCGCCGAACTTGCTGAAGTCCAGCGACGGCCACGGCAGCAGGTTCATGCCGGTACCGCTGCCATTGGTGGCAGGGGCGGCGGCGACCGCGGTGGAACCGGCCATGACGCCCTTGACGAAGTTCTGCACGTCCAGCTGCAGGATGCGGCCCTTGGGGCCGGTGGCCGGCACGCGCGAGAGGTCCACGCCGAGTTCGCGGGCGAACTTGCGCACGGACGGCGAGGCGTGGGCCTTGCCGCCGGTGCTGGTGGCCGAGGCGGTGGCGATGGCCGGTGCGGCGGCGGCAGGCGCAGCAGCAGCCGGGGCCGACGCTGCGGGCGCGGCAGGGGCAGCTTCAGCGGCAGCCGGGGCAGGTGCAGCCGCAGGGGCAGCGGCAGGTGCGCCACCGACGGCTTCGATGGTGGCGATGATGCTGCCCTTGGCGACCTTGTCACCCAGCTTGACCTTCAGTTCCTTGATCACGCCGGCGTGGCTGGAGGGAATCTCCATGCTGGCCTTGTCGGATTCCACGGTCAGCAGGGACTGCTCGGCCTTGACGGTATCGCCGACCTTGACCATGACTTCGATGACTTCCACTTCCTTGAAGTCGCCGATGTCGGGGACTTCGATCTCGACCGTACCACCGCCGGCGGCAGCCGCAGGAGCTGCAGCGGCTGGCGCGGGTGCGGGGGCAGAGGCCTGGGCGGCAGCCGGCGCAGCGGCGGCGGCTTGCGGGGCGGCGGCTTGCGGTGCTGCCGCAGCGCCCTCGCCTTCGACGATCAGCAGCAACGAACCTTCGGCGACCTTGTCGCCGACCTTGACCTTGATTTCCTTGACCACGCCCGCCTGGGTGGAGGGGATTTCCATGCTGGCCTTGTCGGATTCGACGGTGATCAGGGACTGATCGACCTTGATGGTATCGCCGACCTTGACCATCACCTCAATGACTTCGACTTCCTTGAAATCGCCGATGTCCGGGACTTTTACTTCGACTTGACTCATCTGATGCGCTCCGTTGTTCTGTTCCCAGGCCCAGGGCCGGGAGGGATATTCGCAGTAGGGAAGGTGCTGCCGCAAAGCCATTGCATCTTAAGCGATCTGGCTGCGGCCCTTCCCGTTTTTGTGGCAGTGCCGGACACGACACATCCCCGCGATCAGCAGGCTGAGGCGGGGATGGTCGGTCGGGCAGTCCTTACACGGTCACCGGGTTGGGCTTGTTGGGATCGATGCCGTACTTGGCGATGGCCTGGGCCACCACTTCGGGCTTGATCTTGCCTTCATCGGCCAGCGACTTCAGGGCAGCCACGGTGACGAAGTGGCGGTTCACCTCGAAGAACTCGCGCAGCTTGGCGCGGGTATCCGAGCGGCCGTAGCCGTCGGTGCCCAGCACCTTGTAGGAGCGGCCCTTGGGCACGAAGGCGCGGACCTGCTCGGCGTAGGTGCGCATGTAGTCGGTGGAGACCACGATCGGACCTTCGGTAGCTTCCAGCGATTGCTCGAAGTAGCTCTTCTTGGCGGTGTCGGCCGGATGCAGCATGTTCCAGCGTTCCACGTCCTGGCCTTCGCGGGCCAAGAGGGTGAAGGACGGTGCGGACCAGACGTCGGCGTCGACCTTCCAGTCGTCGCGCAGCAGTTCGGCGGCGGCGATGACTTCGCGCAGGATGGTGCCGGAGCCCAGCAGTTGCACGCGCAGCTTGTTTTCCTTGCCGCCTTCGTTCAGCAGGTACAGGCCCTTCAAGATGCCCTCTTCCTGGCCTGCCTTGATACCCGGGTGGGCGTAGTTCTCGTTCATCACGGTGATGTAGTAGAACACGTCTTCCTGGTTGGCCACCATGCGGCGCAGGCCGTCATGGATGATCACGGCGACTTCGTGGGCGAAGGTCGGGTCGTAGGGGATGCAGTTCGGGATGGCCGAGGCGAACACGTGGCTGTGGCCGTCTTCGTGCTGCAGACCTTCACCGTTCAGGGTGGTACGGCCGGCGGTGCCGCCGATCAGGAAGCCACGGGCGCGCATGTCACCGGCTGCCCATGCCAGGTCGCCGATACGCTGCAGACCGAACATGGAGTAGTAGGTGTAGAACGGGATCATCACGCGGTTGTTGGTCGAGTACGAGGTCGCCGCAGCGATCCACGAGCTCATGCCACCGGCTTCGTTGATGCCTTCCTGCAGGATCTGGCCGGCCTTGTCTTCGCGGTAGTACATCACCTGGTCCTTGTCGACCGGTTCGTACAGCTGACCGACCTGGCTGAAGATGCCGATCTGGCGGAACAGGCCTTCCATACCGAAGGTACGGGACTCGTCGACCATGATGGGCACCACGCGCGGGCCCAGGTTGGGGTCGCGCAGCAGCGCGGTCAGCACGCGGGAGTAGGCCGCGGTGGTGGAGATTTCACGACCTTCGGCGGTCGGCTCCAGCATGGCCTGGAAGGCCGACAGTTCCGGCACCGGCAGCTTTTCGTCAGCGTGCGGGCGACGTTGCGGCAGGTAGCCGCCCAGGGCCTTGCGGCGCTCGTGCAGGTACTGCATTTCCGGGGTGTCGTCGGCCGGCTTGAAGAACGGGATGCTGGGCAGCTCGGCGTCCGAGATCGGCAGCTGGAAGCGGTCGCGCATGGCGCGGATGGCTTCGTCGTCCAGCTTCTTGGTGTTGTGCGCGGTGTTGCGCGCTTCGCCGGCCTTGCCGAAGCCATAGCCCTTGATGGACTTGGCCAGGATCACGGTGGGCTGGTCCTTGGAGTCCTGCGCGACCTTGAAGGCGGCGTAGATCTTGTGCGGGTCGTGACCGCCACGGGTGAGGCGCCAGATGTCGTCGTCCGACATCTTGGAGACCATTTCCAGCAGCTTGGGATGCTTGCCGAAGAAGTGCTTGCGCACGAAGGCGCCGTCCTTGGCCTTGTAGTTCTGGTACTCGCCGTCGACGGTTTCCATCATCACCTTCTGCAGGATGCCGTCCTTGTCCTTGGCCAGCAGCTCGTCCCAGCCGCTGCCCCAGATGACCTTGACCACGTTCCAGCCGGCGCCACGGAAGTCGGACTCCAGTTCCTGGATGATCTTGCCGTTGCCGCGCACCGGGCCGTCCAGGCGCTGCAGGTTGCAGTTCACCACGATGACCAGATTGTTCAGTTTTTCGCGACCGGCCATGCCGATGGCGCCCATCGATTCCGGTTCGTCCATTTCACCGTCGCCGCAGAAGGCCCAGACCTTGCGGTTGTCGGTCTTGGCGATGCCACGGGCGTGCAGGTACTTCAGGAAGCGTGCCTGGTAGATCGCCATCAAGGGGCCCAGGCCCATGGAGACGGTCGGGAACTGCCAGAATTCCGGCATCAGCTTGGGGTGCGGGTAGGACGACAGGCCATGACCATCGGCTTCGCGGCGGAAGTGGATCAGCTGGTCTTCGGACAGGCGACCTTCCAGGAAGGCGCGTGCATAGATGCCGGGCGAGGAGTGACCCTGGATGTAGAGCAGGTCGCCGCCGTGATCTTCAGTCGGAGCGTGCCAGAAGTGATTGAAACCGATGCCCAGCATGTTGGCCAGCGAGGCGAAGGAAGACAGGTGACCACCCAGGTCGCCGTCCACGCGGTTTGCCTTGACCACCATGGCCATGGCGTTCCAGCGCATCCACGAGCGCAGGCGCTCTTCGTATTCCAGGTTGCCCGGGCAGTGCTCGCCCTGGTCGGCCGGAATGGTGTTGACGTAGGCGGTATTGCTGGAGAAGGGAATATGGGCACCACGACGGCGGGCCAGATCGACCATGCGTTCCATCAGGTAGTGGGCGCGATCCGGGCCTTCCTTTTCGATCACTGCTTCGAGGGCGTCGAGCCACTCCTGGGTTTCCATCACATCGGGATCGTTGGCGGCCTGCGCCAGAACTTGATCGATTTGGGCTGACATGTCATGTCTCCTGGTTGTTGAGAGATCCGTCCGGTCGGATAGACCTGGCGGGTCGGTCGGTTCATTCGGTACGCTGCCGCCGGCAAGTGATGCAGGAAGACCATTCTGTTGCCTGTGCTACAACCCTTCCCCGCCCGCGGGGCAAGGCTTTGGAGGCGGAACAGGCTTAAATGTACGGTCTTCCAGCCGTGTGGACGACGAATTTTATCAGGGAATTTTCGATTTTCAAATTACGATAATCGATTTCATAATGCGAAAATATGCTGCAAAGCGGCATGAATAGGCGCTTTGCGGACCGCGTATTTTTACTGTATCGCTCTGTGAGCGCGGTTTTCTTGCCCTGTTTGCAATGCCGCAAACGCCCCTGGACCACCCGTAGAGTCAGGTCTGGCGGTGTTGTCGTGAAGGAAATTTCATAGCTGGAAGACAATGCAAGGCCCGCAATGCTGTCCACAGGCGCAGACGATCTTGCTGCAGCCGCTGACGCTGGCTACAGAACTTGCACTATATAAATGAAGGGATGTTCAGACCCGGCCGCAGATGGCGCCAACCAATGCTGCTGACAGATGGCGCTCCCTGGTGACGCGATCAGATCGCAATATTGCCCAGCGTACTGGCACGATAGGCCGCGACGAAGGTATCGAAGTCGCCGATCTGGGTGCGCTCGATGTCGCGCTGCGCATCCAGCGAGGCCTGGGCGATGGCCACGAAGTCAGCCGTCTTGGCGGCCGACAGCGGCCGGGCGCGCAGCTGCTCGGCCTGGCGGCGGCTATTGGCCAGGGTGAAGCCGGGGAAGGAGTTGCCGGAGGCGCGGATTTCACGCAGCACCTGGGCCGACGGGGTGGCATCGGGATCGGCCAGCTTGCCGCGCTGCACGGCCAGGCTGTCGCGATGCTGGCTGCCGCCCAGTTGGCGGTCCAGCAGTTCGGCCACCGGTGCCATGCGGTCCAGCAGTTGCTCGCCCCAGTCCTTGAGCAGGATGGATTCGCCCTTGAACTGCAGGTGCAGGCCGGGACGACGACCTTCCTTGACGGTGGCGAGGAAGTTGGCGCGGTTTTCCACGCCCTCCTCGTCCGAGGTCAGGCAGCTCGATTCCAGCGCCAGGAAGTGCAGGAACACGTCCAGGAAGCGCGCTGCCTCCAGGCCGATGCCCAGCGGGTTGAAGGGATCGATGTCCATGCAGCGCACTTCCACGTACTGCACGCCGCGCGCCGACAGGGCCTGCACCGGGCGTTCGCCGCTATTGATGACGCGCTTGGGGCGGATCGAAGAGTAGAACTCGTTTTCGATCTGCAGGATATTGGTATTGATCTGCACCCACTCGCCATCGCGCTTGGTGCCGATGGCTTCATAGGGCGGATACGGTTCGCTGACCGCATCCGAGAGGCTGCGGATGTAGGCCGGCAGGTTGTTGTAGTGCGGCGTGATGTTGGCCTGGGCGTGGTTCTGGTAACCCAGGTCGCTCATGCGCAGGCTGGTGCCGTAGGGCAGGAACAGCGTGTCCTCGGACAGCGTCTCCAGCTGGTGCGGGCGGCCGCGCAGGAAGTTGGTGGCCACCGCCGGCGAGGCACCGAACAGATACATCAGCAGCCAGCTATAGCGGCGGAAGTTGCGGATCAGGGCGATATAGCGCTCGGACTGGTAATCCCGGCGCGACAGCGTGGGGTCGACGGTGTCGTCCTCGTCGCGCAACACCTCCCACAGGTCTTCACTCACCGAGAAATTGTAGTGAATACCGGCGATGCATTGCATGGTGCGGCCATAGCGCAGCGCCAGGCCGCGCCGGTAGACATGCTTCAACATGCCGATGTGGGAACTGCCATACCAGCCGATGGGAATTTCGTCTTCCGGCGGCAGCACGCAGGGCATGGAGGCATTCCACAGGTATTCGCCATCCAATTTGGCATAGGCGAAACGGTGGATCTCGTCCAGTCGCTGCAGCGCATCGGCGATGTCGGGCATGGCCGGGGTGATGAACTCCAGCAGCGATTCCGAATAGTCGGTGGTGATCAAATCATTGGTGAGGGCCGAACCCAGCGCCGGCGGATGCGGTGTGCGGGCCAGATTGCCCTGCTCGTCCACCCGCAGCGTCTCCCGCTCCACACCGCGCAAGCCCTGACTCAGCAGCGCAAGATGTTGCGGCTGGGAAAGCTGTTGCAGGCGGCGGGTGAGGAGATCGGTCATGCGCAAATCCTTGTAACTGGGGGGAAGCCAGGGAGCGGCTTCGTTTGGTTGCGGGAGCATAACCGAAATTGGAAATTCCCGTCGTACGCTACCCCAAATGCCATTGTCGTTCAGAATCGCCACAATCCATTTCCAAAGAGGCAACATTGGCACGATAGCCCGCATGTCGCTCCGTCCCCGCCCTGGCTTTATAATCACGGGTTCCGGCGCCCCCCGCGCCCCAGTCGCCCCGGCTCGCCCGGGAGCTTTCTTCCTAGTCCTGCCTTTTTTGCCCTCATTGCCATGTCTGCCCAACTGATCGACGGAAACCTGCTCTCCCAACAACTGCGCGCCGATGTCGCCAAGCGCGCCGCCGCCCTCACCGCCCAAGGCAAGCAACCCGGCCTGGCCGTGATCCTGGTAGGCGACAGTCCGGCTTCCCAGGTCTACGTGCGCAACAAGGTCAAGGCCTGCCAGGACAATGGCCTTCACTCCGTGCTGGAAAAATATGAAGCCACGATGACGGAAGCCGAACTCCTGGCCCGCATCGACGCTCTCAACCAGGACCCCAAGATCAACGGCATCCTGGTGCAACTGCCGCTGCCGGCCCACATCGATTCGCACAAGGTGATCGAAGCCATCGCGCCGGAAAAGGACGTGGACGGTTTCCACGTCAGCAATGCCGGCCTCCTGATGACGGGCCAGCCGCTGTTCCGCCCCTGCACCCCTTATGGTGTGATGAAGATGCTGGAATCCATCGACTACCCGGTCCGCGGGGCCAATGCCGTGGTGGTGGGCGCCTCCAACATCGTCGGCAAGCCGCAGGCCATGTTGCTCTTGCAAGCCGGCGCCACCGTCACTATCTGTAATTCCAAGACCCGTGACCTCGGCCACCACACCCGCCAGGCCGACATCCTGGTGGTCGCCACCGGCAAGCGCAACATCGTCACCGCCGACATGGTCAAGCCCGGCGCCGTCGTCATCGACGTCGGCATGAACCGCGATGACAACGGCAAGCTGTGCGGCGACGTCGATTTCGCCAATGCCCGCGAAGTTGCCGGCTGGATCACCCCGGTGCCGGGTGGCGTGGGTCCGATGACCATCACCATGTTGCTGGTCAACACCATCGAAGCCGCAGAACGTACCTAAAACCGCATCACCTCCCGAGGGCGCCACGCCGGCGGGAGGCTTCAGAGAAACGAGAACCCATGACCACCACCGACATCGCCGCCAATCCCCTGCTCGACTTCTCGGGCTACGCCCAGTTCGACGCTATCCAGCCGGAACACGTCACCCCGGCCCTGGACAAGCTGCTGGCCGATGCCAGCCGCCTGGTCACCGAACTGGAAGCGCCGATGGCCGAGGTCACCTGGGACAATTTCGTCGAACCGCTGGAGTCGGCCACCGAAAAACTGGGCCGCGCCTGGAGCGTGGTGGGCCACCTGAATTCGGTCATGGATACCCCGGCCCTGCGCGCCACCTACAACGAGAACCAGCCGCGCCTGGTGGAATTCTGGACCTCCCTGGGCCAGAACCTGGCGCTGTTCGAGAAGTACAAGGCGCTGCAGACCAGCCCGGCCTTCGCCTCCCTGTCGGCCGCACGCCGCAAGGTGGTGGACAATGCGGTGCGCGATTTCCGCCTGTCCGGCGCCGAACTGCCGGAAGAGAAGAAGGAACGCTTCGCCGAGATCCAGGAAAAGCAGGCCATGCTGACCACCCGCTTCTCGGAAAACGTGCTGGATGCCACCAATGACTTCGGCCTCTTCGTCGAGGACGAAGCCGAACTCTCCGGCCTGCCGGCCGACGTCAAGCAGGCCGCCCGCGCGGCCGCCGAGAAGGACGGCAAGCCCGGCTACAAGTTCACGCTGCACTTCCCGTCCTATTTCCCGGTGCTGCAATACGCCGACAACCGCGCCCTGCGCGAGAAGATCTACCGCGCCAACGCCACCAAGGCCTCCGAGTTGGGCGCCAAGCCGGAATGGGACAACAGCGGCAACATCGACCAGATCCTGCAGCTGCGCAAGGAAGAAGCGCAATTGCTGGGTTACGCCAACTTCGCCGAGGTGTCGCTGGTGGCCAAGATGGCCAAGTCGCCCTCGGAAGTGATTGCCTTCCTGGAAGACCTGGGCCAGCGCGCCCGCCCCTTTGGCCAGAAGGATTACGAAGAACTGAAGGCCTTCGCCCGCGAAAAACTGGGCCTGGAGGAGATGAAGGCCTGGGACAGCACCTATGCCTCGGAAAAGCTGCGCGAACAGCGCTACGCTTTCTCGGAGCAGGAAGTGAAGCAATACTTCCCCGAGCCCAAGGTGGTGGGCGGCCTGTTCCAGGTCGCACAGCAACTGTTCGGGGTGCAGATCAAGCCCGATACGGCCCCGGTCTGGCACAAGGACGTGAAGTTCTTCCGCATCGAACGCGACGGCCAGCTGGTCGGCCAGTTCTACCTCGACCTGTATGCCCGCTCCGGCAAGCGTGGCGGCGCCTGGATGGATGACGCCCGCGCCCGCCGTCTCACCGCACAAGGCGTGCAGACCCCGATCGCCTATCTGGTCTGCAACTTCACCGAACCTGCCGTGGTCGATGGCGTGGCCAAGCCGGCCCTGTTCACCCATGACGAAGTGATCACCCTGTTCCACGAGTTCGGCCACGGCCTGCATCACATGCTCACGCAAGTCGATGAAGTGGGTGTCTCCGGCATCTCCGGCGTGGAATGGGACGCGGTGGAACTGCCCTCGCAGTTCATGGAAAACTTCTGCTGGGAATGGGACGTGCTGCAGCAGCTGACATCCCACGCCGAGACCGGCGAACCGCTGCCCCGTGCGCTGTACGACAAGATGATCGCCGCCAAGAACTTCCAGTCCGGCCTGCAGATGCTGCGCCAGGTGGAGTTCTCCTTGTTCGACATGCTGATCCACCATGAATATGAAGTCGGTGGCAGCCAGACTGTGCAGCAACTGCTCGACAGCGTGCGCGACCGCATCGCCGTGATCCGCCCGCCCGAGTTCAACCGCTTCCAGCATTCGTTCTCGCACATCTTTGCGGGCGGCTATGCAGCCGGTTACTACAGCTACAAGTGGGCCGAGGTGCTGTCTGCCGACGCCTACAGCGCCTTCGAAGAAGCCGCCGTAACGGGTGGCAACGTGATTTCGCTGGAAACCGGACGCCGCTTCCAGCAGGAAATCCTGGCCGTCGGCGGCTCCCGCCCGGCCATCGAGTCCTTCAAGGCCTTCCGTGGCCGCGAGCCCAGTATCGATGCCTTGCTGCGGCATAGTGGCATGGCGGCCTGAGTCGCTGACGAACGGCTTCGCAAGACGGCCAGCACGGCCCGCCCCGGTGGCGGGCCGTTTTTCTTTGCCCTGGCCGCCGCCACGGATGGCATGCTGCAGCGCGAGCCACTATACTTGCGCCATGACCCGAATCGATTTCCACAGCAACGTCCCGCAAAAGATCGCCTACGTCTGCCGACTGGTGCGCAAGGCGCGTGCGTCCGGCGCCATGCTGGTGCTGCGCAGTCCCGACCGCGCCGAACTGCAGCAGCTGGACCAGGCGCTCTGGAGCTTTTCCGAGCAGGATTTCCTGCCGCACGTGATGGCCGGCGATCCGCTGGCAGCACAGACGCCCATCATCCTCACCGGCGACGACGCCGCCGAAGTGCCGCATCACCAGATACTGATCAACCTCGGCACCGATACGCCAGCCCATTTCGCCCGCTTCGAACGCCTGCTGGAAATCATTTCCGCCGACGGCGCCGACAAGGCCGCCGGCCGCGACCGCTACCGTTTCTACAAGGAACGCGGCTATCCGCTGTCGCACCATGTGGCGGCCTGAACCGTCTGCCCATGCCATGAACCACGACGACAACAGCATCCCTCTCCTCACCGAGATCATCCCGCTGGCACCGGCTGCCCCGGCCGCGCAGGATTACGCCGCGCCGATGCAACCGGGTGCCTTTCACACCCAACCTGCGGCCACCCACTATCAGGCGCCCGCGGCTGCAACGCCCGTAATGTCGCCGATGGCCCCGCCGCCTCAGGTCACGCCGGCCGCCGAGCAGTACCGCCAGTGGGAACAGGAAATCCGCGAAAACGTCCTGCAAAGCCTGCTGGAGCGCGTCGATACCGTGCTGCACCAACACTTGCAGGACCAGATGGCACTGGCGCTGGACCATCTTTCCGATATCGTGATGCAGCGCGTCAAGGAAGGCCTGCACGATGCCCTGGCAGAAACGGTGGAACGCGCCGTAGCCGAAGAGATGGCGCGCTTCTCGTCTTCAAAAAAGTAAATCTGTATGGATTTTTCTTTTCATTTTGAATAAACCATCTACATTCGGCTTTTGATTCACAAAAATTCTGGCCAGTATTGATTACATCGGCAATCACGCTTTTCTTACAATGCTTGCATTGTTCGCATCGTCCAATGGCGGTGTGAAGTCCGAAAAACACCAGCAAGTTCATGCAAAACCGGGAGAGTGGGATGAAAGTGATCGTATTGGGCGCAGGCATTATCGGAACCGCTTCCGCCTGGTTCCTGAAGAAGCAGGGCTACGACGTCACCGTCATCGAACGCCAGCCCGGCGCGGCGCAGGAAACCAGCTTTGCCAACGGTTGCCAGATCTCGGTGTCGCACGCCGAACCCTGGGCCAACCCGGCCGCCCCGATGAAGGTGCTCAAGTGGCTGGGCAAGGAAGACGCCCCCCTGCTCTATCGCTTCCGCCCCGAATGGCTGCAATGGAAATGGGCCGTGGCCTTCCTGCGCGAATGCACCGCCGCCCGTACCGACGAGAACATCCGCAACATCGTCGCCCTGTGCGAGTACAGCCGCCAGACCCTGCAGGCGGTGCGCGCCGAGACCGGTATCCAGTACGATCACCTGACCCGTGGCATCCTTCACTTCTACACTGAAGAAAAGGAATTCCAGGACTCCCTGCCGGCCGCCAAGCTGATGCGCGACCTGGGCTGCCCGCGCGAATCCATCGGGGCCGACGAAGTGGTTCGCATCGAACCGGCACTGGCCTCGATCCGCAACAAGATCGTCGGTGGCGACTTCACCGCCACCGATGAATCGGGCGACGTCTTCAAGCTCACCACGGGCCTGGCCAAGAAGAGCGAGGAAGCCGGCGTCGAGTTCCGCTATTCCACCACCATCACCCGCCTGATCACCGAAGGGGCCGGCGCCGCCGCCCGCGTGACCGGCGTGGAGATCATCAACCCGGATGGCCGCCATGAAGTCCTGACGGCCGATACCTTCGTGGTCGCCATGGGCAGCTTCTCGCAGCAGCTGGTCAAGCCGCTGGGCATCGACCTGCTGCTCTACCCCGGCAAGGGCTACTCGGCCACCTACAAGGTCACCAATCCGGATGCCGCCCCCACCGTCTCGCTCACCGACGACGGCTACAAGCTGGTGGTGTCGCGCCTGGGCGACCGCCTGCGCGTGGCCGGCACCTGCGAACTGAACGGCTATACCCGCGAACTGAACACCACCCGTTGCGAAGCCATCACCCGCCGCACCCGTGAACTGTTCCCCGATGGCTGCGACTACGAGAACCCGACCTACTGGACGGGCCTGCGCCCGCTGACCCCGTCCAACGTGCCGTACGTGGGCAAGACCAAATTCGCCAACCTGTACCTCAATACCGGCCACGGCACCCTGGGCTGGACCATGGGTTGTGGCTCGGGCCGCGCCATCGCCGAGATCGTTGCCGGCCACGTGCCGGAAATCGATTTCGCCTTCACCGGCCTGCCGCGCTGGAACCGCGCGCGCCAGGTGGTGACGCAGGCGGCCTGACCCGAAGCTGCACCTTCCTGCAAAAAGGACCGTAATTTCCGGTCCTTTTTTCATGGGCGCTTGATCTGGGTCAGCGCGGCGCCTCCAAGCGCGAACATTCATATAAAGCAAGATCAGGCGCTTACAAATACGAACATCCCCTTGGTGTAGAATCCCCGCTTGCTCTGCGTCGCCGTGGCTTGGCCGAGGCTCGCGCAGTTTCGGGGATTTCAACTCATCATCGCGCATCTAGCGTCTTTCGGCTACCTTTGCCGTTGATCCTTCCCGAATCGACCCCATCTGGACGAACATCCGTCACTGCATTTTCCTTCACTTGGAAAAGCAGGCAACATCAAAGGACCCTGCAATGAAGTGGGCAATAGTCTTCATCTATATTTTTTCCATCCTGTTCATCCACTTCCGTGGACGGGTGCGCCTGCCCTTCCTGCGCCAGTTCTTCGACCACTCGTCGATCATGTCGCCGATCAACCTCTTCATGTACGCCTTTTCGCGCGTACCGGCGGTGCCGTATCCCGCTGTGAAGGAGTTCCAGGACCTGGCCCTCATCGACCAGAACTGGGAAGTGATCCGCGACGAGGCCGTGGCCCTGCGTGAAATGGCCAAGATCAAGGCCGCCGAAAAGAATGACGATGCCGGCTTCAACTCCTTCTTCAAGGCCGGCTGGAAGCGTTTCTACCTGAAGTGGTACAACGCCAGCCACCCGTCGGCCGAAAAGTTCTGCCCCAGGACGGTGGAAATCCTCAAGCGCATTCCCAGCGTGAAGGCCGCGATGTTTGCCGAACTGGCTCCGGGCGGCACGCTCAATCCGCACCGCGATCCGTTCGCCGGCTCGCTGCGTTACCACCTGGGCCTGGTCACGCCCAATGACGACCGCTGCTTCATCGAGGTCGACGGCCAGCGTTACAGCTGGCGCGATGGCCAGAGCGTGGTGTTCGATGAGACCTTCATCCACTGGGCACAGAACGGCTCCGAGACGAACCGTATCATTCTCTTCTGCGATGTCGAGCGTCCATTGCGTTATCGCTGGGCCGAAGCCATCAACGGCTTCCTCGGTCGCACCATGATGACGGCTGCCGCCTCGCCCAACGAAACGGGTGACCAGACCGGGCGCGTCAACAAGCTCTTCCGTTTCGTGTGGCTGGCCGGACAGTACCGTCGTCGCTTCAAGAACTGGAACAAGACGGTCTACAAGATCACCAAGTTCGGGCTGATCATCGCGGTGGCGCTGATCATCATCTACGCCTGAGGCCTGCCAGGAAACGGGAAAGCCCGGTCTTCGTGCAAATGATATAAAACAAATCGCCGGTCACGCTTGCCCGGCGATTTTTGTATCGGCGATTCGCAAAACGGTGTGAGCGATTGTCACCCTGCGAGAGTACCTAGGGCCTGTTCATATTTAATCTGCGAGATGCGTTGGCCCCAGAAGGCGGGGTGGCAAGGCGCGCGTCAGGGCTGGTGGTGGTGCCACCAGCCCTGACGTGCAACGCCGCCAGCGCGCCTTCTGGGGCCAACCCTCCGGGAGAGGCCGCCAAGCGTCGCCTGCCGTTGTTGCAACTCCTTGCCGTAGCACCACTACGGCGCGTCGCTGCGCCTAGGCAGTCAACGCTTGGCGACCTCTCGCACTCGTAGATTAAATGTGAACAGGCCCTAACGACCTGTCCGGATGTTGGAGCATCTTCCGCAAACCCAATGCGGGTGCGCTTATCCGGGGAGGAGGATGCAACGCCCGGAAGGGCGGAAGTCAAAACATATGCAAGCTCAAGCGTAAGTAAAAATCAAATGCAGTTTAAATTTCCATGCGGAAATGAAACGTGATTTTTCGGTGATGAAATGTAGAAACTGCTTCATCCCTGTGCGTACCAACGTGTAAAATCCTTTTGCTTCCGTGCTAGCTTCATGGCGTGATTCTTGCATCTGGGCTGGGCCGCGTTCTCGGGGAGAGACGCCGCATCCCGGCCGTTGCCGACCACCGCCTCGTACTCGTTGACTGCATGTGAGCGCGTCCGCGCCGAGCGCGACGGACGAAGCGCAAGCCGAGTACCGACCATACATAGAACAATGGGCTCATGCAGGACATCGACGACGAGATGAAAAAACCGCTGCTCAAGCATCTGGTAGAGATCACGGCCCATCGGGAGCATTCCCGCCTGGCCATCTCGGTCATCTCCGCGCTGTACCAGCTCACCGACGTGCAGAGCATCCGCATGCTGGACATCTTCACCATGCGCGACGAGCTTTACGTGCAGGAAAAGATGGTCATCCGCGACGGCACCGTGCACACCATCGCCGAGCATACCAACGACGATCCCAAGGAATCGCTGTCGAGCTATCCGGCGATGACCGCCTGCATCCGCAATCATCTCAACGAATACCAGGAAGTCACGCCCGAGGGCATGCATGTGCTGTGGCTGCCGGTCTGGCTGCACGGCAAGATGAACTCCTGCCTGGAAATCCGCAGCGAACACGCCCTGTCGCCGGCCATGATGGATGTGATCCACGGCATCTTCCACGTCTACTGCAACTACCAGGCCCTGCTGGACTACAGCGAGCGCGATGCCCTCACCGGGCTGTTCAACCGCAAGACCTTCGACGAGCAGTTCACCCGTTACGCCTTTGCCATCGCGCCGCACGAGGCCCACTCGATGGAGAAGGACGAACGGCGCCACGACAGCAACGCCGAACCCAAGGGGCACTGGCTGGCGGTGGTGGACATCGATCACTTCAAGCAGGTCAATGACCGTTACGGCCATCTTTATGGCGACGAAGTGCTGATCCTGGTGGCCAATATCCTGCGCGCCTCGTTCCGTGCGCATGACCGCATCTTCCGTTTCGGCGGCGAGGAATTCGTGATCCTGCTGCGCTCGACCACGCTCTCGGACGCCCGCAAGATCTTCGATCGCTTCCGCCAGAACGTGCAGGAATACGATTTCCCGCAGGTGGGCAAGGTCACGGTCAGCCTGGGCTTCGTCAACATCGCGCGCGAGACGCCGGTGGTGATCCTGGGCCATGCCGACCAGGCGCTCTACCATGCCAAGAAGAGTGGTCGCAACCGCATCTGCTATTACCAGGAACTGGTCAATTCGGGCGTGCTGCGTTCGGGCATCACCACCAACGATACGGTGGAATTCTTTTAGCTCCTGCCCCGACAACACCTTGTCAGCCGGCCGCGCAAGCGGTCTTTTTTTTGCCTGGCACCACCGCCGCAAGCCCCGGCCAGGCTGGCCGAAAGCTCATGCATGGCGTGCATCCGCTCATGTTTTAAAAGCATGAGACAGCACGGCAGCGCTTTCGTATGATCGCCAACGTTCGACGCTCACCGTACGAACTCATCACGCGATCCGCTTGCAGACAAGCATCAGAAACGAAACAGAAGCGTGATCGCCCGTCGCTACCCCATGCGTACCAGGAGACCTATAAAAATGCAGCAGACACACTTCAAGAAAACCGGCGCCGTCCTGATCCTCTCGCTGGCCTGCGCCTTCGCCGCGCACGCCCAGGACAAGAAGCCCAACGTGGTCGTCATCGGCACCGGCGGCACCATCGCCGGCGCGGGCGCTTCCAGCGTGAACACCGCCGCCTACCAGTCGGCCGTGGTGCCGGTGGACAAGATCATCGCCGCCGTTCCCGAGATTTCCAAGATCGCCAATGTGCGCGGCGAGCAGATCTTCCAGATCGGCAGCGAGAGCTTCAATGACGAGCGCCTGATCAAGCTGGGCAAGCGCGTCTCCGAACTGCTGAAGCAGGGCGACGTGGATGGCATCGTCATCACCCACGGCACCGATACCATCGAAGAGACCGCCTACTTCCTTAACCTGGTCCTCAAGAGCGAAAAGCCGGTGGTGGTGGTGGGCTCCATGCGCCCGGGCACCGCGCTGGGTGCAGACGGTGCGCTGAACCTGTATGACGCGGTGCTGGTGGCCGGCAGCAAGGAAGCCGCCGGCAAGGGCACGCTGGTGGTGATGAACGATGAAATCCACTCCGGCCGCGACGTCACCAAGAGCAATACTTTCAAGGTCGAGACCTTCCGCTCGCCCTACGGCCCGCTGGGTTACGTGGTGGAAAACAAGCTGAGCTTCTACCGCCTGCCGGCCCGCCCGCACACCACGCAGACCGAGTTCGACATCGACCAGATCAGCAGCCTGCCGCGCGTGGACATCGTCTACAACTACGGCAACGTGAGCCGCACCGCCTATGACGCCTTCGTCGCCGCCGGCGCCAAGGCCATCATCCACGATGGCACCGGCAACGGCAGCGTGGCCGAACAGATCGTGCCGGTCTTGCAGGAAGTGCGCAGCAAGGGCGTGCAGGTGATCCGCGCCTCGCGCACCGGCAGCGGCGTGGTGATCCGCAACGGCGAGCAACCCGACGACAAGTTCGACTGGGTAGTGACCGACGACCAGAACGCCCAGAAGGCGCGCATCCTGGCCGAACTGGCACTGACCAGGACCAACGATCCCAAGGAACTGCAGAAGATCATGTGGAAGTATTGATCTCACCTGACGTCAGAAAACGATATAAATCGTTTTCGCATTCATGATCTTCTGTTGCTTCTGTTGTTGAAATTGCTCTCGGCCCCGCTTCGGCGGGGCTTTTTCTTGCGCCCTGAACCGCGCATCCTACGACCGGGTGCAGACATCCCCAAGCGTGTCTTCTCACTGGAAAATCTGTCTCTTGGGCCGGGCCGGATCAGGCAGTCCGCACGGCAGGAATTGGCCCCGTCCCGGCGTTCCCAGGACCTCGCCATCGCGCCAGACGATCTCGCCACGCGACAGGGTCAGCACCGGCCAGCCCGTCAGATGCATGCCTTCATAGGGCGTGTAATCGACATCGTGATGCAGCATGCTGTTGCTCACCCGTACCTCGCGATGCGGATCCCAGATGGCAATGTCGGCATCGCTGCCGATGGCGATGGTGCCCTTGCGTGGATACAGGCCATACATCTTTGCCGGATCGGTCGCGGTCAGCGCCACGAAGCGATTGAGATCGATGCGCCCCTTGCCCACGCCTTCGGAAAAGAGGATGGGCATGCGCGTCTCCAGCCCCGGCGTGCCATTGGGGATGTAGCGGAACGGCACTTCCTGGCCGCCCGGTTTCTTGCCCTGCGGATCCTCATAGCGGAAGGGGGCATGGTCCGATGAAAACACGGTGAACAGGCCGCTGGCCAGGCCGTCCCAGACGTATTGCTGGTTGGCCTTGTCGCGCGGCGGCGGACTGCAGACGCACTTGGCGCCATGGTAGCCGTCATCCAGGTGATCGGCCGTCAGCACCAGGTATTGCGGACAGGTCTCGGCATGGATGCGCAGGCCGTGGCCGTGGGCCCAGCGGATCTGTTCGATGGCTTCCCGACCCGAGACATGCACGATCAGGATGGGCACGTCCACCAGCTCCGACAGGGCGATGGCCCGATGGGTGGCTTCGCGCTCCACCATCATTGGACGTGAGTGGGCGTGATACTTCGGTGCCGTCAGGCCGGCTTCTTCCAGCTGGTCGGTGAGCCAGCCGATGCAATCGGCGTTTTCCGCATGGACCATGACCAGGGCCCCTTCCCTGCGCGCCAGCGCCAGCAGGTCGAGGATCTGGCGGTCGTTGAGCTTGAGATCGTCATAGGTCATGTAGATCTTGAAGGAGGTATAGCCTTCACGCACCAGTTGCGGCAGCTCGTGCTTGAGGACCTGTTCACTGGGGTCGCTCACGATCATGTGGAAGGCGTAGTCGATCACCGCCTTGCCCTCGGCCCGGCGATGGTAGTCCTCCACCGCTGCGCGCAGGGAGCCGCCCTTGGCCTGGGCGGCGAACGGGATCACCGTCGTGGTGCCGCCGCAGGCGGCCGAGATCGTGCCACTACGGAAATCATCGGCCATCTTCAGGCCCTCTTCCATCGGCTGGTCGAGATGGCAATGCGCATCCACGCCACCGGGCAGGACCAGCTTGCCGCTGGCATCGATCTCTTCGCGTCCGGGGGCCAGGCCGCAGCCGAGCATGACCACCTTGCCATCCTTGATGCCGACGTCGCATTGCATGATGTCGGAGGCCGTCGCAACGGTACCGTTGCGAATCACCAGGTCAAAGCTGTCCATCTGTTTTCCTTTCGATCAGGCACGCGTCTGTCCCGGCAGCGCGTGCTGCCATGGGCGTGACGCCGCCAACGCCGCCGGCAGGGGCCGGGACGTCAGGCGGGGAGAGAAATTGAGAGTGCGGAGCGAGCGGGCTAGCGCACGTCGCGGAACAGGCTGCCCCAGCCACGAATGCGCGAGGGATCGGCACCGGCCTGTTGCAGCGACTTCCAGACCACGGTGGAGATGGTGTCGTAGATCGGGATGCCGACTTCGCGCTCCAGCTCCTCCACCAGCGGCGCGCCACGCAGGTTGGTGCAGAAGATGGTGATGGCCTGCGGCTTATCCTTGGCCACCTCGCGCACCATGGCACGCAGCTCGGCTGCGCCGACTTCGGAGAAGGAGAAATTGTCCTGCTTGCGCAGATGGCGTTCGGACACGCATTCCAGACCGGAGGCGGCATAGTTCTTGATGATGGCCGCCTGCACCTCGTCAAGGTACGGGGTGACCAGACCGAAGCGCTTCACGCCGGTGATGTCGAAGATCTCGTTGAGCGCCAGTACCGAGGTACAGGCCGGGATGCCGGTCGCCTCGGTGATGCGGCGGCACAGGCGCTCGTCGGCATCGAAGCCCAGCCAGCCCGAGGATGTGCCATTCCAGGCAATGCTGCCGACCTTGGCATGCGAGAGCAGTTCGGCGGCACGCAGGATTTCGCTGTCGTCGAACTGCGCCAGCGCCTGGTTGGACAGCGCAATCTCGGTCACGCGAAAACGGCCGAAGTGGGCGCTGGCCTCGGGGATGTCGGCCAGCATGGCGGTGGTCACCGGTTCCAGCGTGGTGTTGGAAGACGGCGTGAGCATGCCGAGCAGGGTGCGTTGGGTCATCATGTTTCCTTTCAGGCTGCCAACAGGGCGGCATCCGCATGGGCCAGTGCCGATTCCTCGCGGATGAGGCTCAGCACATGGCGCTTGTATTGGTTGAATTCGGGAGTGGTGGTATCGCGCGGACGCGGCAGGTCGATGTTGATCAACTCGCGCATGCGTCCCGGCCGATGCGTCATCACCGCCACCTTGGTGGCCAGGATCAGGGCCTCATCGACGCTGTGGGTAACGAAAACGATGGTGCCTTCGTAACGCTGCCAGAGAGCCACCAGCTCTTCCTGCATCTCCATCTTGGTCTGCGCATCCAGGGCAGCGAAGGGCTCGTCCATCAGGATCACCGAGGGGTTCTGCAGCAGCGCGCGGGCAATGCCGACCCGCTGCGCCATGCCGCCGGAGAGTTCGCTGGGATAGTGGTTCTCGAAGCCCTTGAGCTTGACCGTCTCGATGAAAGGCTGGGCCGCTGCGCGCCGCGCGGCCGCACTCTTGCCCTGCAACTTGAGCGAAAAGGCCACGTTGTCCCAGACCGGCAACCAGGGCATCAGGTTGGCCTGCTGGAACACCATGCCGCGGTCGGCACCAGGACCGGTGATGGCCTGGCCGGCCACCTTCACCGCGCCGCTGGTCGGGAATTCAAACCCGGCGATCATGTTCAGCAGCGTGGACTTGCCGCAACCGGAGGGACCGAGCAGGCAGAGGAATTCCTTCTTCTCCAGCTGCAGGCTGACCTGGTCGATGGCCAGCATGTCGGTGCCGCGCTTGCGGTCCTTGAAGACCTTGACGATATCGTTCAGTTCGATGAATGCCATGATGCGTTTTCCTTGATCGTTGATGCGCAGGCCGGACGGGCACGGGCCGCTCAGGCCTTGCCCTGTACGGTTGCCACATGCTGCCAGCGCAGCATGGAATGCATGATCTGCTTGAGGATCCAGTCCGCCAGGAAGCCCAGCAGTCCGATGCTGATCATGGCCGCGATCACCAGGTCATAGCGCAGGAAGTAATACGAATCCCACAGCGCATACCCGAGCCCGCTCTTGACGGCCACCATCTCGGCGGTCACCGTGAGCATCCAGGCGCTGCCGATGCCGATGCGCAAGCCCGCGAAGATGCTGGGCATGGCGGCCGGCAGGATGACGAAGCGCAGCAACTGGCTTTGCCGGGCACCGGCCATGGCCGCGGCGCGCAACAGGTTGCGGTCAGCGGTTTTCACGCCATGCACGGTATTCATCAGGATCGGGAAGAAGGCCCCCAGGAACACCAGGAAGATGGCCGGCTTGTTGGCGATGCCGAACCAGATGATGGCCAGCGGAATCCAGGACACCGGCGGAATCGGTCGCAGCATCTGCACGGTAGGTTCGATGGTGCGTTCGACCCAGCGCCACCAGCCGATGGCCACCCCCAGCGCAATGCCGGAGACCGCCGCGATCAGGTAGCCGGCGGTCACCCGCAGGCAGCTGGCCATGGCATCGTAGATCCACTTGCCGCTGCTGTCCTGGGCCGCTTCGTTGATGCCGAAGATCCAGTCCATCCAGGTGGCGAACACGCGCGAAGGGGCCGGCAGGAGCGATGCCGGGATCACGCCCGAGCGGGAGAAAGCCTCCCAGAACAGCACCAGCAACAGCGGCACCGCAAAGCGCCACTTGGCTTCCGACAGGGATTGCTTCCATCCACTCATGATGTTTCCTTTGGGGCTAGTGTCGTCGTGAATCAATAACCAAGCTCGGACTTGGGCTTGCCGGTCACGCTCATCAGGAAGCTGTAGTCCATGTTCTTTTCGGCCAGCGCCGAGACATCGCTGGAGACGTATTTCAGATCCTTCATCATCCCGGCAATGGCCTTGGTCTGGGTGCGATACATGCGATAGTCGGGATAGGCGTTGTTGAGCGCCTCGGTAGCAATCTTGGGATCCAGGCCGGTGCCCTTGACGATGCTGTTGATCCAGCCCTGCTTGTCCTTCTGCAAGCCATCGACCAGCTTGACCACCGCGGCCACGGTTTCCTTGACCTCGGCCGGATGTTCCTTGATGACATCCGAACGGGTCACGATCAGATTGGTCAGGCGACCTGCCGCCTGGTCATAGGGATAGGCAAAATGCTTGCCAACGCCGGTCATGCGGATCTGCGAAGCGAACGGTTCCACCGAGCAGATCAGTTCCACCTCGCCACGCGAGAGCGCTGCCGCGTGATCGGAAGGATTGGGGATATTGACGAACTGCACATCCTTGGACGGATCGATGCCATGGCCGGCCAGTTCACCACGCATGTGCAGATCCTGGGCATTGCCGCGCGAGGCAGCGATACGGAAGGGCTTGCCTTCGGCCTTGTATTGCGCGATCAGCTTCTTCAGGCCGGCCCAGTCATCCGAGGCCAGCTTGCTGTCCTTGCCGACCAGCATCTCCGAGCCACCGTTGACCTGGCCCGAGACGGCAACCAGATCGAAGCCCTTGTCCAGGCCGCTGACGTAGGCCAGGTAGGTCACCTGGGCGATATCGACGCTCTTGGACACCAGCGCCGTGAGCGCATCGCTGCCGGCGGTGAAGTTGATGCCCTCGATCTCCACGTTCTGCGCCAGCGCCGGCACCATGGCCATAGACATGCAATGCGCACATTTGGCATAGGCCAGCTTGATCTTGGGCTTGGCCTGGGCCATGGCCGAGCCGGAGCCGAAGGCGGTGCAGGCCAGCAGGCTGGCGAGGGCGACTGTCTTGAAGAACAGGCCGGAGGGGGACTTGCGGACTTGCTGTTGCATGGTTTTCTCCCAGGTGGACATTCGAGGACGACTATTTTGTGACAATCTTGTTTTGCATTGCCACCGTTTATGCAAAGCCTGTGCCAGCCCGGAAATACCCTGTCGCAGTTACTGAGAAATTCCCCCAAACCCCTTGTGGATTGGTACTCATGACCCATCCCTCTATTCGTATTGCCGGGCGGAAACCAGCATGGACGCACCAAAGCAATTCAATGTGAGCATGCCAAAAGAGGGAAAACGCCCCGTCAAAGTGCAGCATTTTGAGCGCTTATTTGTCTGATTATTTTTATCGTTTTGTGACAATCAATTTCCACAATTTTCCGCTATCATGGCGGGCAACCTACGTCTTCGATCCGAAAACCCATGAGCCCGACCAGCACCAGCAGCCCCCGCAGGAAACAGAGCAAGCACGAGCACCCGGACAACAGCCCGCTGCCTGGCCAGGCGTTCAGCGTGCGGCCACTGGCTGGGGATGCCATCTATGAAAGGATAGTCGGGGCCATCATGGAACATCGCCTCACGCCCGGCACCAAGCTGGTCGAGGAGAAGTTGGCGGGCATCTTCGGCGTGAACCGTACCCGCGTACGGGAAGTGCTGGCGCGCCTGGCGCATGAGGGCCTGATCACAACCATCCCCAACCGCGGCGCCTTCGTGGCCAGCCCCACCCCGGAGGAAGCCCGCAACATCTTCGCTGCGCGCCGCCTGTTGGAACCGGCCCTGCTGCGTCATCTGTGCGAGCACACGCGACCCGAGCACATTGCCTTGCTGCGGGCCCACGTGGCCGAGGAAGCCAAGGCGCGGGCGAGCAATGACCGGCGCGCCATTATCCGGCTCTCGGGAGAATTCCACATCCGCATCGCCGACATGGTGGACAACCCGGTGATGAGCAAGATGATGCGCGAACTGGCCTCCCTGACCTGTCTCATCATCGTGCTGTACGACTCCCCGACGGTGCCGGCCTGCACGCACGATGACCATGGCGACATCATCGATGCCATCGCAGCAGGCCGCGCCGAAGAGGCGGTGGCGACCATGCTGGCGCACCTGCACCATATCGAGAGCGTGCTGGATATGTCCACCCCGCTGGGCGAGGATGACGATCTGGAAGTGCTGCTGGGCGTGGTATAGAACCGCCCGGCAGCTGCAAGCTGACGACCGCTGTCAGGACAACACCGGCTCACTCACCTCCGCAATCAAACGCACCGGAATCGACTTGGCCGCCGGGACCTTGCTGTCGCGCGCATGGTGGAACAGCGGAATCAGGCGGTTCAGTTCGGGGAAGTAACCCATCACGCAGCCCACGGGGATATCGAAAGGCTCTACCCGCAGGTGATCCACGCGTCGCTCCACGCCGTCGTCGGAGACCGTCTCGGCCGTGACGAAATCACCTGGCACCAGGCCCTGGGCCTGCATGTCGCGCAGGTTCAGCAGCAGCACGCGGCGGGTGCCCCAGACACCACGGAAGCGATCATCCAGCGAATAGACGGTGGTGTTGAACTGGCTGTCGCCACGGGTGGTCATCAGACGCAGTACGCCAGGGGCGTCGGCCGGCATGTCGGGATCGGGCTCCAGTCCGGCCGGTGTCTTGAAGTTGGCCTTGCCATTGGGTGTCTTCCATTGGCGCTCGCGCGCGGCCAGCGGGCGGGGGAAGCCGCCCGGCGTCCACATGCGGGCGTTGAAGTCGCGGAAGATATCGGGATAGGTGGCTTCAATGGCATCGCGGATGCGGGCGTAGTCCCCCACCCAGGCATCCCAGTCCACGTGCGGATTGAAAGGCAGCAGGCGCTTGGCCAGCTCGGCGATGATGGCCGGCTCCGAGAGCAGGTGCGGCGAGGCGGGCTCTACCCGTCCGCGCGAACCGTGCATGCAACCGGTGCTGTCCTCCACCGAGACCGCCTGTTCTCCGCCCCGCTGGCGGTCGATCTCGATGCGCCCCAGGCATGGCAGCACATAGGCGGTCTGGCCGTGGATCACGCAGGAACGATTGAAGTGGGTGACCACCTGCACCGTCAACGGCAGCTTGCGCCAAGCCGGCTCCATCACGCCGTGGTCGGGAATGGCCCGCACGAAATTGCCGCCCAGCATGAAGAAGGCCGACAGCTCGCCGTCACGGATCTTTTCGCAGGCCTCCACGGTGTTGAGGCCCTGCTCCATCGGCGGTTCGAAATGATACAGCGCACGCAGACGGTCGTTGGGTACCATCTTGGGTTTTTCCGTGATGCCGACGGTACGCTGTCCCTGTACGTTGGAATGGCCGCGGATCGGGCAGATGCCGGCACCGGGCTTGCCGATGTTGCCGCGCATGAGCAGCAGGTTGGTCAGCATGTGGATGGTGCGCACGGCTTCCCGGTGCTGGGTCACGCCCATGCCATACATGAGCATGGCGCGGCCGGCACTGGCGTAGGTGTCGGCAGCCAGTTCCAGTTCGGCGCGCGATACGCCCGCATGCTGTTCGATATCGCTCCAGGAGGCGGCCCGGGCCGCCGCGGCGAATTCCTCGAAGCCGCTGGTGTGCTCATCAATGAAGGCCTGGTCGAGCAGGCGAGGCAGGCCCTCAGCACGGGCACGGTCGTCGCGCTCGAGGATGCGCTTGGCCATTCCCACGGCGGCGGCGGTGTCACCACCTATCCTGATCTGCACATACTGCGAACTGATGTCGGTATGGGCCGGTGTGATCATTTCCTTGGGCGACTGCGGATTGACGAAGCGCTCCAGGCCGCGTTCACGCAAGGGATTGAACGTGATCACCGGAACCCCGCGCTTACGTGCCGCTTCCAGCGGATGCAGCATGCGCGGGGCATTGGTGCCGGTGTTGTGACCAAAAAAAAGAATGCACTCGGTCTGTTCAAAGTCTTCCAGCCGGACCGTGCCGACCGGCACGCCGATAGTCTGCGGCAGGGCCACCGAGGTCGATTCGTGGCACATGTTGGAACTGTCGGGCAGGTTGTTGCTGCCATACAGGCGGGCCATCAACTGGTACAGGTAGGAGGTTTCCAACGAGGCCCGGCCTGAGGCATAGAACACCACCTTCTTCGGATCCATCGCGCGCAGCCGGGACGCAATGTCATCGAAGGCTTCCGCCCATGACACCGGCAGGTAGCGATCACTGGCGGCGTCATATTTCATGGGCTCGGTAATGCGGCCGGTGGACTCCAGTTCGAGGTCGTTCCAGCTTTCCATCTCACTGACCGTATGCTGCGCGAAAAAGTCGGGGCTTGCACGCTTACCGGTGATTTCCCAGGCGGTGGCCTTGGCGCCGTTTTCGCAAAACTCGAAGAGATGCGGATCGGCCGGCTTGGCCCAGGAACAGCTGACGCAGGCGAAGCCATCGGGCTTGTTCTGCTTCATCAGGATGCGGGTGCCGGTGGCGATCACGTGCTCCTGCTGCAGGATGGAACCCAGCGCCTTGACCGAGCCCCAGCCGCCGGCGGCATTGTTGTATTCGTCGAAACTGGCCTTTTCGGGAATGTCCTTGGTTTTCATATCGCCTCTTTGTGCGTGCTCTGTCGAGCTGGATTCATGGGTTCACGATAGGCGCGTGTTTGGCGCGGCGCCCGGCTGCATGCGTGCGTGGTCCGGTCGGGGACGTACAGACACGTGGATGGTGGTCATGATGGAAGTAGCGCAGCGGTTTGGCTGTAGGCGCGAGACGGATTTACAGTGCGTACGATTCCTACAGGTCGCCGCCGCGCTACCCGGCCTTAATGAAATCCTACGACTATCACAGCAGCGCACCGACATCGGCGCTCCGCATTGCCGCGCATACTGCTCATCGTTGCGGCCCCTCCCCGGCCGCCCGAACCCGGCCTGGTCATGATGAACTGTCGCGCTTCTGGTGATGTCCCCGCCTGCCCCACCCTGCCCGCCATGCTGGAAGGATTCATCGCATCCGCACTGGCCGATTGCCCCCACGAACAACTGGCAGGCCTCGACGCGCGCCTGCTGCGCCAGCTGGTCGCGGCCGGTCTGGATCAGTTGCCGCTGCCCGGCCAGGGAGAAACGCTGGCCCGCTGGCAAGCCCTGGCGGCGGTGGCCGCGCACGACCTGTCACTGGCCAAGCTGTATGAGGCCCATACCGATGCACTGGCCATCCTGGCCGCAGCCGGACACCCACAGCCGCCCCGCTCGATCTGGGGCGTGTGGTGCGCCCAGGGGCGCCCGGGCAGTCTGGTCATGCGCATGCCGGCCGCCGAAGAGTACGTTCTGCTGGACGGCGAGAAACCCTGGTGCTCGGGGGCCGCTGCGGTCACGCACGGATTGCTGAGCCACCGCGACGACGCCGGTCGCACCTGGCTGCTGGCGCTGGAGCTGGGCCAGCGCGAGGTAAGCATCATCGAAGACGACTGGGCGGCCGTCGGCATGGCGGCCACCCGCACCGCCCGCCTGCAATTGCAGGGCGCCACGGCCCAGGTGGTGGGCGCCCCCGATTTCTATCTGCGCCGGCCCGGCTTCTGGCACGGCGGCATCGGCATCGCTGCCTGCTGGCATGGCGCCGCAGCCGCCCTGGTGGGACAGCTGCGACAGGCGCTGGCACAACGCGCCGACCCGCACGCACTGGCGCGTCTGGGCAGCGCCGAATGCGCGCTCCATACCTCGGCCACCAGCCTGCGCGAGAGCGCGGCACGGATCGATGCCTTCCCCGCCGAAGACGCCATGCGGCATGCCCTGCGTACGCGCCTCATCGTCGAGCAGGCCTGCACCCGCATCATCGACGACATGGGCGCAGCGCTCGGTCCCCATCCCTATTGCGGCCAGCGCCGCAGTGCGCGCCTGCTGGCCGACCTGCCGGTCTGGTTGCGCCAGAGCCATGCCGAGCGCGACCTGGCCGCGCTGGCCACATCCTGCCTGCAAGAGGAGTCTGCCCCATGCTTATTGTGAATGCCCCCGCAGCGACACGGCACCCACCGGCCGCGCGCCATATCGACGTCGCCCACGGCACCACCGAGGAGGTCTGGCAATCCTGCCAGCGCCTGCATGCGCTGCCCGAGATCGAACTGGCCCAACTGGTGCCACCGCGCTCGCGCGCGGTTATTTTGGCCCCCCACCCGGATGACGAAACACTGGGCTGCGGCGGTCTCATCGCGCGACTGGCTTCGATGATGCGCGAGATCGCCGTGGTGGCGGTCAGCGATGGCGAACACAGTCACCCCGACAGCTCGCCGCTGGCACCACGCCTGCCACTGCTGCGACCGGCCGAAAGCATGGCGGCCCTGGAGTGCCTGGGCGCCGGCCAGGCGCGCATACTGCGGGCCCGGATTCCCGACGGTCAGATCCGGCAGCACCGGCTGGAACTGAAAGCCTGGCTGATCGCGCAGTTGCGCCATACCGATATCGTGTTCGCGCCCTGGCGGCTGGATGGCCATCCCGATCATGAAACGGTGGGCGAGATCGCCGCCGAACTGGAACATGAACTCGGCTGCAAGCTGGTCGAAGTGCCGATCTGGGGCTGGCACTGGGCACAGCCGCTGTCGGGCGACTTCCCCTGGGGCCGGGCGCATAAGCTGGCCTTCGATGCCGATACCGGGCTGCGCAAGCGGCGCGCCCTGCGTTGCTATCACAGCCAGATCGGCCGCGATGGTGAACGTGACCCGGTGCTGCCGGCCGGTGTGCTGGCGCACTTCGTGCGGCCCTACGAGGTGTTCTTCCTATGACAGCGCGGACCACCGGACATTTCGACCAACTGTATGCGGGCAATGTCGACCCCTGGAATACCCGGGAAAGCTGGTACGAACAACGCAAGCGCGCCATCGTCGCGGCCATCCTGCCCCGGCAACGATGTACCACCATCTTCGAGCCCGGCTGCGGCAGCGGCGAACTGACCCTGCATCTGGCCGAACGCTGCCAGCGCATGATGGCCTCGGACTTCTGCGAGGAAGCGGTACGCATCACGCGCGACAAGACCGCGCATCTGCCGCATGTGGAGGTCCGCCGTCAGGCCCTGCCCGAGCAATGGCCGGTACCGCCGCACGATGCGCCGGAGTTCGAGCTGATCGTCTTTTCCGAACTCTGCTACTACTTCGATGCGCCGCAAATGGCGGAGATGGCGACGCTGGCGGCGGGCAGCCTGGCGCAAGGCGGACACCTGCTGGCCTGTCACTGGAAAAAGGAGTTCGACGACCGCCTGCTGGCCACGCGCCCCATGCACCAGCTCATCGACGCCCATGCCAGGCTCAAGCGCCAGGCCTGCTACGAGGATGAAGACATCCTGATCGATCTGTGGCGCAAGACCTGATCCCCGGCCGGACAGTCCGACCGCCAGAACAACAAGGAGGAGCACGCCATGATAGGCATCGTCATTCCCGCCCACGATGAAGAAGTCCTGCTTGATGCCTGCCTGCAGGCAGTCCGCCAGGCCGCCGGTCACGCCGACCTGGGGGGAGAGGAAGTACGCATCGTGGTGGTGCTCGATGCCTGCAGCGATGGGTCCGAAGCGATTGCGCGCCGCCATCCGGTGAGCGTGCTGCCGATTCAGGCGCGCAACGTCGGGCTGGCCCGCGCGCTGGGTGCCGATCAACTGCTGTTGCAGGGTGCGCGCTGGCTGGCCTTCACCGATGCCGACACCCGCGTCGCGCCCGACTGGCTGGCCGCCCAGCTCAAGCTGCAGGCCGACGCGGTATGCGGCACCGTGGTGCCGGACGACTGGCACGGCCATCCGCCGCAGGTGCAGCAGCGCTTTGCGCGCGACTATGTCGACCAGGACGAACATCGCCATATCCACGGCGCCAACTTCGGCGTGTGCGCGCGGGCCTATCTGGCCGCAGGCGGCTTCCCGGCGCTCCGCTGCCATGAAGATGTGGGACTGGTGCAGGCCTTGCAGGCCAGCGGCGCGCGTATCGCCTGGAGCGCACGTCCGCGGGTGGTCACCAGCACCCGCCCGCAGAGCAAGGCGCGCGGCGGCTTTGGCGACACCCTCCGGCAATGGGCGGTGGAAGACTGCCCAGCCCTGACGCTGGCGCCTCAGCGCGCGCTATCGTTGCCACGCACCACCTGCTGAGCCTGTTCCAGGCTGACGTGATGTTCCTGCACGGTATTGACCAGCTTCTGGCGGCGGGCGCGTGAGCCGAAATTGTTGGCATAGATCCACGTGAACTCCGCCCCCAGCAGGAAGATCTGCGCCGAGTAGTAGATCCACAGCAGCAGCAGGGCAAAGGAACCGGCGGCACCGAAGCCGGACGTCATGCCGGTACTGCCGAGGTAGAGTCCGATCAGGTACTTGCCGACGATGAACAGGACCGTAGTGGCGACCGCCCCGATCCAGACGTCATGCCAGGACAAGGTCACGCGCGGCATGAACTTGTAGATCATCGAAAACAGCGTCGAAAACACCACGAAGGACAGCACGAAGTTGAGCAGTTGCAGCACCAGTTGCCAACCCTCGAACCAACCGCCCCACCAGCGTCCCAGGGCCGCCAGCACAGCGCTGACCACCAGCGAGATGATCAGCAGGAAGCCCAGTCCCAGGATCAGGCCGAAGGACAGCAGGCGCGTACGCGCCAGTTGCCATACCCCGCTCTTGCGCTTGGCAGCCGGGATACGCCAGATGCGATCGAGCGCACTCTGCAATTCGGAAAACACGGCGGTGGCACCGATGACCAGCGTCACCACCGAAATGCCGGCGGCGATCATGCCTTCGCGCGGCTGGCTGACCGACTTGAGCAAGCCCTGGATGGCGAAGGCGCCCTCGGTGCCGACGATGTCGCGGATCTGGTTGACGATCTCGCCCTGCGCCGCGTCGTGACCGAACAGCATGCCGGCCACGGCGATGGCGATGACCAGCATGGGGGCGATGGAAAAGATGGTGTAGTAGGCGATGGCTGCGCCCATGCTGGGCGCGAAGTCATCGATCCAGGCATTGATGGCGGCCGACGTCATCTGCCAGGCTTGCTGGGCGCGGGTGCCACCCTTGAGCATCTTGACCTCGGCGGCCGGGTCCAGGTAATCCGACGGGGCCGGTTCCAGCTTGGCCTTGACGATGTCGATGCGGGCCGGGGCGTCCGGCGGCAAGGTGGGCTCGGCCCGGGCCTTGGCCGCGGCCGCCCGGGAAGCCTCCGATCCCTTGCGCCAGGCTGCCACCAGCGGCATGGCCAGGGTCACAATCCGCAACGCGCGTTCCAGCCCGGGCGAGAGTGTCTCGTGACCGACCTGGGCTGCGGCGTGCGGGCGCGAAGAGTGGCGCGGTGCGCTCTTGACGGCGGCCGACGAGGCGCGCTGCAAGTGCTGCGCACGCTGCACTTGCCGGCCACGACGCTTGCGTCCCAGCCAGATGCCCAGCCCGGCGCTCAGCAGGGCACCAGCGAGCACGCCGCCAGCACTGCCACGGAGATCCGGTTCCGCATGGGAGGCAGCGCTATCACGCTCGATGGAATCAGCGCCGCCGGCAGCGTCGGCAGGATGGTGGGCGGGACGGAACGCGTCGGGAGAGCGGTTCATGGGGACCTCGATTAGACATATTGTTGTGCCGGTGTGACCGACGGCCGGCAGCGATTGTTCCTCCCCGGCAGATGCCGCGCCACCCTTGTAGGAAGCCGCTGTCGGCGCCCTGGCGGGCCGACGCGAAAACATGGCGCGTGGTATAAAGACAGTCTTCGCGCCGCATTGCCCCGGGGCCTGCAACGCGCATGAACCAGACCGGCAAACGCCGGTCTGTCTGAATTCTCCCGCGGCCGTCCTGCCCGCCCTGTGTTCCTGCCTGATCGCGTGAACCGGGCAGCGGCGGCCCTTCCCCCAACCTGAAGAACGAGGATTGCCCATGTATAAGGACGTACAGCTTTACATCAACGGCGAATGGACCGCCAGCGCTTCCGGTCGCACCATCGACGTGATCAACCCGGCCACCGAGGAAGTGATCGGCAAGATCGCCCACGCCGACCGCGCCGACCTCGACCGCGCCCTGGAAGCCGCCAAGAAGGGCTTCGAGACCTGGCGCAACATGTCCGCCTTCGATCGCTCCAAGATCATGCGCAAGGCAGCCGACCTGCTGCGTGAGCGCGTCGACGAGATCGCCCGCCTGATGACCCAGGAACAAGGCAAGCCGCTGGCCGAAGCCAAGATGGAAACCCTGGGTGCGGCCGACACCATCGACTGGTTCGCCGAAGAAGCCCGCCGTACCTACGGTCGCCTGGTACCGGCCCGCACCCCGGGCGCCTACCAGATGGTGATCAAGGAGCCGGTCGGCCCGGTGGCGGCCTTCACGCCCTGGAACTTCCCGATCAACCAGGTGGTGCGCAAGCTGTCGGCCGCATTGGCGGCAGGCTGTTCCATCATCGTCAAGGCGCCCGAGGAAACTCCGGCTTCGCCGGCTGAACTGATCCGTGCCTACGCCGATGCAGGCGTGCCGGCCGGCGTCATCAACCTGGTCTATGGCGTGCCGGCGGAGATTTCGGAATACCTGATCCCGCATCCGGTGATCCGCAAGATTTCCTTCACCGGTTCCACGCCGGTGGGCAAGCAACTGGCGGCGCTGGCCGGCCAGCACATGAAGCGTGCCACGATGGAACTGGGCGGCCACGCGCCGGCCATGGTGTTCGATGACGTGGATGTGGACCTGGCCGCCAAGACCCTGGCGACGTCCAAGTTCCGCAATGCCGGTCAGGTATGCGTGTCGCCGACCCGCTTCCTGGTGCAGAAGGGCGTGTTCAACGCCTTCGTCGACAAGTTCGTCACCTATGCCGAACAACTGAAGGTCGGCAATGGCCTGGAAGCCGGCGTGAACATGGGTCCGGTGGCCAACAAGCGTCGCATCCCCGCACTGGAAGCGCTGATCGACGATGCCGTCTCCAACGGCGCGCAACTGCGCACCGGTGGCAAGCGCATCGGTGACAAGGGTTACTTCTTCCAGCCCACCGTACTGACCAACGTGCCGCTGAGCGCACGGGTGATGAATGAAGAGCCCTTCGGTCCACTGGCGCTGATCAACTCCTTCGAGACCCTCGATGAAGTCATCACCGAAGCCAATCGCCTGCCCTTCGGCCTGGCAGCCTATGCCTTCGCCAAGTCGGCACAGACCAAGCACGCACTGGCCGCCCGCGTGGAAAGCGGCATGCTGACCATCAACCACCTGGGCCTGGCCTTCCCGGAACTGCCCTTCGGCGGCGTCAAGGACAGCGGCTATGGTTCCGAAGGCGGTACCGAAGCCATCGAGGCCTACATCAATACCAAGCTGGTGACCCAGCTCGATATCTGAGGGCTGGCGCTCTGATGCACTGATCGCCTGAGACGGCGTTCAAGCAAAACGGCGAACCTGCAAGGGTTCGCCGTTTTGTCTTGTGCAGCCGGATATTCGCGTTGGCGCTGGCACCGATGCCGTTGTCTCTATTCCTCGCCGCCAGAGGGTGGGACCAGGATGTCGCGGCTGCCGTTGCGCGACATGGCCGAGAGCACGCCGGCCGTCTCCATCTGTTCCACCAGCCGCGCTGCGCGGTTGTAGCCGATGCGCAATTGCCGCTGCACCGACGAGATCGAGGCGCGCCGTGTCTTGAGCACGAAGGCCACGGCCTCGTCGTAGAGCGGATCGGACTCCGGATCGCCACCCTCGCCACCGGCGAACATGTCGGCCTGGGCAGTGTCCTCGGACATCGGCGGGGCCAGGATTTCCTCGATATAACGCGGCTCGCCAAAGGACTTCAGGTATTCCACCACGCGGTGCACCTCTTCGTCGGACACGAAGGCGCCGTGCACGCGCTGCGGGTAGCCCGAGCCCGGCGGCAGGAACAGCATGTCGCCGTGGCCCAGCAGGGATTCCGCACCCATCTGGTCCAGCACGGTGCGTGAGTCGATCTTGGAAGACACCTGGAAGGCCACGCGGGTCGGGATGTTGGCCTTGATCAGGCCGGTGATCACGTCCACCGAGGGACGCTGGGTAGCCAGGATCAGGTGGATGCCGGCTGCCCGCGCCTTCTGCGCCAGGCGGGCGATCAGCTCTTCGACCTTCTTGCCGACCACCATCATCAGGTCGGCCAGTTCATCGATGACGATCACGATGGTGGGCAGCTTTTCCAGCGGTTCCGGAGCGTCCGGCGTGAGGCTGAAGGGATTGGGGATCTTCTCGCCACGGGCGGCGGCTTCGTCGATCTTCTGGTTGTAGCCGGCCAGGTTGCGCACGCCCAGCTTGGACATCTTCTTGTAGCGGCGCTCCATCTCGTCCACCGCCCAGTTCAGGGCATGGGCGGCCTCGCGCATGTCGGTCACCACCGGCGCCAGGAGGTGCGGGATGCCTTCATAGATGGACAGCTCCAGCATCTTGGGGTCGATCATGATCATGCGCACTTCCTCGGGCGTGGCCTTGTAGAGCAGCGAGAGGATCATGGCATTGATGGCCACCGACTTGCCCGAGCCGGTGGTACCGGCCACCAGCATGTGCGGGGCCCGCGCCAGGTCGGTCACCACGGGTGTGCCGGTGATGTCCTTGCCCATGGCAATGGTGAGGTGGGACGACGACTTGCGGTAGGCCTGGGAATGGATGATCTCGGAGAGCTTGATCATCTGCCGGCGCGCATTGGGCAGTTCCAGGCCCATGCAGGTCTTGCCGGGGATGGTCTCGACCACCCGGATGGAAGTCAGCCCCAGCGCCCGCGACAGGTCCTTCATCAGGTTCACCACCTGGGCGCCGCGCACGCCTTGCGCCGGTTCCACTTCGAAGCGGGTGATCACCGGGCCGGCTTCGGCGCCCAGCACGGTCACGGGGACCTTGAATTCCTTGAGACGCTGTTCGATCAGGCGGCCGGTTTCCTGCAGTTGCTCGGGATCGATCTCGATGCGCGACTCGGGGACTTCGTCCAGCAGGTCCAGCGAGGGCAGCGGGATATCCACCCGGGGCTCGTCCTCGTGATCGGGATAGACCCTGGCCACCGGCGCGGCCGCGGCCGGCTGCGGTTCGGGCATGCGCACGGTGAAGGCCGGCTGCTGGGAGGCCGGCGATGCCGGCGATGCTGGCGCTGCCGGATCGGGCAGCATGTCGAACCAGGGCGCGTTGAAGGTGCCGAGGTCGATCGGTTCGTCTTCTGCGGGTGAGAACGCTTCCGGCTCCGAGACGGGCAGGACGGGCGCTTGCGCGGGTTCGGCCGGCGCCCAGGCGGCACCTGCCGGCGGCAGTTGGTGGGCGGTCGGCAGGTCGGGGATCAAGTGATCCTGCGGCGTGCTTGGCATCGGCAACACCGGCACGATGGGCGCGGCCGGTGACGTCGGACCCTGCGGACCATCGGCCTCGTGCAGCGAGCGCATCAGGCGGGTCGGAATCACATCGGCACGCGGCGCCGGCCCGGTCGGTGCAGCTGCCTGCGGCGCGGCGCGGCCTACGCTGCTGATGCGGATACTGCGGGTCGGGTTGGCCGGGTTGACCGAGGACGGCGCCCCCGACTGGTCCGCGCCGGGACGGGCAATCGACGACGGAATCGGGCGGATCGGTAACGCCGGATTGGCCGCCCGCGAGAGGCTGACATCGGCGGCAGCACTGGCGGCCGAGATGGCGCGGCTGGCGGCGGCACGGGCCAGCATGGCTTCGGTCGGGCGCAGGGTTTCGAAAGCGGCCCACTCGGATTCCGGGCGCGCCTTGGCGGCGGGGCCGGACGGACGGGGGTTGAGCGAAGGCCATTTGCCCCCCTGTCCCCCTTGGCCACCCTGCCCTGCCTGGGCATGGCGCGACTGGCCGCCGGTCAGGGCCGACAGCGGTACCTTCCAGTCATCACGGGCAGCACCCTCCTGTGGGCGCTCATTGGCGGGGGTTGGCGTGAGGCGGGCTGGACGCGGGCGCGGTTCGAAGGGCGAGCCCACCGGCGAGCGGTTCGCGGCATGGCCGGAGGGGTGGGCCGCTGCGCGCGGCGGCACAGGCTGGCGCACCGCAGGCATACGGCGCTCGGCGCCTGTCGGGAAACTGCTGCGCTGGCTGCTCATGCGCACGCGTTCGCTTTCGATACTGCCGCGTCGGGGTGGTCCCAGGTCCAGTTCTGGGTGATCGTCGCGGCTCTGCGCATCGCTTCGGCCAAAGATGGCCCCCAGCAACCACTTCAGACCCAGCACCAGCAGGCCCAGCAAGAGTACTGCGGCGATGCCCTTGCTGATCTTGCCGCCGAGGGTTTCCATCAGGGCTGCACCGACCAGATCACCGCTGGGGCCGTCGTCGCTGCTGCTCAGTTGCGCGCGCAGCAGGGCTTCCAGCGCCCCGCTGGCGGCCAGCAGCAACAGGCTGCCACACCAAAGGCGGATGGCGCCGCGGCCGCCGAAGATGGACTTGCGGCCGAGCACGCGCGCTACCGTGCGCAGCAGCAGCGGCAGCAGCCAGAGGACCGACCAGCCAAACCATTTGACGAAAATCATGCTACTCCCATACTTCACCGGCCTGGCATGGCGCCAGCCGGCCTCGTGAATCTATCCCGGCAGTCCTGATGCACCGCCGCAGGCTGCGAGTGTAAACCAAACCCGACCACGGCCGCCCGTCCTCATCCCTTCTTCATGCCACCCTTTGGTACAGGTCGACTCAGCGACCGTGGCAATGGCAATCGCGCACGTGGTCGTTGATCACGCCCACGCCCTGCAGATAGGCGTAGATGATGGTGGAGCCGACGAACTTGAAGCCACGCTTGGCCAAGTCCTTGGAAATGGCATCCGACAGCGGCGTCTTGGCCGGGCAGTCCGCCAGGGAAGCCCAGCGGTTGACGATGGGCTGGCCGTCGACCTGGCCCCACAGGTAGGGATCGAGCCCACCGACTTCCTCACGCAGCTTGAGGTAGGCGCGGGCATTGCCGATGGTGGCGGCCACCTTCAGGTGATTGCGCACGATGCCGGGGTCGGCCAGCAATTGCGCCACCTTGCGCTCGTCGTAGCCGGCGATCTTCTCGGCATCCCATTGGTCGAAGGCGGCGCGGTAGCTCTCGCGCTTGTTGAGCACGGTCTCCCAGGACAGCCCGGCCTGGGCGCCTTCCAGGTTGAGCATTTCGAAGAGTCGGGTTTCGTCATGGCAGGGCAGGCCCCACTCGTGGTCGTGGTACTCGACGTAGCGAGGGTTGGCAAGGTTGACCCAGCCGCAGCGGGTAAGGGATTGGCTCATGGAAGATGGGGGAAACAGGTCAGGCGGTTCATCGGTACCGGTTCACACCGGCCACAGGGGCGGCTCATCCATCAGCGCGATCTGCTCGCGCAATTCCAGGATGCGGTCTTGCCAGTAGCGCTGGGTGTTGAACCAGGGAAAAGCGGCCGGAAACGCCGGGTCGTCCCAGCGGCGCGCCAGCCAGGCGGAATAATGGATCAGCCGCAGTGTACGCAGCGCTTCGATCAGGTACAGTTCTCGCGGTTCGAATTCGCAGAAACTTTCATATCCGGCCAGCAGGTCGGCCAGTTGCCCGACCATCTCGCGTCGCTCGCCGGAAAGCAGCATCCACAGATCTTGCACGGCGGGGCCACTGCGGCTGTCGTCGAAATCGACAAAGTGCGGGCCGGCATCGGTCCACAGGACATTGCCGACATGGCAATCCCCGTGCAGGCGCAGGCTGCGGATGTCGCCTGCGCGGTCGTAGCAGCGTTGCACGCCCTGCAGGGCCTGTTCGACCGTGGTGCGCCAGGCGGTGGCCACATCCATGGGAATGAAGTCATGCGCCAGCAGCCAGTCGCGCGGCTCATGGCCGAAGCTGGCCAGGTCCAGCGCGGGGCGCTCGACGAAGGGACGGCGCATACCCACCGCATGGATGCGGCCGATGAAGCGGCCCAGGCGTTCCAGGGTGTCGGCATCGTCCAGCTCGGGGGCGCGGCCGCCATGGCGCTGGAACACGGCAAAGCGGAAACCGGCATGGCGATGCAGGGTGGCGCCGCTGTCCAGGCGCATGGCCGGCACTACCGGAACCTCTTCGTCGGCCAACTCCTGCGAAAAATCATGTTCTTCGAGGATTTGCGCATCCGACCAGCGCAGGGGGCGGTAAAACTTGGCCACCAGCGGCGGGCCGTCTTCCATGCCGACCTGGTAGACCCGGTTTTCATAGCTGTTCAATGCCAGCAGGCGACCGTCGCCATACAGGCCCAGGGCGTCGAGGGCATCGAGCACCGTATCGGGCGAGAGCGTGGCGAAGGAAGTGGCGTCGGGGACGTCAGGGATGTCAGCAGTGGCGGCTTGATTCATTCGGCTATTGTACTGTCCACGGCGCCCGCGCCGCAGCAGATTGCGGCAACCGGCGCCGACAATGCTCGCGCCCCTGGCTGAATGCCTTTACACTCCTGCCTTTGGTAATAGCAATCTTCAGCAACCGGACCCATCATGCAACTCGACCAGCCCCTTTCCGACGCCGAATTCGACGAACTCGACGATTTTCTCCTCTCCGATCGCTGCGCCGACGATGTGATGACCATGGACACCCTGCACGGCTACCTGACGGCACTGGCCATCGGTCCGCAGGAGGTGCTGATGGCCGAATGGCTGCCACGGGTCTGGGGCAGCCGTCCGGAAGACACGCCCAAGTTCAAGAACGGCAAGGAAGCCGAGCGCATCACCAGCCTGATCGCGCGCAGCATGAACGAAATCGCCATCACCTTTGAAGTGGCGCCCAAGGAGTACGAGCCCCTGTTCTGCGAACGTGAACATGAAGGCAAGCCGCTGCTGGACGCCGAGGCCTGGGCCTGGGGCTTCTGGGAAGGGATCCAGTTGCGCGCCGAGCAATGGGACGAAATCTTCCATTCCAACCTGGCCCCGCTGATGCGCCCGATCTACCTGCTGGGCTCGGAAGAGCTGGAAGAGGAAGAAACCAAGCTCATCGATGACCCGGTCAAGACCCACAAGCTGGCCATCGAGATCGAGGCTGCCATTCCTCACATCCACCGCTACTGGGCGCCGAAACGCAAGTCGGCCGTGGAACAGGTGCAGCGCGAAGCGCCCAAGACCGGGCGCAACGATCCCTGCCCCTGCGGCAGTGGCAAGAAGTACAAGAAATGCTGTGGCGCGGACAGCAGTGCAGACGGCACCGAATAAGCCGGAAGGTCACCGGGGCAAGCATTTCCGGCCCATAACGAAAAAGGCGCACCGGGAAGCCGGCGCGCCTTTTTATTGCACTGTGGGCAACATGGCTGCCCTGCGCATCATTCCTTGATGAAGTGCTCGCGGTAATACTTGAGCTCTTCGATCGACTCCAGGATATCGGCCAGGGCCGTATGCATCTGGCGCTTCTTGAAACCGGTGGCGATTTCCGGCTTCCAGCGCTTGCACAGTTCCTTCAGGGTCGACACATCCAGGTTGCGATAGTGGAAGAATTCTTCCAGCTTGGGCATGCCGCGCACCATGAAGCGGCGGTCCTGGCAGATCGAATTGCCGCACATGGGGGACTTGCCGGCCGGGACGTATTGCTTCAGGAAGGCGATGATCTGCTGCTCGGCATCGGCTTCGGTGACGGTGGAGGCCTTGACGCGGTCGATCAGGCCCGAGCGGCCGTGGGTCCCCTTGTTCCAGGCATCCATGCCGTCCAGCAGTTCATCGGACTGGTGGATCGCCAGTACCGGGCCTTCGCCCAGGACGTTCAGTTCGGCATCGGTAACCACCACGGCCACTTCGATGATGCGATCCTTGTCCGGGTCCAGTCCGGTCATTTCCATATCGACCCAGATCAGGTTCATTTCATTCGGCCGGACGGGCGCGGCGGGGGCTTGTGACATAATTATTCCTTATTGACGGGATGGGGTCCGGCCCCATCTACTGCATGGTTCCATTGCTTGGTTCGCTTGCCCGGCCGACGCCGGGGCCCCACCGGGGCGACGAATCCCGCCATTTTCGCACAGGGTACGCATGTCTTCACTTTCGTTTTCCGTTTTGTTCATCGTGTTCCTGGGGATCAGCCTGGGGGTGCGGTTCTGGCTGGCCTCGCGCCACATTCGCCATGTGATCGCGCATCGCGCCGCCGTGCCGCCCGAGTTCGCCGAGAAGATTCCCCTGTCGGCCCACCAGAAGGCGGCCGACTACACCGTCGCGCGCACCAAGTTCGGGCTGGTGACCCTGCTGGTCAATGCGGCGGTACTGATCGGCTTCACCCTGCTGGGCGGGCTGCAGTGGCTCTCCAGCCTGCTGCTGGGCTGGACCGGTGGCCCCGGCATGCTCTACCAGATCGCTCTGGTGGCCGGCTTCGGCATCATCTCCGGCCTGGTCGACCTGCCCTTCGATTATTACCGCCAGTTCCGCCTGGAAGCCGGTTTCGGCTTCAACAAGATGAGCCGCGCCCTGTTCTTCAGCGACATGATCAAGCAGAGCCTGGTCGGCGCGGTGATCGGCCTGCCGCTGCTGTGGGTGGTGTTGACGCTGATGGAGAAAGCCGGCGCGCTGTGGTGGTTCTACACCTGGGTGGTGCTGTGCGCCTTCCAGCTGCTGATGCTGGTGATCTATCCCAGCTTCATCGCCCCGCTGTTCAACAAGTTCACCGCGCTGGAAGACGACAGCCTGCGCAGCCGCATCGAGGGCCTGATGCAGCGTGTGGGTTTCGCCTCCAAGGGCTTGTTCGTGATGGACGGTTCCAAGCGCAGCGCGCATGGCAATGCGTATTTCTCCGGCTTCGGTTCGGGCAAGCGCATCGTCTTCTTCGATACCCTGCTGGCGCGCCTGGCGCCGCATGAGATCGAGGCCGTGCTGGCCCACGAACTGGGCCACTTCAAGCTCAAGCACATCGTCAAGCGGGTGGTGGTGATGTTTGCCATGTCGCTGGCGCTGCTGGCCCTGCTGGGCTACCTGAAGGGCCAGACCTGGTTCTATACCGGACTGGGCGTGGACCCGCTGCTGCTGGGCAGCAACGACGCGATGGCGCTGATCCTGTTCATGCTGGTGCTGCCGATCTTCACCTTCCTGCTCTCGCCGCTGTCCTCGCTGTCCTCACGCAAGCACGAGTTCGAGGCCGATGCCTTCGCCGCCCAGCATACCAATGCGCAGGATCTGGTCTCGGCGCTGGTCAAGCTGTATGAGGACAACGCCTCCACCCTCACCCCCGACCCGCTACACTCGGCCTTCTACGACTCGCACCCGCCGGCTTCGCTGCGCATCCGCCACCTGCATGGCGCCATGGCAGCGCCAGCGCCGGCTGCCATTCACTGATTTCTTTCATCGCATAAAGGTCAGGAGCGAGCAGCTTCCTGACCGTTGGAGAACCCCCATGAGCATTACCGCAAGCACCCTCGCCGCTTCCCGTTGCGTCCAGCCTATCGAGGCCCTGGATGACGCCGCCCTCGCCAGCCACCTGGCCGCCCTGCCCGAATGGAAAGTCGAAGGTGGCAAGCTGGCGCGCAGCTTCGCCTTCGCCAACTATTACGAGACCCTGGCCTTCGTCAATGCGATTGCCTGGGTGATCCATGCCGAAGACCATCACCCGGACCTGGGCGTGAGCTACAACCGCTGCAGCGTGCGTTTCGATACCCACAGCGTCAATGATGGCCGTGGCGGTCTGTCAGCCAACGACTTCGTCTGCGCGGCCAAGGTCGACGCCATCTACGCCCAGCGCGCCAACGCCTGATGGCTGGCCGCAAGCAAGCCGCAGCACGCGGCGCCGGGCCGGCCGGCAAGGCCGACCTGGAACCCGGTCTGGTGATCGCCGCCCACGGGCGGCATTATCTTGTGCAGGCAGGGGAACAGAAACTGCATTGCGTCACCCGTGGCAAGAAGAGCGATGTCGCCGTGGGTGACCACATCCGTCTGGCGCGTACCTCGCCGGACCAGGGCGTGATCGAGGCCATCGACGAGCGCAAGACCCTGCTGTACCGTTCCGACCAGTACAAGTCCAAGCTGCTGGCGGCCAATGTGGATCAGCTGTTCATCGTGGTGGCGACCGAGCCGAGCTTTACCGATGACCTGGTCTCGCGCGCGCTGGTGGCGGCCGAATCGGCGGGCGTGTCAGCCCACCTGATCCTGAACAAGACCGACATCACCGAGGCCCTGCCGAAGACCCGCGAACGCCTGCAGGTCTATGCGCGCCTGGGTTATCCGGTGCACGAGGTCTCGGCCAAGGCCCACCCGGACGAAACCCGCGCCGCCTTCATGCCCCTGCTGGCCGGCAAGAGCACCATCCTGATCGGCCAGTCCGGCATGGGCAAGTCCTCCATCATCAACCTGATCGTGCCGGACGCCGACATCGCCACCCGCGAAATCTCGGCCGCGCTCGACACCGGCAAGCACACCACCACCTTCACCCGCCTGTACCAGATGGAGGGCGGGGCCAGCATCATCGACTCCCCGGGCTTCCAGGAATTCGGCCTGTACCAGCTCTCCGAAGGCATGCTGGAACGCGCCTTCCGTGACTTCACGCCCTACCTGGGCAAGTGCCGCTTCTACAACTGCCACCACCTCAACGAACCCGGCTGTGCCGTGCTGGAAGCGGTACAGGCCGGCGAGATTGCCGGCCTGCGCCATCAGCTGTATGCACAGCTGGTGCATGAGTCTTCACAGACGCTGTACTGATCCGCGCAGAACGTGCAGGCGGCCGTGAGGACCAGCGCACGGTCCCCGGCTGTCGCTGGGAGAGCCTGGTAGCCCTGTCGCATCAGCGACGGTTGCCCAAAGGCAATTACGGCGGGTATCTTTTTAAGCCGAATCCCTTATAATCTAAGGAGTTAACGACTATCGGCGGCAGGCGCCACACTGGCCGCCGTTTTTATTTATGGCAATCAAACACTACCTTCAGTTTTCCGACTTTACGCTTGATGAATACGAGTACGTGATCGAACGTTCCCGTGTGATCAAACGTAAGTTCAAGAATTACGAGCCCCACCACACGCTGGCCGACCGCACGCTGGTGATGGTGTTCGAGAAGAACTCGACCCGCACCCGCCTCTCCTTCGAGGCCGGCATGCACCAGATGGGCGGTGCCGCGATCTACCTGAACACCCGCGACAGCCAGCTCGGCCGCGGCGAGCCGGTGGAAGACGCAGCCCAGGTGATGTCGCGCATGTGCGACGTCATCATGATCCGTACCTACGGCCAGGAGATCATCGAGCGCTTTGCAGCCCATTCGCGCGTGCCGGTGATCAACGGCCTGACCAACGAGCAGCATCCCTGCCAGGTGCTGGCCGACGTATTCACCTACATCGAGCAGCGCGGCAGCATCCAGGGCAAGATCGTGGCCTGGGTGGGCGATGCCAACAACATGCTGTATTCGTGGCTGCAGGCGGCCGAGGTATTCGGCTTCCACGTCAATGTCTCCACCCCCAAGGGGTACGACATCGACCCGGCCCAGGTCTCGCCCGGGAACACGCACTACACCTTCTTCGCCAATCCGGCCGATGCCTGCCAGGATGCTGACCTGGTCACCACCGACGTGTGGACCAGCATGGGCTTCGAGGCCGAGAACAATGCGCGCCTGAAGGCCTTCGACGGCTGGATCGTGGACCAGGCCAAGATGTCGCGCGCCAAGAAGGACGCACTCTTCATGCACTGCCTGCCGGCCCACCGTGGCGAGGAAGTGGCCGCCGAGGTGATCGACGGCCCGCAGTCGGTGGTCTGGGAAGAGGCGGAAAATCGCCTGCACGTCCAGAAGGCCCTGCTCGAGTATCTGGTGCACGGCAAGTTCGACCAATGAAATTGCGGGCTGGGCATGACGCCCAGCCCGCCAGTCCTAGTCAATTCATCCTCATCGCAACGTCAAGATCATGTCCAACATCCTGCAATCCGTCCCGGTCAATCAAAAAGTCGGCATCGCCTTCTCCGGCGGCCTCGATACCAGCGCCGCGCTGACCTGGATGCGCCAGAAAGGCGCCGTCCCCTACGCCTATACCGCCAATCTGGGCCAGCCGGATGAGCCGGACTACGACGCCATCCCCAAGAAGGCCCTGCAATACGGTGCCGAACTGGCGCGCCTGATCGACTGCCGCGAGCAGCTGGCCAACGAAGGTATTGCCGCCCTGCAGAGCGGTGCCTTCCACATCTCCACCGCCGGCATCACCTACTTCAACACCACCCCGCTGGGCCGCGCCGTGACCGGCACCATGCTGGTGGCCGCGATGCGCGAGGACAACGTCGACATCTGGGGCGACGGCAGCACCTTCAAGGGCAATGACATCGAGCGTTTCTATCGCTATGGCCTGCTGGTGAACCCCAACCTGAAGATCTACAAGCCCTGGCTGGACAGCACCTTCATCAACGAACTGGGCGGCCGCAAGGAAATGTCCGAGTTCATGATCAAGTCCGGCTTCGACTACAAGATGTCGGTGGAAAAGGCCTACTCGACCGACTCCAACATGCTGGGCGCGACCCACGAAGCCAAGGACCTGGAGTTCCTGAACAGCGGCATCAAGATCGTGCAGCCCATCATGGGCGTGGCGTTCTGGCGCGATGATGTGGAAGTCAAGGCCGAGACCGTCACCGTGCGCTTCGAAGAAGGCCGTCCGGTGGCCTTGAACGGCAAGACCTTCGACAGCATGACCGACCTGATCCTGGAAGCCAACCGCATCGGCGGCCGTCACGGCCTGGGCATGAGCGACCAGATCGAGAACCGCATCATCGAAGCCAAGAGCCGCGGCATCTACGAGGCCCCGGGCCTGGCCCTGCTGTTCATCGCCTACGAGCGCCTGGTCACCGGCATCCACAACGAAGATACCATCGAACAGTACCGCGACAACGGCCGCAAGCTGGGCCGCCTGCTGTACCAGGGCCGCTGGTTCGACTCGCAGGCCATCATGCTGCGCGAAACCGCCCAGCGCTGGGTGGCGCGCGCCATCACCGGCGAAGTGACGGTGGAACTGCGTCGCGGCAATGACTACTCGATCCTCAACACCGAGTCGCCCAACCTGACCTACCACCCGGAACGCCTGACCATGGAAAAGGGCGAAGGCAGCTTCTCCGCCATCGACCGTATCGGCCAGCTGACCATGCGCAACCTGGACATCGCCGACACCCGCCAGAAGCTGGCTATCTACCAGGGCACCGGCCTGCTGGATTCCAGCACGGCTGTGTCGCTGCCGCTGCTGGGCAAGGATGAGAAGTAATTCCTGCAGGATTTCCCCTTACACCGTTTAATGGAAGCGATTCGATGAGCACTCAATTCGACAACGTCACCGTCCTGAAAAAGGGCAACGTCTATTTCGACGGCAAGTGTGTCTCGCACACCGTGCTGCTGGCCGATGGCAGCAAGAAGACCCTGGGCGTGATCCTGCCCTCCTCGCTGAACTTCAGCACCGGCGCGCCCGAAATCATGGAAATCAACGGCGGCAGCTGCCGTGTGCGCCTGAAGGGCGAAGAAGCCTGGAATACCTACGCTGCGGGTACCACCTTCAGCGTGCCGGGCAACTCCAGCTTCGACATCGAAGTGACCGAGACCCTGGACTACGTCTGCCACTTCGGCTGATCGCCAGCAAAGCAGAATGAAAAAGCCGTCGGTAGCGATACCGACGGCTTTTTTACGTGCATCAAAATGCGTACTCAGATGAAGACCGGCTCCGGCTCCAGCTGCACCCCGAACTTTTCCAGCACGTCATCCTGGATGGCCTTGGCCAGCCTGGCGATTTCGGCACCGCTGGCGCCGCCGCGATTGACCAGCACCAATGCCTGCTGTTCGTAGACACCCGCCCGTCCCATGGACTTGCCCTTCCAGCCGCAGCGATCAATCAGCCAGCCGGCCGCCAGCTTGTAGTGCTCGTCATCGACCCGATAGCTGACCAGATTGGCGTATTGCGCCAGCAGGCGATCGCGCAGGCGGGCCGGGACGATGGGGTTCTTGAAGAAGCTGCCAGCATTGCCGATGCGCGCCGGATCGGGCAGCTTGCGGGTGCGGATGGCGATGACGGCCTCGGCGATGTCACGCGGGCCGGGTTCGGTGATGCCCTGCTCTTTCAGCGCCTGCGCCACATCGGCATAGTTGGCATTGGCGATCCAGCGCCTGGGCAGGGCGAAGCTGACGTCGAGCACGATGGCGCGGTCACGCAGTGCGTGCTTGAAGACGCTGTCGCGATAGCCGAAGCGGCAGGCCTCGCGGTCCAGCGTCAGCATCTCGCCGCGCTCGAGATCGAAGGCGCGCAGGCTGTGGAAACGATCCTTCAGTTCGATGCCGTAGGCGCCGATGTTCTGGATGGGCGCGGCGCCCACGCTACCGGGAATGAGCGAGAGGTTTTCCAGCCCGCCCAGCCCCTGCGCCAGCGTCCATTGGACAAAGCCGTGCCAGCTTTCGCCGGCGGCGGCGCGCACGTAGGTAAAGTCCTCATCCTGGCCGGTGATCGCCATGCCGCGGCCTTGCATATGCAGCACCAGCCCACCGAAATCCTGCGTCAACAGCAGGTTGCTGCCGCCTCCGAGCACCAGCCGGGGCAAGCTCATCAGGGAGGCATCGGCGCGTAGTGCCTGCAGGGTTTCCACAGCATCGACGGGCAGGTAGGCGTGGGCCTGGGCGTCGATGCCGAAGGTATTGAGGGCGCGCAGGGAAACGGCGTGCTGGACGGGAAGCGAAGACGTGGTCATAGGGCAGCGATTATAGCGCTCCGGAGGCCGGAGATTGGCTGTCGGCGGGACGACGATGGCGGCGGCGGCCCCACTCCGCTAGAATCACGGGTCAGACGCCGGCCTCCGCCGGCTGCAAGAACATAAGGATAAAGCCATGCCCTCATTCGATACCGTCTGCGAAGCCAATCTGGTCGAAGTCAAGAATGCCGTAGAACAAGCCAACAAGGAAATCTCCACCCGCTTCGACTTCAAGGGTACCGACGCCCGCGTCGAACAGAAGGAACGGGAACTGACCGCCTTCGCCGACTCCGACTTCCAGCTGAGCCAGGTGCGCGATGTGCTGACCAACAAGATGACCAAGCGCAACGTCGATGTGCGCTTCCTGGACGAAGGCAAGATCGAGAAGATCGGCGGCGACAAGGTCAAGCAGGTCATCAAGGTGAAGAACGGCATCGAAAGCGACGACGCCAAGAAGATCGTGCGTGTCATCAAGGACAGCAAGATGAAGGTGCAAGCCAGCATCCAGGGCGACGCCGTGCGCATCACCGGGGCCAAGCGCGACGACCTGCAGGCCGCCATGGCGCTGCTGCGCAAGGAGATCAAGGACATTCCGCTGGAGTTCAACAACTTCCGTGATTGATCCCCAGGCCTGATCAGGTCTTGCAACGAAAAACGCCGGCGATTGCCGGCGTTTTGCTTGTGCGCTGCTTGAAGCGGATCAGCTCAGACCCGATCAGGCCGCATCGCGCTCATCGCCCACCAGACGGCGCTGCTTGACGGAGTCGGCCAGGCCTTGCAGCACTTGCAGGCTTTCTTCCCAGTTGATGCAGCCATCAGTGATGGACTGCCCATAGGTCAGTTCCTTGCCCGGCACCAGGTCCTGACGACCTGCGACCAGGTGCGACTCCACCATCACGCCGACGATGCGGGTGTCGCCACCGGCGATCTGGCGGCCGATGTCAGCGCAGACGGGGATCTGGTTTTCCGGCTTCTTGGAACTGTTGGCGTGCGAGGCGTCGATCATCAGGCGCGCGGCCAGACCGCTCTTGGCGATGTCCTGGCAGGCTGCTTCCACGCTGGGCGCATCATAGTTGGGCTGCTTGCCGCCGCGCAGGATGATGTGGCAATCCTCGTTGCCGGCGGTGGAGACGATGGCCGAGTGGCCGCCCTTGGTCACCGACAGGAAGTGGTGCGGCTGGGACGCGGCCTTGATGGCATCCACGGCGATCTTGACGTTGCCGTCGGTGCCGTTCTTGAAGCCCACCGGGCAGGACAGGCCAGAGGCCAGTTCGCGGTGCACCTGGGATTCGGTGGTGCGGGCGCCGATGGCACCCCAGCTGATCAGGTCGGCGATGTATTGCGGGCTGATCACGTCCAGGAATTCGGTACCGGCCGGCAGGCCCAGGTCGTTGATGTTGAGCAGCAGTTCACGGGCAGCGCGCAGGCCATCGTTGATGCGGAAGCTGTTGTCCATGTACGGGTCGTTGATCAGGCCCTTCCAGCCGACGGTGGTGCGCGGCTTCTCGAAGTAGACGCGCATGACGATTTCCAGCTCGTTCTTGTGACGCTCGCGCTCCACCACCAGACGGCGCGCATATTCCATGGCGGCCTTGGTGTCGTGGATGGAGCAGGGGCCGATGACGACCATCAGGCGGTCGTCCTGACCGTGCAGGATGCGATGCAGCGCGGTGCGGGCTTCGGCGGTGGTGCGCTCAACCTTTTCGGTGCAGCCGAATTCGCGGATGAGATGCGAGGGGGGGACCAGTTCTTTCATTTCTCGGATGCGAAGATCGTCAGTGCGCGGCATTTTTTTCTCCTGGAGTGCTGCAAATATTCAGCTGGAAATTTGACCAAAAAAAAACCGCCATCACTGGCGGTTTTTTAGGAAATTCGGTTTTGTCTTTTTACGAACGCTTACCGCTTTTCACCGCCGTGGGGCTGGAATAGCTAAAGTAAAAATAAAAGTAAGCGCGGGCGAAAGACATGTCTGGCGTCATGGATTAATTGAAGCAGATATTCATAGTGCTACAAATCCGGGGCTTTGGCAAGGGAGATGCGAAAAATGGATTGATGCAGTGCTCATGCACATTTTTCTCAAAAACAATTAAACATTTGAATAATAATTGTCTTAAATGCAGAATATAAGCCTCCAAAAGCAATAAAAAATCACACCCCATGCAAGCCCTGCCCGTCTCCTGTGCCACTTTTCGCTGTGGTTATCCTGCAAAAAAGGCGGTAATTTGATCTGGCGACGTCTCCTTCAGCACCTTCACAGCAGCTTTTTCCATCCCCTGCCGACGAAAAAAAACCGCCGGCAAGCTCTCCGGCGGTCTTCATAGCAGTGTTGAACCTGCTTCTACTGAACCTGATCAGCTGGCTCAGGCAGTGCCACCCACGGTCACGCCATCCAGGCGCAGGGTCGGCTGGCCCACGCCGACCGGCACGCTCTGGCCTTCCTTGCCGCACACGCCCACGCCCGAATCCAGGCGCATGTCGTTGCCGATCATGGAGACCCGGTTCAGCACATCGGGGCCATTGCCGATCAGCGTGGCACCCTTGACCGGATAGGTGATCTTGCCATCCTCGATCATGTAGGCCTCGCTGGCGGAGAAGACGAACTTGCCGTTGGTGATATCCACCTGGCCGCCGCCGAAGTTGACTGCATACAGGCCGTTCTTGACCGAGGCCAGGATTTCGCCGGGGTCCTTGTCGCCGCCCAGCATGTAGGTATTGGTCATGCGCGGCATGGGCAGGTGCGCGAAGGATTCGCGGCGGGCGTTGCCGGTAATGTCCATTTTCATCAGGCGCGCGTTCATGGTGTCCTGGATATAACCTTTCAGGATGCCATCCTCGATCAGGGTGGTGCACTGGGTCGGATTGCCTTCGTCGTCGATATTAAGCGAACCGCGACGGTCAGCAATCGTGCCGTCATCGACCACGGTCACGCCCTTGGCCGCCACACGCTCGCCGATACGGCCGGAGAAGGTGGACGAGCCCTTACGGTTGAAGTCACCCTCCAGGCCGTGGCCGATGGCTTCATGCAGCAGGACACCCGGCCAGCCGGGACCGAGCACCACGGTCATCGGACCGGCGGGGGCCGGACGCGATTCCAGGTTGACCAGGGCCGTGGCGACGGCTTCGGATGCATACTGTTCCAGCAGCACATCGGAGAAATAGCCATAATCATAACGACCACCGCCGCCACTACTGCCCATCTCGCGACGACCATTCTGTTCGGCGATCACCGTCACCGAAACCCGCACCAGCGGGCGGATATCGGCCGCCAGCACGCCATCGGCACGTGCCACCAGCACCACGTCGTATTCACCGGAAAGGCTGGCCATGACCTGCTTGACGCGCGGGTCCTTGGCGCGGGCGATGCGCTCGATGCGTTCCAGCAGTTGCACCTTGGCCGTGGCGTCCAGCGAGGTCAGCGGATCGTGCGGCAGGTAGAGCGCACGGCCACCGGCCGGGATCATGGACCCGGCCACCTTGACCTTGCCACTGCCCTGGCGGGCAATGGTGCGGGTGGCGGCGGCGGCGTCCATCAGGGCCGCTTCGGAAATCTCGTCGGAATAGGAAAACGCGGTCTTGTCGCCCGACACGGCGCGCACGCCCACGCCCTGGTCGATGGAAAAGCTGCCGGTCTTGACGATGCCCTCTTCCAGGCTCCAGCCCTCGCTCTTGGTGAACTGGAAGTAGAGATCGGCGTAGTCGACCTTATGCGTGAACATGTTGCCCAGGGCCTTGAGCAGCTTGGATTCGTCCAGGCCGAAGGGAGTCAGCAGCACGTCGCGCGCCACTTGCAGGGCGCCCATGTTGGGTTCAAATAATTTCATAGCGTCTTGTCGGAAGGCAAAAAGGTCAAAGCTTGCGATGGCGAAGTGCCGGCAAGCTTTCTCGAACGTATTGTAGACGATGGGGGTCGATGTCGCCGATCACAAGGCCTTCGCCTTCCGGCAGGACCGACACGATCTCGCCCCACGGGTCCACCAGCATGCTATGGCCCCAGGTGCGGCGGCCATTGATGTGCTCGCCGCCCTGGGCCGAGGCCAGCACGTAGCACTGGTTCTCGATGGCGCGGGCGCGCAGCAGCAGCTCCCAGTGGGCACGGCCGGTGGTATAGGTGAAGGCGGCCGGCATCACGATCAGCGCGCACTCGCCCATGGCCCGGTAGAGCTCGGGGAAGCGCAGGTCATAGCAGACCGACAGCCCGACCCGGCCGAACGGCGCCTCGAAGCTGCGTACCTCGCCGCCATGTTCGATGGTGCGGGCCTCGTCGTAGCTTTCCTGCCCGCGCACGAAGTTGAACAGGTGGATCTTGTCATAGCGGGCGACGCGCTGGCCTTGCGGGTCGTAGACCAGCGAGGTATTGAGGACCTTGTCCGGGTCGGCCGACTGCAGCGGCAAGGTGCCGCCGACCAGCCATATCTGGTGCTGGCGGGCCAGCGTCTGCATGAAGGCCTGGATCGGGCCGGTGCCATCGTCCTCGGCATGGGCCAGCTTGTCGCGTTCGTGACGGCCCAGCAGGGGCCAGTATTCGGGCAGCAGCACCAGCTGCGCGCCCTGCTCCGCCGCCTGCGCCACCAGGCGCGCCGCACTGGCGAAGTTCTCTTGTACCTCGGGGGTGGAGACCATCTGGATGGCCGCCACCTTGAATGTCTGGCTCATGTCTGCCTCTTGTCTGCCACTTGCCTGGCGCATCCGGCTATGGCAGCACGCGTGAATGATATGAAGGATGCTTCAGTATGGCCCATCCCGCGACTATCTGCAGGCCTCACCCGATCGGGTTCAGGCACCGGAATTGATGGCCGGGCCGGGCGCAGGCTGACGACGCGGGGAGGCAGGGACCGCCGGTGCCGGGGCCAGGTCGTTGGCCGGCGGTGTCTGCTCTTTGTCGTCCCGGCCCTTCTGCAGCACTTCCTTGGCGCGCTCGGCATCCACCGGCGACACCTGCCCCTGCTTGACCACGATGGGGTCGCTCCACGGCCCGGTCACCTTGTATTCGAAACTGAGCGACTTCATCACCGGATTGCGCAGGAACAGCTGTGCCAGCAAGGTACTCACGCCCACCACCGGGTTGACCGCCATGGCCACCACCGAGGCCGTGCCCAGGTTGATCTCGGGGATCACCACCACATGCAGGTCCTGGGTTTCGCGGGCGATGTCGGCCGAGCCGCTCATCAGCACCGAGGCCGTCACGCCGGCCATCTTGAGATTGTCAGTGGTGGCGATGCCGCGAGCGATGCTGGCGGTGCCGGCCACCGTATCGAAGGCAAAGCCTTCCGAGAAGACGTCGCGGAAGTCCAGCGTCAGCCGGCGCGGCAATGCCTGCAGGTTGAGTACGCCCAGCAGCTTGGCTGCGCCCGGATCGACCTTCAGGAACTGGCCCGAGTGCACATCCATGTGGACCTGGCCGCCCAGGCTGGCCATGTCCATGGCATAGGGCGGTGCCTTCCAGCTCAGGTCGCCATCCAGCTTGCCGCGACCGCCGCGGATGGTACCGGGATACCCGAAGCGTTCCAGCAGCTTGCCGGCGTCCTCGACGTCCAGTGCATAGGTGAAGTTGGAGGTATGGTTGCTGCCGAAGCTGAGCCAGTTGCCGGCGGCGCGGAACTGCGCATCGGGATTGGCCAGCAGCAGCCGGCTGATGCGCCATTCGCGCCCCACCGAGGTGACGATGTTGCTGGCATCGAGCTCCAGTCGGCCCAGCTTCTTGTCTCCCAGCTCGAACTGGTCGGCGCGGATGTCCAGGGCCGGCATCTGCACATTGTCGTCGTTGCTGTCGGGCTGGGGCTGTGGCGGGGTCGCCTGGGCCGCCTCGGCAGACGGGCTGGACTTGGGAATGACCAGCGACGACAGGCGCGCCGTCACCTTGCCCGCGCCCTTGCCGCCGGTGGGTTCGTCCCAGGTGACAGTGCCGGCCGCCTGTTGCGACTCCAGGTTCATCTGCCAGGCATTGCGACGATGCGTCGCCTCCAGGATCAGCCTGTTGAGTTTCTTGCCCATCAGCTTGAGCTCGCCCACCCGGGCCGAGACATTGTCCGGCTGCAGGTACTGCGTCACATCATCGCTGGCCAGGCGCCCCGCCGGGCTGGCTGCCGGACTGCTGCTGCCCTTGCCGACCAGCTCGTTCTTCAGGGCCAGCCAGGCATCCAGGTCCAGGCTGTCGGTCGCCAGCGCCAGCTTGAGTCCGGAGGCTGGCGTCGGGGCCGGCTGGTTCCATCCGATGCCGCCACTGGCAACGCGCCAGTTGCCACCGCTGGCCACCACCCGTTCGCGCACATGGCGCGTGCTGATGTTCTGCCCGAGCGAGACGCGCAATTCCTCGCGCTCGATCAGCGGATCGGACGAGGCCAGGGGCAGCAGGTCCACCCGCAACGGCAGAACGTCCTGTGCGCCCTTGCGCAAGGGCGCCGGCAGGTCCAGCCCCAGCCCGGCCAGGTTGGATTCGATGCTGACCTCGGGCTGGCGCTGCCGCACCTGCACCGTGGCGGTATAGCGGGCGCTCCCCGACAGGCGTGCCAGCAGACGCTGCAGCGAGGGCTCGGTATATTGCCTGCGCAGCGCCTCGACATTGACCGCCCCCTCCAGCCGCACCTGGCTGCTGCCATCCTTCTGGGTGCCGCCGCTGATGGCCAGGCTGTCGCCCAGGAACTGGCCGCGCACGCCGTTGAGGGTGAAACCGCGTTCGTTGAATTCCACCTTGCCGGTGGTCCGATACAGCACCGGCAGGTCCGGCAGCAGGTCGACGTCGTTGTTGGCGAAGTGGAAGGCACCCTGGGCGCGGGTATCGATGGCATGGTTCAACGGCATCTGGAATTTGAGATCCAGCCGCGCCTCGCCGGACGCACTGCTGTGCTCCATGACATTGCCGGTCCAGCGCGCCACCGGGCTCTGGTTCACGTACTGCAGGAAGGCCGGCATCGGACCATTGGCCACGCCATCGATTTCCAGCGTGGCTTCGTGCGAATCGACATCGGCCACCCGCGCCGTCACCGGCCCCAGCCGCGCGCCCAGGCTGCGGGCGCTCTCGGCCTTGATCTCCAGGCGCGTGCGGTCAATGCTCAGGCGCCCACGCCCCTCTTCCAGCAGGGGCCACTCGGGTTCCTTGCCGTCACGCCCGAGATGGCCGGGGGTGTAATTCAGCTTGAGCCCCTCGAAGTCGCCGCTCAGCTGGAACTGGCCCTTGGGCTGCTCGCCAGGCTTGGCGGTATGGAACGGGAAATCAGCCAGCGCCCCCTTGAGCTTGAACTGGACGTCGTGCAACTGGCCCGCCATCAGGCCCTCAGTGAGCCAGTGACGCAGCGGCTCGCTCATGTGCTGCGGCAGATAGCGCCGGATCGCCTTGACGTCGAAGCTGCTGATCTCGCCGGCCACGTCCAGGGTACCCGCCGACTTGCCCTGCAAGGGCAGCAGATGGCGACCGGACAGGCTGCCGGCCACGCCGGGCTGGCTGAACTGCATCTGGTCCAGATCCACCTGCAGTGTCTGATCCTTCAGATATTGCCAGTGCGCCTGAAGCTTCAGGGTATCGAAGGGCATGCTGGGCTCGGCGAACATGTCGGCGGGCAGATCGACCACCAGCTGCTGCGTATCCACCTTGACCGAGCCGCCCTTTTCGGTGGCATCGATCTCGCCGCTCAGGTTGCTGAAGCCCGGGAAGCCCGCCCACTGGGCGCGCGCCTGCTGGGCCGGATTCTTGCGCGGCTCCACATGGGCCGCCAGACCCTTCATGCCCAGGCCCTTGAAACGTCCCTGTACCCGGTAGGAACTCAGTTCCGGATAACTGCCCTGCCACTGCACGGTGAAATCGTTCAGTTCTCCGCGTGGCGCCAGGTCGTCCAGCAACTTGCGCTGCGAGGGTGCCAGCGGCAGCCGGGTCGCCAGTTGCGACAGCGTCTGCAGGTTCAGGTAGGTGGCCTTGACACTGGTGCGCTCGGCCTTGAGCGGGGTGGCCGGCTCGTAGCTCTCGGTGATCGAGGTCGGCGGCAGGACGAAGCCGTCCGGGGTTTCTATCGAGAAATCGGTGAGGGTCACCTGGTGGCCGTTGGTGCCGAAGGTGGGCACGCCGTCCTGCTGGCCGGCGCCAAGCGTTTCGCTGGCCGAGATACGGCCATTGACGCGCTTGAGCGAAAGGGGCTCCAGCTGGCGCGACAACTGGGCGTTGAAATCGGCCAGGCTCAGGTCGGCGGTGAAATTGGCGACCTTGGCATGGTCCAGCGTGAGCCAGGCCCGCACCGAACCGCGACCGCTGCTGATGGCGATCGGGTAGTCCACCCAGGCGCGCCAGACCGCCAGGTCGGTATTGCGCAGGTCGGCATAGAGCACACCCTTCCAGCGCGTGATCTCGGAACTGCGGGCAAAGGCCGGATGACTGAAATCGGCCCTGACATCGAGCGGCGCCGAGGTCTCCTGCGGCGGATTGGCGCGCAAGGACAGGCGGTGGCGCAGCCAGCGGTTGTGCAGGATCAGGTTGACGTCTTCCAGCACCAGCTCGGGCGCCTTGCGCATTTCGTCATCCCAGCGCAGCTTGCTGTGACGGATCACGATCTCGCGCTGCGACAGCAGCCAATCCAGTGTACTGCCGTCACCGCCCGTGGGCACCGGGATGCCGGCCACGAAGAGCTTGCCGGCGGCGTCGCGGCGGATCGCCAGGTCGGCGCCCTCGATGCTCAGGTTTTCCACCCGCAGCGCAGCCACCAGCACGCTGCTCCAGGACAAGGTGGTCGATACCCGCGGCAAGGTCAGCGCGGCCTCGCCCTGCTGGTCATGCACGGTAATATTGGACAGGGAAAGCTGCGGGCGCAGGCCGCTCCAGGAAGCGTCGATGGCCTCGATGCTGACCGCGCGCCCGATCTGGGCCGACACCAGATGTTCGATGCGCGGCTTGTAGTGGCCGATCTCGGGCAGCACCGCATAGCGCAGCACCAGGAACAGCGCGCAAAAGACGAAGTAGGCCGCCAGCAGCAGCTTGAGGGTGAAACCCAGCACATGGTGGCTGGCCCGGTTCAGGTGAATGTAGCTGCCCCGTGCAAATCGCCAGCACAGCGCCCAACGGCCAGGCCTGGATGCGGCGTTATGTTTTTCGTGGGACATCAGGATGCAAAGGCAGCTCGGTATGGGAGAAAATCGGGCAGGCCACATGATCGCATGGAAAACCTGACCATGCCATCGGCGCTGGGGATGTATGAGGGGCAAAATCACCGATAAGTTTAAAAAGGAAGGCTAGAATCCCCGTTATCGTGCAAAACGTCAGCCCGCTGTCAGCGCCCTGGATATTGTCTATCACAGGGGCGCCCCGCTGAAGTGGCATTGACGCCGGTTTGCCTTCCTTTACATCCTGTCGTGGAGCTTTGCGGTCCCCTATGCCTGTTCATCAACGATCCCTGGTCGACGCCACCACCTCCCGCTACTACACCCGCTGGACCCAGGCCGACGCCGCCCGCCCGGCCCTGGTCCTGGCCGCCGCCGCCCAGCCCATGGATCGCGCCGGCATGCAGCAGCGCCTGCAGGCCGACCTCGACGCCGGCCTGGCGCTGCCGGCGGCCATGCGGCGCCTGCGCAACCTGATCATCTGCGCCCTGATCACGCGCGACCTCGACGGCCGCGCCGACCTGGCCGAAGTGGTGGCGACCATGACCGGCTTTGCCGATTTTGCCGTGCAGACCCATCTGGCCGCGCTGATGCAGGAACAGACCGCCCTCTACGGCCAGCCCATCGGCGAGGAGTCCGGCCGCCCGCAGGAAATGATCGTGCTGGGCATGGGCAAGCTGGGCGGGGGCGAACTCAACGTGTCCTCCGACATTGACCTCATCTTCGTCTATCCGGAAGACGGCGACATCCGGGCCGAAGCCGGCCAGAAGTCGTTGTCCAACCATGAATTCTTCGTGCGCCTGGGCAAGAAACTCATCGGCGCCCTGGCCGAGATCACCGAAGACGGCTTCACCTTCCGGGTCGACATGGCGCTGCGGCCCAACGGCAACTCCGGCCCGCTGGTGGCCAGCTTCAACATGGTCGAGGAATACCTGGTACGCCAGGGCCGCGAATGGGAGCGCTATGCCTGGACCAAGGCCCGCGCCCTGACCGGCACACCGGAGGATATCGCCACCCTGGAGGCGATCAGCCGCCCCTTCATCTTCCGCCGCTACCTGGACTTCGGCTCCATCGACGCCCTGCGCTCCATGCACGGCCAGATCCGCGCCGAGGTCAAACGCCAGGAAGCCCTGCACCCGGACCGCAGCAACAACGTCAAGCTCGGTCGGGGCGGCATCCGCGAGATCGAGTTCACCAGCCAGGTGTTCCAGCTGATCCGGGGCGGGCGCGATGTGGAACTGCGCGACCGCTCCACCCGCATCACCCTGCGCACCCTGGCCGCCAAGGAACTGCTGGCGCCCGAGGTGGTGCAGCAGCTGCTGGATGCCTATACCTTCCTGCGTGACCTCGAACACCGTCTGCAATACCTGGAAGACGCCCAGACCCACACCCTGCCCGTCAATCCCGACGACCTGCTGCTGGTGGCGCAGATGATGGGCTACCCGGACAGCGCGGCCCTGCTGCATGAGCTGGAAGGCCAGCGCGCCATCGTCGCCGCCCAGTTCGACGCCATCTTCGCCGACAAGCAGTCCGGCGAAAGCGAAGCCGATGGCCCGGCCGTGAGCGTGAGCGAGAACGACAACCTGGAAGGCCTGGCCGACGCCCTGAGCCTGGTCGGCTTCCCGGAAGACGACATCGAGGACGGCGCCCGGCGCCTGCACCTGACCTGGCAATCGCCGCGCATGCAGAGCCTGCCCGAGACCAGCCGCAACCGGCTCAATACCGTCATCAACAACTGCCTGCCGCTGCTGGCCGCCTTGCACTACGACCAGTTGCCGGCCCTCGGGCGGCTGCTGGATTTCCTCGAAGCCATTGCCCGCCGCGCCGCCTACCTGGCACTCCTGACCGAATATCCCTACGCTCTGCAGCGCCTGGTGCGCATGATCGGCGCCAGCGGCTGGGCCGCCACCTACCTGACGCGCCACCCCCTGCTGCTGGACGAACTGCTGGACGACCGCAACCTCAAGGCCGCCTCCGACTGGGCCGCCTTCGCCGACAACTGCCGGCGCCAGCTGGCCACGGCCGAAGGCGACACCGAACGCCAGCTCGACATCCTGCGCGAACTGCACCACGCCGAACAGTTCCGCCTGCTGGCACAGGATCTGGAAGGCGACCTGTCGGTGGAAAAGCTGGCCGATGAACTCTCCGCCCTGGCCGACGTGCTGGTGCAGGTGACCATCGAAGCGGTCTGGGGCAGCATTCCCCAGCGCCACCGCGAGGTCCCGCAGTTCGCCGTGATCGCCTACGGCAAGCTGGGCGGCAAGGAACTGGGCTATGCCTCTGACCTGGACGTGGTCTTCCTCTACGATGATGACGACCAGGAAGCCCCGGCCCTCTACGCCAAGCTGGCGCAGCGCTTCATCACTTGGATGACCAGCCACACCCCGGCCGGCACCCTGTTCGACATCGACATCGCCCTGCGTCCGGACGGCGCCAGCGGCCTGCTGGTGTCGCCGCTGTCGGCCTTCGAGAAATACCAGCTCAACGCCGCCTGGATCTGGGAACACCAGGCCCTCACCCGCGCCCGTTTCTGTGCCGGCGACAGCGCCATCGGCGAACGTTTCGAGGCGCTGCGCGAGCGCGTGCTGCGCCAGCCGCGCGACGCCGACAAGCTGGAAGAGGAAGTGCTTTCCATGCGGCGCCGCATGCGCGACGCCCATCCCAACCGCAGCATGATGTTCGACCTCAAGCACGACGAGGGCGGCATGATCGACATCGAATTCATGGTGCAGTACCTGGTCCTGCGCCATGCCTGCGACCACCCGCAGCTGACCGGCGACATCGGCAACATCGCGCTGTTGAAGCTGGCGGCGCAGCTGGGCCTGATCGATGCCCTCATGGCCGACGAGGCGGCCAACGCCTATCGTCTCTTCCGCAAGCTGCAGCACCAGATCCGGCTACAGGGTTCGGACCGGGCGCATATCGACGCCATCCGCGTGGAGCATGAACGTGCCTGCGTGATCCGGCTGTGGCAGCAGGTGTTCGGTTGAAATGGCCATGTCGGCGCAAAAGTGAAAAAAAAGGATGCACCGGCCGGTGCATCCCTTTTTCCTGAAGGCGAACTGATCGCCAGGTGAAGATCAGTACTTGGGTGGCTGTTTGTCTTCGCGGCTGGCGCGACGATCGCTCGTGCTGCTGTCGCGGGAGGACGAGGAGCTTTCGCGGTCACGCGAGCGGGCGTTGTCGCGATTGGCATCACGTTCGCGGGCACGGCTGCTGCGATCGCTGTCCTTGGCATCCTTGTCCTTCCCATCTTTTCCCTTGGCGTCATCCTTGGCCGCATCGGCCGCGGGTGCCGGCGGCGTCACGGTCTGAATGCCCTTGGCCGCCATGTATTCGTGCATGTCCTTCCAGCCGGTGAAGATGCCGGCCTTCAGGGCATCGGGATTGCGCTGGTAGCAGTCTTCCAGGCTCTGGCCGGCCTGGCGGCAGCCGGCGCCCAGCGCGATACCCTCGGCCTTGGCCTCTTCCGGGGTCTGCTTGGGCTTGGAAAAGCTGCTGATGTAATCGCACGCGGACAGCGACAGGCTGACGGCGGATATCAAGGCCAGGTTGGCCAACAGGCGACGGGCCTGGGATGAGCTTGCTGACATGCGGTCCCTCGTTGAGTCGGTTGCTCTTGTTGTTGACAGGCAAATGCGCAAATGGAAAAAAGGCCATTGCAAGCGGCGCTCGCAACAGCCTTCCTCTCCTTTTGCAGGCTGATCCGTCTATTCTCACCGCGGCAAGCAGGCTTGCATACGAGGAAAAGAAGCCGAAACAGCCCTGAAATTGACGCTCCTGCCCCGGGAACCGGGGCCGGGGCGCCAGGACATGCGTCTTACTTGGCCGTTGCCAGGGCGACGGTGGTGTCCAGCATGCGGTTGGAGAAGCCCCACTCGTTGTCGTACCAGGACGACACCTTCACCAGACGGCCGGAGACCTTGGTCAGGGTGGCGTCGAAGTTGGACGAGGCCGGGTTGTGGTTGAAGTCCACCGACACCAGCGGCTCGGTGTTGTAGGTCAGGATGCCTTTCAACGGACCGGCTTCGGCAGCAGCCTTCAGGACGGCATTGACTTCATCCACGGTGGTGTCGCGCGAGGCCACGAAGGACAGGTCCACCAGCGAGACGTTGATGGTCGGCACGCGGATGGCGAAACCGTCCAGCTTGCCGTTCAGTTCCGGCAGCACCAGGCCGACCGCTGCAGCAGCGCCGGTCTTGGTCGGGATCATGGACTGGGTGGCCGAACGGGCGCGACGCAGGTCTTCGTGATACACGTCGGTCAGCACCTGGTCATTGGTGTAGGCGTGGATGGTGGTCATCAGGCCGGTTTCCAGGCCGATCTTTTCGTGCAGCGGCTGCACCAGCGGTGCCAGGCAGTTGGTGGTGCAGGAGGCGTTGGAGATGACGGTGTCGGACGCCTTGAGCACCTGGTGGTTCACGCCGAAGACGACGGTGGCGTCCACGTCCTTGCCGCCCGGAGCGGAGATGATCACCTTCTTGGCGCCGCCCTTGATGTGGGCGCTGGCCTTTTCCTTGGTGGTGAAAAAGCCCGTGCATTCCAGCACCACGTCCACACCCAGCTCGCCCCAGGGCAGCTCGGCCGGATTGCGCTGGGCCAGCACCTTGATGCGGTCGCCGTTGACGACGATGGAATCGCCATCGACGGTCACGGTGCCGGGGAACTTGCCGTGGGCGGTGTCGTACTGGGTCAGGTGGGCATTGGTCTTCGGATCACCCAGGTCGTTGATGGCGACGATTTCGATATCGTGCTTCTTGCCGCCTTCGTAGTGGGCGCGCAGGATATTGCGGCCGATACGGCCATAACCGTTGATTGCTACGCGAATGGTCATGCTGTTCTCCTCAAGTAGTAAAAATCGATGCAAACCGATAGCCGGTAAAGCGACCTGCCCGTCAGCCTACGCCCTGGCGGCGCACTGGCCCGGTCATGATTCCGCCTTTTCCGGCCTTCCTGCCGTTCTTGTTCTTACCGCATCCACGCTCAGGACTTCAGCTGGCGCCAGACGAAACCGATCTCGTCCAGTTCACTGCCATCATCCCAGGTGAAGGTTTGTTCATAAAGCCTTTCGGCCCCCAGCGACTCGAAAAATTCCCCGGCGCCTTCGTTCTTGCTCAATACCCACGCCATCAGGCCGGTCGCGCCGGCGCTGATGAGGGTGGCCGCGACATTGGCCAGCAGGCGCTTGCCCAGGCCACGGCGCTGTTCATCGGGCAGCACGCAGATCGCGGTCAGCTCGGCATCGCAGCCGAAGCGGGCTTCGGCCAGCGTCATGCCGGAGGCAAAACCGATGATCTCGCCACCGCTCTCGGCCACGAAGGTACAGGCCGCATCCGAGGAGGCTTCCAGCACCTGTTCCCACAGCTTGACGCTTTCCTCGGGCTTCAAATGGTCGAGGTAGCTGTCCGGCACCAGGCCGCGATAGCTGGCACGCCAGGCGTCGATACGCACACCGGCGATCGACGCCGCATCACCCTTGCGGGCGCGGCGGATCAGGATCTGCTCGCTCATGGCTGGCGTAGCGTTCAAGCCAGCACTGCCTTGGCCTTGGCCACCACGTTTTCGACGGTGAAGCCGAAGTGCTTGAACAGCACGCCAGCCGGTGCTGATTCGCCGAAGGTGTCGATACCGACCACGGCGCCTTCCAGGCCCACGTACTTGTACCAGAAGGCGGTCACGCCGGCCTCGATGGCCACGCGCGGGATGCCACGCGGCAGCACCGATGCCTTGTAGGCCGAATCCTGGCGGTCGAACACGTCGGTCGAGGGCATCGAGACGATACGCACGGCGATGCCTTCGGCGGTCAGCGCATCGGCGGCCTTGGTGGCCAGCTCGATTTCGGAGCCGGTAGCGATCAGCACCACCTTGGCATTGGGCGCATCACGCAGCACATAGCCGCCACGGGCGATGTCCTTGACCTGGGCGTCGGTACGCTCCTGGAAGGGCAGGTTCTGGCGCGAGAAGATCAGGGTGCTGGGACCATCGTTGCGCTTGATCGACTCGGCCCAGGCCACGGCGGTCTCGGTGGTGTCGCACGGACGCCAGTTGTCCAGGTTGGGGATCAGGCGCAGGCTGGAGACGTGTTCCACCGACTGGTGGGTGGGGCCGTCTTCGCCCAGGCCGATGGAGTCGTGGGTGAACACGAACAGCGAACGGATCTTCATCAGCGCAGCCATGCGCAGGGCATTGCGGCTGTAGTCGGAGAAGGTCAGGAAGGTGGCGCCGAAGGGCAGGTAGCCGCCATGCAGGGCGATACCGTTCATCATGGCGCTCATGCCGAACTCGCGCACACCGTAGTTGATGTGGTTGCCGCGCTGGTCGGCGCGCACGGCCACCGATTCCTTCCAGTTGGTCAGGTTCGAGCCGGTCAGGTCGGCCGAGCCGCCCAGGAATTCCGGCAGTGCCTGCGCATAGGCCTGGATGGCGTTCTGGCTGGCCTTGCGGGTGGCGATGGTTTCCTTCTTTTCCAGCGTGGAATTGATATAGGCGGTCACCGTCGATTCGAACGCGGCCGGCAGTTCGCCCTTGAGGCGGCGCAGCAGTTCGGCGGCTTCGGCCGGGTACTGGGCGGCGTAGGTATCGAAGGTCTGCTTCCAGCTGGATTCGAAATCGGCACCGGTGGCCTTGGCATCCCAGGCGGCGTAGACATCGGCCGGGATCTCGAAGGGGGCGGAGGGCCAGCCCAGCGCTTCGCGCACGGCGGCGATTTCCTTGTCACCCAGGGCGGCACCGTGCACCTTGTCGGTGCCGGCCAGGTTGGGCGAACCCTTGCCGATGACGGTACGGCAGCAGATCAGGGTCGGCTTGTCGGCCAGCTTGGCCTGGTGGATGGCGGCGCTGACCGCCTCGACGTTGTGGCCGTCCACGGCCGGGATGACGTTCCAGCCGTAGGCTTCGAAGCGCTTCGGGGTATCGTCCTTGAACCAGCCTTCGACGTGGCCGTCGATGGAGATGCCGTTGTCGTCATACAGCACGATCAGCTTGGACAGGTTCAGCACGCCCGCCAGCGAGCAGGCCTCGTGCGAGATGCCTTCCATCAGGCAACCATCGCCGACGAAGGCGTAGGTGTAATGATCGACCACGGACAGGCCGGGCTTGTTGAATTCGGCCGCCAGCAGCTTTTCGGCCAGCGCCATGCCCACGGCGTTGGTGATGCCCTGGCCCAGCGGGCCGGTGGTGGTTTCCACGCCCGGGGTGATATGCACTTCGGGGTGGCCGGCAGTCTTGGAGTGCAGCTGGCGGAAGTTCTTGATGTCGTCCATCGACAGGTCGTAGCCGGTCAGGTGCAGCAGCGCGTACTGCAGCATGGAGCCGTGGCCGTTGGAAAGCACGAAGCGGTCGCGGTTGGCCCACTGCGGATTGGCCGGATTGTGGCGATAGTGCTTGGCCCACAGGGCGACTGCGATTTCGGCCATCCCCATCGGCATGCCCGGGTGACCGGAATTGGCTTTCTGAACAGCGTCCATCGCCAGCGCGCGGATCGCGTTGGCCATCTTGTCGGTGGGGAGAGTGGAAATCATGTCGAGGTCTGAATGTGCTGTGCTGGAGGCGCCGACTGGCGCGTGAGTCAGGGTGGGTCAGGAAAATCAGGTTCTGAAAACGGGTTCTGAAGCCAATGCGCCCGCCCGGATCAGCCGGAACAAGCGCGGGGCCGTATTTTACCAGAGTGCGCCGGGGGGATTAAAATTCGGGGCCGGTCCCTGCACGGACTGGCAAGGTTTTCCGGTGTTTCTTGCCTTTTCTTGATCTCCCTCACCCCAGGACCCCACCCCATGCCCCGTTTCTACTTCCCGCATCCCCTGGCTATCGGTTCGGCCGTGGTCCTGCCCGAGCCCGTTGCCCATCACGTGCAGGTGCTGCGCCTGCAGCCGGGCGACACCATCACCCTCTTCAATGGCGAAGGGGGTGAATACATCGCCAGCCTGACCGCCATCGAAAAAAAGCGCGCCCATGCGGAATTGAAGACTTTTGCCGCGCGCGAGGCCGAGCTGCCCTATGGCCTGACCCTGGCCCAGGCCCTGCCGGAGGGATCGAAAATGGACTGGATCGTGGAAAAGGCCGTGGAGCTGGGCGCCACCTCCCTGCAACCGCTGGCCGCGCAGCGCTGCGTGGTACGACTGTCGGGCGAACGCGCCGAGAAGAAGCAAGCCCACTGGCAAGGCATCATCCACGCTGCCGCCGAACAATGCGGCCGCAACCGCCTGCCGCATCTGGCCGAAGTGACCGACTTCAGGCGCTGGATTGCCCAGAGCGACCTGCACCGGCGCATCCTGCTCTCTCCCCGCGGTGAACAGCCGCTCTCCGGCTGGGCGCGTCATCACCCGCCGCAGGCGGTGACCCTGGTGGTCGGCCCGGAAGGCGGCTTCAGCGAGGAAGAGGAAAACCTCGCCTGCGCCCAGGGCGCGCTGATGCTGTCCATGGGCAGCCGCGTGCTGCGCACCGAGACCGCAGGGCTGGCTGCGCTGGCTGCGCTCAATGCGGTATGGGGCGAGCTGTGATGCCGGGCTGACCACCCTGCCGCCTAAACGTGCAGACCCGCCGCACTTGAGGTGCAAAAACGGCGCAGGCCTCACCAATTTGTCTCATCGACAAGCTGCGCCGTTGCTCCCATGACATCCTGCCGTGCGGCAATTTCTGCCGCAAAGCCGCTTCCTGCCTGACTTCCTCCTCCCACCGCAGCGCCTGACGATGGCCTGGCACGCCTTCTGCTTAAAGATATTCAATCTTGTATTCAAGTTTGAATATCCAAAATGAACGCTACCCAGACTCCACAACAAGCCGCCTTCCAGGCGGCCGCCAACATCGGCACCTCCGCCGGCACCCCCACCATTGCAGCCACGCTGGCGGCCTACCGCGAGGGACGCACCACTCCGGGCCAAACCGTGGCCGATCTGCTGGCGCGCATCGACAGCGCCGGTCGCAATGAAGTCTGGATCAGCCGGGTGCCGGCCAAGCAGCTCAAGCAACAGGCGGCCGCCCTGGACCTGATGCTGCAGATCAAGGGCGAGGCGGTGTTCGAGACCATGCCGCTGTTCGGCATCCCCTTCGCGGTCAAGGACAACATCGACGTGGCCGACATGTCCACCACCGGCGCCTGCCCCGAATTCGGCCGTCTGGCCAGCCAGAGCGCGACCGTGGTGCAGCGCCTGCAGGCTGCCGGCGCGCTGCTGGTGGGCAAGACCAATCTCGACCAGTTCGCCACCGGGCTGGTGGGCGTGCGTTCACCCTACGGCGCGGTGCGCAATGCGATCAAGCCCCAGTATGTCTCGGGCGGGTCCAGTTCCGGTTCGGCCGTGGCCGTGGCGCTGGGACAGGTGATGTTTTCGCTGGGCACCGATACCGCCGGCTCGGGCCGTGTGCCGGCCGCCTTTAACCATCTGGTGGGCCTCAAGCCGACCAAGGGACTCATCAGCGCACGTGGCCTGGTGCCGGCCTGCCGCACGCTGGACTGCATTTCCATCTTCGCCCACGACGTGGCCGACGCCTGGCGCGTGCTACACAGCGCCGCCGGCTACGACGCCGAGGACGGTTATTCGCGCCGCCCGGCGATGCTGGGCGTGAAGCGCCGTGGCTACCGCATCGCCATTCCTGATGTCTGCGAGTTCTACGGCGACACGGTCGCCCAGGAAGCCTGGGAGCGCAGCCTGGCGCAGATCGCGGCACTGCCCGGCGTGACGCTGGCGCGCATTCCCTTCGCTCCCTTCAGCGATGCCGCGCAGCTGTTGTACCAGGGCCCCTGGGTGGCTGAACGCCGCGCCGCGCTGGGCGACTTCTTCCTGGAAAACCCGCAGGCCATCGACCCCGTGGTGCATCAGATCACCGCCCAGTCGGACAATTACGACGCCGTGGATGCCTTCAATGCCCAGTACCGCCTGGCCGACCTGCGACGCGAGGCCGAAGACCTGCTCGAAGGCAGCGACCTGATGCTGGTGCCGACCACCACCACCTTCCCCACCATCGCCGAGGTCCAGGCCGATCCTGTGGTGCGCAATTCGCAACTGGGCTACTACACCAACTTCGTCAACCTGATGGACATGGCGGCCCTGGCCATCCCTGGCGTGTGGCGGCGCGACGGCCTGCCGGCCGGTGTGACCCTGATCGGCCCGGCCGGGTCCGACCACCTGCTGGCCGAGGCTGGTGCGCGCCTGCAGCAGCAACTGGGCGGTGCCGCCCAGGCCGATGCGATTGCCGCCGCGCCGCTGCCCTTCAATGAAAGCACCATCAAGGTCTGCGTGGTCGGCGCCCACCTTTCCGGCCAGCCGCTGAACTGGCAATTGCTGGAAGCCGGGGCGCGCCGCGTAGCCGTCACCCGCACCGCCGCCCAGTACCGCCTGTATGCCCTGGCTGGCACCACCCCGCCCAAACCCGGCCTGGCCCGCACCGAAGGCGATGGCGCCGCCATCGCGGTGGAAGTGTGGGAAATGCCGCTGCGCCAGTTCGGCGGCTTCGTGGCCGCCATTCCGGCACCGCTGGGCATCGGCACGGTGGAGCTGGCCGACGGCAGCAGTGTCAAGGGCTTCATCTGCGAGCCGGCCGGCATTGCCGGCGCCACCGACATCACCCACCACGGCGGCTGGGTCCACTACCTCGATTCGCTGAACTGACACGACCGATACGACCGATACGACCGATACGACCGACACCTCACCACGGAGCTGCTCATGAAAAAGAACACCCTCTCCCCCCTGCAGGACACCACCCGCCGCCGCTTCATCGCCAGGGCCGGTGTGGTGGCGGCGGGCGCCGCCATCGCTGGCGCCCCGGCCATCCTGCGCGCGCAGACGCCACCGATCCGCATCGGCTACTGGCCGGTGGCGGCCGGCCTGCCCTTCTACGCCGCCGTAGAAGCGGGCTATTTCAAGGAAGCCGGGCTGGAAGTGCAGGCCATCAAGTTCGCCGGCGCCCAGCAGGTGATGGAAGCCATGCTGGCCGGCCGCGCCGATGGCTCGGCCAATGGCACCGGCGCTGGCAACCTAGCCATCGGCGAGATCGCGCAGCCGGGACTGTTCAAGATCTTCGCCACCAACCCCAGCAATGCCAAGTACGTGCTCGATGAATTCCTGGTGCCCAAGGACAGCCCGGTCAAATCGATTGCTGAATTGAAGGGCAAGAAGGTCGCCTCCGGCCCCGGCATCCAGAACGTCACGCTGGCCAAGACCGTGCTGGAACGGGCCGGTGCCACCGGCGCCACCGTGGTGGAGCTGCCCATCGGCCAGCACGTGGCCTCGCTGGCCGCCGGCCAGGTCGATGCCGCCTATACGCTGGAACCCACCGGCACCGTCGGCCGCATGAACAACACCACCCGCGTGCTGGAAGCGGGCGTGATCGCCAAGTACATCCTGGGCGACCCGATGGCGCCCTGGCATGGCGGTGCGGCAGCGCTGACCACGGAATTCATCAAGAAACATCCCGAAGTGGCCCGCAAATACATCGCCGCCTATGCGCGTGGCATCGAACTGGTGCGCAGCAAGCCCGACCAGGCGCGCACCTACCTCAAGGGCTATACCGCCATCGAGGGTTCGCTCACCAATGAAGTGCCGCTGGCGGCCTACATGCTCTACAACGAGTTCAAGCCCAGCGATATCGCCTACTTCCAGAAGTTCTACGACCTGTTCGTCGAGAAGGGTGTGTTCTCTCAACGCATCGTGGTCGACAACCTGATCTACAAGGGCTGAGGCCATCATGAACGAGACCGTCGCTCCTTCCGTGACCGTGGCCGCCAGCAAGCCCACGGCGACTGCGCCCCCAACACCCGTCGTGCGCAAGCGCCCGGCACTGGGCCGACTCTTGCCCATCGTCGGCCCCATTGCACTGTTCGTGGTGTGGGACCTGGTGGTGCGCGCCGGCTGGATCAAGGCGATCCTGCTGCCGCCGCCCGAAGCCACGCTCATGGCCATGTTCAAGGGCCTGGCCGGCGGACCGCTGCTGATGGACTTTACCGTCACGGTGGTGCGCACGCTGGAGGCCTTTGTCATCGCCATGGTGCTGGGGGTCCCCATCGGGGTGCTGTTGGGCAGCAATGAACGCGCCTACCGCAGCGTGGAATTCCTGATCGACTTCTTCCGCTCCACACCCTCGTCTGCGCTGATCCCGCTGTTCCTGCTGATCTTCGGCGTCTCCGACATCAACAAGGTCGCCATCGCTGCCTTCGGCGCCTTCCTGATCGTGCTCTTCAACAGCGCCTATGGCGTGCTCAACGCCCGCAAGCAGCGCGTCATGGCGGCCAAGGTGATGGGGGCGTCACGCTGGCGCATCTTCTGCGACGTGCTGCTGTGGGAAAGCCTGCAAGCCACCTTCGTGGGTCTGCGCAGCGCGGTCTCGATGGCGCTGGTGATCGTGATCGTGGCGGAGATGTTCATCGGCTCCGAGAACGGCCTGGGTCACCGCATCATCGACACCCAGCAGGTCCTCAACGTACGCGAGATGTATGCCGCCATCCTCGCGGCCGGCGCCCTCGGTTACGTGCTGAACGTGGTCTTCATCATCATCGAAAAACGTATCGTCCACTGGAGCGGAAGATGAGTGTCGTCCTCAGTCCCAAGATCGACCTGCCCCCGGAAACCCCGTTCGTTCCGGGGCCGCCAGGCACCCATATCACCATTCGCGGCCTGACCAAGCATTTCGCCGGTTGGCCCCTGTACGAGAATTTCGACCTGGACATCCCCAAGCACCAGATCGTCTCCGTCTTCGGCCCCAATGGCTGCGGCAAGTCCACGCTGATCAACATGATCGCCGGGCTGATTCCCATCGATGCCGGGCAGATCCTGTTCGATGGCAAGTCGCTGGCCCAGACCAAGATCGGCTACGTGTTCCAGAACTACCGCGATGCCATGTTCCCGTGGCTGCGCACCATCGACAACATCGCCTATCCACTGAAGCTGGAAGGCAAGTCCAAGGCCGAGATCAAGCACCGGGTCGATGAACTGGTGGCGTCCTTCGACGTCAAGTTCGACCTCATGCGCTATCCCTACGAGCTGTCCGGCGGTCAGCAGCAGACCGCCTCCATCATGCGCGCCCTGGCGCCGGGGCCGGAAGTGCTGTTTCTGGACGAACCCTTCTCGGCACTGGATTTCGAGATGACGCTGTTCATCCGCGAAAAGCTGCAGCAGGTCTTCATGCAGACCGGCACTACCATGGTCCTGGTCTCGCACGATCTGGAAGAGGCGGTCTACCTGGCCGACCAGATCCTGCTGCTGACCAAACGCCCGACGGCGGTGGCAGACATCTTGCATTACCAGGATGCACGACCGCGCACGGTGGAGACGCTGTCTCAGGCGGGCTTCATCGCGGCCAAGAAACTGTCCATGGAAATCTTCCAGCGCGAAGTGCGCAAACCGGCGCGGATGCAGGCGCCGGGGACATTGAGCCTGTCCTGATCATCAATGCCGTCGCCAACAGACCGACCCGACCATTCGACCACCCGACCACCCGACCATCCACCCACGCCTAGACTGGAGCACAACAACATGAAAAACCGCCGCGATTTTCTGAAACTGTCCGGAGCCGCCGCCCTGGGCGCCGCCTTCCCGCTCGATCTGCTGGCCGCCGGTCCCTTGACCGTGGGCTTCATCTATGTCGGCGCGCGCGATGACTTCGGCTACAACCAGTCGCATGCGCAAGCTGCCGCCATCATCAAGAAGATGCCGGGCGTGAAGGTAATCGAAGAAGAAAAGGTCCCCGAGACCGTGGCCGTGCAAAAGACCATGGAAGCCATGATCCAGCAGGATGGCGCCACCCTGCTGTTCCCGACCTCCTTCGGCTACTTCGACCCGCATGTCCTGAAGATCGCCGAGAAATATCCCAAGGTGCGCATCGCCCACTGTGGCGGCCTGTGGACCGCCGGCAAGCACCCGATGAACGTGGGCAGCTTCTTCGGCTACATCGAGGAATGCGAATACCTCTCCGGCGTAGTGGCCGGCCACATGAGCAAGAGCAAGAAGCTGGCCTTCATCGCCGCCAAGCCCATCCCGCAGGTTCTGCGCAACATCAACGCCTTCACCCTGGGCGCGCAGTCGGTCGATCCCGCCATCACCTGCCACGTCATCTTCACCGGTGACTGGTCGCTGCCGGTGAAGGAAGCCGAAGCCGCCAACAGCCTGATCGACCAGGGTTGCGACGTCATCACCTGCCACGTCGACGGCCCCAAGGTGATCGTCGAGACCGCCGAAAAGCGCGGCATCATGACCACCGGCTATCACGCCAGCCAGGCTGCGCTGGCGCCCAAGGGCTATCTCACCGGCGCCGAGTGGAACTGGGCCACCCCCTATACCGAGATCGTCAAGGCCACGCTGGAAGGCAAGCCCATGATCAACTTCCTGCGCGGCGGCCTGAAGGACAACTTCGTGAAGATGTCGCCCTATGGCGCAGCCGTGAGCGCCCCGGCCAAGAAGAAGGCGGACGACATCAAGGCCCAGATGCTGGCCGGCAAGTTCCAGATCTTCAAGGGACCGATCAAGGACAACAAGGGCAATACCGTGATCCCGGCCGGCACCACCCAGGTCCAGACCGATGTGGCGCTGGAGAAGATGAATTACCTGGTGGCCGGCGTGGTCGGCCAGGTCTGACGCAACCACGCAGGACGGCACCATGACTACCCTCCCCGCTCCCGGCGTGGCTGCGCCGACCGGACCGACGGCCTCGCCCTGGCGCAGGCTGCGGTCGGCCCTGCTCAATGGCGTGGCGCCGGCCCTGCCGACCTTGTGCGCCCTGGCCGGCACGCTGCTGTTGTTCGTGCTGTTCCTGCTGGTGCAAGGCAAGCCGGCGGGCGATGCCTGCCTGCTGATCTACCAGGGTGCCTTCGGTACCCTGTTCGCCTGGCAAAACACCTTGCAACGTGCCGCGCCCCTGCTGCTGACTGCCCTGTGCGTGGCCCTGCCGGCGCGGGTGGGCCTGATCGTCATCGGTGGCGAGGGCGCGCTGGCGCTGGGCGGGCTGGCGGCGGCGGTGATGCCGCAACTGCTGCCGGGCCTGCCGGCGCTGGTGATGCTGGTGCTCATGGCCGTGGCTGCCATGCTGGCCGGTGGCCTGTGGATCGCCCTGTGCGGCGGGCTGCGCCAGTGGCGCGGTGTCAACGAGACGATCTCCAGCCTGTTGCTGTCCTATCTCGCCGTAGCGGTCTTCAAGCATCTGGTGGAAGGCCCGCTGCGCGACCCGGCCAGCCTGAACAAGCCCTCCACCCTGCCCTTGCCGGATCCCTATCTGGTGGGTTCGCTGCCGGGGCTGGAAGTGCATTGGGGCCTGGCCTGGGGCGCCATCGCCTGTATCGCGGCCTGGGTGTTCCTGCGCCATAGCGTGTCCGGCTTTGCCATGGGCGTGGTGGGCGGCAATGTGCGCACGGCACGGCTGGTGGGGCTGTCGGTCAATCGCCTGGTGCTCACGGCCTGCGCGCTGGGGGGCGCGGCGGCCGGACTGGCGGGCATGTTCGAGGTCAGCGCCGTGCAAGGCAGCGCCACCAGTGCGCTGCTGGCCGGCTATGGCTTCTCGGGCATCCTGGTGGCCTTCGCGGCGCGCCAGAATCCGCTGGCCATCATTGTCTGCGCAATCGTCATCGGTGGCGTGGAAGCCAGCGGCAGTTTGCTGCAACGCCGACTGGACCTGCCCGACGCTACCACGCTGGTGCTGCAGGGCCTGCTGTTCTGCAACCTGCTGGCCTGGGAATCCATCACCGGCCGCCTGGCTGCCCTGAAGCTGCGCTGGCAGCAGGCGGCGCCCACCCTCCCGAGCAAGGAGTCCCGCCATGCATGACTTCGACTATGCGACCCTGCTGCTGGCGCTGTTCGCCGGGGCGATCCGGGTCGGCACACCCTTCCTCTTCGTCAGCCTGGGCGAATGCCTCACCGAAAAAGGCGGGCGCGTGAACCTGGGGCTGGAAGGCATCCTGGTCTGCGGCGCCATGACCGGCTATGCGGCCTCCTTCTACACCGGCTCGGCCTGGTTGGGGGTGCTGGCGGCGGGCTGTTCGGGCTTGCTGCTGGGGGTGCTGCACGGGGTGGTGTGCTCGCTGCCACGGGTCAACGACATCGCCTTCGGCATTGCCTTGATGCTGCTGGGCACCGGCCTGGCCTTCTTCCTGGGCAAGCCCTTCATCCAGCCGCAGGCGCCGATGCTGCCTTCCATCGACCTGGGCGCCTGGAGCAGCAATGAGCGCTTGCACCACGCCCTGCAGATCAATGCGCTGTTCTTCGTCGGCGTGGCGCTGGCCCTGCTGCTGCAATGGGGCCTGTCGGCCACGCGCTGGGGGCTGGCGCTGCGGCTGGTGGGCGACCATGCCGAAACCGCCCGCGCCCTGGGTTATCGCCTGACCGGCACACGTATCGCCGCCACCGCCGCAGGCGGCTTCCTGGCAGCGGTGGGCGGTGCCTATCTGTCGCTGTACTACCCCGGCAGCTGGAACGAAGGTCTCTCCAGCGGCCAGGGCCTGATGGCGGTGGCGCTGGTGATCTTCGCGCGCTGGCAGCCCTGGCGCTGCCTGCTGGCGGCGCTGCTGTTCGGCGCGGCCGGCGCACTCGGCCCGGCGCTGCAGGCGGTGGGCGTGACCTCCGGTTACTACCTATTCAATGCGGCGCCCTATGCGCTGACGCTCTTGATCATGATCCTCACATGCCGTCCCGACCGCACGCTCTCCAGCGCCCCGGGCGAACTGAGCCTGACCCGATAATTCCGACAATCCCGATAATTAAGCTAGGAGCCACCATGTCCGAACTCTTCATCAAGGCCGAACCCTATGCCTGGCCCTACGATGGCGCCCTGACCCCGGCCAATACCGCACTCATCGTCATCGACATGCAGACCGATTTCTGCGGCATCGGCGGTTACGTCGACAAGATGGGCTACGACCTCTCGCTCACGCGCGCGCCGATCGAGCCGATCAAGCGCGTGCTGGCCGCCATGCGCGCCGGTGGCTACACCATCATCCACACCCGCGAAGGTCACCGCCCCGACCTCTCCGACCTGCCTGCCAACAAGCGCTGGCGCTCGCGCCAGATCGGCACCAATGGCGTGGGCATCGGCGACGCCGGTCCCTGCGGCCGCATCCTGGTGCGTGGCGAGCCGGGCTGGGAAATCATTCCGGAACTGGCGCCCATCGCCGGCGAGATCATCATCGACAAACCCGGCAAAGGCTCCTTCTGCGCCACCGACCTGGAAATGATCCTGCACACCCGGGGCATCCGCAACATCGTGCTGACCGGCATCACCACCGATGTCTGCGTGCACACCACCATGCGCGAGGCCAATGACCGCGGCTTCGAATGCGTGATGCTCGCCGACTGCTGTGGCGCCACCGACCACAACAACCACCTGGCAGCGCTGTCGATGATCAAGATGCAGGGTGGCGTCTTCGGCGCGGTCTCGGATTCGGCCGCGCTGATCGATGTGATCGGGGCCTGATCATGCACGCGCTCGAGCTGGAAATCCTCGGCGCCGGCAAGTCCTTCGGCAGCTTCCGGGCGCTGGACGAGGTGTCGCTGAAGATCCGCGCCGGCACCATCCATGCCCTGCTGGGGGAGAACGGCGCCGGCAAGAGCACGCTGGTCAAGGGTCTGGTGGGGTATAGCCCGCTCGACCAGGGCAGCGTGATGGCCGACCGGCGCGAGGTGGACATCCGGGGTGCGCGCACTCCCAGCCAGTTGGGCATTGGCATGGTCTACCAGCACTTCACGCTGGCGCCCAGCCTGAACGTGGCTGAAAACCTGCTGCTGGCGCGGGGCGACCTGCCCTGGCGCATCCGCTGGGGCAGCGAGCGCGCAGCACTGGAAGAATTCATGGCGCGCATGCCCTTCCGGCTGGCGCTGGACCGGGCGGTGAGCAGCCTCTCGGCCGGCGAAAAACAGAAGCTGGAAATCCTCAAGCAACTCTATCTGCGGCGTCGCTTCCTGATCCTGGATGAGCCGACCTCGGTGCTCACGCCCCAGGAGGCCGACGAAGTGCTGGGCCTGATGCACGCGCTGACGCGCCAGCAGGAGCTGACGGTGCTGATGATCACCCACAAGTTTCATGAAGTGAGCGCCTATGCCGACGATGTCACCGCGCTGCGCAAGGGCCGGCTGGTGGGCAGCGCCCGCGTGGCCGATACCAGCCCGGACGAGCTGGCGCACTGGATGATGGGCCATGCCCGCCAGGAAAAGGCGCAGGTGGCACGCCCTGCGGTGCCGGCGCAGGCGTCGGTGGGACTGGAGGTGCGCGATCTCACGGTCAACAATGATCGTGGCGTGGCGGCGGTGCGGGCTTTGTCGTTGCAGGTCAGGCAGGGCGAGATCGTGGGGCTGGCCGGCATCTCCGGCAATGGCCAGAAGGAACTGGTGGAAGCCCTGCTGGGCCAGCGCCGTCACCTGCAGGGCGAGATCCACGTGGCCGGCGCGCCCTACGCCGCCACCCGCGCCGAGATGCGCCGCCTGCGCGTGTTCGCGTTGCCGGAAGAACCGCTGCGCAATGCCTGCATCCCCGGCATGAGCGTGGCCGAGAACATGGCGCTGCGCAACTTCGACGTCGCTCCCTTCAAACGCGGTGGCTGGCGCATCGACCGCGCCGCCATGAAGCGCCAGGCGCAATCGCTCATCAGTGCCTTCAACGTCAAGCCGCCATTGCCGGAACGCGCCATCGGCACGCTCTCCGGTGGCAACGTGCAGCGCGCCGTGCTGGCGCGCGAACTGGGCGAGCATGCGGCCGCTGGCGATGCCCATCACGGCGACAACGCCACGGCGCCCAATGTACTGATCGTGGCCAACCCGGTGTTCGGCCTGGACTTCGCCTCGGTGGCCGACATCCACGCCCGCCTGCTGCAGGCCCGCGCACGCGGGGCTGCGGTGTTGCTGGTGAGCGAAGACCTGGACGAATTGCTGGAACTGTCCGACCGCATCCTGGTGATGACCGAAGGCCGCATCGTGCATGTGGCGCAGGACGTCGCCACCCGGGGCGCCGACCGCGCCGCGCTGGGCCGCTGGATGGCGGGCCACTCCGAACAACCCACTCACGCCGAGGCCGCATGATCCGTATCGACGCCACGCCCTACCCTTATCAGTTCCACCCGCGCAGCACGGCGCTGGTGGTGATCGACATGCAGCGCGACTTCATCGAGGAAGGCGGCTTCGGCAGTGCCCTCGGCAATGACGTACGGCCGCTGGCGGCCATCGTGCCGACCGTGGCGGCGCTGCTGCAGCTGGCACGCGAGGCCGGCATGCTGGTGGTGCATACGCGCGAATCGCACCTGCCGGACCTGTCGGACTGCCCGCGCTCCAAGCGCCTGCGCGGCAATCCGACGCTGGGCATCGGCGATGTCGGGCCGATGGGCCGCATCCTGGTGCAAGGCGAGCCGGGCAACCAGATCCTGCCGCAACTGGCCCCGGTGGAGGGGGAACTGGTCATCGACAAACCCGGCAAGGGCGCCTTTTACGCCACCGACCTGCATGCACAACTGCAGGAGCGTCGCATCACCCACCTGCTGGTGGCCGGCGTGACCACCGAAGTCTGCGTGCAGACCTCGATGCGCGAGGCCAATGACCGTGGCTACGAATGCCTGGTGATCGAGGATGCCTGCGCCAGCTACTTCCCCGACTTCCATCGCACCACGCTGGAGATGCTGACGGCGCAGGGCGGCATCGTCGGCTGGCGTACCCCGCTGGCGCAACTGCAGGCCGGCGTGGCTGCCTACACAGGAGAAAATCCATGATGCAAGTGAACCTGCCGCATGTGGTGGCCGAGGTCGAACAGGCCTTCACCGATTACGAATACGCCTTGCTGGTCAATGACATCCCCACCCTGGACCGCTGGTTCTGGTATGCGCCGCAGACGGTGCGCTATGGCGTGGGCGAGGTACTGCTGGGCGGCGAAGCGATCCGCCAGTATCGCAAGACCTGCACCCCGGTACCGGCCTCGCGCAAGCTGCAGCGTACCGTTGTCACTACCTTCGGCACCGACTATGCTACCGTCTCCACCGAATTCACGGACCACACGTCCGACCGGATCGGCCGTCAGATGCAGACCTGGGTCCGCATGGAAGAAGGCTGGCGCATCGTCGCCGCCCACGTCAGCCTGATGGCATGAGACCGCCTCCCGAGAACACCAGAATGCCCGCGCCATGACCGTCACCGTTGCCAATCCGCTCGCCGAACAGGTCTATCACCGGATCAAGGACGACATCTTCAGCTTCCGCCTGCTGCCCGGCGACAATTTCACCGAGACCGAGATGGCGCAGCGCCAGGGCGTCTCGCGCACACCGCTGCGGGATGCGCTGTTCCGGCTGCAGCGCGAAGGCTATCTGGAGGTGGGCTTCCGGCGCGGCTGGAAGGTCTGCCCCATCGATTTCGACCGGCTCGACAATCTCTACGACCTGCGCATCGTGCTGGAGATGGCGGCGCTGGAAAAGCTGTGCAGCCAGGAAGAGCCCGGCGCCGGCCTGGAACAGTTGAACGCGATCTGGCTGGTGCAGCCGGAAGACCGGCTCGCCGACGCGGTGCAGGTGGCCGAACTGGATGAGGCCTTCCATACCAACCTGGTGGCGGCCGCCGGCAACCAGGAGATGACCCGGGTCCATACCGAGGTCACCGAAAAGATCCGCATCGTGCGCCGCCTGGACTTCCTCAAGAAGAAGCGCGTCGACGCCACCTACGAGGAACACGGCAAGATCCTGCAGCTGGTGGCCAAGCGTCGCGCCACCGAGGCGCAGATCCTGCTGCGCGCCCACATCACCCAGAGCAAGCTGGAAGTGCGCAAGATCACCATCTGGATGCTGGCCGAGGCACGCCAGTTGCAGGAGCCGGAAGCGGTGCCGGCCCTGCGCTGAAATTGACCGAGCCGAGATAAGACTTGCCAGGCATGCACGAAAAGCAATATTTCTATCAGGAAATGTGAAAAAAGCTTCCTGAGATGCGCAAGCAGGCGCTTGATCGCCCCGATCCCGCCACCAAATCAGGGAAAGCCTCCGAAACCATTTATAATGGAAGGCTTTTGTAACAGCGCATCTATCCAGCGGCTCAATGAAGGTATTTCGCGGACTTCCCACAGCCGAATCGCGCGCCCCGTGCGCGCTGACCATCGGCAATTTCGACGGCGTGCATCTGGGCCACCAGGCCCTGCTGGCACGCGTGCGCGAGGCCGCCGGCAAACTGGGCCTGGACGCGGCGGTGATGACCTTCGAACCGCATCCGCGTGAATTCTTCGCCCAACTGGCCGGCACCCCTGAACGCGCCCCGGCGCGCATCGCCAACCTGCGTGACAAGCTCGAAGCCCTGGCCCATTCCGGCATCGACCGCGTGGTGGTGGAACACTTTGGCAGCCATTTCGCCGCCCTCTCCCCGCAGGACTTCATCGAAAAGATCCTGGTGCAGGGTCTGCACGTGCGGTGGCTGATGGTGGGCGACGACTTCTGTTTCGGCGCGCGCCGCGCCGGCACCCTCGATACCCTGATCGCGGCCGGCAAGCAGTACGGCTTCGAAGTCCATGCCCTGCCGACGGTGACCAATGCCGGCGTACGCATCTCTTCTTCCGCCGTGCGGGCGGCACTGGCCGAGGGCGATTTCGACCTGTCGCGCCAGTTGCTGGGCCACCCTTACGCCATCAGCGGGCGCGTGGTCCATGGCAAGAAACTGGGCCGCACCATCGGCTTCCCGACCCTGAACATGCGCGTGGGCCACAAGCGTCCGGCGCTGTCGGGCATCTTCGTGGTGCAGGTGCATGGCCTGGCCGAACAAGCGCTGCCGGCCGTGGCCAGCCTGGGCGTGCGCCCGACCGTGGATGACAGCGGGCGGGTCCTGCTGGAAACCCACCTGCTGGATTTCCAGGGCGATTGCTACGGCAAGCTGGTGCGGGTCGAGTTCCTGCAGAAGCTGCGCGACGAGGAAAAGTACGTGGACCTGCCCACACTGACCACCGCCATCGCCCGCGACGTCGACCATGCCCGCGCCTGGTTCCGCGAGAACGCCGGCTTCGCCGTCTCGGCCACCGACCGAATTTGAACGCTGGGCGATGGCCGGAGCAGCGCTCCCGCCGTCGTCCAGCCGCCCCATCCGCATTTCGCCAGCGCGCATCTCAGCACGCCCGGCGCCAGAATCACACTGCATCCAAGGAAAGCTTTCTCATGTCCAGCAACGACAACTCCGCCAAGCCCGGCAAACCGGAAAAAGCCGGCAAGGCGCCCTCCAAATACCCGGTCAACATGACCGAGACCGCCTTCCCCATGCGCGGCGACCTGGCCAAGCGCGAGCCGCAATGGGTCAAGCAGTGGCAGGAGAAGAAGGTCTACGAACGTATCCGCAAAGCATCGTCCGGCCGGCCCAAGTTCATCCTGCATGACGGTCCGCCGTATGCCAATGGCGACATCCACATCGGCCACGCCGTCAACAAGATCTTGAAGGACATGATCGTCAAGGCCCGCAACATGGCTGGCTTCGACGCGCAATACGTGCCGGGCTGGGATTGCCACGGCATGCCCATCGAAATCCAGATCGAGAAGCAGTTCGGCAAGAACCTGCCGGTGGCCGAAGTGCAGGCCAAGGCACGTGCCTACGCCGGCGAGCAGATCGAGCGCCAGAAGGCCGACTTCATCCGCCTGGGCGTGCTGGGTGAATGGGACAACCCGTACAAGACCATGAACTTCTCCAACGAAGCCGATGAGCTGCGCGCGCTCGGCACGATCCTGGAGAAGGGCTATGTCTATCGTGGCCTCAAGCCCGTGAACTGGTGCTTCGATTGCGGCTCGGCCCTGGCCGAGGCGGAAGTGGAATACCAGGACAAGCGCGACCCGGCTATCGATGTCGGCTTCCCCTTCGCCGAACACGACAAGCTGGCCACCGCCTTCGGCCTGGCCGACCTGCCGACCCGACACGGCTACATCGTCATCTGGACCACCACGCCCTGGACCATCCCGTCCAACCAGGCGCTCAACGTCCACCCTGAATTCGAATACGCGCTGGTGGAGACCAGCCGCAACGGCGAAGCCACGCTGCTGATCCTGGCCAAGGACCTGGTCGAATCCTGCATGCAGCGCTTCGGCCTGGAAGGCAAGATCATCGCCACCACCACCGGCGAGAAGCTCTCGCTGATCCGCTTCCACCATCCGCTGGCCAAGGCCGATGCCGGCTACGACCGCCTCTCGCCGGTCTACCTGGGTGAATACGTGACCGCCGACAGCGGTACCGGCATCGTCCACTCGGCGCCGGCCTACGGTATCGAAGACTTCATCTCCTGCAAGGCGCACGGGATGAAGGATGACGACATCCTCAACCCGGTCATGGGCGATGGCCGCTATGCGTCCTGGCTGCCGCTGTTCGCCGGCCTGACCATCTGGGAAGCCTCCAAGCCGATCTGCGCCAAGCTGGAAGAAGTGGGTTCGCTGTTCAAGCTGGTCATGTTCGACCACAGCTACATGCATTGCTGGCGCCACAAGACCCCCATCGTCTACCGCGCCACCTCACAGTGGTTCGCCAGCATGGACAACACGCCCAAGGATGGCGGGCCCAGCCTGCGTCAGACCGCGCTGCAAGGCATCGAGGACACCGCCTTCTTCCCCGGCTGGGGCAAGGCACGCCTGCACGGCATGATCGCCAACCGTCCGGACTGGACCCTGTCGCGCCAGCGCCAGTGGGGCGTGCCGATGGCCTTCTTCGTGCACAAGGAAACGGGCGAACTGCATCCGCGCACGCCGGAGCTGATCGAACAGGTGGCCCAGCGCATCGAGAAGAGCGGCATCGAAGCCTGGCAGGCGCTGGACCCCAAGGAACTGCTGGGCGAGGATGCCGAGCACTACGTCAAGAACCGCGACACACTGGATGTCTGGTTCGACTCCGGCACCACCCACCAGACGGTGCTGCGTGGTTCGCACCGCCAGCAGTCGCAGTTCCCGGCCGACTTGTACCTGGAAGGCTCGGACCAGCATCGTGGCTGGTTCCACTCGTCGCTCCTGACCTCGTCCATGTTGAATGGCCGCGCGCCCTACAAGGCCCTGCTCACGCACGGCTTCGTGGTTGATGGCGAGGGCAAGAAGATGTCCAAGTCCAAGGGCAACGTGGTGGCCCCGCAGAAGGTCTCGGACTCGCTGGGCGCTGAAATCCTGCGCCTGTGGGTGGCCTCGACCGACTACTCGGGCGAACTGTCGATCTCGGACGAAATCCTGAAGCGCGTGGTGGAAGCCTATCGCCGCATCCGCAATACCCTGCGCTTCCTGCTGGCCAACACGGCCGACTTCGACCCGGCGCAGCACGCCGTGCCGGTGGCCGAGCTGCTGGAGATCGACCGCTACGCCATCGCCAACATGGCGCGCCTGCAAGCTGAGGTCCTGGCGCACTTCGAGACCTACGAATTCCACCCGGTGGTGGCCAAGCTGCAGATGTACTGCTCGGAAGACCTGGGCGGCTTCTATCTGGACATCCTCAAGGATCGCCTCTACACCAGCGGCGTGGATTCGGCGGCGCGTCGTTCGGCCCAGACCGCGGTGTGGCACATCACCCAGTCGCTGCTGCGCCTGATGGCACCGATCCTGTCCTTCACCGCCGAAGAGGCCTGGAGCTTCTTTGCCGGCAAGGAAGCCTTCGAGGCCAGCGGCGAGACCATCTTCTCGCAGACCTACTACGCGCTGCCGGAAGTGGCCGATGCCGAAGCCCTGCTGGCCAAGTTCGCAGTGCTGCACGAAGTGCGCGCTGCTGTCACCAAGCAGCTGGAAGAAGTGCGTATCGCCGGCAGCATCGGTTCTTCCCTGCAGGCCGAGGTGGAACTGAAGGTGTCGGGCGAGAAGGCCGACCTGCTGGAGAGCCTGGGTGAAGACCTCAAGTTCGTGCTCATCACCTCCGCAGCCAGCGTGACCCGCGTGGCCAGCACCGAGGAAGAAGGTGTGGTGGTCACGCCCTCGACCCAGCAGAAATGTGAACGTTGCTGGCACTATCGCGCCGATGTCGGATCTCATCCCGAGCATCCCGGCCTGTGCGGCCGCTGCGTCAGCAACCTGTTCGGCCAGGGCGAGAAGCGTCGCTTCGCCTGATGACCTGATCGCCTGATCCACGCAGGACGGCCTTGCAAGCTGCCCGCTGCACTCTGCGCAGCGGGCAGCTCACTCAAACAAGAACATCCATGGCAACCAAAAAGCGCTCCTCATCTTCCGCCTCGTCCTCTTCCACCCAGGGGCTGCTGCCCTGGCTGGGCATCGCCACCATCGTGCTGCTGCTGGACCAGCTCTCCAAGATCACCATCCTGAAACTGTTCCACTACGGCGAATCGCTGCCGGTGACCGGTTTCTTCAACCTGGTGCTGGTCTACAACAAGGGCGCGGCCTTCAGCTTCCTGGCCGCCAGCGGTGGCTGGCAGCGTTATCTGTTCACCGCCATCGGCATCGGTGCGGCGGTGTTCATCATCCACCTGCTGCGCAAGCATCCCGGCCAGCGCATGTTCTGCTGGGCGCTGGCGCTGATCCTGGGCGGCGCCATCGGCAACGTGATCGACCGCGTGGTCTATGGCCACGTGATCGACTTCCTCGACGTCTATGTCGGCAACTGGCACTGGCCGGCCTTCAACATCGCCGACAGTGCGATCTGCGTGGGTGCGGTATTGTTCGTGGTGGATGAACTGCGCCGGGTCTCCCGGAAGTAACAACGACAAGAACGGCAACCCACCTGCGGCGCGCCACCTGGCGCAAGGGAGCAAGCAATGGAACTGGCTGGCAAGAAAATCGTACTGGGCCTGACCGGCGGCGTGGCCTGCTACAAGGCCGCGATGCTGGCGCGTGAACTCGGCCGCGCCGGGGCGTCGGTGCATGTGGTGATGACCGAGGCGGCCACCCATTTCATGACCGCCGTCACCATGCAGGCACTGACCGGCAACCCGGTCTATACCGACCAGTGGGATGCGCGCATGGACAACAACATGCCGCACATCAACCTCACCCGCGATGCCGATGCGGTGGTGATCGTGCCCTGCTCCACCGACTTCATCTCCAAGCTGGCCCATGGCGCCTGTGACGACCTGCTCTCGACGCTGTGCGTGGCGCGTCCGGCACGGCTGCCCCTGATGGTTGCACCGGCCATGAACGTGGAGATGTGGCAGAACCCGGCGACCCAGCGCAATGTGCGCCAGATCAGGGAGGACGGCATCCTGCTGCTCGGCCCCGATGCCGGCGCGCAGGCCTGTGGCGAAGTCGGAGAAGGCCGCATGCTGGAACCGATACAGCTGCTGGAAGAGATCGTCGCCGCCTTCCAGCCCAAGCTGCTGGCGGGCCGCCGCGTGCTGCTGACGGCCGGGCCGACCTTCGAACCCATCGATCCGGTGCGCGGCATCACCAATCTGTCCTCGGGCAAGATGGGCTATGCGATCGCCCGGGCGGCACGTGAAGCAGGCGCGGAAGTGACCCTGGTATCCGGCCCGACGGCGCTGGAGGCACCCTATGGCGTGCGTCGCGTGGACGTGCAGACGGCACAGCAGATGCACGATGCGGTGATGGGCAATGTGACCGGGCAAGACCTGTTCGTGGCGGTGGCAGCGGTGGCCGACTGGCGCGTGGCCAATGCCAGCACGCAGAAGCTGAAGAAACAGAACGAGCAGGACACGCCAGCACTGCAATTCGTGCAGAACCCCGACATCCTCGCCACCGTCGCCGCCCTGCCCCAACGCCCCTATTGCGTGGGCTTTGCGGCCGAATCGGAGAACCTGGAACAATACGGCGCGGCCAAGCGCATCAAGAAGAACATCCCGCTGCTGGTCGGCAATATCGGCCACCAGACCTTCGGCCGTGACGACAACTCCCTGATGCTGTTCGACGACCAGGGCCACAGCGCCCTGCCGCGCGCCGACAAGCAGACCCTGGCACGCCAGCTGATCCGCGAGATTGCGCGCCGCATGGCGCAATCGCCAGATTAGCGAAACGCGCTGCCCAAGGTCTCTTCGTTGACCGAATCCTGGATCGCCTCCAGCGTCTGCTGCAGATGCTGGCGCACGATCTGTTCGACCAGGGCCGCATCGCGCTGCCGGTAGCCTTGCAGGATCTGCGCGTGTTCTTCATTGTCGGTCAGCTGGATCTGCGGCAGCAGGTAGATCGACAGCGAGACATAGGGTGCGGCCACCAACAACAGGTTACGGACCATCTCGTACAGGCGTGATCCCTGTTCACTGCGCATGAGGTGATCATGGAAATCGCAGTTCAGCGCCGCCCAGGCATGGGGGTCGTCGGCCCGGCACATCTGCTCGTGCAGCGCGGCGGCCGCCTCCAGGGCATCGGGCCGGATCGAGGCAACCGACTTGCGTGCCAGCAGCGGCTCCAGCACGATGCGCAGTTCATAGATCTCGGCTACGTCCTGTACCGAGAGTCCCTTGACCACCACACCCTTGTTGGCATCGATGGTCACCAGCCCCTCCGAACGCAAGCCCCGGAAAGCCTCGCGTACGGGCGTGGTGCTGACTTCGAAGCGGCGCGCGACATCGTCCTGGCGCAACTTGTCACCGGGGCGATAGTTGCCGCGCAGGATATCGTTGCGCAGCTGGCTTAGGACCTGCTGCTCTATGGTTTTGAAGGCTTTTGACATGAGCACGTTGAGCTGGACGGCACGCCCCCTGCGGCGCACTGCAGGATGGGGGAAGCCTCATTGTGGCCTGCCCGGCAGGCCGGTGCAAGCGCACCCTTGCGCCGGCTCCGCCCGCCGGCCGGCTCAGTTCTCCATCCGCTGCGCCGGCCGGATCGTGGGCAGGATCGTGCTGATCCATTGGGCGTGCTGCAGCAAGGCCAGGTCCTGATCGCCAGGGCCGATCAGTTGCACGCCGAAGGGCAGGAAGTCGGACGAATACCCCGACGGCAAGGTCACCGCCGGCAAGCCCAGCAAGGTCGCCGGGGTGCAGAAGATCGCATCGCCGGTCTTGTCCAGACCTGGCAAGGCGGTGGTCGGCGAAGGCAGGGTCAGGACCGCATCGAGCCCGTCGAAGACGCGGTCACGCTCGGCCCTGAGGCTGGCCAGCCGCGCGCACAGCTCTTCGTAGCGCACATCGCTGATGGCGGCACCGGCCTCGATAAGCGCGCGGATGTTGGGACCGGCCAGGTCCTCCTTGCCGCGGATATCGTCCAGCAGGGCGGCCCGCGCTTCGTAGGCCAGGATCTCGTTGATCAGGGCATGCATCTCGACCAGGTCGATGGGAAATTCCACCGGTACGCAGGCAACGCCATGCCTTTCCAGGCGCCGGATGACGCCATCGACATTCTGCTGGACCTCACCCTGTACCTGCGCCCAGCGCGAACTGCGATAGATACCGACACGGGCCGGTTTGACGCCGGCATGGAAGGCGCTCGCCGAGACGGGCGGTGCAATGGTGCCGTCGCGCACGATCACGGCATGCATGACCGCCGACCAGTAGAGACTGGAGGTGATGAAACCCAGGTGATCCAGTGAGGGGGCGAGCTTGTGCGTGCCCTCGGTGGGAATGCGGCCAAAGGTCGGCTTGTAGCCATAGGCGCCGCAATAGGCGGCCGGGCGGATGACGGAGCCGACCGTCTGTGTACCCAGGGCGATGTCGACGATGCCCGCGCCCACTGCCGCCGCCGAGCCACTGGAGGAACCTCCGGGGGTGTAGCCCGGATGCCAGGGGTTGACGGTGGCGCCGGGATCACGCCAGGCGAATTCGGTGGTCACGGTCTTGCCGAAGATGATGGCGCCGGCCTGGCGCAGCCGGGCCACGATCCAGGCATCGGCGGCGGGTTGATGGCCGGCGAAGATCGCCGAACCATAGGCGGTGGGCATGTCGGCGGTATCGATGAGGTCCTTGACTGCCACCGGGATGCCTGCCAGCGGCCCGCTGGTGTTCTGGGCGGCGGGATAGCTCTGCGGGCGCCAGACGAAGGCCCGCAGCCGCTCGTCGAGATGGTCGGCGGCCGCCACGGCGGTGGCCAGGGGACTGGGGTCGGGGGCGAATGCGGGTACGGATGCGGGTGCGGTCTGCGTCGCTTCTGTGGTCATGATCGTCTTCCTCTGCTGCTGGGTGGCGGTGCCGTCCTGCCAATCCGCTGCGCAATCAACTGCGCAGTCAACTGCACTTGCGCGACCGGCTGGCTGCCGTGCGTCCGTGGCCGAGGGCCAGGATGCACGGCGCGGCACATGGCAATCTTAAGGCTTGGTGGTCTTTTCGGCGAAGCTGTTGTCGACCGCGCTCTCGTAGGTGACCTGCCCGGGCTTGACGTTGCCGATGGCAATCTGCAGATCCAGACCGGCCTGGAAGGCTTCACGCGAGATGACCGGGGTGGCCGGGTAGACCTTCTGCTCCAGCAGGCGTTTGACGGCCGCGCGTACCACCGTCGGGTCCAGTTGCGGGAACTCGGCGATGGCGACCTTGTAGGCCACTTCCGGATTGGACTGCATCAGCTTTTCCGCATCGGCGATACCGGCAACGAAGCTTTGCACCATTTGCGGCTTTTTCTCCACCGTGGACTTGAGGGTATCAATCGTGGAAAAGGCGTAGACACCGTTGTACTGCTTGGCGAAGTCATGCACGATCTTGTAGCCGTTGGCCAGCGCCTGCTCCACCTGCGGCTGGTAGAGCGTCGCCGCATCGGCACGGCCGGCGGCTACCGGCGATATCTCGGTACCGATGGCCACCGTATTGAGCTTGACCGAACTGAGGCCCTTTTCCTTGAGCAGGTTCTGCAGCAAGTAGGTCGAGGTCGACGGCGGGATGGCGGTGGAAATGGTCCGGTCCTTGAAGTCGGCCAGCGAGTTGATCGGCGAATTGGCCGGCGCGACCGTCCACACCGGCACGCCCGCCACCACCATGGCCACATTGGTCAAGGACGCGCCCTTGAGATTGGCCAGCACGGCCGTCATCGGGTCTTGCAGCGAGAAATCCGCATGACCGCCAATGACCGCCGCCACACCCTGGGCGCCACCGCCGGCGGTCACCTTCTGCACTTCCAGACCGCGCTTGGCGAACAATCCTTCGCCCATGGCGACATACAGGGGGAGATACTGGATGGACTGGAAGGCCTGGTAGATCACCGCCTTCTCGGCGGCCATCGCGACGCTGCTCCCGAAACAGCCGATGCACAGCAGTGCGGCTGCGCTTGCCTTGCGGATGGACTTCATTGTTCGCCTTTCCATGAAATTACCCTTTCTTCAGTCAGTTTTACCAGCCAGGTGAGTAAGGCCGCCATGAGCGTGAGGATGATCACGCCCAGCCAGACGGTATTGAGGTCAAACAGCGAGCCGGCCACGAAGACCGCATGCCCGAGTCCGCTTTCGGAGGCGATGAATTCGCCCACGACCGCCCCGATCAGGGCGAAGCCGATGTTGATGCGCAGGATGGAAAAGATCCACGGCACCGACGCCGGCAGGATCAGCTTCTTGAACACCTTGGCGCGCTGAGCCTTGAAGGACTTGAACAGGTTCAGGAGATCCTTGTCGACCTCCTGGGCGGCGGCGCAGGAAGAGATGATGGCAACCGCAAAGGTGGAGATCCCCGCCAGCCAGATCTTGGACACCATGCCCGAGCCGAACCAGATGATGATCAAGGGCCCCAGCGCGATCTTGGGAATGCTGTTGAGCAGGATGGAGAACTGCTCGACGATGGCCGAAGTACGTGGATAGAACCACAGTGCCAGCCCCAGCGCGATGCCCAGGCCGCTGCCCAGCAACAGGCCCAGCAGGGTCTCCACCAGGGTGACCCAGGTGTCGTAGAGCAGTTGCCCCTGGCTCAGGCCGATCACGGCGGATTTGTAGATTCCCGCCGGCGAGCCCAGCAGTTGACCGTTGATCAGATTGGACTGGGCCGCCATCTGCCACACGATGACGGCCACCACCAGCAAGGTGGCGACGATGGCGGTGGCGCTGCCGTCTTTGGATTTCATCACTCTCTCCTCAGGTGCTGGCGTGGGCGACGTCACTGGCACGCAGGGCGTTCCAGATCTCTTTGTGGTAGTGCGGGAATTCCGGCGCGCCCCGGGCGCTGACGGCGTCGCGCAGGCCATCGCTGCCCTCCACCGTGAGCACGATGTGCTGCTCGCGCATGATCTGCGCCGGACGTCCACCGAGCACCACCACCCGCTGGCTCATGGCGATGGCTTCGTCGATGTCGTGGGTCACCAGGATGACGCTGGTGCCTTCGCTGCGCGTGAGGCTGATGACATCGTTTTCCAGCATCAGGCGGGTTTCGTAGTCGAGTGCCGAGAAGGGTTCGTCCAGCAGCACCACGGTGGGATCGGCCAGCAACGTGCGACACAAGGCCACGCGCTGCTTCATCCCGCCGGAGAGCGCATGCGGATAGGACTGCGCCACGGTGTCCAGGCCGTAGCGCTTGAGCATGGCGCGGGCGCGCTCACGGTCGGCCTCGGTGACATCGCGCTGCAACTCGATGCCCAGCACGGCGTTGTCGAGGATGGTCCGCCAGGGCAGCAGCAAGTCCTTCTGCAACATGTAGGCAATGCTGCCGGCGCGACCATCCTCGCGCGGCTGCAGCACGATGCGACCGGCGGTCGGCTTGAGCAGGCCCGAGATGAGGTTAAAGAGCGTACTCTTGCCTGCGCCACTGCGACCGACGATGGCGACGATCTCACCTTTGCCGACATTGAATTGAAGGTTCTGGAATATCCGGATTTCTTCGCCGTTGGCCTTGATGAAGGCGTGGCTCAGATTGTCGACTTCTAGACGGTGGTCCGACATGGGCTCCTGCTCCTGAAGACTGCTTGAATGGCATGGATGGCACGGAAGATGACCCGCATGCCGCGTGTCAGCGGCATGGCGAAGTTGATTATGCATAATGCATAATCTTGCCTAAGGTCATGAGCAGAAACTGTGCCAGAGGTGGCGACAGGATGCCGCGAGCCGCATGGGCCATGCGCTTACAGCCGATTGGGGATATTTTCCTCGCCCTGCCACGGCCTTGGTGGCCATGGCATCAGGCCCGACATTGGCGCGATTGCACCTCGATCGGACATTGCAGTGCACCAAGGCTGTCCGAACCAACGGGCTCGCGCGTCCATCCCCGCTTTTCGCCAGGGTGGCAAGAAACATCCATTCCAAGATGGAAGTTGCTAGAATTGCGGCCTTAGGTGATGCACGCCGCCAGCCTGGCGCGCATTCTTGTCATTCCATCACCCGTGAAGAAATATGCATCGTCGAATCGAAGCCCGTATCGTCAACCCCCTTCTCGGCGAACAGATCCCTGTTCCCAGCTATGCCACCGATGGCTCGGCCGCACTGGACCTGCGGGCCTGCATCGAAGCCCCGATCACCCTGCGCGCCGGTAGCCGCGAACTGATCAAGACCGGCCTGGCCATCAACATGATGGATCCCTCGCTGGTGGCCATCGTGGCCTCGCGCTCGGGCCTTTCGCTCAAGCACGGGCTGCATGTGGCACAGGGCATCGGCGTCATCGATGCCGATTACCACGGTGAAATCGCCGTGATCCTGGCCAATTCGGGCCAGGAAGACTACGTCGTGCAGCCGGGCGACCGGATTGCCCAGTTGATGTTCCAGCCGGTGGTACAGGTGGCCTTGAGCATGGTAGACAAGTTCTCTACCGAAACCGGGCGCGGCGAAGGCGGCTTCGGCAGCACCGGCAAGTCCTGAATCGTCCCTGCCGCTGGCTGCGGCGCCAGCGGCCGTCCTACGCCACAGTACAAAGCGACAAGGAACCGTGACAAGGATGAGCCTGTCCTATGGCCTGTCCGGGACACCCCGGACCCAGCAGGCCCCTATTGATGGAGAACCGCATGCTCGTACCCCCCCTGCCCGCGTGGCAGAAGATAAGAACCCTCGCCACCCTGGCGCCGCTGGCCATCCTGGCCGCCTGCGCCACCCAGGAACCCGGCACCGCGCCGGCCAGCGCCCCCGTCAAGCCGACGGTGGTGACCCCGGCCCCCAAACCGGTCGCCGATAATCCCCAACAAGCGCAACTGCGTGAACTGATCGCCCAACAGGATCGCCTCTATCGCGTGGCCGCGCCGCTGCTGACCAGCAACGCGCAACTATGCCGCGGCAACGCGCGCAACCTGCTGGGATTCACCGCCAAGAACAAGTATTCCTTCCCGATCGAATACGCGGAAACCGCGCGCAGCCTGGGCTATGACGACCGCCTGCAGGTCACCGGCGTGCTGCCGGGCAGTGGTGCAGAAAAGGCGGGCATCCAGCGCGGCGACTTCCTGATGTCGGTAGCCGGCAAGCCGATGCCGCAGGGCACCGATGCCGAACGCCAGGCCGCCGTGCTGCTGAGCCCGCTGGTGGTCAAGAAAGCGCCGATCGCGCTGGGTGTGCAGCGCAATGGCCAGAACAGCACCCTCAACGTGCCGCTGACCTATGCCTGCGCCTTCAGCATCGAGCTGGGCAATGCCGACAACGTCAACACCTATGCCGACGGGCGCCGCGTGCTGATCACCCGCGGCATGCTCAGGTTCACCCAGTCCGATGACGAACTGGCCTACCTGATCGCCAAGGACATGGCCCACAACATCCTGGGCCATGCGATCCGCCAGCGCATGGTGTCGACCATCGCGGAGGTGATCGACAACCTGCTGCTGCCGCATCCGGACCCGACCACCACCGCCGGCACGGCCGGCATCCGCGTCTATCCGCAGGATCTGGACGCTGCGGCCGATACCCTGTCGCTGTACCTGCTGGCACGCGCCGGCTACAACATCGACAATGTGCCGGCGTTCTGGAAGCGCCTGGCCGAGCAGTATCCGGCCAGTGTGCCCAATGGCTATACGGCGCTGCATCCGGCCACCGCCTATCGTCTGTCGATGATCGAGAAGGTCACGCAGATCGTGAAGGCCAAGCAGGAAGCGGGCAAGCCACTGGTCCCCTGAGTCTTCCGATCACGCCTGTTTGATCTGAGATTTGCCCTGAGACGGCGCGGTGAAGACCGCGCCGTTTTTTGTTGTGTGTATCTTGTTGTGTGTACGCGGGGATCGAAAGCACCCTGCCCCAAAAACAAAAGGCCACTCCGGTTTCCCGGAGTGGCCTTGTTGGCTTGCTGATCTACTAGCTGAGGCTTATTCGACTTCGAGCTTTTCCTGCGGTTCTTCCGGCGGGGACGAATCGTCGCCCTCGGGGAATTCCAGCTTGATCTGCTCCTTGTCGTCCATCTCCACCGTCACGCGACCGCCGCTGACCAGCTTGCCGAACAGCAGTTCGTCGGCCAGCGCCTTGCGGATCAGGTCCTGGATCAAGCGCGACATCGGGCGTGCGCCCATCAGCGGATCGAAGCCCTTCTTGCCCAGGAACTTGCGCAGGCTGTCGGAGAAGACGGCTTCCACCTTCTTCTCGTGCAGCTGCTCTTCCAGTTGCATGAGGAACTTGTCGACCACACGCAGGATGATTTCCTCGTCCAGCGGGCGGAAGCTGATGATGGCATCCAGACGGTTGCGGAACTCAGGCGTGAACATGCGCTTGATGTCCGCCATCTCGTCGCCGGCTTCCTTCTTCTCGGTGAAGCCGATGGTGCGCTTCTGCAGGCTCTCGGCCCCCGCGTTGGTGGTCATGATGATGATCACGTTGCGGAAGTCGGTCTTGCGGCCGTTGTTGTCGGTCAGCGTGCCATGGTCCATCACCTGCAACAGGATGTTGAAGATGTCGGGGTGCGCCTTTTCGATTTCGTCCAACAGCAGCACGGCATGCGGCTTCTTGTTGACAGCCTCGGTCAGCAGGCCGCCCTGGTCGAAGCCGACATAACCCGGGGGCGCGCCGATCAGGCGGCTCACGGCATGACGCTCCATGTATTCGGACATGTCGAAACGCACCAGCTCGATACCGAGAATGAAGGCCAGTTGCTTGGCCACTTCGGTCTTGCCCACGCCGGTCGGACCGGAGAACAGGAAGGAGCCGATCGGCTTGTCGGTCTTGCCCAGGCCGGCACGGGCCATCTTGATGGCCGACGACAGCGCTTCGATGGCCGGGTCCTGGCCGAAGACGACGTTCTTCAGGTCGCGATCGATGGTCTGCAGCTTGGCACGATCATCCTGGTTCACGGACTGCGGCGGGATGCGGGCGATCTTGGAAATGATTTCCTCGATTTCCGGCTTGCCGATGGTCTTCTTCTGCTTGGACTTGGGCAGGATGCGCTGTGCCGCACCGGCTTCGTCGATGACGTCGATGGCCTTGTCGGGCAGGTGACGATCATTGATGAAGCGGGCTGCCAGCTCGGCTGCCGAAGTCAGCGCAGATGCAGAATACTTCACACCATGGTGTTCCTCGAACTTGGACTTCAGGCCACGCAGGATCTGCACGGTCTGTTCCACGGTCGGTTCGTTCACATCGATCTTCTGGAAGCGACGCGACAGCGCGTGATCCTTCTCGAAGACGCCACGGAACTCGGTATAGGTGGTCGCGCCGATGCACTTCAACTGACCGCTGGAGAGCGCCGGCTTCAGCAGGTTGGACGCGTCCAGCGTGCCACCGGAAGCGGAGCCCGCGCCGATGATGGTGTGGATTTCGTCGATGAAGAGGATGCCGTTGGGGCTGTCCTTCAACTGCTTCAACACTGCCTTCAGACGTTGTTCGAAGTCACCGCGATACTTGGTGCCGGCCAGCAGCGCGCCCATGTCCAGCGAGTAGACCACGGCGTTCTTGAGGATCTCCGGCACATCGCCTTGCGTGACACGCCAGGCCAGACCCTCGGCAATGGCGGTCTTGCCCACGCCGGCTTCGCCCACCAGCAGCGGGTTGTTCTTGCGGCGACGGCACAGGGTCTGGATCACACGCTCGACCTCGGAATCGCGGCCGATCAGCGGATCGATCTTGCCTTCGGCGGCGGCCTTGTTCAGGTTCTGGGTGAACTGGTCGAGCGGGCTTTCCTTCTGCTGGCCTTCGGCCTGCACGTCCTCGGCACCTTCCGGGGCCTTCTGCGGATCGGCCTGCTGGTCCTTGCGCACACCGTGCGAGATGAAGTTGACCACGTCCAGACGGGTCACGCCCTGCTGGTGCAGGTAGTACACCGCGTGCGAATCCTTCTCGCCGAAGATGGCCACCAGCACGTTGGCGCCGGTGACTTCCTTCTTGCCATTGGACGCCGACTGCACGTGCATGATGGCGCGCTGGATCACGCGCTGAAAGCCCAGCGTGGGCTGGGTATCCACTTCGTTGGTACCGGGTACCGTGGGGGTATTGTCGGTGATGAAATTGGTCAGCGTCTTGCGCAGATCGTCAATGTTCACCGAGCAGGCGCGCAACACTTCGGCGGCCGACGGGTTGTCCAGCAACGCCAGCAGCAAGTGCTCCACGGTAATGAATTCATGACGCGATTGTCTGGCTTCGACAAAGGCCATATGCAAACTGACTTCGAGTTCCTGCGCAATCATGCTTCCTCCATCACGCATTGCAGGGGGTGCCCTGCCTTTCGAGCGTGGGTTAAAACGAGTTCCACTTTAGTGGATGCGATATCTTTGGGATACACACCACACATTCCCTTCCCATCGCGGTGAACCTTGAGCATGATCTGCGTCGCGGTTTCACGGTCCTTGTTGAAATACTGCTGGATGACTGCGACGACGAATTCCATCGGCGTATAGTCATCGTTCAACAAAAAAACCTGGTACATCGCCGGCGGCTTGAGTTTGGCCTCCTGCCGTTCCAGGACTGTACCGCCATCATTTACGTGCTTGGTTGCCATGCGTTTATTGGACCATCAAAAGCTGTGCAACGCACAATGATCTCGTAACCTCTAGATGAGATAGATATTACTTGTTTTCCGGACCTTGCGCAGATGACGATGATTTATCCTAAATCAAGGGTATCTTTGCCCATACGCCAAACAGGGCCGCAAAGTTTGTGATGAAAACTCCTTGACTTTTGGATTTCGACCGAGAACAATGCAATTTCATTGAATAGTAGTTACTAAATGTAACAACTGATCAATGCGAAGGGGGCACGGTTTAAGGGGGGCTGCGTGACGCGCGATGCTTCTTGCTTTGACGGCTCGTGTGATAGTTAATATTTGAAAGATGCTTTTATGGCAACAGGTACTGTCAAGTGGTTCAATGATTCCAAAGGCTTTGGCTTTATCACTCCGGATGACGGCGGCGAAGATCTGTTCGCTCACTTCTCCGCAATCCAGATGAACGGCTTCAAGACCCTGAAAGAAGGTCAGAAAGTCCAGTTTGACGTTACGCAAGGCCCCAAAGGCAAGCAAGCATCGAACATCCAGAACGCCGCTTAAACCCCGGTCCGCTCTTGAAAGCCCTGCCTCGCAGGGCTTTTTTCGTTGGTGCGCCTTATCGGCCGAGCGGCGCCACGTCATCCCTCTTTCCTCGTTCCAAAGGCAAACAGCCGGGTCTCCCCGGCTGTTGCATTTTTGCCATTCCTGTTACCGACGGGATTACATGTTCTCGATCATGACCTCGCCGAAGCCGGAGCAGGACACCTGGGTCGCCCCTTCCAGCAGGCGCGCGAAATCATAGGTCACCCGCTTGGACGAAACGGACTTTTGCATGGCCGTGATGATCAGCTCGGCCGCCTCGATCCAGCCCATGTGGCGCAGCATCATCTCCGCCGACAGGATGCTGGAACCGGGGTTCACGTAATCCTTGCCGGCGTACTTAGGTGCGGTACCGTGGGTCGCTTCGAATACCGCCACCGAATCGGACATGTTGGCGCCGGGCGCGATACCGATGCCGCCCACCTGGGCCGCCACGGCATCCGAGATATAGTCGCCGTTCAGGTTCATGGTGGCAATCACGCTGTATTCCGCCGGGCGCATCAGCACCTGCTGGAAGAAGGCATCGGTGATCGCATCCTTGATCACGATCTGGCGACCGGTCTTGGGGTTCTTGAGGCGCATCCACGGACCATCGTCGATCAGCTCGGCACCGAACTCGCGGCCGGCCAGCGCGTAGCCCCAGTCACGGAAAGCACCTTCGGTGTACTTCATGATGTTGCCCTTGTGGACGAGGGTGACCGAGGGCTTGTCGTGATCGATGGCGTACTGGATCGCCTTGCGCACCAGGCGCTCGGTACCTTCGCGCGAGACCGGCTTGATGCCCAGAGCAGAGGTCTCCGGGAAGCGCAGCTTCTTGACGCCCATCTCGCGGGTCAGCAGCTCAATCAGTTTCTTCACTTCCGGTGTGCCGGCCTGCCATTCGATGCCGGCGTAGATATCCTCGGAGTTCTCGCGGAAGATCACCATGTCGGTCTTCTCCGGCTCGCGCAACGGCGAGGGCACACCCTTGAAGTAGCGCACCGGACGCAGACAGACGTACAGGTCCAGCTGCTGGCGCATGGTCACGTTGAGCGAGCGGATACCGCCGCCGACCGGCGTGGACAGGGGCCCCTTGATCGAGACCAGGTATTCCTTGAGCACGTCCAGGGTCTCATCCGGCAGCCAGACATCGGGACCATACAGCCGGGTCGACTTTTCGCCGGCGTAGATTTCCATCCAGTGGATCTTGCGCGCGCCACCGTAGGCCTTTTCCACGGCGGCATCGACCACCTTGAGCATCACCGGCGTCACATCCACGCCCACGCCATCGCCCATGATGAAGGGGATGATGGGGTTATTGGGGACATTGAGGGTGTCATCGGCGTTGGCGGTGATCTTGCGCCCTTCAGCAGGCACTTGGATATGTTGGTACGACATCGTGGTCTCCGATGGTTGAGGCGGTGGCGATAGAAGGGATAGAAGGCATCAGCGGCAATCCGGACCAGGCGACCAGCAGGTCGCCATTGCCTGGATTGTCATACAAGCGGGGAATTTTAAGAGATTTCCGTGGTTTGAGTCGGGGAAATTCCGGAATGCACGCGCAAGGTCTTATATAAGATATAGGACATCCGTGGACGATTATGCATCAGGATTTTACGGAATGCCATGTTTTTGCGACACTAGCGCATGCCTCTGATCTTATTCAACAAACCTTTCCAGGTGATGAGCCAGTTCTCGGCCCACCCCGAACGCCAGACCCTGGCCGACTACATCGATATTCCCAATGTCTATCCCGCCGGCCGGCTGGACGCCGACAGCGAGGGCCTGCTCCTGCTCACCGATGACGGCAAGCTGCAGCATGCCATTGCCCATCCCCGGCGCAAGCAGCCCAAGACCTATCTGGCCCAGGTGGAAGGCCAGGCCAGCCCTGAGGTGCTGCAACGCTTGAGCAAGCCGCTGGACCTGGGCGATTTCGTGACCCAGCACAGCCAGGCCCGGCTGATCCAAGAACCGCCCTGGCTGTGGCCGCGCACACCACCGATCCGCCAGCGCCAGAACCAGCCGACCAGTTGGATCGCGCTCACCATCAGCGAAGGCAAGAACCGCCAGGTGCGCCGGATGACGGCTGCCGTCGGCCTGCCGACGCTGCGCCTGGTGCGCATCGCGATCGGGCCGTTCTCACTGGCAAGCCATCCTCTGATGCCCGGCGAATGGCGTGAGGTCGATCCGGCAGCACTGGACACCCCATCCTGAACAGTCCAAGGCCCAAAAACTGAACATTCTGACAACATTTTATTGTGGCAGAGTGCATCATTCTTCTTCAATCCTCGTAAAAAAGATCAAAATCAGTGTCAACCTTCATCCGCGCCCACCGTTATTGGCAGTGATTCGCACGAATCATCGTTTGCCTCACATCCCTAACATGTTGAATTGAAGGACGCAAAATGAAAAAATTGATCGCCGCTCTGATCGCTGGTCTGTTCGCAACTGCTGCTTTCGCACAAGCTCCGGCCGCTCCGGAAGCGCCGAAGGCTGAAGCCGCTGCTCCGAAGGCAAAGAAGGCCAAGAAGGCAAAGAAGGCCAAGAAGGCAAAGAAGGCAGCTGAAGCTAAGTAATTAGCGTCCGCATCAAGAAAAAGGCAGGCTGGTCCTGCCTTTTTTCATGTCCGCGCGCTTTGGCAGGCCCGCTCGCTCATCCACTGTTGCGCCCTGCCCGGCTCCTGCTATCCTGCTTGCTCTTCGCACCATCCGATCTACGATAGATATTGAACATGCGCCAATCTTCACTTTCCCGCCTTTTCCAGTGCACCACCGCCGCCCTGCTGGCGGTCGGATGCATTGCCAGCGCCAGCGCCCAGACGCCGTCGGTACGCAAATTCCCCACCACCCAGCTCAACATCGGCATCCACCTGATCAAGGCCGAAGTGGCCAAGACCGAGGCCGAGCGCGAGCAGGGTCTGATGTTCCGCGACCGGATGGCCGACAACGAAGGCATGCTGTTCCTGTTCGGTCAGCCGGCCGGGGTATGCATGTGGATGAAAAATACCCTGATCCCGCTCTCGGTAGCCTTCATGGATGAAAAAGGCGTCATCATCAACATCGAGGAAATGAAGGAACAGACTCTGGACTCCCACTGCGCCAAGCGCGCGGCGGTCTATGCGCTGGAGATGAACAAGGGCTGGTTCAAGCAGAAAAACATCAAGCCCGGCACCAAGATCGAGGGCCTGCCGCAGTAAGCAGGCGCCGGCCGGGGTCCGCCCCGGCCGACGGCGAGCAGTCAAGCCAGCAGAAATCGATCTACCAACGCAAAAAACCGCTTGCGAGCAAGCGGTTTTCTTGTACTGCAGTCTGAAGCGGGTGAACCGCGCTTCAGCTCAAGCCATGCAGCAATTAAGCAGCCAGGGCCTTCAGGGCAGCAGCCAGACGGCTCTTGTGGCGAGCAGCCTTGTTCTTGTGGATGATCTTCTTGTCGGCGATGCTGTCGATGGTCGACACGGAAGATTGGAACACGGAGGTTGCTGCAGCCTTGTCGCCGGCGGCGATGGCCTTGCGAACTGCCTTGATTGCGGTGCGCAGGGTCGAGCGCTGGCTCGAGTTGTGAGCGTTTTGCTTGACTGCTTGACGAGCACGCTTACGTGCCTGTGCGGTATTTGCCATGAAAATTATCCTAAATCGAGAGTCGTTTGCGCCGCAAACCCCGAGGACTCGCGATGCCAAATTCTGTAAAGCATCGGATTATAACCAGATTCACCCGACAAGGCAATCAACTTGTCCTCTTCTGTCGCTGAACTGCTGTAAACAGGCCTGCATCGGCCGCCATGCGACAACCGCGGCCCACGGATTGCCATGAAGAAATTGTCAGCCGGCATCGAACCAGCCGGCGCTACGGCCACTCTACCAGCACCCGCCGTGTTGCCACGTCCATTCACCTGGCGCCGGGATCACCGGATCAGGGTCGCGCCAGCGGCCGCCGCCATCAGCCCCCCGCTATAATGCCGCTCCATGAACTTGCATAAAACGCTAGCCGCCATTTCCGGCATGACGATGCTCTCGCGCATCACCGGACTGGTCCGGGAAATCCTGTTTGCCCGCGCCTTCGGCGCCTCCGCCTACACCGACGCCTTCAATATCGCCTTCCGCATCCCCAACCTGCTGCGTCGCCTGTTTGCCGAGGGTGCGTTCTCGCAGGCCTTCGTACCCATCCTCGCCGAATACAAGAACCGCCGCGGCATCGAAGAGACCAGACATCTGGTCGACCACGTCGCCACCGCCCTGATGTGGGTGATGCTCATCACCTGCGTGATCGGCATCGTGGCCACCCCCTTCGTGGTCTATTTCATCGCCACCGGCCTGCAGTACAACCCGGACGCCTTCCACGCCTCGGTGCTGATGACCCGCATCATGTTCCCCTACATCGGCTTCATGGCCTTCGTGGCGCTGGCCGGAGGCATCCTCAACACCTGGAAGGAATTCAAGATCCCGGCCGTGACCTCGGTGCTGCTCAACGTGGCCTTCATCGTGGCCTCGCTGTTCGTAGCGCCCTTCATGGAGCAGCCGATCTACGCCATGGCCTTCGCCGTGCTGGTGGGCGGCATCCTGCAGGTGGCCATCCAGGTGCCGGCGCTGGTGAAGATCGGCATGCTGCCGCGTCTGTACTGGAATCCCATGCTCGGGTTGCGCGACGAGGGCGTCAAACGGGTCTTGAAGAAAATGGGGCCGGCCGTCTTTGCCGTCTCGGCCGCGCAGATCAGCCTGATGATCAATACCAACATCGCCTCGCGCCTGGAGCACGGCAGCGTCTCCTGGCTGACCTATGCCGACCGCCTGATGGAATTCCCCACCGCCCTGCTGGGCGTCGCCCTGGGGACCATCCTGCTGCCCAGCCTGTCCAACGCCCACGCCGCGCAGGACATGGAGGAATACTCGGCCCTGCTGGACTGGGGGCTGCGGCTGACCTTCATGCTGGCCATGCCGGCCGCGGTGGGACTGGCCACGCTCTCCGAACCGCTGACCGCCACCCTGTTCCACTACGGCCGTTTCGACGCGCTTTCCGTCACCATGGTCGGCCACGCGCTGGTGGCCTATGGCGTGGGCCTGATCGGACTGATCCTGGTCAAGATCCTGGCGCCCGGCTTCTATGCCAAACAGGATATCCGCACCCCGGTGATCATCGCCGTCGGCGTGCTCATCGCCACCCAGGCCATGAACAGCTTGTTCGTGCCGATCTTCGCCCATGCCGGCCTGGCGCTGTCCATCGGGCTGGGGGCCTGCCTCAATGCGCTGTGCCTGTTCATCGGCCTGCGCCGACGCCAGATCTATGTGCCGCGACCGGGCTGGGGCCTGTTCCTGGTGCGTCTGTGCGGCGCGCTGCTGGTGATGGCCGGCGTCGCCCTGTGGATCGCCGGTCACTTCGACTGGGTCGCCCTGCGCGCCCAGCCCCTGCTGCGCATTGCCGCGCTGGGACTAGTGCTGGTGGTGTGCGCAGCGGCCTATTTCGGACCGCTGTTTGCCATGGGTTTCCGCCTGCGCGAGTTCAAGCGGATCGCCCGCCGCTGAGGCGCTGAACCAGCTCTCTTGCCGCTTCAGCAAAACAAAGAGGTAGAGTGAAACAACAAATTTCACTCGCCTCCAGGCAGACCTGACGCAGCGCGCAATATTTTGATAGCATGGGTGTCATGACGCTCACCTCCCTCGACTATTTTGCTTCGCTGGTGCGCCAGGACGATTCGATCCCCTTGTTCGAATCCGCCCTGACGTTGGGACAGGATTTCTATCCCGAAATGGATTTCGCTGAAGAGGAAATGGCGCTCGACACCCTGGCGCTCAAGCTCAGGCAGCGGCTGCCGCCGGATGCGTCGCAAATCCAGAAGTTGCGCATGCTGAACCAGTTCTTCTTCCAGGAAATGGCCTTCGCCGGCAACGTCAACAATTACTACGACCCCGACAACAGCTACATCCACCGCGTCATCTCGACCCGACGCGGCATCCCTATCTCGCTGGCGGTGGTGTATATCGAACTGGCCCAGCAGATCGGGCTGGACATGAAGGGGGTTTCATTCCCTGGCCACTTCTTGATGAAGTTATCGGTACAGTCGGGTGAAATCGTGCTGGACCCCATGAACGGTTCCAGCCTGTCGCGGGAAGAACTGGAAGAGCGTCTGGAGCCCTTCCTGGCCCATCAGCCGGAAGAAGAGTTTGGCGACGAACTGCCCCTGGCAGCCTATCTGCGGGCGGCTCATCCACGCGAAATCCTGGCGCGCATGCTGCGCAACCTGAAAGCCATCTTCATGGAAAGCCAGCGCTGGCAACAGGTGCTGGACGTGCAGGAACGCCTGGTGATCCTCCTGCCCGAAGAAGTCACCGAAAAGCGCGACCGCGGCCTGGCCTTCGCCAATCTGGGCATGGCCCAGGCGGCGCTGGAAGATCTGGAAGCCTACCTGGCTCTGCGTCCGTATGCCGAAGATGCGCCCAATCTGCGCGAGATGCTGCCCGACCTGCGCGAAGCCTTGCGCAAGCCGAGCTGAGCGGGCTTACTTCTTCCCTTCGATCTCTTCCCAGCGCTCCAGGCTGACCAGCAGTTCTTCGTCGATCTCGGCGAAACGCTGGTTCAGCTTGACGGCGTCATCGGCACTCTTCTTGTAGAGGTCGGGGTCGGCCAGCTTCTCGGAAATCTGCTTCTGCTCCGCTTCCAGTGCCGCAATGCGCTTGGGCAGTTCTTCCAGCTCACGCTGTTCCTTGTAGCTCAGCTTCTTCTTGGCCGCGGGCGCAGCCACCGGTGCCGCCATGGTCGATTCGGCCTTGACCTCGCCGCTGTCGGCGACCTTGTCGGCCGCCTTGGCGCCAGCCTTGGAGGCCGCCTGCGTGGTCGGACGCTGGCGCTCCCAGTCGGAATAACCACCCACATATTCACGCCAGACGCCATTGCCCTCGGCGGCGATCACCTGGGTCACGACATTGTCCAGGAACATACGGTCGTGGCTGACCAGGAACACCGTCCCCGGATATTCTTCCAGCAGTTCTTCCAGCAATTCCAGCGTATCGATGTCAAGGTCGTTGGTCGGTTCGTCCAGCACCAGCACATTGGCCGGCTTGGCGAACAGCCGCGCCAGCAGCAGGCGGTTGCGTTCACCGCCGGAGAGCGTACGTACCGGCGAGCGGGCGCGTTCCGGCGCGAACAGGAAGTCCGACAGATAGGTCATCACGTGCTTGCGCTGGCCGTTGACCTCGACCCAGTCGCTGCCCGGAGCAATCGTGTCAGCCAGCGTGGTTTCTTCATTCAGTTGCGCGCGCATCTGATCGAAATAGGCGACCTGCATCTTGGTCCCCTGCTTGACGGTGCCGCTGTCCGGCGCTTCCTCACCCAGGATCAGCTTGAGCAGCGTGGTCTTGCCGGCGCCGTTCTGGCCGATCAGGCCGACCTTGTCGCCTCGCATGAGGATGGTGCTGAAATCGCGCACGATGGTCTTGGGGCCGTAGGCCTTGTTGACGTTTTCCAGTTCCGCCACGATCTTGCCGGAGCGCTCGCCGGTACCCACTTCCAGCTTGACCTGTCCTTGCCGGTCGCGGCGCTCGCTGCGCTGCACGCGCAGCGCTTCCAGACGTCGCACGCGGCCTTCGTCGCGGGTACGGCGGGCCTGCACGCCCTTGCGGATCCAGACCTCTTCCTGGGCCAGGAATTTGTCGAACTTGGCGTTTTCCACTTCCTCGTTGGCCAGCAGCTCGGCCTTGCGGGTCTGGTAGGTGCTGAAGTTGCCGGGGAAGGACAGGATCTTGCCGCGATCCAGTTCGATGATGCGGGTCGAGACGTTGTCCAGGAAACTACGGTCGTGGGTGATGAAGAGGATGCTCCCCTTGAAGTCGCGCAACAGGCCTTCCAGCCACAGGATGGAGCCGAAGTCCAGGTGGTTGGTCGGCTCGTCCAGCAGCAGCACGTCGGGGTTGCCCACCAGGCCGCAGGCCAGGGCCACGCGTTTCTTCATACCGCCGGAGAGTTCACCGATGCGCGCTTCGCGGTTCAGGTTCAGCTTGTCCAGCGTGGTCTCGACCTTGTTGCCGATGGACCAGGCGTCGGCCGCGTCCAGCACGGTCTGGATCTGGTGCATGCGCTCCAGCAGGGCATCGTCGTTATCACCGCCGAACTGACCGGTGATGGCTTCATATTCGGCCAGCAAAGCCGGCAACTCGCCCAGGCCCGAAGCTACGGCGTCGAACACCGTCATCTCTTCCGGGAAATGTGGCTCCTGGTCGACATAGGCGATCTTCAGGTTCTGCTGCATCACCAGCAGGCCATCGTCCAGCTTCGAGCGACCGGCGATGATCTTCAGGAGCGACGACTTGCCGGTGCCGTTGCGGCCGATCAGGCCGATGCGTTCGCCGGTCTCCAGCGAGAATTCGGCGTGATCGAGGAGCGCGACGTGGCCGAAGGCCAGTTGTGCGTCGGAGAGGGAAATGACTGCCATAGCGTGAGTAGCGTGATCTGCGTGAATGCGACGGCCTGGGCCGCGCAGGATGGATGCGAAGTCGCTTGCAAGGCGCCGCAGCGGCGCAGAAGCGGAACAAGAGCGGCATTGTACCGACTGCGCCGCCGAAATGCTGATTTAAGCTCAGGAAGCGTCCGCTGCGGCAGAGCGCGCGACGCGCGCCGGATTGTCGCGGCGGCAACGTTGTTGACGATAAATAACTACAAAATCTCGAATTTCAGCGTCGAAAGGGATCGATGTTACAACTGGTAAAGCATTGTCCCAGCCCTCCCCGCCGGCCTGGCGGCCCGATGCTGTAAGATAGCGCATCCCGATTCGTACTGATCCCATGCCTCTTTCAACCTTGCCAGACCCGCTGCGCCGCCAGCGCGGCTTTCTCAATCCCAACATCGCCAAGTTCATCGGTCTGTCCATCGTGGGCCTGGCCATCGCCGGCGCGCTACTGGTGGTCTACGCCCTGATCTTCATCAACCCGCGCCTGCCCTCGCTGGACCTGATCACCGATTACCGGCCCAAGGTCCCGCTGCGCATCTGGTCCGAAGACAAGGTCTTGCTGGGCGAATTCGGTGAAGAAAAGCGCAGCCTGGTCAAGCTGGACGACATCCCGGCCGACATGAAGAATGCCGTGCTGGCCATCGAGGACTATCGCTTCTATGAGCACGGCGGCATCGACTGGATCGGCATCGCCCGCGCCCTGGTGACCGACGTGCTGCGCGGCAGCGCCTCGCAGGGGGCCAGCACCATCACCATGCAGGTGGCGCGCAATGTCTTCCTGACCAAGGAAAAGACCTTCTCCCGCAAGCTCTATGAAGTGCTGCTGGCCAACAAGATCGAACATGCCCTGACCAAGGACCAGATCCTGGAGGTCTACATGAACCAGATCTACCTGGGCCAGCGCGCCTTCGGCTTTGCCGCTGCCGCCCGCACCTATTTCGGCAAGGACCTCAAGGACGTCACCCTGGCCGAAGCCGCCATGCTGGCCGGCCTGCCCAAGGCACCATCAGCCTACAACCCCATCGTCAACCCCAAGCGCGCCCACATCCGCCAGCAGTACATCCTGCAGCGCATGCTGGACGTGGGCTTCATCACCCAGGCGCAGTACGACAAGGCTTCCAAGGAAGAACTGAAGGTGCGTGCACCGGGCAGCCAGTACACGGTACATGCCGAATATGTGAATGAAATGGTGCGCCAGATGGTGTACGCCCAGTACAAGGAAGACACCTATACGCAGGGCTTCAACGTCTACACCACCGTCAATGCCGCCGACCAGCAGGCCGCCTACCTGGCCGTGCGCAAGGGCGTGATGGACTATGACCGTCGCCATGGCTACCGTGGTCCGGAAGAGACCATCGAGCTGCCCTCAAACGCGGAGGATCGTGCCTCCGCCATCGACGACGTGATGGACGACCACCCGGACAACGATGACATCCTGGCCGCCGTGGTGGTGGCTGCCAGCCCCAAGCAGATCGACGCCGTATTGCGCAGCGGCGACAAGATCAGCATCAAGGGCGAAGCCCTGCGCTTCGTGGCATCGGCGCTGTCGGAAAAGGCCAAGAAGGAAGTGCGCATCGGCCCCGGCGCGCTGATCCGCGTGATGCAGGATGCCAAGCAGAACTGGCAGGTGGTGCAGCTGCCGCAAGTGGAAGCAGCGCTGGTGTCGGTGGTGCCGCAGGACGGTGCCATCCGCGCGCTGGTGGGCGGTTTCGACTTCACCCAGAACAACTTCAACCACGTGACGCAAGCCTGGCGCCAGCCCGGCTCCACATTCAAGCCCTTCATCTATTCAGCAGCGCTGGAGAAGGGTTTTGCGCCCGCCTCCATCGTCAACGATGCTCCGGTGTCCTACCCTGCCGGCCCCGGCCAGCCTAACTGGGAACCCAAGGATGACGAAACCCCGGCCGGCCCGATCACGGTGCGCACGGCCCTGCAGAAGTCGGTCAACCTGGTGGCCATCCGCACGCTGGACTACATCGGCGTGCCTTACGCCAAGGACTTCATCACCGGCACCTATGGTTTCGATGCCGACAAGGTTCCGCCCTACCTGCCCATGGCCCTGGGTGCTGGGCAGACCAATCCGCTGCAGTTGTCGGCGGCCTATTCGGTGTTCGCCAATGGCGGCTACAAGATCCAGCCCTACCTGATCTCGCAGATCACCGACGCCCGCGGCAAGGTGCTGTCCAAGGCGGACCCGCTGATCGTCGGCAATGGCGCACCGCGCGTGGTGGCCGAGCGCAACAGCTACATGATGACCAACCTGCTCAAGTCCGTGGCCCAGCGCGGCACCGGCGCGCGCAGCAATAGCATCGGCCGCACCGACCTGGCCGGCAAGACCGGTACCACCAACGATGCGGTGGATGGTTGGTTCGCCGGTTACCAGCGCACGCTGGCCACCGTGGTGTGGATGGGGTATGACCAGCCCAAGAGCCTGGGTGGCATGGAATTCGGTGCCCAGCTGGCGCTGCCGATCTGGGTGGATTACATGGCCAAGGCCCTGAAGGGCGTGCCGCAGTTCGACCAGCCGGTGCCGGACGGCATCCGCTTCATCGATGGCGAACCGTACTACGACAACTTCACCCCGAACAACGGTCTGGTGACCAATGTGGGTGTGACGGTGGTGGATGCGATCTCGAACTTCTTCGGCTGGACCCCGAGCCAGACCCCGGCCGCCCCGGGCACGGCCCAGCCGGCGCCGAACGTGCCAGGCAGCGCGCCCGGCAGCCCGGGCGCTGCCCCCTCGCCTTCGGGAACGCGCCCCCAGAGCGACAACGCGCGCCGCTTCCTGGACAGCACCAACCAGGGCCATTGACCGATGATGGATCGGAGTGAGGCTGCCCCACGGTGATGTGACACTGGTGGGGCAGAAAATGAAAAAGCGCAGAAGCTGACTTCTGCGCTTTTTTTATGCTGGCGCCCCCGACACGGATCGAACGTGTGACCTATCCCTTCATACCACTATGGCTTTCGCCACCAGAGTCTGTTTGTGGTCTGGACTATACCTTGATCGTGGGCAGTGCCATCGATGCACTGGCCTTTAGACCGGAGCCGTCTAGTCTCTACACCTTCCGGCGTCCTCACGGAAGCCGGCTTGGCTCGGTATTGCCAGCAGCCGCGCAGCCATCACGACCAGGCGCTGTCAGGGTTCACCGAATTTGACTCCATTCACGCGGCGCCTTTCGGCAGCCGCTGCCCAATTGTCTTTAGGAGGGGATCGCTCTATCCACTGAGCTACGGGGGCAGCAAGGCCGCTATTGTATCCGCTGCGCCCGGGCTTGCAAAGCTGCAAGCACAGTGGCGCCTTGCACTACAATAGGTCGATGCGCCCGCTCATAACAAATATGAAGGAAATTGCTGCCATCGCACTGGGGACCTGGATTGCATACGCGCCAGCCATGGCCCAGTCGACGGCCTCCCCTGCCGATGCCAGGGCAGTGCCCGGCATGGCGGAACGGATGGCAGCCTGTACCGCCTGCCACGGCAAGGAAGGGCGCGCTACCGCCGATGGCTATTACCCGCGCATCGCCGGCAAGCCCGAAGGCTATCTGCTGCATCAGTTGCAGAGCTTCCGGGATGGCCAGCGCCGTTACCCGATGATGAATTACCTGCTGGCCAATCTTTCGGACGACTATCTGCAGCAGATCGCCGCCTTCTTTGCCGACCAGCATCCGCCCTACCCGCCGCCAGTCACCACCGAGGCCAGCGCAACGGTGCTGGAACGCGGCCGCCAGCTGGTTACCACCGGCCGGCCGGCGCAACGCATTCCGGCCTGCGCCGCCTGCCATGGTGACGGCTTGGCCGGCGTGGCACCGGGCATCCCTGGGCTGCTGGGACTGCCACGGGATTACATCAATGCGCAGCTGGGCGCCTGGCGCAACGGCGAGCGCAAGGCCAAGGCGCCCGACTGCATGGGCGAGATCGCCCGCGCCCTGAGCCCGGAAGACATCAACGCCGCCAGCAGTTGGCTGGCGGCGCAGCCGGTGCCACCGAATTACCGCCCGGCCGCTGCACCGGCCAAGCGATTGCCCGCACAGTGCGGCAGCATGGGGCCGGCGCTGTCGAAGCCCGGCACGATGGGAGCAATACCATGAGGCGGCCCTGGACGACCGGCCTGAAGTGGCTGCTGCTGGGCGCCGCCGGCACGCTGGTGGGCCTGGCTGGCGTGGTGGCCTGGCAGAGCCTGGGCAGCGAGGACCCGGGCGTGGCTTCCGCGGTCGGTGATCCACAGGCGCAGCGGCTCAAGGGCCAATACCTGGCGCAGGCCGGCAATTGCATGGCCTGCCACACCGTGCGCGGCGGAGCGGGATATGCCGGTGGACGCGCCATCGCCAGCCCCTTCGGCACGCTCTACACCAGCAACATCACCCCGGACAAAGCCACCGGCATCGGCAACTGGAGCCGCGACGATTTCTGGCGCGCGCTGCATCACGGGCGGGGCCGCGACGGCCGCTTCCTCTATCCGGCCTTCCCCTATACCAGCTACACCCGGATGAGCCGCGACGACAGCGATGCCCTCTTCGCCTATCTGCAGAGCCTGCCGCCGGTCAATCAGCCCAATCGCGATCATGCACTGCGCTTCCCCTACAACCAGCGCATGCTGCTGGGGCTGTGGCGTGCCTTGTATTTCAAACCAGGCAGCTTCACGCCCGACCCGGCACGCGATGCGCAATGGAACCGTGGCGCCTATCTGGTCCAGGGCGCCGGCCATTGCAGCGCCTGCCATAGCGCACGCAACGCTCTGGGCGCGAGCCTGGCGCCGCTGGCGCTGGAGGGCGGCGTGATACCGGCGCTGGCGTGGTATGCGCCGCCACTGCATGGCGGTGAGCAGGGGCTGGGAAGCTGGAGCGAGGCCGATATTGCCGCCCTGCTCAAGACCGGGGTATCGGCTCGCGGTACGGCGCTGGGGCCCATGTCGGAAATCGTCGGCCGCAGCCTGCAATATCTGACCGATAGCGACATCTCGGCCATCAGCGTCTACCTCAAGACGCTGCCGGCACCCTCATCGGAAAGTTCGGCCGACTCCGGCGCACCGCGCCCGGAGCCGGTGGAAGCCGAGCGCATCCTCAAGCAGGGCCAAAAGCTCTACGGATCACTGTGCGTGGACTGTCATGGCGGCAAGGGCCAGGGTAGCGCGCCGGATTATCCGCCGCTGGCGGGCAACCATGCCATCGCCGGGCCACAACCGCTCAATGCGATTCGCACCGTGCTCAATGGCGGTTTTCCGCCATCCACGACCGGCAATCCCTATCCCTTCGGCATGCCGCCCTTCGGGCCGCAACTGAGCGATTCCGAGGTGGCGGCGGTGCTGTCCTATGTGCTCAACAGCTGGGGAAATCAGGGCGGATGGGTGTCGGCCTCGGAGGTCAACCGCTATCGCAGTGTGCCGCTGGACTGAGCCTGGCGAGAGGGAGCAGCCATGAAAAAAGCGATCCTCGGATCGCTTTTTTCATGATGCGGCTTCAGCGGCGCAGGCCGACCACCTGAAGGGCGATCATTGCTCGCCGCTGAGCTTGTAGCCCATGCCACGCACCGTCTGCACGTAATGCGCGAGATCACCCAGCGATTTGCGCAGACGCATGATATGCACGTCCACCGTGCGTTCTTCGATGAAGGTATGGTCACCCCACACCTTGTCCAGCAACTGGGCACGCGAGAAGATGCGTTCCGGATGGGCCACCAGATAACGCAGCAGCTTGAATTCTGCCTGGTCCAGCGTCACCGACCGGCCACCGACCGAGACTTCGCGCCGCTCGACATCGATGCCGATGTCGCGATACCGCAGCACCTGGCTGCCGATCTCGGGGGTCTTGCGGCGTAACAGTGCCTGTACCCGCGCCACCAGTTCCTTGGGTGAAAAGGGCTTGGTCACGTAGTCATCGGCGCCCTCGTTCAAGCCCTTGACCTTGTCTTCTTCCATGCCCTTGGCGGTCAGCATGATGACCGGCAGCGCGGCGGTGCGCGGATCACGCCGCAATTCGCTCAGCAACACCAGGCCCGAGCTGTCCGGCAACATCCAGTCCAGCAGGATCACGTGGGGCAGCGCCTCGGCAATGAACTTGCGGGCCTGGGCCACATCGGTGGCAATGGTGGTGGCGAAACCAGCCCCCTGCATCGTGAAGCGCAATAGCTCCGCGATGCTGGGTTCGTCTTCCACCATGAGGATTTGGGCTAGCTCTTTTGACATCGTCCGCAGTCCGAAACAGGAAGAACTCAGAGCACCTTGGCGGCGATACGCTGCGCCATGCTGCGCGCCAGTTCGGCCTCCTGGGCCTCCACCATCACGCGGATCAGGGGCTCGGTACCGGAGGGGCGCAGCAGTACGCGTCCGCGCTCGCCCAGCTGTTCTTCTACGGCCGCCTTTTCCGCCTGCAAGGCGGTGTTGGATTTCCAGTCGTAACCGGCTGGGATCTTCACGTTGATCAGCGACTGCGGATACAGGCTGATGTCCGCCGTCATCTGTGCCAGGGTCTGGCCTGCGCGCTTGAGGGCCGACAGCACCTGCAGCGCCGAGACGATGCCGTCGCCGGTGGTGTGCTTGTCCAGCGCCAGCAGGTGACCGGAACCCTCGCCGCCCAGCAGCCAGCCCTTTTCCTGCAGCACTTCCAGCACATAACGGTCACCCACCTTGGCACGCGCGAAGGGCACGCCCATCTTCTTGAAGGCGACCTCCAGGGCCATGTTGGTCATGAGCGTGCCGACCGCGCCATCGATCGCGCCGGTGGCCAGCCTGTCCTTGACCATCAGGTAGAGCAGTTCGTCGCCGTTGTAGATGCGGCCGCTGTCGTCGACCATGATCAGGCGGTCGGCATCGCCGTCGAGCGCGATGCCCAGGTCGGCGCGGTATTCGCGCACCGACGCCACCAGAGTCTTGGGCGCGGTGGCACCGCAATCCTCGTTGATGTTCAGGCCATCGGGCTGGTTGCCGATGGTGATGACCTCGGCCCCCAGTTCGTGGAACACATGGGGCGCGATGTTGTAGGCCGCGCCGTGGGCACAATCGACCACCAGGCGCATGCCGCGCAGGTCCATGGCCCCGGGGAAGGTGCTCTTGCAGAATTCGATGTAGCGACCGGCGGCATCATTGAGACGACGTGCCTTGCCCAGCTTCTCGGAGGGCACACAGTCCATGGGCCGCTCCAGGGCCGCCTCGATATCGGCTTCGACGGCATCCGGCAGCTTGTTGCCGCTGGCGGAAAAGAACTTGATGCCGTTGTCGTGATACGGATTATGCGATGCGGATATCACCACGCCGGCCGAGAGCCGCAAGGCGCGGGTCAAATAGGCCACGGCCGCGGTGGGGATCGGCCCGGCCAGCCAGACGTCCACCCCGGCCGCCGCGAAACCGGCTTCCAGGGCGGCTTCCAGCATGTAGCCGGAAATCCGGGTGTCCTTGCCGATCAATACCGTGCGCCGCGCCGCGCCATCCTTGGCCTGGGTCAGCACCTTGCCTGCGGCGTAGCCCAGGCGCATGACGAAATCAGGCGTGATCGGGGCCACACCCACACGACCGCGTACGCCGTCGGTGCCGAAATATTTTGCTGCCATCTTGATTCCTCTAACGCTTTCCTGCGGGCCACCGGATGGTTGGCCCGTCTCCCTTGTCTGTGTCACTCTTCCATCACCCGGGCCAGGCGGTTCGCCTCGCCGGATGGCCGGTCTCAGATGTCTTCCCGCCCGGCCTGCCACATGGTGAGGGCATCGACGGTCTCGGCCACGTCGTGTACGCGGATGATCATCGCGCCCTGCTGCGCTGCCGCCAGCGCCGCGCCGATGCTGCCGGCCATACGCCGCTCCAGCGGCTTGCCGGTGACCGCACCGATCATGGATTTGCGGGACATGCCCGCCAATAGCGGCATGTCCAGTTGGCCGATCAGGCGGCGCGTGCTTTTGAGCAAAGCAAGATTATGCTCCACTGTCTTGCCAAAGCCAAAACCGGGATCGATGCAGATGCGCTCGCGGGCGATCCCGGCGGCCTGCATCAAATCCACCTGCCCCTGCAGGAAATGCGCAACTTCGGTCACCACATCCTGGTAGACGGGCGCCTGCTGCATGGTCTGCGGCTGGCCCTGCATGTGCATCACGCACAGGCCGGCCTCGCTGTCCCTGACTGCCTCGATGGCGCCCTCGGCGCGAAAGCCGTTGATGTCATTGATCATGTCCACTTCCGCCAGCAGCGCTTCGCGCATAACGGCGGGCTTGTAGGTGTCCAGCGAGAGGGGCTTGCCGCAATCGCGCAGCGCGTAGATCACCGGCATGACGCGTTCCAGCTCCTGCTCCAGCGACAAGGGCGCGATGCCGGGGCGGGTGGATTCGCCGCCGATGTCGATGATGTCCACGCCATCGGCGATCATCTGTTCGGCATGGCCCAGGGCCATTTCCAGCGAGTGGTGGCGACCGCCGTCGGAGAACGAGTCCGGCGTCACATTGAGGATGCCCATGACCAGCGGCCGGCGACCTTGCTGTACCGGCAGGCGGAACCTGCCGCATTTGAGGAATGCTTGCGTCATCTTGCTTCTATCAGGGTGGAACGGGTGTTCAGCTTCCGCCACGGGCGGTGCACTACTGCGTGGCGCAGCATGATACACCGCCGCATGCCGGCTGCCTGCTTCTTTCGCCCGCACCTGCCGGGAGATGACGGCCTCGAAGCGAGGGGTCGGGGGAGGACAAAATGAAAAAAGGCGAGGATTGCTCCTCACCTTTTTCTCTTACCGCAGACTGCCCTGCGTCGTTACCGTCACGCTTCAGGCAGGTGCCGTGGCGTTGGGGGTGACGTCGCCGGGACGATTGTTGTCCGAGGACGACTTCTTGGCCGGCACACCGTTGCGCGGAGGACGCGGTTCGTCACCGTTCATGATGTCGTTGACCTGATCGGCGTCCAGGGTTTCCCATTCCAGCAGGGCCTTGGCCATGACATCGACCTTGTCGCGATGTTCTTCCAGCAGGCGGCGGGCCAGCGCATATTGCTCGTCCAGGATGCTGCGGATTTCCGCATCCACCTTTTGCTGGGTGGCTTCGGATACGGTCTTGGAAGACATGCGGCCAAAGTAGGCGTCCTGTTCCGAATCTTCATACACCATGGTACCCAGGGTGACGGACATGCCATAGCGGGTCACCATCGCACGGGCCAGCTTGGTGGCACGCTCGAAGTCGTTGGAAGCGCCGGTGGACATCTGGTGCATGAAGATTTCTTCAGCAATACGACCACCGAACAGGATCGAGATCTCTTCCAGCATCTTGTCCTTGTACATGTTCACGCGGTCATGTTCCGGCAGTTGCCAGGTCAGGCCCAGTGCGTAACCACGCGGCATGATGGTGACCTTGTGCACTGGATCGGCCTTGGGCAGCAGCTTGGCGACCACGGCGTGGCCGGACTCGTGGTAGGCGGTGTTGCGACGTTCTTCTTCGCGCATCACGGCCGACTTGCGTTCCGGACCCATGACGATCTTGTCCTTGGCATCTTCGAAGTCCTGCATCTCAACCAGACGCTTGTTGCGACGGGCCGCAAACAGGGCTGCTTCATTGACCAGGTTGGCCAGGTCGGCACCGGAGAAGCCGGGGGTACCACGGGCCAGGATATCGGCCTTGACGTCCGGAGCGATGGGCACCTTGCGCATGTGGACGTACAGGATCTGTTCGCGACCACGGATATCGGGCAGGCCGACCATCACCTGGCGATCGAAGCGACCCGGACGCAGCAGCGCCTTGTCCAGCACGTCGGCACGGTTGGTGGCGGCGATCACGATGACGCCGGAATTGGCTTCAAAGCCGTCCATCTCCACCAGCATCTGGTTCAGGGTCTGTTCACGTTCGTCGTTACCGCCGCCCATGCCGGCACCGCGATGGCGACCGACGGCGTCGATTTCATCGATGAAGATGATGCAGGGAGCATGCTTTTTGGCGTTTTCGAACATGTCGCGCACGCGGGATGCACCCACGCCGACGAACATTTCCACGAAGTCGGAACCCGAAATGGTGAAGAACGGCACCTTGGCTTCGCCCGCGATGGCGCGCGCCAGCAGGGTCTTACCGGTACCCGGGGGACCGACCATCAGCACACCGTGGGGAATGCGGCCACCCAGCTTCTGGAACTTGGTCGGATCACGCAGGAACTCGACCAGCTCCTGCACTTCTTCCTTGGCTTCGTCGCAACCGGCGACGTCGGCGAAGGTGACGGAATTGCTGTTCTCATCCAGCATGCGGGCCTTGGACTTGCCGAAGGAGAAGGCACCGCCCTTGCCACCGCCCTGCATCTGGCGCATGAAGAAGATCCAGACACCGATCAGCAACAGCATCGGGAACCACGAAATGAAGATCTGCGACAGGAAGGACTGCTCTTCCGGCTGACGCACGTCGAACTTCACGCCATTGTTGAGCAGGTCACCGACCAGGCCACGATCCAGGATGGTGGTCGCGGTCTTGACCTTGGTGCCGTCCTGGGTGGTGGCGATGATGTTGCGATCCTCGATGGTCGCATCCTTGATGTGACCGGCCTTGACCTCGGAGATGAAGTCCGAATACGCGATCGGCTTGGCGTTGGTTGCCATGCTGCGGCTGTCGAACTGTTTGAATACCATAAACAGCACGAGCGCGATGACCACCCATATGGCAGCCTTGGAAAACATATTGTTCACTGGAACTCCTCCGACGCCTGGGCGCCACGTTGCCTTTGTATTGTCCGATTTTACCCGGATTCAACCACCCTTACACAGAAAACCGCCGTCCGCCTTGCGCTGCCGTGCCATCGCGCAACGCACAATTGCCTCGCATGCGCAGCACCACAGTTGCTTCGTTGCCATTTCATTAATTCCGCAATAGCAGGAACAGCAGATGTCTGTCCGCCCACATCACCGGAACTCGCGCGCGGACGATTTCCATTGGTCGATATAGGGTTGAAAGCAGGCAAAACAAGGCAGGAAAATTCAGTATTTGGTCAGAAACACTGTAGATCTTGCACCGAACATCCTGCAGCAGACCGCTTTTGCATCAAATCCTGCCGATTCAGTGGCTCGGATTCTTCAGGATCTTTCCCAGAAGAAATATTTCCGAGGACTTGTCACGGCTGGCCTTGGGCTTTTTGGACATCACGGTCTTGAACTCGGCCCGGAATTTGTGCACCAGCTCGTTGTATCCGGTCCCATTGAAACACTTGACCAGCAAGGAGCCGCCAGGTTTCATGTGCAACTGGGCAAATTCGATGGCCAGGTCGATCAGGTACTCCACCCGCGCTGCGTCGGCAATGGCCACGCCCGACAGGTTGGGCGCCATGTCCGACAGCACGAGGTCGACCTTGCGGCCGTCCAGCAGCGCTTCCAGCTGGCGCACCGGTTCATCTTCGCGGAAGTCGCCCTGGATGTAGTGAACGTCCGCAATCGGATCCATCGGCAGGATGTCCAGACCGATGATGGTGCCATGGATGCCGCCACCCTCGGCGCCGGCCAGCTTGTTGCGTACGTACTGGCACCAGCTCCCGGGCGTGCAGCCGAGATCGACGATGACCTGACCGGGCTTGATCAGGCGTTCTTCCTCGTCGATTTCCTTGAGCTTGTAGGCGGCGCGCGCACGATAACCCTCCTTTTGTGCAAGCTTCACATAAGGATCGTTGATATGGTCGTGCAACCAGTTTTTGTTCAGTTTGTTCTTTGCCATTCGCGTAGAATACTGGTTTTATCTCATTGAGGGACAACTTGGCGCCGCCGAGACCTCGTCCCGAACCTGCATTCCCATGTTGACATTGACTCCCGCCGAGCGCAGCGAACTGCGCGCCCAGGCCCATGCCTTGAACCCCGTCGTGATGGTGGGCGAAAGCGGCCTGTCCGAATCCGTGATGAAGGAAATCGACAAGAGCCTCGATGCCCACGGCCTGATCAAGGTTCGCGTCTTCGGCGACGACCGCGAAGCGCGCATTGCGATCTACGAAACCATCTGCGCCGAGCTCAAGGCCGCACCGGTACAGCACATCGGCAAGCTGCTGGTCCTGTATCGCCCGCAAAAGGACGATGCCAAGAAAACCGCCGCCGGCGCCAAGGGCGGCCTGCGCGAAGTGACCATCGTCAAGTCGCACGCCACCAAGCGCCCTTCAGTGAGCAAGGTCATGCTCAAGGGCAATGAACGCATCACCGCCGGCGGCCTGGTCAAGAAGGCCAAGCCGCGCCAGCGCAGCACCAAGAAGTCGCTGGGCTGATCCGCCGCGACCGGCCTTCTTCGAAGGCCAAGAAAACAGAATGCCCGCTGATGCGGGCATTTTCATTTCCGGCTCGTCGGACTTGCAGGCAACTCATACGGACGGATCTCACAGACGGATCAAGCCGATCGCTACGACACCCGCCCCGCTTGCTTTTTCACGGGGCCGCGCCATCACGCCACGTCAGACGTAGCGCACTTCCAGGATTTCATATTCTTTCAGACCCGACGGGGCTTCCACGGCCACCACGTCACCGGCGCTCTTGCCGATCAGGGCACGGGCGATGGGCGAGGTCACGGACACCTTGGATTCCTTGATGTCGGCTTCGTCCAGACCGACGATCTGGTAGGTCACCTTCTCGCCGCTGTCCAGGTTTTCCAGGTCCACGGTGGAGGCGAAAACCACCCGGCCCTCCGCGTTCAGTTCGGCCGGATCGACGATCTGGGCCGCGCCCAGCTTGCCTTCCAGGTCGGCGATGCGGCCTTCGATGAAGGCTTGACGTTCCTTGGCCGACTCATATTCGGCATTTTCGGACAGGTCGCCCTGCGCGCGCGCTTCGGCGATCGCATTGATGACTTCAGGGCGGTCTTTGGTTTTCAAACGGTGCAATTCTTCCTTCAGAAGTTCGGCGCCACGCTTGGTAAGGGGAACTGTGCTCATAAGTCTCTTGCTCAAGGTTAGGGGTACACGGAAGACGCATCCAAGGTCCGCCGGCCGATGAACACGCAAAAGCACACCATTGCCGCCAACTTGGCGGACAAGCGTCGTCTTTACGGGAACAGTCTGGCTGGTGAACGGACCGTTGCTGCAGGATTCCGTCAGCTCTTCAACAACACGCGCTCCTGACTCAGAGCCGCTAAGGACATGACGCCAGGCGGTTGCCGATGGCGGGATGGCGTCATGTCCTTAGCGTCCCCGGACGGCGCTGCCCTGCAACATTGAACATGTTGTGGCCGCAGGGTGTCGTCCAAAAGTCAGAGAGGGCATCGATTGCTCAGATGCCCTCTTAGCTTGTCGGCGTCAACTACAGCCGACAAAGTAACGTGTTGTGGGTTTAGTGTATAGCTTTATGCAGGCCTTGTAAATCGTAGACGTCCAAGGACTCCAGATGGCGCATGCCCTCCACTGCCGCTTCGGCACCGGCGATGGTGGTGAAGGTGGTCACGCGCGCCGCCAGTGCCGAGGTACGGATCGCTCCGGAGTCGGCGATGGCGTTGCGCTTTTCTTCAACGGTGTTCACCACCAGGGCGATCTCGTTGTTCTTGACCATGTCCACGATGTGCGGACGACCTTCGACCACCTTGTTGACGGTGGCAACAGGGATACCGGCAGCACTGATGGCCGCCGCCGTGCCCTTGGTGGCGACGATGGAGAAGCCCAGCGCGACCAGGTCACGCGCTACTTGCACGGCACGCGGCTTGTCGCTGTTCTTCACCGACAGGAAGACCTTGCCCGAGGTCGGCAGCTTCACGCCGGCGCCCATCTGCGACTTCACGAAGGCTTCGCCGAAGGTCTTGCCCACACCCATGACTTCACCGGTGGACTTCATCTCGGGGCCGAGGATGGTGTCCACGCCGGGGAACTTCACGAACGGGAAGACGGCTTCCTTCACGCTGTAGTACGGCGGCACCACTTCGTTCTTGATGCCCTGGCTGTCCAGCGACTGGCCGACCATGCAGCGTGCCGCAATCTTGGCCAGTTGCAGGCCGGTGGCCTTGGAGACGAAGGGCACGGTACGCGATGCACGCGGATTCACTTCCAGCACGAAGACGGTATCGACGGTCTTGCCATCGACTTCGCTTTGCTGGATGGCGAACTGCACGTTCATCAGACCGACCACGTTCAGGCCCTTGGCCATCAGCGCGGTCTGGCGCTTCAGTTCTTCGATGGTGTCCTTGGACAGCGAATACGGCGGCAGCGAGCAAGCCGAGTCACCCGAGTGCACGCCGGCCTGTTCGATGTGTTCCATCACGCCGCCGATGAAGGTGCGTTCACCGTCGGAGAGGCAGTCCACATCGACTTCGATGGCGTCGTTCAGGAAGCGATCCAGCAGCACCGGCGAATCGTGAGAAACCTTGACGGCTTCGCGCATGTAGCGCTCCAGGTCACGCTGCTCGTGGACGATTTCCATGGCGCGGCCACCCAGCACGTAGGACGGGCGGACCACCAGCGGATAGCCGATTTCCTGCGCCAGTTGCAGCGCGTCGGCTTCGGTACGGGCGGTACGGTTGGGCGGCTGACGCAGGCCCAGGTCCTGCAGCAGCTTCTGGAAACGCTCGCGGTCTTCGGCGGCGTCGATCATGTCCGGCGAGGTGCCGACGATGGGCACGCCATTGGCTTCCAGATCCAGCGCCAGCTTCAGCGGGGTCTGGCCGCCGTACTGGACGATCACGCCGACCGGCTTTTCCTTGTCGACGATTTCCAGCACGTCTTCCAGCGTCACCGGCTCGAAGTACAGGCGATCGGAGGTGTCGTAGTCGGTCGAGACGGTTTCCGGGTTGCAGTTGACCATGATGGTTTCGTAACCATCGTCACGCATGGCCAGCGCGGCATGCACGCAGCAATAGTCGAACTCGATGCCCTGGCCGATACGGTTCGGACCACCGCCCAGCACCATGATCTTCTTCTTGTCGGTCGGATTGGATTCGCACTCTTCGTCGTAGGTCGAATACATGTAGGCGGTATTGGTCGAGAACTCGCCCGCGCAGGTATCGACGCGCTTGAAGACCGGACGCACGCCCAGCTTCTTGCGCTGTTCGCGCACGGCGGTGTCGGTGGTCTTCAACAGCTTGGCCAGGCGGCGATCCGAGAAGCCCTTCTGCTTCAGCTGGAACAGGGTGGCCTTGTCCAGCGCTTCCAGGGACGCTTCCTTTTCCAGCCACAATTCGATGTCGACGATTTCCTTGATCTGCGACAGGAACCACGGGTCGATGTGGGTCAGGCCATGTACTTCTTCCAGCGAGAAGCCTTGCGCGAAGGCGTCGCCCACGTACCAGATGCGGTCCGGACCGGGCTCGCCCAGTTCCTTCTCGATCAGTTCGCGGTCGGTGGTCTTCTCGTTCATGCCGTCCACGCCGACTTCCAGGCCGCGCAGGGCCTTCTGGAAGGATTCCTGGAAGGTACGGCCGATGGCCATCACTTCACCCACCGACTTCATCTGGGTGGTCAGGTGCTTGTCGGCCTGCGGGAATTTCTCGAAGGTGAAGCGCGGGATCTTGGTCACGACATAGTCGATCGACGGCTCGAAGGACGCCGGGGTGGCACCACCGGTGATCTCGTTGCGCAGTTCGTCCAGAGTGAAGCCCACGGCCAGCTTGGCGGCGATCTTGGCGATCGGGAAGCCGGTGGCCTTGGAGGCCAGTGCCGACGAACGCGACACGCGCGGGTTCATCTCGATGACGATCATGCGGCCATCGGCCGGGTTGACCGAGAACTGCACGTTGGAGCCGCCGGTATCCACACCGATCTCACGCAGCACCGCCAGCGAGGCGTTACGCATGATCTGGTATTCCTTGTCGGTCAGCGTCTGCGCCGGTGCCACGGTGATGGAGTCACCGGTGTGCACGCCCATGGGGTCCAGGTTTTCAATCGAGCAGACGATGATGCAGTTGTCCGCCTTGTCGCGGACCACTTCCATTTCGTATTCCTTCCAGCCGATCAGGGATTCCTCGATCAGCAGTTCGGACGTCGGCGAAGCCTCCAGGCCGCGCTTGCAGATGGTCTCGAATTCTTCGGCGTTGTAGGCGATGCCGCCGCCGGTGCCGCCCATGGTGAAGGACGGACGGATGATGACCGGGAAGCCGATGGTCTTCTGCACCGCCCACGATTCTTCCATCGTGTGCGATACGCCCGAACGGGCCGAGCCCAGGCCGATCTTGGTCATGGCCTGCTTGAACTTGGAGCGGTCCTCGGCCTTGTCGATGGCTTCCGGGGTGGCGCCGATCAGTTCGACCTTGTACTTGTCCAGCACGCCATGGCGGTGCAGGTCCAGCGCACAGTTCAGCGCGGTCTGGCCGCCCATGGTCGGCAGGATGGCGTCCGGCTTTTCCTTGGCGATGATGCGCTCCACCGCTTGCCAGGTGATCGGCTCAATGTAGGTGGCGTCCGCCATTTCCGGGTCGGTCATGATGGTGGCCGGGTTGCTGTTGACCAGGATGACCTTGAAACCTTCTTCGCGCAGGGCCTTGCAGGCCTGGGCGCCGGAATAGTCGAATTCGCAGGCCTGGCCGATGATGATCGGGCCAGCGCCAATGATCAGGATGCTTTTGATGTCAGTACGCTTAGGCATTTTGTTTCTTCTCCATCATCGCCACGAACTTGTCGAACAGGGGAGCGATGTCATGCGGTCCAGGGGATGCTTCGGGGTGGCCCTGGAAGCAGAAAGCAGGTTTGTCGGTACGCTCGAAGCCTTGCAGCGAACCGTCGAACAGCGACACGTGGGTCACGCGGCAGTTGGCCGGCAGAGTCGCCTGGTCCACGGCGAAACCGTGGTTCTGCGAGGTGATCATCACCTGCTTGGAATCCAGGTCCTGCACCGGGTGGTTGGCACCGTGGTGGCCGAACTTCATCTTCAGGGTCTTGGCGCCCGAGGCCAGGGCCATGATCTGGTGACCCAGGCAGATGCCGAAGGTCGGGATGCCGCGCTCGATCAGCTCCTTGGAGGCAGCGATGGCGTAATCACAGGGTTCCGGATCGCCAGGACCGTTGGAGAGGAAGATGCCGTCCGGGTTCAGGGCCAGCGCCTCGGCGGCGGTGGCTTGCGCGGGCAGCACGGTGACCTTGCAGCCGCGCTCGGCCAGCATGCGCAGGATGTTGAACTTGACGCCGTAGTCGAAGGCGACCACGTGGAATTTCGGGGTGATCTGCTGACCATAGCCGCGACCCAGACGCCATTCGGTCTCGGTCCAGTTGTAGGCCTTCTTGGTGGAGACCACCTTGGCCAGGTCCATGCCGGCCAGGCCAGGGAAGGCGCGTGCCAGTTCCAGTGCCTTGGCGGTGGCGACCGCGACATCAAACGAAGAAGCGGCTTCACCAGCCACGATGGCGCCGTTCTGGGCGCCCTTCTCGCGCAGGATGCGGGTCAGCTTGCGGGTATCGATGCCGGCGATGGCGACGATGTTGCCTTCTTTCAGGTAATCCGACAGGGATTGCTGGCTGCGGAAGTTCGACAGCAGGCGCGGCAGGTCCTTGATGATCAGGCCGGCAGCGTGGATCTGCGAGGCTTCCACGTCTTCACGGTTCACGCCCGTGTTGCCGATGTGCGGATAGGTAAGGGTGACGATCTGGCGATTGTAGCTGGGGTCGGTCAGGATTTCCTGGTAGCCGGTCATCGCGGTATTGAACACGACCTCACCGGTGGTGTTGCCTGCGGCGCCGATGGAAAAACCTTGGAAGACAGACCCGTCTGCGAGCGCGAGGACGGCCGGAATCGCGGGACCGGAAAGAAGAGGCAGCAAGGGTAACTCCTGAGATTGTTACCGCCGCGGCTGGATGACCGGTAGACCTTTGCGCGCCAAACCGACCGGCGCGAACACCCCGACTCATTCGGTACGGGAGCGTGGCAGGGCCTGTTGGGAACGAGGAAGAGGAATGGGTATGCGCTACGGCGGATAAAATTGGCTAAACCGCTCAATTATAGCGCAAGAGCCTCCCTCCGGCAAATCGTAGATCGCCGAAAGTTGCCGCAAGTTGCACCGAAATGGTGTGCAAAAAGACGGGAACGCCGGCGGGCTGGGCCGCCGGCGCGGGACAGGCTTACAGGCCCAGGGCGGCGATACCGGCCTTGGCGATCTGCACGTCTTCCGAAGACTTCACACCGGAAACGCCAACGGCGCCCACGTAGTGACCGTCGACCACGACCGGCACGCCACCTTCGAGCAGGCCATCCAGGCCGGGAGCGCTCAGGAAGGAGACGCGGCCGTTGTTGATCATGTCTTCATAGATCTTGCTTTCGCGGCGACCCAGGGCGGCGGTGCGCGCCTTGGCCGGGGCGATCTGCGAGGAAATCGGGGCGGCGCCATCCATGCGCTGCAGCCACAGCAGGTGGCCGCCATCATCGACCACCGAGATGGCCACGTTCCAGTTGTTGGCGCGGGCTTCGGCTTCGGCGCCGGCAGCGATCTTCTTCACGTCGTCCAGCGACAGAAACGGTTTGGTTTGCATGTTTGCTCCGATAGGCTTGAAAAATCGAACGCAGATTGTAAGGCCATAAAGTCGTTTTGACACCCCGTCCCGGCAAACTCGTCCATATGCTCTGCATGAATCATTTTCAGCAGACCGGCGGTGCCCTTGCCCCTTCCTTGCATTCCCGTCATGCGGGAATGCATCTTCTCATCCGCAAATCATTTACGGAAAATTTTTCTCGGGGCCGCGTAGGAAAAACCCCTACGGGGAAAAGCGGCCAGACACCCCGTTTTTACCCCCAAAATCATTGCAGACTGACAAGCTGGCACGAATCCAGCTTTTGACAAGCCGTAAGATTTACCTTACAGTCCCGCAATCCTATTTTGAGAGGATCCCGATGACCCTACGCCGATCTGACCGCATCCGACGACAAACCGCTCGCGCGTGCGCGCTCGCAGCCGGCCTTTGGATCTGTGCATCGGCTCATTCCGCTGACCTTTCCCTGGCAGCGCAGGATCTTCCCCCTCCCCAAGCCACTTCCCCGCAAGCCCAGCAGCTGATCAGCAAGACCAATCTTGCGATCGCCCGCCTGCAAGACATCACCAACCGCGCTTCCGAACTGGCCACCCAGGCCCTGGCCATGCTGGGCATCAATTACCGCTACGGCGGCAATTCGCCCGATACCGGCCTGGACTGCAGCGGCCTGGTGCGCTACGTCTTCAAGGAAGCATGGGGCACCGACCTGCCGCGTACCTCGCTGGAAATCAGCCGCGTGGGCGAAAAGATCGGCCGCGACAATCTGCAGCCTGGCGACCTGGTGTTCTACAACACCCTGCGCCGCGGCTTCTCGCACGTGGGCATCTACCTGGGCGATGGCAAGTTCATCCATTCCCCTTCGGCCGGTGGCCAGGTGCGTATCGAGAGCATGGACGAGTCCTACTGGAAGAAGCGCTTCAATGGTGCGCGCCGCATCATGGCGGGCGAAGAAGAGCAGAAATAAGCACCAGGACGGTGCATCCGCATACGATATAAACGATTTAGTCAGGACCAGCAAAATGGCCGCCGGAGAACTCCAGCGGCCATTTTTGTTTCCTGCGTGAAATGCGAACGCTCAGTTGCCCGTCGCCATCAGCTTCAGCTTGCGCTTGATCTCGGGCATGGCCGCCGTAGCCGCCTGCTCGCCCGCCAGGATGGCCACGTTGCGGCTGGCGAAGTCGCTGCCCTTCATGGCCCCCAGACCCGGGGTGAGCACGATGTCGGCATTCTTCAGTTCATACTGGTTGATGGTCTGGCCCATGATGGCAAAGGTCTGCAACAGCACATCGATGGAACTGCTGGAGGCCGCCTGCGCCTCGGGATTGGCCGAGATGTTGACCGCGATCACGAAGTCTGCCCCCATCTGCCGCGCAAAGCGCACCGGCACGGGGGACACCAGCCCGCCATCGACATAGGTATGGTCACCGATCTTCACCGACTGGAACACCCCCGGCACCGCCGACGAGGCCCGCACCGCGACGCCCGCATTGCCGCGCTGGAACAGGATGGGCTGGCCGCTGCGCAGGTCGGTGGCGACCGCGCCGAAGGGGATCTTAAATTTCTCGATGGGAACGTTGTGGACCGCCTTGTTCACGTAGTTCTGCACCCCCTCCCCCTTGATCACTCCACTGACCTTGGCGAACAGTGGCACCGACCAGTCCGAGATGGAGGCTTCGTCCATGGACATCGCCAGCTTCTGCAAGGCAAAGCCATCGTTGCCGGCCGCATAGAGCGCACCCACCAGGCTGCCGGCGCTGGTACCGGCCACCACGTCCACCGTGATGCCCTGCGCCTCCAGCGCCTTGATCACGCCGATATGCGCAAACCCGCGCGCGGCGCCGCCGCCCAGGGCCAGGCCAATCTTGATCTTGCGCGGCGTGGCCGCTACCGGCGTCACGCTGCTGGCGGCATTGGTGTCCCCCGCCGTGGGCGAGGCGCTGCCCGGCATCCAGGACGTGGTCCCGCAGGCCGACAGGAGAACAGTGGAAGCGACGGCGAGAGCCGCCAGACGGAAGGAAGAGCAGAAGCGCATGACATCCGGAAGCAAGGGCGAAGCCCGACATTGTACTGCAAGCCCTCGCGCCGACCGCAGGCGGCCACGGGCGGTGGTGTAGAATGCGCCCCCGGCTTCCGATCTGTCAGGCAAGGCTGCACCCCATGAATATCGTCATCAACGAAGAACTGAAGAAGTACATCGATCCCCTCACCCCCAACGAATACGCGGCGCTGGAACGCAGCCTGCTGGCCGAAGGCTGCCGCGACGCGCTGGTACTGTGGGGCGAGGTGCTCATCGATGGTCACAACCGTTACGAAATCTGCTGCAAGTACGAGCTGCCGTTCAAGACGGTGCAGAACGACAGCTTCCAGTCACTGGAAGACGTGCTGCTGTGGATGATCGATAACCAGCTCGGCCGCCGCAGCGTCTCCGACTTCCAGCGCGGCATGCTGGCTCTGCGCAAGCGCGACATCATCGCCGCCCGCACCAGGGCCGAAGCCACGCCGGCCAAATCGGGCACCAGCGACGACGGCAGCACCGCCGACCCCGCCACGAACAACGAGAATGCCCCGGCCGGCGATGCCCCCTGGCATGCCGACGACGATACCGGCCGCATCAAGACCCGCGAAGACATCGCCCGTGCCGCCGGCATCAGCAGCGCCACCATCGGCCAGATCGACCGCATCCGCAAGACCGCCGCCCCGGAACTGGTGGAGGCCGTGCGCAGCGGTACCATTTCCATCAATGCCGCTGCTGCCGTGGCGACCCTGCCCAGCGAAGCGCAGGTGAGCGCTGTGGCCGGTGGCAAGAAGGAACTGCGCGAAGCCGCCAAGAAAGTGCGCGAACAGAAGGCCGCCACCCGTACCCCGCGCGCGCCCCGGGCCGAGGAAGCCCTGCCCGATGCGGCCATTCCCCTGGTCGAAGGCCAGGAAAACGAACTGACCGCCACCCTGCGCCGCGAAATCGCCGGCCTGCAGGCCCGCGTGGCCCGCCTGTCCGAAGAGAACCAGGGCTTGCGTGCCGAACTGGCCCTGCTCAAGGGCGCGGATCGACAACCCGGCTGAACCACCGTCGCATGGCCACCTTCACCATCGCCCAGCGGGTCGAGATCGAACTGGAGATCCGCAAGAGCCGCTTCATCGGCATCGTCCAGTCGGTCGCGGGACGCGAAGCCGCCATGCAGGAAATCGCCCGCATGCGCGAAGCCCATCGCAGTGCCACCCACGTATGCTGGGCGCTGATGGCTGGCGGCCAGTCCGGCATGTCCGACGACGGCGAGCCCTCCGGTACCGCCGGCCGCCCCATGCTGGAAGTGCTGCGCCATCACGAACTGGATGGTGTGCTGGCCATGGTGGTGCGCTACTACGGTGGGGTAAAGCTGGGGGCCGGCGGCCTGGTGCGCGCCTATACCGACGCCATTGCCAGCGCCCTCAAACAAACCGAACGCACCGAACGTGTGGCCCAGGCAGAGATCGAGATCGGCGTGGTCTATGCGGCCGAACCGCAACTGCGCCACTGGCTGGCGCAGCAAAAGTACCAACTGCTGGACAGCCGCCACGACACCCTGGCCCACCTCCACCTGCGCTTGCCCGAGTCCGCGCTGGCTCAAGCGGAAGAAGCGATCCGCCGGCTCTCCTCGAACGCCGAGATCAAGCGCATCATCTGATCCATGCGCGCCCGCAGTGCGGCATCGGGACGACGCGACCACAGCATGTCGAACTCCGCCACCAGCAGGTGGTAGTCGATCTCGCTCGGCGGCTGCACGGCAGGACAGCGGCACTCACTGCCCGCCATACGTCACCAGCCGGCGCGTGAGGACGACGGCCACCGCCGGCGCCAGCGCAAAACATCCAAACAGTACCCAGGCCGCCTGACGCGCTCCCCCGCCCCCACCCGGCAGACCCAGCCCGGCCTGGTTGGCGACCAGCCCGGCCAGCGCGGCGCCCATGGCCATGGCATACAGCTGCACGGTGGTGATGGCGGCCGAGGCCAGGTTTTCTTCACCGGGCGCGGCCGCCTGCATGGCCCGCGCCACCAGATGCGGCCAACCGATGCCAATGCCCAGCCCGGTGGCGGCCAGCGCCAGCACGATCAGCGCCTCGACCAGCCTGGCAGCGGCCGGCAGCACCGCCGGCAACAGTATGGCCAGGCACAGCAGGCCCAGCAGCATCAGCCACGGCCCCAGGCGGATCATGCGGGCTGCCGTCGCCGCGTTGCGCCCCGACCCGAGCAGCGAACCCAGGCTCCAGCCGCCGGCCATGGCCGCCGTCGCGTATCCGGCCGCCAGTGGTGCATAGCCATGCAGGGTCTGGAGGAAGTAGGGCACGAAAATTTCCACGCAACTGGCCAGCACCAGCAGCGCAATGCAGGCGAAGGCGCATCCCATTACGGTAGAGAGCCGGTAGCCATCGCGCGGCAACAGGCGGATGCGATGGCGCAGGTCGATGCGCGCCACCCACAGGCCCAGCAGCGCGCCGCCCAGCACCCAGGCCGTCGCGCTCCAGGAATGATCGGTCTGCGCCGCCAGCGCCACCAGCAAGACCGACAGCGCCAGTAGCAGGATGCGCCCCAGCGGCATGGCCTGGCTTTCATCGGACTGCGCACGCACGCGGCGCGGCCCCAGTTGCCACAGCACCAGCGCGGCCTGCAGCAGCAACAGCGGCAGCAAGGCAAAGAACGCCAGCCGCCAGTGCCCGTCGGCCGCGAACAGCCCACCCACCGCCGGCCCCAGCAATGTGGAGATGCCCCACATGCCGGACACCAGCGCGATGGCACGCGACCACAGCCGCTGCGCGAACACCAGCGGAATCAGCGCATAGCCCAGCGAAGCCAGCAGCCCGCCGCCGATGCCCTGCACCGCCCGCCTGGCCAGCATCCAGCCCATGCCGCCGGCCGCCGCACACAGCATGGCGCCGGCCGCGAACACCGCCAGCGCCAGCAGATATGTGCCGCGCGCGCCCAGGCGCGTCAGCAGCTTGCCGGTCAGGGTGGACCCGATGATGGAAGTGACCACGAATAAAGTCACGTTCCACGCGTAATAATCGAGTCCGCCAATATCACGTACCACCGAGGGCAGGATGGTAGTGACGATGTGCACGTTGATCGCGTGCAAGGCCACGCCGCCGGTCAGCGCCACGGCGCACCAGCCATGGCGGCGGCCCAGCAATTCGCCCCAGCTGGCCACGCTGGCAGCTACGGCGGCGCAGGAAGAGGAAGAAGAAGTGGTCATGTGATTTCCTTCATGCAATGCCGCGGACAATCGCTGATCGACTTTTGGCCGCGGCCGGTCTATTATCCAAGAATACACTTGCTTAATTAATTGCATCGTAAATCGAAACCATCCATTTAACAAGTAAACACTTGGAAAATATGCAGAACCCGATACCGCACCCTGCCCAGGGTGACCCCAGCACCGCCGACCGCATCCTGCTGCGCTTGAAGACGCGCGGACCGGCCGCCGCCAGCGAACTGGCCGGGGAACTGGAGATGACCGCCGAAGCGGCGCGCCAGCAACTCCAGAAACTGGCCGCCGATGGCCTGATTGCCGGCCGCCAGGCCGCTACCCCCGTGCGGGCCGGCCGCCCGCGTCAGGAATGGGAGCTGACCGCTACGGGACATGCGCGCTTTCCCGATACCCATGCGCAGCTCACGGTGCAATTGATAGGATCGATCCGTCAGCTGTTCGGCCAGCCCGGCCTGGACAAGCTGATCGGCCAGCGTGAAGCGGAGATGGGCGCAGACTACCGGCAACGCTGTGCCGGCCTGCCCTCGCTGTCCAGGAAACTGGAGAAACTGGCCGAGATCCGCAGTGCCGAAGGCTATATGGCGCGTGTGGAAAAACAGGGTAAGGACTGGCTGCTGATCGAAGACCATTGCCCGATCTGCGCCGCCGCCCAGACCTGCCAGGGCTTCTGCCGCTCCGAGCTGCAGCTCTTTGGCGAGGTGCTCGGCGCCGACGCCACCATCAGTCGCGAAGAACACCTGCTGGCCGGCGCACGACGCTGCGTCTACCGCATTCGCCGCCTTGCCCCCGACTGAGGCCGGCAGACATCGCCATCCCTGACGATCTGTGCGAACATCCCCGGCGCCGTGCCGCATCGGGGGATGCCCGCCGGCGACCTGCCACCGCCGCGCTTATTCAAAGGGGAAGCCATGCCACCAGATCAAAGTGATTTCGACCCGGTCCTGTTCATCGCCGACGGTCCCTCGCAAGCCCTGCTCGACCCGAGCCAGTACCCCTACATGTGCAACCGGAACGGCCATGGCCTGCAAAGCCAGACCGTGGTCGGCGAACTCATCACCCTGGCCCAGGAAGCACCGGAACTGGAACGCGGCGCCACCTACCGCGATATCGCCCACTGGCCGCGCAAGATCACGCCCAAGGACTGGCCGGCCTACGAGATCACCGAGTTCGACTTCCGCGTGCCCGAGGTCCGCTACGAACCCCTGCCCGCCACCCCGGAGAATGCCCAGGCCTTCGGCGCCACGCTGCTGCGCAACGGCCAGTGCCTCAGCTTTACCTATCAGGGACTGGTGATGGCCCAGTACACCTACGGCAAATGGGCCGGCTATGAGTCACCCTATCTCGGCGACGGCCGCAGCCGCGAACTGTTGACCTGGAATGCCACCGACCTGGAGTACCACGACTTCGCCCACATCTTTTTCTCGCAGGGTCCCGAACCGCTGGTGATCACGGTGGCGCGCTGGCGCCCCTACGTCAATGAAATCAGCCTGGCCGACCTGTGGGTGGAGCCGGGCGACGCCCTGGTGATTCCGCCCAAGCGCATGGCGCCGCCACCCACCCCGGGCATGAGCGAGGCCCAGAAGCGCCTGCTGGTGGTGGACATGCACAACAACCGCAATTCGGCCCAGGCCTGCCGTCGCTACGACGGCCCGCCCGGCCTGGCCACGGTGACCGTGCTGGCGGACGAACAGGTGATGTCGGCGCCGCTGACCCGGCCTTATTACCATGAGGAAAAGCAGCCCACCTGGCATGGCATGTTGCGTTGAA
>NZ_DASQOH010000079.1:0-117497 GCF_035644555.1 Herbaspirillum sp.
TCTGCAGCGCAATGTGGCCGACATCCGCGCCCAGATCAACAACAAGCGCAACAAATACTTCCAGGAAGCCCTGGTGGACATGACCAAGGTGCAAGAAGACCTGAATACCCAGCGTGAACAACTGGAAGACCGCACCCAGGTAAGCGACCAGCTGCCGTCACTGGTGGAAGCGCTCAGCGTGGCCATGGTCACGCCGTCGCTGCGCTTGACGACCACCTGGGCGCCCTTCTCCGCCACGCCGCTCAGCACGAAGCTGCTGGCCGTGGTGATGCTGGCACCGGTGCCGGTGGTGCCGGCCGGATTGTTCAGGCGGATGACCGGCGCCAGCGCTACGGTATCCAGCGTGAACTCGACGGCATCGCTCTTGACGCCGTCGTTGCCGGCGGCATCGGTCTGGCGCACCACCACCTTCTTGTCGCCGTCGCCGCTGAGCTTGACACTGGTGCCGCTGCCGCTGGTCCAGGTGGTGCCGTTGTCGGTGCTGTATTGCCAGGTCGCATCGGCATCCAGTCCGGTGATGTTGAGGGTGCCGTCGCTGGTGATGGCATCCTTGGGGTCGCCGGTGTTGGTGGCCAGCCCGACACCGAGCTTGCCCGGCGCCGTGGTATCGAGCCTGAAACCGACAGGGTCGCTGGCCGGACCGATATTGCCGGCCGCATCCACCTGGCGCAGCAGCGCGCTCTTGGCACCGTCGCTCGCGCCGCCGCCATCGATGGCGCCCTTGAGCTTGACGTTGCTGCCGCTGCCGTTGGTCCAGGTGCTGCCATTGTCGGTGCTGTACTGCCAGGTGACCGGGCGTTCCGGGAGGGTGGCGTCGAGAGTGAAGCGGAATTCGTTGCTGTTGGCACCCAGGTTGCCGGCCACATCGCTCTGGCACGCCCTTGAGCTTGAAGGCGGTACCGCTGCCGGTGGTTCAGGTGGTGCCGCTGTCGCTGCTGAACTGCCAGGTGGCGCCGGCTTCCAGTCCGCTGACGTTGAAGCTGCCGTCATTGGTGATGTTATCGCCCGGGTCGCGAAGCGGGCGTGGGCGGCGTCTTTGCCGGCCAGCCGGAAAACGTGCCGACCTGGAATGCCCTGAACCAGTCGGCGGCGCAGGTCCTGACCGACCGCCATCAGAATGGCGGCAACAGCGCCTCTGAACAGCCCCTGGCCGGGGTGGCGATGGTCAATGCCAACGCCGCCAGCGACACCCCCTGGAGCTACACTGCCGAGCAGACCGACGTGGCCGGCAACGTCAGCCCCAAGGGCAAGCTCAGCGTACTGGTCGATACCACGCCGCCGCCACTGCTGGACATGGATATCGCCACCGAGGGCATGCAGGCCGCCAGCACGCGGCTGGGCCTGGCCAGCGAACTGCGCCTGGGCGTGGCCTTCGCGCCCAGCGTGGCGCCGCCGACCAAGACCACGGCTTCGGCCATCGACGTCGTCTTCAGCGGAGCCGGGCTGGACCTGAGCAACGATCGCTTGCTGCTGGATGCCCTGGTGGCGCTGGATGCCAACCTGGTACCGGTCAGCGGCAAGACCGTGGGTGGCGTGGCCGACATCAGCTATGTCTATACCACCGCCACCCGGACCCTGAGCATCAACAAGACCCGCGGCGGCACTTTCACGGCGGCCGAAGTCGAGGCCATCGTCGAAAGCATCAAGCTGCAGAACCTGTCCCCCTCGGTCGGTACGCGCATCATCACCATTTCCCTGCGTGATGATGCCGGACTGGTCGGCCCCAGCATGCAGGCCACGCTCAGCGTGAGCAGCGACGGCCTCATGCTGGACCTGGACCCGGCCACCGCCGGGTTGCAGACCAGCTCCACGCAATATGTGACCGACCTGGCCCGGATGGCTGCCGGCGTCCCCTTCGATACGGCCGTGGGTGTGCCGACGTCCACCCAGATCAGCGCCATCCGGGTGACCCTGGGCGGAGCCGGGTTCATTCCCGGCAACGACCGCTTGCTGCTCGATACGACGTTGAACCTGGATCGCAACCAGGCCGCCGCCGACGGCAAGACCGTGGGCGGCGTCAGCGGCCTGAACTACGGCTATGACAGCGCCAGCCGTACGCTTACCGTGCGCAAGACCAGCGGTGCAGTGCTGACCGGGGCCGAGGTGCAGGCCATCGTCCAGGCCATCAAGCTGGCCGGGGCGGAACTGCAGGATGGAACGCGCACCGCCAGGTTCAGCCTGGTCGGCAGCAGCGGAGAGGTGGCTGCGGCGTCCACGGCCAGCCTGGTGGTGGATACCCAGCCGCCGACCCTGGATACCGACCCCGGCCGCAACGGCGTCCAGAGGATCTCGCGCAAGCTGTTCAGCGCGGCCGAAATCGTCGCCGGCGATGGCCTCTTCGCAGGAGACTTTGCGCTCTGGCCCGCCTCCGGCATCAGCACCATCGCAGTCAGGATGAGCGGGGCGCAGCTGGATCTGGCCAGAGACAAGCTGGTGCTGGACGCTCCCATTGCATTGAACACCGGCCTGGCCACCACGGACGGCAAGATCGTCGGTGGCGTCGGCGGACTGAGCTATGGCTATGACAGTGGCAATCAGACGCTGACCATCAGAAAGAGCTCGGGCGCGATCCTCAACGATCTGGAGGCGCGCGCCATCCTCAAGGCCGTGCAGTTGCAGAACAGTACCCCCACCGGTGGCGATCGCATCGCTACCGTCACCCTCAGCGACAAGGCGGGCAACTCCAGCGCCACTTCGCTGAGCATGGGGGTGGACCTGACGGTGCCCGCGGCGATCGGCGCTGTCCTGGTGCCCTCGGTGCAGACCAGTTACCGCACGTTCGCGGTACCCGATATCCTGGGTGCCACCAACCGGCACAATCTGTCGCCGGGCGAATCGGCCGACCTCACCGGGCTGCTGAACTTCGGTATGGACGCAAGGGCCTTCCTTCCCACCATCCGGGCCATTTCCATGGACTGGGGAGGCAGCAACATCACGGGCGACGCCAATACCACCTCCAGTAGCCTGCGCAGCGTCGTCTCGTTCGCCGGCATCAATTCGGGCGACATCTTCCTCATGGGGAGTCAGGGCGGCAGTGGTGTGCGCAGCGGCAACTTCTCGTTGAGCATCCCCAGTCCCGGCAAGTTGTCGCTCAATGCCTCGGGCACCTTCACGACGCCGGGCGCCGACCTGTTCGAAAACAAGCCGCGTGGGCCGTCCGCCAGCTTCGACGTCGGCAACATCCAGTTCCTCTATCAGGTGACGACGAACAATCCCAGCTCGATGCCGACCATCAACATCAGCTACGACGGCAGGCAGGCCAGCACCGGCGACATGCTGGCTCTCTACGAGGGCAGCAAGCTGCTGGGCAGCCGTATCCTCACGGACGGCGATGTCGGACGCGCCAATGTGACGCTGGGTGTGACGGTCGAGGCCAGCCTGGCGGCCGGCGACCACGTCATCACGCCCAAGTTCATCGACATGGCCGGCAATACGGTGAATGCGCGCGATATCACGTTCACCTCGGTGCCCGGCACCGTCCTGCCCACGCTGAGCAATCTGCGGGTCAGCGGAGAATCGGGGGTGGCCCAGGCCCTCAATGATTCACCCACGCAGTACGCCGTGATCACCGAACTGCCGACCAACGCCAACGGCCTGCCGCCGCCGGAGCAGAACCTGACCTTCAGCGGCACCGTCGGCAAGGCCGGCAGCGGTGACAACTATGCGATCACCGTCGTCATGGGCAACCGCATCATGGCCTTCGGTCAGTTCGCGGCGGGCGATTTCTCGCTCAGCGCACCGGCCAACATCCTCGCCCCCGGCCTGTACCGCGATGTGGCCATTGCGGCCACCAACATCACCGATGGGATCAACAATGGCCAGATCACGCGCACCAAGGATCAGTTGCTGGGCTGGTACTGGCTGCCGCAGAACCTGCAGAACATCAATGGTGGTGCCGGTGACGATGTGATTCCGCTGGGCGTCACGGCCGGTGGCGTCGATACCATCATCCAGACCGGCGCCGGCAAGGACACGCTGGTGGTGGGCGCCTACGGCAATCCCAACACGTCCAGGCTGGCCGCCACCGTCACCGACTTCTTCCTGGGACAGGAAAAGGTATCCATCTTCGGACAGACGGTGACCCGCGCCAACCTCGACAGCTACGTCACGGCCTCGTCCTTCAAGGGGACCTCGACCAAGCTGGTGATCGACCTCGATGGTGCCGGCCCGGGGACCACCACCTATAGCCTGTATCTGCAGAACCTGCCCTACCACCCCAACAACGTACCGACCATTTTCGGAGTGTGAACCTGATGCAGCATCGATGACATGCAAGCGCAGCGGGCCGCCGTCACAGGCGGCCTGCTGCGACAACCAGTCCCACGGACCTGTCGCAGGGCGGTCCGGTGAATTTCAATCAAGACTTAGGAGAATAAAATGGCAGCCAATTCCGCTGATTCGGATGAGCAAAACTTCTGGCCCGGCTACGTCGACTCGATGGTCAATATGGTGATGTACCTGCTCTTGCTCATCGCCATCCTGGCCATGGCGGTGATGTACTTCTCGATGAAGGCGCGCGACGAGGCCTATGAGAGCAAGACCGCCAAGATCGAAGCGCAGGGCCAGGCCTCTGAGAAGGCGCATGCGGGCGACAAGGAAGAAAAGCCGGTGGTGCCCAGCGCCGACGAGCTGCATGCCCAGATCGAACGTTTGCGGCAGACGCTCAACGAAAACGAGATCCGCTACAAGGCCGATGTCGCCGAGCTGAAGGAAAAGCTGCGCGAGAGCGACCTGCGCTTCAAGGCGTCCGGCCTGGCCAAGGTGGAGAAGCCCAACCAGAAGGAACGCGGCAACAATCTGAAGTCCACTCCGGAAGCCAACCTGGCCCAGGAGGGCGAATCCGACCGCGTGCTCGACGCCAGCGGCACGGCCGGCAACCTGACCAAGGGCGTGGAAGCGCTGGCGCTGCGTCCCAGCGTGCTGATCGTGCGTTTCCGTCCTGGCACGGTGGACCTCAATGCGCCCGAAGCCAAGCGCATGACCGATACCTTCATCAGCCATTTCGACTGGACTGCCCATCCCGACCAGAACTTCATGATCACCTCCACCGCAGTGGAAGGCCTGTCGGAGTCCAACCGCATGGCCTTCTATCGCGTGGTCGCCGTGCGTAACCACCTGCTGTCCATCGGCGTGCCGGCGGCACGCATCCGGCAGCGCATCGAACCGGTCCCGGCAGCGCGCCAGAGCGGCACCGAAGCCCTGGAAATCCGTATTCAGAAGACCGAATGAGGATGCGCGATGTCAGATGCAGCAAGCACCATCGAAGAAGCCCTGGTGGGCAAGACCACTTATACGATCGACGTGGGCCAGGCCGGGACGGCCCTGCGCAAGATTCCTATCGAAACCATCAAGGACGTGCGCAGTCTGGGCATCGATCTGCTGCTGGTGCTGCGTAGCGGTGGTCAGATCCTGTTGCGGGAGGGGGCGCTGGATGCCCTGGTGAACCCCAACCGCAGGCTGGAATTCAGCGATGGCGTGCTGACCCTGCAGCAGATTTTCATGCAGAGCGAGCAGTTCGATTTCTTCAACTCGGGCTCCTGCGCCGACTGCCACCTGCACATTGCCGACGCCTACGTCAGGCTTGCGCCTGACTGGGGACATGCGTCGGCCTACCCCTTCGGAGGATGATGGGATGAAACCAGAGATCGACAATGTTCCCGCCAGGCCGGCTGCCGGCGCCAAGGAAGCCATCGGCGAGCGGCTCAAGGCGATCCGCCTGACCAGCGGCCTGAACCAGCGCGACTTCGCGGCCCGCCTGGGTACCTCGGGCGCCTACATCAGTTGCGTGGAACTGGGTAACAGCATGCCGGGCGGGCGCTTCCTGCGTACCCTGCATCGCGAGTTCGACGTCAACATCAACTGGCTGCTGAGCGGCAGGGAGGAAGAATTGCCGCCGCGTCATGGCTTCCACGTCAAGGCCCTCATCCGGGATTATGTCCGCGCAACAGAACGCGGCAAATCGCTGGTGATGATGGTGGCCAGCTTCCTGGTCGCCAGGGGCGGCTGAAGACGGCGCCCAGGGTCATGCCGGGCTGCCGTGGCAGGCCGGCAAGGGATACGGGAGCCCGCACGGGCTCACCGGTACAGAGGAGAGGATATGTTCAGCGAAGAAATCGGCGGCCGGATCAAGGAAATACGGCTCGCCAACGGCCTGAGCCAGCGCGAGCTGGGACAGCGCCTGCACACCTCCACCGGGCACATCAGCTGGCTGGAAGCCGGCAAGGCCATGCCCGGCGGCGAATTGCTCCTGCAGTTGCACCGCGAACTGGCGGTCGACCTCAACTGGCTGCTGACCGGCAGCGAGCCCGAGGTGTTGCCGCAGGAGAGTGACCAGGACGTCCGCCTGCTGGTGGATCACTATTGCCGTTCCGACGTGCAGGGGCGGGAAATCATCCGCATCCTGGCCGGCTACGCCGGACGCGACGGCTGACGCCTATCGCCGCCCGCGCCGGCGACCTCAGGAGTTCAGCGGTCCCGCCGTGGCGGCAGGCGCTGCCGCCATTGCTGCTGCGGCCGCCGCACGCACCCGCACATCGCGGTCGAGCCGCCAGACCAGCAGCGAAGCCAGCAGGGTGCTGCCCACGATCACGAAACCGACCACATCGAAGTGCTGCAATTGCCCGTTCGGCCCGAGCGTGACGATGTGACCGGCCACCACCGAGGCCAGCCCGCCCGAGAGTTGCTGGATGGACGCGCTCACCGCATTGAAGGAGCCCCGCTGCTGCGGCGACGGCACCGAGGACACCAGCGCCTGGAACGGAATCATGCGGGAAAAGATGCCGAGGAACAGCACGGCATTGATCAGCACGATCATGGGCACCGTCACCGGCCCCAGGTGGGTGTAGATCAGCACCATGATGATGGACAGCACCGCGCCGAAGCAGAACACGCGGAACTTGCCGACCTTGTCGGCGGCGCGTCCGATCAGCGGGCCGAAGGCAATGGTGCACAGCCCGGTGACCAGGTAGACCGTGGGCAGGTGGTGCAGGTCGATGCCCAGATTGCCGACCAGGTAGGCGCTGCTGAAGGGCATGAGCATGAAGCCGCCGGTCATCAGCAGGGCCGTGGTGGCGAAGGCGGTCAGGTAGCGCGGTTCGGCCACGGTGTGATACAGGTGCATCCAGGCGCTGTGTTCCTGCCTGAGCCTGAGGTGACCATCGACCGGCTGCATCCTGATCGCCACCACCAGCCCGCCGACTGCGCCCAGCGCCGCCATGGCGAGGAAAGGCACATGCCAGTTCCAGGTATTGGACAGGTACAGCCCGATCGGGATGCCCAGTACCTGGCTGGCAGCGAACGAGGTCTGGATCACGCCCATGACCCGTCCCCGCAGATGGGGCGCGAACAGGTCGGTGGCGATGGCCAGCGTGATGGAACCGATCACGCCGCCGAACAGGCCGGTGACGATGCGCGCCATCAGCAGGCTCTCGAAGCTTTGCGCCAGGCCGCACCATACGGTGCCCATCACGAAGCCGCTGTAGAAGAACAGCAGCAGGCGCTTGCGGTCGAAGCGGTCGGCAAAGCCGGCTGTGAGCAGGCCCGAGGCCCCGGCGCTGAAGGCATAGGCCGAGACCACCAGGCCGAACTGCTGGGGCGAGATGTGCATGTCCGGCATGATCATCGCACCCAGCGGCGACATCAGCATGAAGTCGAGGATGACGGCGAACTGCAGGAAGGCCAGCAGACCGGTCACGGTCTTCTGGTAGCGGGTGAACCCTGCAACGGGTGGTGCAGGGGGCAGAGCAGGGCGGTTGGCTTGAGGCTGACTCAAAGGGGACTCCTTGGCGTATCGGTAGGGCAGCGTATGCCGTGTCTTCGCATCCTGGCCGGCAAGCATGGCCGGACGCTGTGTCGTCGCTGACGGATGACCGCGCGCGATATTGTGCCCGCCACGCCAGGACCGGGGCCAATGGTCGGCGTACGGTCCGCTGGGAGACGGGCTTGCAAGAGTAGGCGCAAGCGGCGACTTAGGCAAGCGTGGCCAGGCCTTGACGGCAAGGTCCGCATAATTGGTCAGCCTTTCTTCACAATTCCTGTTGCAAATGTGAAGCTAAAAAAGCGGCGAGGCCCATCCCGCGGGCCTCGCCGTGCTGTCGTGCTCGACATTCCGGTCAACGCCGGCTCAGGGTCCCTTCAGCCCCTGGTGGCAGTGTTTCAGCAACGCCCGCCCCTGCCGGCAAGGGCGGATTTCCGCTGCCTCATTGTTTGAGCAGGCTGCACTTCGATTCGGCCACCGTGGTGAAGGCCTGCTCGCCGGGGATGGTCTCCAGCAGCTTCAGGTAATCCCAGGGCTTCTTCGATTCGGCCGGCGATTTCACCTGGTACAGGTACATGTCGTGGATATTGCGGCCATCGGCGCGGATATAGCCCTTGTTGTAGAAGTCATCGATGCGGGTCTTCTTCAACTGCGCCATCACCTTGGTCGAGTCATCGGTGCCAATCGCTTCCACCGCCTTCAGGTAGGTCATGGTGGCCGAATAGGCCGCGGCCTGATGGGTACTGGGCATCTTCTTCATCTTCTGGAAGAAGCGCTCGGAGAACTTGCGCGAGGGCTCGTCCTTGTCCCAGTACCAGCTGTCGGTCATCATCAGCCCTTCCGCATTGGCCAGGCCCAGGGCGTGGATGTCGTTGATCACCATCAGCAGGCCCACCAGCTTCATGGTCTTGGTCACGCCGAACTCCTTGGCGGCCTTGATCGAATTGACGGTGTCCTCCCCGGCATTGGCCAGTCCCAGGATCTGCGCCTTGGAGGCCTGGGCCTGCAGCAGGAAGGACGACAGGTCCGAGGATTGCGGCGGATGCTTGATCGAGCCCACTACCGTGCCGCCACTGGCCTTGACCACGGCACTGGTATCGTTGGCCAGCGAATGGCCGAAGGCATAGTCGGCCACCAGGAAGAACCAGGACTTGCCGCCCTGCTTGATCACTGCGCTGGCGGTCCCCTTGGCCAGGGCCACGGTGTCGTATTCGTAGTGGACGGTATAGGGCGTGCATTCCTCGTTGGTCAGGCGCGCGGTGCCAGCACCGATGTTGATGTAGACCCGTTTCTTCTCGGCCATCACCTTGTTCATGGACAGCGCCGTGGCCGAGTTCACGCCGCCGATCAGCATGTCCAGCCCGCGCTCATCGGCCCATTCGCGGGCCCGGGTGGCGGCGATGTCGGCCTTGTTCTGGTGGTCCGCCGAGATCACCTCGATGGGTTTGCCCAGCACCTTGCCGCCGTAGTCGGCCACTGCCATGCGGATCGCCTCCAGGCCGCCCAGGCCATCGGTATCGGCGTAGGGACCGGACATGTCGGTGATGAAACCGATGCGTACCGCATCGTTGGATATCTGGGCCCCAGCCGGGCTGCTCAGGCCGAAGGCGCCGATGACGGCGCAGGTCGCTGCCAGCAGGCGCAGCTTGGTTGATTTGCTCATGCTCTTGTCTCCTCGTTTTTATCGGCCGCCTGATGGCGGCTCGTGGTCACTGCAGTTCAGTTCAGCCCTGGCGGCGTTGCGCCAGCAGCTGGCGGGCATAGTCCACCCGTACGTCATGGCTGGCGACCATCTGCTGCACCAGCCAGTCCATTTCCGCCGCTTCGGCACCGGCCGCCAGTGCGATGTTACGGGCATGCAGCGCCATGTGGCCGCGTTGTATGCCTTCGGTGGCCAGGGCGCGCAGGGCCGCCATGTTCTGCGCCAGGCCCACGGCCACCGCGACTTCGGCCAGTTCCTGGGCGCTTTGCACGCGCAGGATCTTCAGCGCCGCCCGCGCCGCCGGATGGGTCTTGGTGGCCCCCCCCACCAGGCCTACCGGCATGGGGATTTCCAGCGTACCCACCAGGTCGCCGTCGGCAGCGATTTCCCAATGGGTCAGCGAAGTGTAGCGTCCATGGCGGCAGGCATAGGCATGGGCGCCGGCTTCCACCGCCCGCCAGTCGTTGCCGGTGGCCACGATCACCGGGTCGATGCCGTTCATGATGCCCTTGTTGTGGGTGGCCGCCCGGTAAGGATCGACGGCGGCGAATTCATAGGCATCGACGATGCCGTTGATGACTTCCTCGCCGCTGTACTGCTCGGTCGCCAGCACCTTGGCCGAGACCTTCACCCGCGCCCGCGCCAGGCGCAGGTCGGCCAGGTTGGAGAGGATGCGCAGCCGCACCCGGCCACCGGTGATCTGCTCGATATGCCCGGCCACCGCCTCGGCCATGGTATTGACCGTATTGGCGCCCATGGCGTCGCGCACATCCACGATCAGGTGGGTTACCACCATGGCGCCGCGCCGGGTATCCGGGAAGACATGCACCTCGATGTCGCGGCAACCGCCCCCCAGCTGGTTGAGCAACTGGTCGCGGCTGTTGGCGATGTCGATGATGGCCTGGCGTTCCTTGAGGATGGCCAGCCGCGCTCCGTGCGGGTCACTCACGCCGATCAGCTGGATCTGCGCCCGCATCAGCGGCGTGCTGCTGGAGGTCTGGAAGCCGCCGCAGGCGCGCACCAGCTTGGCCATGAAGGAGGCGGCGGCCACCACCGAGGGTTCTTCCACCGCCATCGGCACCAGCACGTCGCGGCCGTTCAGCTGGAAGTAGCCGGCCACGCCCAGCGGCAGCTGGAAGGTGCCGACCACGTTTTCGATCATGCCGTTGGCGGTCGCCAGCGGCAGGCCGCCGGGCTGGCCCAGCAGGGCTTGCTCAGCGTCGTCCAGCTGCGCCAGCCGGCTCACCTCGGCCAGCCGCTCTGCGGGAGAAAGGGAACGGAAGCCGGGCAGGCGGGAATCCGGGGCCGCACCCGGGAGGGCGTCATTGTGCATGCGTTTGTCTCACTGGTTGTCGTTGGTATCGTCGGCCCGGGCAGCCTTGCCTTCCCCGGGCAGCGCAGGCAGGATAGCAAGTCTGTACCATTGATGATGGGTACAGTTGGCCCCAACAGCAGATGAACTGTACCCAGGACAATCCCTTTGCATTGCAGCAAGCCTGCGCAGATTTCTTCACCCCGGACCCGCGATGGGCCCACCCGGAGATAGACCCGATGGCCGCAGCACCCACGCTTACCAACACCCTGGTGCAACTGATCCGGCGCCAGATCGCCGAGGGCGTACACCCGCCCGGCAGCCGGCTGCCCTCCATTCGTGAGATGGCGCTCCGGCATGGCTGCGCCAAGAACACCATCGTCAATGTCTTCGACGAGCTGACCGCGCAAGGCGTGGTGGAACCACGGCGCGGCGCCGGTTTCTTCGTCTGCGTGGCGCCCCCGCGCCCCAAGGAAGAGGAAGAGGGCAGCCTGAGCCGCGCCATGGACGTGGTCTGGCTCATGCGCGAGCAGTTGAAGCACGACCCCGGCCATCTGCGCCTGGGCGATGGCTTCCCCCCTGTGGAGTGGCTGCACGACGTGCGTCTGGACAAGTTCCACCAGAAGGTGGTGCGCACCGGCATGGGCGCACTGTTCGGCTACGGCAGCCGCTTCGGCTACCTGCCGCTGCGCCAGCATCTGGTGCAGAAGCTGGCGCAGCACGGCATCGAGGCCGGCACCGCTCAGATCGTCCTGACCCACGGCGCCAACCAGGCGCTGGATATCGTGATCCGCAACTTCATCCGCCCCGGCGACCGGGTGCTGGTGGACGAGCCGGGCTACTACATGCTGTATGGCAAGCTCAAGCTGTCGGGCGCGCGCATCGTCGGCATCCCGCGCCTGGCCGACGGCCCCGACCTGGAGGCGCTGGAGCGCGAGCTCAAGCAGCCCGGCAAGCCGCCCCTGTTCTTCACGCAGTCGCTGGCACACAATCCCACCGCCTCGGACACCTCGCCCCACAAGGCGCACAAGATCCTGCAACTGGCCGACCGCTACGATGCCCTCATCGTCGAGAATGACGCTTTCGCCGACTTCAAACCGGCCACCGCTGCCCGCATCGCCACCCTGGACCAGCTGCGCCGTACGCTCTATATCGGCAGCTTTTCCAAGTCGGTCTCGGCGGCCCTGCGGGTCGGCTTCATCGCCTGCCACCGCGACCTGGCCAGCGACCTGGCCGACATCAAGATGCTGGTGCACATGAGCAGTTCAGAATATTGCGAGCGGACCCTGGACGTGATCCTCTCCGACGGCCATTTCAGCCGGCACACCGCGCGCCTGCGCGATCGCCTGACCCAGGCCACCGAAGCCGCCTGCCATCAGTTGCAGCAACTGGGAGCACAACTGTTCTGCGCGCCGCAGCAATCCATGTACTTGTGGGCCAGATTCCCGGCTTTCCCCGATGCCAAGCTGTTGGCACAGGGTTTGATGGCGCGTCACATCGTGTTGGCCCCGGGCAGCATTTTCCATGTCGATCCCGAACAGACCGTGCCCTGGTCACGCTTCAATGTGGGGCTGCTGTCCGATCCGCGCTTCGGGCCGGCCATGGCCGCTTTGCTGGAGCGCGCCGGCGCTATTCCCGGCGGCTGAGGCGATCCTGGCGATCCTGGGCCCCACGTGGGAAGTGAGGCCGCATTGTCCGCTTGTTCGGCGTTTTGCTCGCTTGTCCCGCCCGATCCCCCGTGCCATAGTGCAAGGCAGCGGCAGTGGGGCTGTCGTGGTCAAAAAAATAATGAAAGCAAGCTAACGAAAATCGGGCGCCTCTCCGGCGGCCCGCACGGGACGGATCTCACATGAACATCTTAGGCAATATGAATATTGGCAAACGCCTCACGCTCGGCTTTGCCGTCATCCTGGCTTTTTCCGTGGTGGTAGCGGGAATGAGTCTGTGGCGACTGGAACAGGTCTCGGCCGCCACCCGCGAGATGATGAATGATCCGCTCAAGACCGAACGTCTGATGGGTGACTGGTACACCAACCTGAGCGCCGGCATCCGCCGCACGCTGGCCATCGCCAAGAGCAGCGACCCCTCGCTGGGGCCTTATTTCGCGGCCGAGGCGGCTGAATCGACCCGCAGTTCCACCGAATACCAGAAGGGAGTGGAGAAGCTGCTGGTGACCCCGCAAGAAAAGGAACTGTTCCAGAAGATCGGCGAGCAACGCAAGATCTACCTGTCCTCGCGCGACCAGATCGTCAAGCTCAAGGCCGAGGGCAAGTTGGACGAGGCCATGCAGCTGCTGGACAAGACCTTCGTGCCGGCTGCGGCCCGTTACCAGCAGCTGATGCGCGAGATGGTGGACGTGCAGCGCAAGGACATCGATGAAACCGCCAAGGAGATCGACGTCATCGCCGCCCAGAGCCGGGTGCTGATTCTGGTACTGGAAGGCCTCATCCTGCTGCTGGGCATCGTCCTGGCGCGTTATCTGACGCTGGGCATCACCAAGCCGCTGCAGACGGCGGTGACGGTATCGCGCAAGGTCGCCGAGGGCGATCTCTCGGCCCAGGTGCAGGTCAACACCCGCGACGAAACCGGGCAGCTGCTGCAATCGCTGCGGGACATGAACGACAGTCTGCGTGGCATCGTCTCCAATGTGCGCACCGGTACCGATACCATCAGCACCGCCTCCTCCGAAATCGCCGCTGGTAACCTCGACCTGTCCTCGCGCACCGAGCAGCAGGCCAGCTCGCTGGAAGAAACCGCCTCGGCCATGGAAGAACTGATTTCCACCGTGCGCCAGAATGCCGACAACGCCCGCCAGGCCAGCCAGTTGGCCCATTCCGCCTCGGCCGTGGCCGAGCAGGGCGGCGGCGTGGTCAACCAGGTGGTCGACACCATGGGTGCCATCAACGCCTCTTCGCGCAAGATCGTGGAAATCATCAGCGTCATCGACGGCATCGCCTTCCAGACCAACATCCTGGCCTTGAACGCCGCCGTGGAAGCCGCCCGTGCCGGCGAGCAGGGGCGGGGCTTTGCCGTGGTGGCCTCGGAAGTGCGTTCCCTGGCCCAGCGCTCGGCCTCGGCCGCCAAGGAAATCAAGGAACTGATCAATGATTCGGTGGAAAAGGTCGACGACGGCAGCCGCCTGGTCGAGCAGGCCGGCAACACCATGCAGGAAGTCGTCAGCAGCGTACGCCGCGTGACCGACATCGTGGCCGAGATCAGCGCCGCCAGCGCCGAGCAGACCAACGGCATCGAACAGATCAACCTGGCCATCACCCAGATGGACCAGGTCACCCAGCAGAATGCCGCGCTGGTGGAAGAAGCGGCCGCCGCTGCCGCCTCGATGCAGAACCAGGCCGGCCAGCTGATGCAGATGGTCAGCGTATTCCGGCTCAACGAGGGCGAAGCCGTGGCCCGGCGCGAGATCGATGTGACCCCGGCCGGGCCCACGCTGGCGCGCTGAACCGCATTGTGCGACGGTCCCTGACGGGGCCGTTGCTTGCAGATGTGGTCCGGAGGAACAACAAAGTTGACGCCTCATAGATGGGCCCTTCTCTCACGAAGAAAAATAAGCCCATAAAAAAGGTAGCAGGGGATCAACACAAATAGCCCGATCACCAATCTGTCGATCCCGTTCCACTGATTGACGCCCTACGGGATGATCAATGTCAGTATTCATGCGAGCAGCCCTCCCGAAGCGGATGCGAAGGCCGTCCGCAGAATCGGGAGGGACGGCGCGATGATGCGCTGGCGCGCGGCCGAGGAGGTCTTTGGGGGTGCATCGTACTGAGATATCCATCGAATGGACGTGGGATTGAAATCTTCTGGTGGCGATGACGCGAAGGCAGGTTCGGTAGGCAGAGCCAACCACCGGGTTGACCAAGTTTTTCTCTTCGCCGCTAGGAAGAAGGAAAGAAGAAAAACTTAATCCATGCAAAGCCCAGCGAGTACCAAAGCGTTTGCGAAAAGTAGCTGCGAGGGCGCGCCGAAGAACCCTGGCCTATGCCCTGGCGGCGGCGAATTTCCTGGCGGAGACATGCAAAGAAAAACGGCCCCAGGAACAAGGTGATGGTGAGAAATCTTGCGGGAGAAATAAATAGTCCCCGCACCAGAAAAAGCGTCAAGCCGGCAGCCAGGCAACCTCCGATGAACCACTGCAGATTTGCGGTGAGGATGCGGTCCGGAGCGTTGTGCCGCGCATATCGGCGTGGCCCGCGTTGTGGGGGATTGAAGCGCGTGCACGTGACTTCCAGAAACGGCCGCAGAAAAGCAAGGATGCGTTTTTCCATAGGGTAGGGTGGCAGATCAGGGAGATTGCTATCTGGATTTTTCTGACGGCGGTATTGCTCAGCCAGGAGCGTGAGCAATCCAGGTCGACATCAGGGGGCGACCCACCGCGCCGTCTCATAGAACAGCGCCGCTGCCCCTGCGATCGCAAGGTAGGGGCCGAAGGCGATGGTCTGGTCGCTGGTATCGTCCTCGATGTCGTCGTAGACATGGCTGAGCGTGACGCCGTAGCCCGCACGGGGCCGCTCAATGGCATCGACATAGGCCTTGACCTTGGCCTTGGCTTCGGCTTTAGCCCTGGTATGGGCGCGTTCGGCCATGAAGGTCTTCCATACGCCGCCCATCGCTGCGCCGAGCGAGGCCAGAATGAGCATGGGCAGCAGTCCCGACCAGCCCAACCAGGCGCCGAGGGCGGCCAGCAGCTTGAAGTCGCCGTAGCCCATGCCGTCCTTGCCGGTGTAAATGCGGTATAGCCAGTACACGCTCCACAGCACCATATAGCCGGTGACAGCGCCCCAGACGGCGTCATACAGGGGAACGAAGACAGCGGCGGAGTTCAGCAACAGGCCCAGCCAGAGCAGCGGCAGGGTGATGCAGTCAGGCAGGAGCCTGTGATCGATGTCGATGAAGATGAGTGCCGTCAGTGTCCACAGCAGCAGCAATGCGCCCGCCAGTTGCAGTGTCGGGCCGAAGTGCCAGGCGCTGACGGCCGAGAGTATGCCGCTGCCCAGTTCGATCAGTGGATAGCGCATCGGGATAGGCGTCCCGCAGCCGGCGCAGCGGCCGCCCAGGAGCAGGTAGCTCAGGACGGGAATGTTTTCTCTGGGGCGTACCGGGCGTTTGCAGGTGGGGCAATGTGATCCCGGCGAGGCCAGCGTCAGCCGCGCCTTGGGCTTTTGCTCGGCCTGGTGTGTCTGCCGTGCCTGCGCGATCCTGCGATAAGTAGTTTCGTAGGGATGGTCCTCAGCATAGGCCGCTTCGATGATCAGCGGCAGCCGATAGATCACCACGTTGAGAAAACTGCCGACGCAGAGCCCGCCCGCCGCTGCCATGGCGATGAGGAAATGGTGATCGGCGAGCAGCGCCCGGGCCGATTCGATGTCGAACATAGGGTATTCCTTGAAAGGAGGGAAAAGAAATGCCCCCGGCGCGTCACTGCTACATGGCATCCCTGAGCAGGTGGCGCAGGCGGCCGATGACCTGGGTGGCGTAGCGGGCGCGCTTGTCGGGGCTGACGGCGTTGTACGCGCCCAGGGCCTCCCAGCTCACGCCCAGGCGCTGGAAATTGGAGGCGAGTATCCACGCACCCACATGGATGTTGGTGCAGGCGTCGAGCAGGTCGCTTTCGTTGATGTGGTAACGGGCCAGAAAGCCCAGCCAGCTGGAATTGATCTGCATGATGCCGATATCGCGCGTACCGTTGCGATTGCGATGCAGGGCTCTGGGGTTCATGCCCGACTCCTGTTGGGCGATGGCTTTCAGGATCAGCGGGGACACGCCGTAGCGTGTCCCCGCCTGTTCGAAGCACAGATCGGCCGCCTGCACACCGGGGCCGCACAAGGCGGCCGCCAGCGTGGCGACCCGCACCAGATGTTTGCTGATCCGATGCATTCAGCGTCCTTCTTCCGGCGCAGGAGGGCGCGCCTTGACCACCAGCGCGGCACTGAGGAAGAACACCGGCGCCCCCAGTACCATCGACAGCATGATGGCGCCGGGGTAGCTCAGTACCTTGAAGTGGCCCAGTCCAAAGGCCAGCAACAAGGTCGCTGCGGCGAGCAGCTGTAGTGCGCCCGACCGCCGTCGGCGGCGGCGGGCGACCGGGACGGTCGGGATTGCCGGGGCGCTACTGCGGCGCGCGCGCCGCAGCCGGAAGAACAGGCAGCCCAGCAGGAACGGTCCGCCATAGGCCAGCATCAGGAACAGCGGGATCAAGATCATGTCGACAGCGCGCATTGCTTATTCCGTCGTCAGGTAGGTATGGCGTTTCTTCTTGAACATGACGAGCTGGTAGTAATGCACGGTGCCGTTGTCGCTGCCGTACTCGTTATAGAAGGAGAACTGCAGGTAATACGGCGTGAACCGTATGGATCGCCGGTTGGGGCCGGCATCGGTACCCCAGGGCAGGTCATCTTCGGTATAGCAATTGGTGCAGGCGGAGGTGGGCCTCCTGAACACGGGCGTGGTCCATTCATCAGGGTTCATGGGCGTCTTGTAGGCGAAGTTGAACTCAGCAAAGCTGTAGTTGTCGTTCGGGTAGCGGCCACCGGCCGCTGCTGACTTGACGTACAGGCCGTTGTCGTCGCCCAACATGGAGGTGCTGTTGTTCCAGCTCTTGATGACGACACCGTTCTTCCAGTGGTTCAGGGTGATCGGTCCTATGATCGTCTGGCCCCACCACCACGAACCCAGCACGTTGCGGTGCCAGTCCTTCCAGCCGAAATCGACGGCCAGATATTCGTTGGTGTCGATGGAGTCTTCCTTGAAGGTCTTGAACGGAACCTGCCACTGCGCGCCGCCGCTGGTATTCAACGTACACATCAGTACACCCGATTGGGGGCTGTCGCTGTTGCGTGCCATGGCATTGATCTGGTCAAGCTCGCAGTTGGCGCCTTCGCGGGCCGTCTCCATCTTCGGACGGGCGTAGATGCTGGGCGACCAGGTCAGGCCGCCGCCGCCCGAGGCCTGGCAGACCAGCAGATTGGCCACGCCTTGCGCAGTGATTTCGGCGGCCATCATGCCGGCTGCGCTGCAGGCCTGGCCCGATACCTGGGTGCCCAGGGTGGCCGGTTGCCAGGTGCCAGCCTTGCAGATCGCCATCAGGCCGTTGGGCAGGTAGGCTGCGGCACCTTCCGGGCTGCAGCTGTCACCGGCGTTGACCTGGAGCAGGCCATAGACATTGTTGGTGGCCGGCTGCCAGCTGCCGGAGGCACACATCATCAGGCGGCCGCTGTTGTCCTGCGCCAGGGCAAGATTCTGCGCGCAGCTTCCTCCCTGGGCGACAAAGCCGCCGTTGGCCAGGAAGCGGGAGCCGCTACCCGACAACTGGGCACCGTTCTCGACGTTGATGTTGGACGTGCGCATACCACCGCTGGCGTTGAGCTCGCCGGACACCGCCAGCGATTTCTCCATCGTCACCGGTCCCAGGAAGGAGGCGGGTCCACGCACCACCAGCGACTGCAGATCGGTGGCGCCCTTGACCACCAGATCGCCCAATGCGCTCAGCGTGTCCTTGACCTCCAGTGTGCCGTTGATGTGGACGGCGCCATGGGTGGTCAGGGTCTGGGTGGTCAAGGTGTCGGTGGCGACGTTCTTGGCCTTCAGTTCATTGAGGTTGGTGATGGAATGGTTGGCGAAATCCCAGTCCGCCGTCGGTTTGAGCGAGCCGTCGCGGCGGAACAGTTCCAGCGCGGCGGCAGCCTCGTAGCCATTGCGCCAGGCCATGATGCCGTGCATGCCCCGGGTGCCGATGTCCTTGACGGTCTCCTGCACCGGATTGGGAACGGTCCAGGCGCCGCCATAGGCTTTCAGGTCGAAATTGGGATTGATGCTGCTCGTGGTGGTGTCGCGATCCGGCACGCCCGAGGTCGCACCGGCGCCGTTGGACATGCGCAGCAGCGCCGACATGTCGGCATGCACCAGCGCATAAGGTTGCACGTTGAAGACCAGCGAATCGAGATTGACGTCGCTGCCTGCGGGCGTGCGCCTGACGATGATGCCGTAGACGTTGTCATGCTTGTCAGTGGCGCCGCCGGTGCCGCTGGCGGTGACCACCTTGGCGTGGATCGGCAGCAGCGGCGCCGGGGGAATCTGCGGGTCCACCAGACCGAGCGCCTGCAGGTCGGCCAGTGTGGGCTGCAGGATGTTGCCGACCTCGTGGATCTTGCTGGCGCCGGCAGCATCGATGAAGGGCGCGCTGAAACGGCATGCCTTGTCGGGGCTGGCGGGCACAGGATAGCTCGCCGTAGCGCAGCTGTCCGGGTAGGTGCGACGGTCGATGAGGCGCGGATAGTACAGCGTCATGTAGGCGCCCACGCCATTGTTGAGGCGCGCATAGATCGCGTTCTGCGCCTCCAGTACGGCGGCCTGGCGCTGCTGCAAGGCCCAGTCGGTGCCGACGGCACCCACGCCGCCCAGCAGGGCCGTGGTCACCAGCGCATGGCCAAGGGCGAAGCCGCGCTGGCGGCCCGGCCCGGGACTGCGCCGCGGATCGAGGGGGGGACTGCGCCGGGGTAAGCGTGACAGGCGCAGGGAGATGCGACGAAGCAGGGTAGTCATCAGTTCCTCTGGGAAGTTTGTTGAGTTTTCTTTTGCACGGCACTCTGCAACTGCTGCGTGGTGGCCATGAAGCCCAGCAGCATGGAGGCCAGCGCGAAGCCGCAGAGCAGGAGCATCACGCTGTTGAGACGGGCAGACGATTTTTCGATGGAGGTGGCGATGCGGTCGATGGAGCCGGTGCCGATCTTGACGAAGGCTTCCACCGGATCTCGGCGCTCGGAGGCATCCATGATGCGGTCTTCCAGATCCTGGTTGAGCACGCCGGTGCCAAAGGCGGCACCGAAGTTTTCGGCATTGGCCGAGCTGATGCCGCGCAGGATGCCGCGCACGTGCCAGCGCATCCACGGGGTGGAATAGCGCACCGCCTGCTCCAGCGAGGAGCGCAGCGAGATCCCCGAGCGCATCAGCGAGGCCAGCGACACGATCAGCATGGCACCGGCATAGTCGCGGTAGACGCTATAGGGCAGGCGCTTGTCGAACGGCCGGCGGCTGGCGCCGGACCAGTGGGCCAGCGAATACAGGAAGGCCAGGAACAGGGCGGCGTTGACCGCGATCATCAGCAGCCCGTATTGCCGCACGCTGTCGGCGACGAAGGCCAGCGCCTTGCCCGAGGCCGGCCAGTCGTTGACCGGCATGATCGATTCCAGCACCGGAATGGCGTAGAACGAAAATCCCATCAGGATGGCGTAGAACAGCGAGATCAGGAACAGCGGATACATCACCGCGCCCTTGATGGCAGCGGTCATGCGTTCGGTCTTTTCCACGGTCCCCGCCAGAAAGCGCAGACCCTCGGCCACGCTGAAATCGCCAGCGGTCTGGGCGGCATCGAGCATCATCAGTTCCGAGGCGGGAGCGACCCCCTCCAAGGCCGTAGCCAGTGAGCCGTTGATGGAATTCTTGAGGATATGGCGATAGAGCAGGGCCATGCCACGGTCGCGCTTGCGGGCGCGCTTCTCATATTTCTTGAAGGTGGAGAACAGCGGCACCCGGTCTTCCAACGACATCGCCAGGTCGAAATAGAACTCGGCCCGGCGTGCGCGGAGCTGGCGCTTGGCGATGCTCAGTTGCAGGCGTTCAAATAGATTCATTGGTTTCCCTTCTGTACGATCTGGCGGAAGCCTTTGGGATGACCAAAGGTACTCTTGAAGTAATAGGGGTCGACCTGACCCCGGGCGACGCCGTAGAGGGCGTGGCCCCAGGCGGCCTTGCCCTGCATGTCCGCTTCCCCGAAGCCGGCTACGCGGGTGGCGTAGTAGTGGTCGCGTGCATCCAGGTCGCGCCCGGCCAGCAGCAGGCGCAACAGGTCGTTGTCGGGTGTAATCACCTCGGCGGCCACGCACACGCCGCTGGTGCCGGCGTGGGCCAGTGCGCTGTAGTCCACGCCGGGGATGCGGCAGTGGGGGCAGCCGGCGTCGCTGGCGCACATGATCTGGTCGACGTCGAGGCCGAAGAAGGTCTCGTAGGCAGCCAGTTCCTCGGCGGGCAGGCGCTCCCGGGCGGGCATCTTGCAGTGCGGGCAGTTCCTCGGCAGCAGCGCCTGATAGACCAGGATGGAGAGGAATTCCGGATTGCAGACCGCATGCCGGTCCAGCCCCACCATCCTGGACGTCAGGCGCGAGACGATGCCCAGCGCCGACGTGGCATGCACGGTGGTGAAGATCTTGTGGCCGGTTTCGATGGCGGCCTGGGCGATTTCACCGGAGAGCGGATCGCGCACCTCGCCGAACATGCCGATGTCTGGGTCGAGCCGCAGGAAGGCGCGCATGGCGTTGAGGAAGGGGTTTTCCACGCCGATTGCATTGGTCCGTTGCACCGAGAGATGGGTCACCCCCGGCACGATGTATTCCACCGGATCTTCGATGGAAATGATCTTGCGCTCGCCACCCGTGGTCATCAGCGAGAGCATGGAATTGAGCGTGGTGGTCTTGCCCGACCCTGTCACGCCGGCCACGAACACGCCGCCCCAGGCCGACTGCATGGCCATGTCCAGCTGTTCCACCTGACTGGGCAGGTAGCCCAGTTCGGGCAGGGTCTTGACCTTGCCGGAGGAGCTGGCGCTGGAATGCAGGATCCGCAGCACCACATCGAAACCGCCCACCGACGGGTGGCTCTGGTAGCGCAGTGTGAAAGCCCTTTCCTTGTTGCGGATCGGGATCATGGCCTGCTGCGGCAGGCGGGCGTTGAAGGCCGCGTCCGAGCGTGACAATTCCTCGGCCAGCACGGTAAAGGCCGCGCTGACGGCATCGATGACGATCTGCGCCGGATAGCTGCCGATGCGCCGCATCACGCCCCCCACGCGGGCATTGAGCACGGCATGCTCGCCGCGTACTTCGAGATGGGCGTCGCTGGCGCCGATCTCGATGGTGCGCCCGACCATGTCGGCGAAGTGGTTCAGGGGCTTGGATTCGGCGATGATCAGGTCGATTCCCGACACCGCCTTGGTGGCGCTTTCCTCGTGCGTGGCGGCGACGTGATATTCCAGGATTTCAAAGACGATAGGCTCGGCCGTGAAGAACATGCGCGGCATCTTGTCCTCGCGCTTGAGCCGGTCGAGGATATGGAACCACTCCGCCGAGAGGTTCACGCCGCGGGTGGCGACCACGGCAATGAGACCCGTCTCGGTGTTGAGCACGGCGATGCGCTCGCGGTTGAAGGCGCGGTTCTTTTCAGCCGGCCACATTTCCAGCACGCTGCGGTACTGCGGCAGCTCTTCGGCGCGCCGGAGATGGGCCATCTCCAGGCCGCTGGACTGGGCTTTGTCGGGGAGCGTGTTGGTGCTGCTCATGCTGATCATCAACGCGAGGCCGGTCTCGTATTGACCATGTTGATGCGCTCGCCCGGAACCTGGGGCTTGCCGCCGAATTCCAGCGCCGCCGCGCGGCCGGCGACCGCGCCCGGCAATTGGCCGGCCAGATGGCGGGCCTGGGCATCCGGCGGGACCAGCGAGCGCGAATCGTCGCTGCCCTTGGGCACCGACAGGAACAGGCAGGTCTCATGCTGCTGGCAGGCCTGCACCGTCGTGCCACGGCGGGCACCGCCGGACTTGCCGGCCTCCGGCGGGCTCTTGGTCAGCAGCACGCCTTCTTCCATCAGGGCGATGTATTTCCACGGTCCCATCTTGCGCAGCGGCCCCGGCACTTGCACCACCCGTGACTGGCCGTTGACGTCGAGTTCGGCCTTGTAGTGGCGGTCGATGCCGTACAGGGCCAGCAGAACCGGATTTTTCTCGACCACGGGGGCGGCATTCGGATCCTTGGCGGGATTTTTGCTGCCCGGGTTGAGGCGGGCGGCGAGTTCGCGTTCGCCGGCCTGTTTGGCGAGCTTGATCATGTCGCCCATGGTGGCGCCCTGGCCGAGGTGGTTGGCGCTCGCATCGGCCTGCGCCGGCGCGTCCTCGCCGTGGGCGGCTTGCGCCGCGCCCAGCAGCGAGGCTGTCAACGCCAGCATCAGCGGCAGTTTAGAAGTCTTTACCTTTTGCATAATATTTTCCTGAGAGCTTGTAGTGGGTCTTTTCCAGGGAGGCAGCGGCCTTGTCGGTATCGAATTCGACGGTGAAGGTATCGAGGGCCACGTAGTCTTCCAGCACGATGTCTTCCAGGGTCCACAGCGGCCCCTCGATGGTCCAGGCGGCGTTGACCACCGGGCGCACCAGCTGCTTGACATCACCTTGTCCGGCGAACAGCTGCGCCGGCTCCACCTTGACCTTGATGTCCATCATCGAGAGGTCTTGCAGGGTGCTGAAGAACTTCGACGACACGTCGCTGCGCAGCGGCAGGGCGGTGCGTATCAGTTTCGGTCCTGCCGGCCTGACCGCCGGGGCAGCCGATGGTGCGGCTGAGGATGCAGCGGGGGCGGTGGAGGTCGGGCCGGTCGCCGCCGCTTCGAGACGATGCTGGGTCACCAGCCTGGCGCTGGTGAGGTCCTCGGGCTTGAAGACGTCGAATTGCGGCTGACCCATCGCCGAGGGCGGCAGCGCACTGCCGAACTCGGCGAAGTTGCCGTAGCTGCGGATCCAGGAGGCGTTGCACAGGGCCGGCGTACATTCCACCTTGCTCAGCCGCCAGCCATTGATCTGCAGCGGGATCTGCTTGAGGCCACCGATCATGCGTCGCAGGCTGTCCTGGCCGGTACCGGTGACGGCGGCCAGATCGCCGTCGACCTTGCGTTCGTAGACGATGTTGGGATCGTTGGCGATGCGGGCCTGTTCTTCGGCGAGCTTCCTGTCCTGGGCCAGTTTGTAGGTGACCGCGCCGAATCCGGCCACCACCGCCACCACCGATACGGCCAGTACCGCGAGTATCTGCCGGAAGTCTGGGATCCTCTTCAGACGGACCTTGGCACTGACTTCATCGAGCACCAGATCCCAGTCGATCTCTTCCACATTGCCCAGCAGATCGAGCGCGCCTACCCGGCGTACCGAGCCGGTATCGGTCAGCTGCAGGAAGGTGTTGATGCGCTCGGTCACCGCCGCCGGGCTGCCGATGACGTCAAAACCCGGCACCGGCTGGCCGTCGCGCAAGACCACCAGGCAGCTGCGCTGGGCATCGACATGGAAGGCGAAGATTTCCTCGCCGCCGTGCGAATAGTTCTGGCTCAGCAGCAGCGCCAGCGAGGCCACTGCGCCGCGGCCCTTGCCGCGACTGCCAGCGGTGGACGAGAAGAAACCGATCTGCGTGCCATCGGAGGTGATGCAATAGCTCTGCTCGCCTTCGATGCGGGCCGCGCTGAAGAGCTTGTTGCGTTCGCCCTTGTTCAGCGGCACCCAGCGCAGACCGGCCACCAGGGTCACCTTGCCCTTCTGGAAGATACGACTTTGATCCTCCATCGGCCTGCTGCTGCGGCCCGGCTTGTTGTTGTGTAGATTGTTAGACATCGCTCAGCCGTGGGGTAATCAGAATCACGAAGGATTGGCGGACATTGGACGCGGTCTTGCTGGCCTCCAGGCCATCGACGCTGCCGCTGTTGCTGGAATTGGCCTGGGCCTGGTCGTAGCCGAGCATGACCAGGGTCTCGCCCGTGGGCACCACCATGCGCTGGCCCACGGTGAAGGCACTCACGTTGGGCAGCTGGATGGTCTGTCCGGCCGAACTGAACGAGGGCAGGCCCTTGAGGCTGGAAATGTTGATGAAGGTCTGCAGCAGCACCTGATTGGAATCGAGCACCACCGGCAGGAAGGCCAGCGACATGCCGGTACTGATCTGTCCCGGTGTCAGGCTGGGCCCGGTGGTGGAGACACTACCCACCTGGCCGCCGGTGACCACCGCCGCCTGGGTCTGCTTCAGATAGGCCTGCTGGTTGACCACCATCAGCGGGACCGAAACCCGGTTGGAGGTCACCGCCACCCCTGAATAGGTGGTCGAGACCCGGCCGAAGGTCTTGAGCAGCTTGATCAGCGCGGTGTTGCCACTGCCGTTGCGGTAGCCGATGGTGAAGGGGCTGCCGGACTGGCTGGGCAAGAGCGCCGAAGGGCTGGAGCTGACGAAGTTGTTGCGCACCACGTTCCAGTCGATGCCAGCCGAGAATTCGTCGTTCAACTGCACCGACAGCACCTGGATTTCCAGACTGACCTGGCGCAAGAGTCCCTTGTTGACATGCTCGATATAGGTTTCCACCACCTTCATCGGCTCGGCGGCATCGGTGACGGTGATCACGCCGGATTTGGGATCGACCGAGAACTTGCCGCCGCCCGACACCAGCGAGCCCAGGGTCTTTTCGATGCCGCCCCAGAAGTCGGATTCGAAGTCCATGGTGGCCGAACTGCCGCCGCCCGCACCACCGCCGCCACCACCGCCGCCACTGCTGTCGGTGGAGGCCGACAGGGTCGCGGTGTACTTGAAGGGAGAACTCAAGGTCTTGATCGTGAAGGTGCGGGTGCTGACGCGATAGAAGAGAATGCGGTCATCCTCGTATTTCCATTGCAGGCCGGCGCGCACGGCGACGTAATCCAGCAGGCCGGCAAACGATCCGGCGTAATTGAGTTCGTAGGTGTTGCCATAGGCCTGATTGCTGAAGCTGAGGTCGCTCAGGCCTTTTTCGCCGAAGGCGCTCTTCTCGCTGGCGCCACCTTGTGCTGTCGCGCCCGCAGCCGGTGCTGCGGCAGCCGCCTGGCCACCGTTGGCGCCGACGGTGAAGCGCGAGGCCGGCATCAGGGCATCGGGAGTGAGCAGCATGGGGACGCCGGTTTCGCTGGCGATGCGCTCGACGATGGTGGCCATGGAGTAGCGTCCCGGGAAGCGGAAGGCCACCTGGCGCATGGCATCCGGTAGCGCGGCCTCGCGCGAGAGCGGCATGGAACGGGTGGCGATGACCAGGCGCGAATCCTTGACCGCATAGGCCGGGCGCGGCTGGGCCGAGGTCAGCTCGGCGCGCGAGCTGGCGGTTTGGTTGAAGACCTTGTCCAGCGTCTGGTCGGCCTGCTGCCAGGTGCTGCACGCCGAGCACAGCATGCTGGTGGCCACCAGCAGGGGAAGGGAATGCGGATAACGGCGGCCACGCGGCGCACTTGGTGCGTCCGGCTGGCGGGACTGGTGCAGAGGGGGGATGGGTTGTTCGATATTCATAGGTAACCTTGATGGGCCTCAACGGGCCTTGCCTTCCAGATAGCGGCTGATTCGGATAATGCGCAGCTCGCTGTTGATGCGTGCCTGCACCGGATAGTCGGTGGTGGCCAGCGACTCCACCACTGCGCTGACCACCTGCTCGATGCGACCCGACAGCTGCAGCTCGGTCTCGACGGGGAAGTCGCGAGGGACGTCCCACAGCAGCTGCTAGCCGGCCTCGCCGCTCCAGCGTTGCAACAGCCGGCGCACCGAGACATCGGTGCGTCGCACCTGCCATTGCTGCACGCCGGGATCGGGTTGCTGGCCCAGTGCGGACAGTCCGATCTCGTCGGACAGCTCGGGCGCGAGCGGCTCTGCCTTGGGTATCCAGGCCGAGGCCCTCTGACTGACCGGTGGCGGCGCCGCGATGTCCGGTTCCGGCTCAGCCGCCTGCTGGGCGTGCGCGGGGAGGCAGGTCGCCAGCAGGACGAGCGGAGGCAACCATTGGCGAGGGTGGCTGGAGCGAAGGCCAGCAGGTATCAGATAGGTCGTGAGTTTTTTCATAGTTGGACGCTCTCCTTAGAGAGCATGGTTGTTGCCTGTGAGGAAGAGGTTGAAGTAAGGCTGGTTGGTTTCACACAGACTGGTCAACGCAGCGGGATTGATCGGTGCATAGGGATTGGTCTTGAGCAGATGGACGGTGGGAAGGACTGTGCTCAACGCACCGTCGGGATCCAGTGCAACCGAGCCCAGCGCCGGCGTAGTCAGATCCGCACCGGGAGTGGCCGCGCCGGCCATGCCATGCCGCATCCCGGCACCGTTCAAGGTCGACTCCAGGCTCTGCACGATGTCCTGGCACAGGCGCATGGGCAGGCCGGATGCCTGCAATACCCAGTCGGTACTTCGACCGGGGAACAACGGCCCCACGAACATCCGTCCGCCCCAGGTGTTGGTGATCACGGTCGCGCCGCCGGCTCCGATGCCGACATACTGGCGGGCCACGGCGGCGCCGTTGGCCAATGCCCTGTTGTCGATCGGCGCGGTGCCGTTGTCGTTGACGAAGAAATTCTGCACGGCCAGCATCGTCTGCTGCAGAAAATAGGACGACGAGGCCACCTGGGTCCGGTCCAGTTGCTGGCGCAGCACCGCCATCGAGGACACCACCAGGATGGCGGCGATGGCCATCGAGACGGCCAGCTCCACCAGCGTGAAACCATGCTGGCGCCGCGGTTGCAAAGGGGCGTGGCCGGATCGGCCGCGGCTGTGGCTTGTGCCGGCCTGCCGGAGAAGGGGAAAGAGGTTCATGGTAGTTTGGATTTCAGTAGCAGCACGCCCAGGGTGTTGCCCGCCTCACTGCACGCCGCCACGAGCGCGGCGGGCGCCAGATCCTCCGTCAGGTTCTTGGCGATGCGCGGAGCAGGGCCGCTCAAGCCGGTGGCGATGTTGATCGCAGGGATGTTGATATCGACGGCGATATTGGCGGTCCAGTTGTTGGGTGCGTCCATTCCATTGGGAAAGACCACGAGGCCGTCGGCCATCGGTGCGGCCTGGTACAACAGGTCGATGCAGTGCGCCGCCGGGATGGCGTTGAGATACAAGCCCCAGGCCAGCGGCGCGTCGCCCCTGGCCGGTGCTACGCCGACGGCGCCGCCGAATGGATGGGTGACGGTCACGTCATCGGTGGCGCGCTCGGTGATGGTGAACTGGTTGAATGCGCCGAAGGACACCGCCTGCCGCAAGGACAGACCGGCATAGCTGGGTAGCTGGGCATAGGTCTCGTTGATGCGCTTGATGGCGTCGGCATTCTGCGCGGAGAGTTCGTTGAGTCTTTGCTGATGGAGCAGCGTGGTGGTGCCGGCGATGCTGCCCAGCACGATCATGCCGGCCAGGGCCACGACCACGGAAAGTTCCACCAGCGTATAGCCGGATTGATGGGTTTTCATGGGGATCTGCGATCGCCCTGGCAGGGCATCCCGCCAGGGCAAGATCGGTGCCGAGTGGAGATTACTTCCAGTTGACCATGGCGATGGTCACGGTGTCGCTATTGGTGCCGCATGCATTGCTGCCGGCCATTCCCTCCACGTCTAGCGCGCCGTTGCGCTCAGTACCTTTCACCCGGATACCTGCAGGCGGAACAGCACGAGTCGCATCGAACATGCCGATCGTGAGGCCCTCTGCCTGAGCTTCGCCAAATGCAGGGGTGCCAACGACACCAGTTTCCGGTGCAACGATCAAGCCGAGTACACCGGAAGCGGCAGCGGAGGTCACCACATCCGCGCAGGCAGCACGGGGAATGCCGGCGTACATCACCGCATACGCTGCGCCATCGTCGGCGCTGCGAAAACTGGTTGCCCTTCGGGCCAGCGTCCGATAGCCAAATCGATGGGTGGCCACTCGGGCGTTGGCAGGGCCGGTGATATCGAACGCCCCGTCGAAGGCGCCAAAGCCGATGGCAATCTGGGTGTCCAGCGTGCCGAAGTTGGTAGCACGCGCGTACATCTTGTCGATCTGGGTCAGCGTACGCGGGATGCTGCTGACCAGGTCATTGGTCCGCGTTTGCCGCAGTACCACCTGCACCAGCGCAATGGCTGCAACCAGCAGCACGCCGGCGATGGCGACGGCCACCGACAGTTCGACAATGGTGAAGCCGCTTTGCGCAGCCGGCCGGCGGCGCGCCTTGCGTACCGGGCGGGGGGGATAGAGCATGGTTATCTTCCTTGAAAAAAAGGTGGTGCCGGTTGAAAGAGGGGGGAAGCGGCACTCACCGTTAAATGGATGAATCGGTAGCGAAGATCGATGCGCTCGGGCATGGGCGGTCCCGTCGTCCTGCCCCGGCCCTGGTGGGGAGCCAGGGGGGAGGGAGGCCGTGCGCGCAAGCGCCTTGCTTTTTTAGCGTAGTCGCGGGCTTGCTTCTGGATTGGCGATTTACTTCATCACGGGCTCATCTCCTTTCTCGTGGGTCGAAACGCTTGGTCTGGACGGGCAAGACGAAGCGGCGGGAATGGGTCAGGACGCGCATGAAGCCGGGGAGGCGGCATTGCATGATGTCGTGCTTGACGGGAGAGAACAGACTTTGCACCGAGGCCAGCACATCGACATCGGTGCGGCTGGAGAGATGGCCGACGAAGAAATTCTCGGTCTGCGTCAGCAGGGAATAACTGATCGAGGTCGGGGATTGGGTGCAATAGATGATGCCGATACCGAACTTGGCACCCTCCTTGGCAAAGCGTGCGTAGATGTCTGTGCTGTGCTTGCCGGCCGCCTCGACGGGGAAGATCATGTGCGCTTCTTCGAAATAGATCTGGACGAAGAACTTGCCCATGGCATTGGTAATGAATTTGCGCTCCTGCTGCACGAATATGGCCATGGAGATGACGCGCGAGAAATAGCGCATGATGCGTTCATTGGCCGAGCCCAGATCGATGATGACGGTCTTGCCTTCGTTCAAGGCGCGCAAGGTGGTATGCACGAAATCGGTAGCGTGCGGCGAGTGGAACTGCTGACATTCGCGCAGGAAGAAGGGGCCAACGCTATTGGTCTGGCACAGCAGTCGCTGTATCGTGCGATCTTCATCGTCGAACACTTCGCCGCGGTTGGTGCGCAGATTGGGGTCGTTCGGATACTTGAGCGCGAAGATCGAGATCACGCGGATTTCCTCGTTCATCTCGTCGAAGTCGGCGGGCAGCGGCGGGGCTACCTTGGATCGGATCGCCTGCCAGGCCGCCATGCGCAATCCCTGGCTGAAGCCTGCGTTGGCCACGCCACAATCGGTGATTTCGGTGCGGACATTTTCTCCCGCCTCGAAGCCTGCATCCTGCAGTAGTGTCCAGTACAGGCAGAGCTTGCGGAAGGCGATGATCCTGGCTTCCGAACTGCCCTGTCTGAGCGCCGCCATTTCCGGCAGGCGGATCATCAGGAAGTTGCGCACCTCGGGAGTCTCCAGAATCGCGGGCGCGAGCAGCTCGGAAAAGATGGCCAGTGCACGATCGGGGATGTCGAAGAAGTTATAGCGCAGGAATTCAGCCTTGCCGCGTGCGTGCGACGAGAGGTGGTAGACCACCACCCGCTCGGGATAGGCTGCGGCAATGGAGAAGTTGCCGTCCTGGGGATTGTTGTGGGCGTATTCACCATTGACGTCGAACACCAGCTGGCCGACATGGCGGGTCTTTGCGGTGGCCTCGAGCACACCCTGCATGAGCAGCTTGACCACGTTGGATTTGCCCAGGCGGGTCTTGCCGAACATGGCGGTACGCTTGCCGACGATTTCGTCGAGGTTCATCACCACCGACACTCGCTGCGGCTGGGGGCCGATATGTTCGCTCCAGCGCACGTGGCCCAGTTCGAAGCTGTGGCCAGGCAAGGCCAGTATGGTCTGCAGGAGGACTTCGGGCAGCGCGTGGCAGGCGCAGGCAGGCGCCAGCATCGGTGCGCCATAGGCCGGCAGCCCGGCGTAGTAGAACAGATCCGCAGTACGCTTATCGAAGCGGCAGTGGCCGATCACCCGGCCATGCAGCGCACAGGTGTCGAGCATGCCCTCGCGCTGCGTGGTGACGTGCAGGAAGCGAACCAGGAGGAACTCCTGGGCGTCGTCATTGTTCCAGTCCGGCGCGGTCACGGCGAGGAACTGCCCTGGCACGAGTCCGGCCTGGTACAGCCGTTCATAGGTGCAGATCGCTCTGAACTGCAGGCCTTCCTCATGCTCGACCAGCCCGAGGCTATCTTCTTGCGCAAAAAACATATCGGTAGCGATATCTATAAAAAAGTGTTGAGATGAATTTGCGCCGCGGGAAAAATCGCGGCAGCAAGCGTGGTATGCATTTCCCTACGCTGCTTCCATGGCATCGCATTGCCTACCCATGACTCCCCCTCGTCGTAGCGTTGAATTTGTTTATTCGAGGTCGCCAGCGTAGCGCCGGAAAAGTCAAAAGTGCTGACATTTGATGACTGCGTGACCGGGCTGTAAGCCGCTTGGGTACTGGGGTGTAGGGCGATCAGAAGAAATCTGCAAGCGAGCACAACCAGGCAGCTTGGTGTGGGCTTCCGACTGACGGATGCCATGCCGTCTTGTTGCTCTTTCGGCGGGATGGGGGCGATCGTCGGACGAGCCGGTAGGAAATCCGAGACGTAATCTGGTAGGTAATCCGGTAGGCAATCCGGTAGGTGATCAGGTATGCCGTGCGATCGGCAACCCTTAGGGCCGCAGCACCTTTGCACAAGAGGGCTAGCCACCACCTCACCCGGTGAGGTGGACGAAGCGCTGAAGGAGAGTGCGTTTTTTTAGCCGCGCCCGGTCTCGCGCGGCAATGGCGGGTGGGGCGGAGCGGGAGGCCACAAGTGAGACCGCTGGCATTCGCAGCGCGAGGGCGTCACCTGCTGGCTGATCTTGACGACGTGGCGGCAGCGCGCCTGAGCCGGCGTGCGCCAGTCGAGCCATGTTGCGGGAAGCCGCAGCCGCCGCCGGTGCAACCGTGCTGCGGGGACACTTTCCTCATTTCGGTCCGGGGCAGGGGGTGACCGGTGTTTAGCTGCTGGCCAGAGGTCGTATCAGGCCGACTTGTTCCAGTAATCCGGCTGGGCGTACGCATGCCGCAGGAAATCCACGAAAGCGCGGATGCGCAAGGGCAGATGGCGCCGCTGGGCGAAGACCGCGTAGATGGACGGGGCCGGAGCGGCGAATTTGTCCAGCACCGTGACCAGTTCTCCGGCCTCGATGGCAGCGCCGACTTCCCACATCGAACGCCAGGCCAGTCCGCGACCGGCCAGCGCCCAGTTGTGTAGCACCTCGCCGTCATTGCAGACCATGTTGCCTCCGACCTTGTAGACACTGACCTTGCCCGATTGCTTCAGGGTCCAGCCGCGCTGGCTGCCTTCGCTGCTCATGGCCAGGCAATTGTGGCGCACCAGTTCATCGGGAGTCTGCGGTGTGCCGTGGCGACGCAGGTAGGAAGGGGCGGCGACGATCACGCGGTGGTTGTCCGCCAGCTTCACGCTCACCAGGTTGGAGTCGGTCAGGGTGGCGATGCGGATGGCGACGTCTATTCCTTCACCGATGACGTCGGCAATGCGATCGTTCAGGTTCAGCGTGAGCGTGACGTCGCGGTGCTCGGCCAGGAAGGAGGGGACCAGTGGCGCCACGTGCTGGCGTCCGAATCCGGCCGGGGCCGAGATCAGCAATTGCCCGCTGGCGCGGGCGCTGCGTTCGGAGACGGCCGATTCGGCATCTTCCAGGTCGGCCAGGATGCGCTGGCAGTCCTCCAGGAAGGCGGCGCCCTCATTGGTGAGGACGATCTTGCGGGTGGTCCGCTGCAGCAGTTTCACGCCCAGGCGCTCTTCCAGCGCGTCCAGCCGGCGGCCTATCATGGCCGGGGCGATGCCCTCGGCGCGGGCGGCGGCCGAGAGGCTGCCACGGGTGGCGACCTCGGCAAAGGTCGAAATCTGCTTGAACTGGTCCATGCGGGTCCCTGGAAAGAGGCTGGGATCGGGGGCAAAGCCGCGCCGGGTGTGGCACAGGCCGCATCATCACTACCTGGTGATTATCTGCTCACTTATGACTAAAACGCAAAGATAAAGTGATAAAAGCTTCCACTCATAGGCATTTTGTTTAAATATACTGCGTACATAAAGTGCGTGATGCGATGCAAAAAGCGACCGCGCATCAGGCACAATCATGAAAACAAGATAAACAAGCTCACCTAGTCCATTTTTCTTTTTGAGGAGTCCAGCATGACGCAATTGAAGCTGCCCACCGGCATGGAAATCTCCGGCGAGATCAAGCCGGGTTACGAGAACGTCCTGACCTTTGACGCCCTGTCGCTGGTTGCCAAGCTCTCGCGCGCCTTCGAAGGCCGTCGCCAGGAACTGCTGGCCGCCCGCGCCGAGCGCGTCAAGCGCCTGGATGCCGGCGAGCGCCCCGACTTCCTGAAGGAAACCGAATCCATCCGTACCGGCGACTGGAAGATCGCGCCCATCCCCGAGGCGCTGAAGTGCCGTCGCGTGGAAATCACCGGTCCGGTGGAGCGCAAGATGGTCATCAACGCCTTCAACTCGGGCGCCGACAGCTACATGACCGACTTCGAGGATTCCAACTCGCCGGTCTGGGATAACCAGATCAGCGGCCAGATCAACCTGTACGACGCCATCCGTCGCACCATCTCGCTGGAATCCAACGGCAAGAGCTACAAGCTCAACGACAAGATCGCCACCCTGGTGGTACGTCCGCGTGGCTGGCACCTGGATGAAAAGCACGTCACCCTGGACGGCAAGCGCATCTCCGGCGGCATCTTCGACTTCGCCCTGTTCCTGTTCCACAACGCCAAGGAGCAGCTGGCCCGTGGCGCCGGCCCGTACTTCTACCTGCCCAAGATGGAGTCGCACCTGGAAGCGCGTCTGTGGAACGACATCTTCGTCATGGCGCAGAACGAGATCGGTCTGCCGCAAGGCACCATCAAGGCCACCGTGCTGATCGAAACCATCACCGCCGCCTTCGAGATGGAAGAAATCCTCTATGAACTGCGCGAGCACAGCGCCGGCCTGAATGCCGGTCGTTGGGACTACATCTTCTCCTGCATCAAGAAGTTCAAGAACGACAAGGACTTCTGCCTGGCCGACCGCGCCAAGGTCACCATGACGTCGCCCTTCATGCGCGCGTATGCACTGCTGCTGCTGAAGACCTGCCACAAGCGCGGCGCGCCGGCCATCGGCGGCATGAGCGCGCTGATTCCGATCAAGAACGACCCGGAAAAGAACGCCATCGCCATGCAGGGCATCATCAACGACAAGCGTCGTGACGCTACCGACGGCTACGACGGCGGCTGGGTTGCGCACCCGGGCCTGGTCGAGGCCTCGATGAAGGAATTCGTGGCGGTATTGGGCGACAAGCCCAACCAGTTCGAGAAGCAGCGTCCGGATGTGGACGTGAAGGCGGCCGACCTGCTGAACTTCCAGCCGGAGACCCCGATCACCGAAGCCGGCCTGCGCTACAACATCAACGTCGGCATCCACTATCTGGGTGCCTGGCTGGCCGGCAACGGTTGCGTGCCCATCCATAACCTGATGGAAGATGCGGCCACCGCCGAGATCAGCCGTGCCCAGGTGTGGCAGTGGATCCGCAGCGCCAAGGGCAATCTGGAAGATGGCCGCAAGGTCACGGCCGACATGGTGCGCGCAATGATCCCCGAAGAGCTGGCCAAGGTGAAGCAGGTCGCCGGTGACGGCCCGACCTATGACCGCGCCGCCAAGATCTTCGAAGAGATGTCCACCTCCGAGACCTTTGCCGAATTCCTGACGCTGCCGCTGTACGAAGAAATCTGATTCAGATCCGCTTCAGTCAGAATGAACATCCCCGCTACTCGCAAGAGGGCGGGGATTTTTCTTGGGCGGGCCTGCGCCGTGCAAAAGCGACAGACGAAAAAAATCCCCGACGAGTCGGGGATTTTTTCTAGCTTGAAAAGCTTAAGCAGCCGGAACGATGTTCGAAGCTTGCTTGCCCTTCGGGCCGGTGGTCACTTCGAAGGAAACGCGTTGGTTTTCCTTCAGCGACTTGAAGCCATTCGATTGAATAGCCGAGAAGTGAGCGAACAGATCTTCGCCGCCTTCGTCCGGGGTGATGAAGCCAAAACCTTTTGCATCGTTGAACCACTTGACGGTACCAGTTGCCATTACGGACTCCTAAATTTAATTGATTGGGGCTTGCGCCCGGCTCTTTATCGTTACTCGGGAGGAATGACAGCGAAGAACCGCACTACCAGCTCGAATCCTAACGACGCGACGATTATACTCATTAAATCGAGAATGCAAGCCATTTTCGGCTCGAAAGTTCAATTAAAAGTTTTAATGGTTTTTTTCGGTGCTTTAGATTTCCATGCATGCCGGCAAATGGTGCAGGAAGCTGCCCTCAATCCCTTGTCTGGTGCGGCTTTCCGGCTGTCGGTCAGTGTCCTACGCGGGGCTGTCGGGCACTTTCCTACAGGTTTTTTTCGGCGTTTTTCCGGTAGATCAGCACGACCGCTTCGGTCGCAATCCCTTCTTCACGACCCAAAAATCCCATTTTTTCATTGGTTTTGGCCTTGATGTTCACTTGCTGACCAGAAATCCCGAGATCGGCCGCCACATGGGCCACCATGGCCGCAATATGCGGCGCCATCTTGGGCGCCTGGGCAATGATGGTGGCATCCACGTTACCCACCGCGTAGCCCGCTGCGTCCAGGCGCTTGCCGGCTTCGCGCAGCAGCACGCGTGAGTCGGCGCCCTTGAATTGCGGGTCGGTGTCGGGGAAGTGGCGGCCGATGTCGCCCAGCGCGGCCGCGCCGAAGAGGGCGTCGGTGATGGCGTGCAGCAGGGCGTCGGCGTCGGAGTGGCCCAACAGGCCCTTCTTGTGCGGGATGGTGACGCCGCCCAGGATCAGCGGGCGGCCTTCGACCAGGGCGTGACAGTCATAACCCTGGCCAATGCGGAAGGGGAAGGCAGTGCTCATGCGTGCGGACCTTTCAGGAAGAATTCGGCCAGCGCGGCGTCCTGCGCCAGCGTGACCTTGAGATTGCGGGGGCTGCCCTCGACCAGACTCGGACGCAGGCCCAGCATTTCGATGGCGCTGGCGTCATCCGTGATGGCGGCCAGACGGTCCTGCCGGCGCGCCTGTTCCAGGGCATGCTGCAGCAGGGCGTAGCGGAACATCTGCGGTGTCTGTGCCGCCCACAGGCCAGCGCGCGGCACGGTGTCCTGCGAGCGGGACTGGTCATCACCGCGTTTGAGGGTATCCACCACCGGCAGTGCCAGCAGGCCTCCAACCTCATCATTGGCCAGCGCATCGAGCAGACGGTCGATCAGCACGGCGTCCAGGCCGGGGCGGGCGGCGTCGTGGACCAGCACCCAGTCGCCGTCGGTCACCTTGGGGCGGATCGCCTGCAAGCCATTGAACACGCTGTCCTGCCGCGTCGCCCCACCCACGCGCAGCACCGTGGTGTGCGCGAGCAGGGCGGGGGGGAGCAGGGCGTCGATCCAGCCATCCTCGGGGCTGACCACCACGAAACTGTGGTCGATGCGCGCATGCGCGGCAAAGGTTTCCAGCGCATGCAGCAGCATGGGTTTGCCGGCCAGTGTCATGTATTGCTTGGGGACTTGCGCGCCCATGCGGGCGCCGACCCCGGCGGCGGGGATCAGCGCGTAATGCCGCGCGGCAGTGCTGGGAGAGGGCGGAAGCTTCATGCGGGCCGGACCGGCCCGCGCGCGGCCCGCCGGGGGCGGCCTGCGCTGGGGCCATCGTTTATAATGAGAGGCTGAATTCTAATGCCAATCCCCTGCCAGCGGCCGGCATTTTGCGGCGCTGCACGCGCGGCGGCCGCTGCTGGTGCTCCTGTCGAACAAGCTGAACCAAGCCGAACCAAGTCGATCCGCCGATCCTGATGTCCTTCGATCCGAAAAAATCCTTGCCCAAAGCGGGCGTCCGTTTCCAGCCCCCCGCCGTGCACGGTTCCGCCGATGCCTACCTGTTGGCCCAGGCCGCCCTGGCGCTCAAGGCCGAGGGCCGCATGCTGGCCGTGGTAGTGGCCGGGGCCACCGACGCCCAGCGCCTGCTTTCCGAGATCCCCTGGTTCCAGCCCAAGGAGGGCGAGCGTCTGCGCTGCCACCTGCTGCCGGACTGGGAAACGCTGCCCTACGACGCCTTCTCGCCGCATCAGGACCTGGTCTCCGAACGCCTGGCCACGCTCTATGAAGTGCAGTCCGGCCAGTGCGACCTGCTGATCGTGCCGGCCACGACCGCCTTGCTGCGCATGGCGCCGCCGCAGTTCCTGGCGGCCTATACCTTCTTCTTCAAGCAGGGTGAGAAGCTCGACGAGGCCAAGCTCAAGTCCCAGCTCACCCTGGCCGGTTACACCCACGTTGGGCAGGTGATGTCGCCGGGCGAATATTCGGTGCGCGGCGGCCTGATCGACATCTTCCCCATGGGTTCGGTGCTGCCGTACCGGCTGGACCTGTTCGGCGACACCATCGAAACCATCCGTACCTTCGATGCCGACACCCAGCGCTCGCTCTATCCGGTACCGGAAGTGCGCCTGCTGCCGGGCCGCGAATTCCCCATGGACGAGGCGGCGCGCCTGGCCTTCCGCAACCGCTGGCGCGAAGTGTTCGAGGGCGATCCCACGCGCTCGGCCATTTACAAGGACATCGGCAACGGCATCGCCTCGGCCGGCATCGAATATTACCTGCCGCTGTTCTTCGACGAGACGGCCACGCTGTTCCAGTACCTGCCGGCCAATGCCATGTTCGCCACCGTGGGCGACATCGAGCAGTCCATCAAGCGCTTCTGGAGCGATACCCGCTCGCGCTGGACCTTCCTCAATGCCGACCGTGAGCGTCCGGTGCTGGAGCCCAAGGCCATCTATCTGGATGATGAAGATTTCTTCACCCTCCTCAAGCCCCATGCCCGTTGGGTGCTCAAGACCGACGATGCCCCCTCGGCGATATCCGCGCCGCTCCCCAATATCGCTGTCAACCGCCGCGCCGATGATCCGCTGGTGAACCTGCGCAGCTTCTTGCTCAAGGGTGCCGAACGCGTGCTGATCTGTGCCGAGACCAATGGCCGGCGCGAAACCCTGCAGCAATACTTCGCCGAATACGACCTGCACCCGGTGCTGTGTGAGGACTGGGAGGCCTTCCTGGCCAGCGACGAACCGCTGATGCTGGGTGTGGCGCCGCTGCAGGCCGGTTTCATCACCGCCGATGGCCTGGCACTGGTGACCGAGACCGAACTGTATGCCGGCAGCGGCCGCCGCGTGGGCAGCCGCAAGCAGCAGGCGGCCACCGATGTCGAATACATGGTGCGCGATCTGTCGGAACTGAAGATCGGTGACCCGGTGGTCCACAGCAGTCACGGCATCGGCCGCTACATGGGTCTGGTCAGCATGGACCTGGGCGAGGGCGAGACCGAATTCCTGCATCTGGAATACGCCAAGGAGACCAAGCTCTACGTGCCGGTTTCGCAATTGCACGTCATTTCGCGCTATTCCGGCGCCTCGCCGGAAGATGCGCCGCTGCATGCGCTGGGCTCCGGCCAGTGGGAAAAGGCCAAGCGCAAGGCTGCCCAGCAGGTGCGCGATACCGCCGCCGAATTGCTGAACCTGTACGCCCGTCGGGCGCTGCGGCAGGGGCATGCGTTCCAGTATTCGGCGCATGACTATGAAGCCTTTGCAGACAGTTTCGGTTTCGAGGAAACGGCCGACCAGGCCGCCGCCATCAACGCCGTCATCAAGGACATGACCGGCGGCAAGCCCATGGATCGCCTGATCTGCGGCGATGTCGGCTTCGGCAAGACCGAGGTCGCCCTGCGCGCCGCCTTCGTGGCAGTGATGGGCGGCAAGCAGGTGGCCATCCTGGCGCCGACCACGTTGCTGGCCGAACAGCATGCGACCACCTTCGCCGACCGCTTCGCCAACTGGCCGGTGAAGATCGCCGAACTGTCGCGCTTCCGTACCGGCAAGGAAGTCACGCAAGCCATCAAGGGCCTGGGCGATGGCACCATCGACATCGTCATCGGCACCCACAAGCTGCTCTCGGATGAAGTCAAGTTCTCGCGCCTGGGCCTGGTCATCATCGACGAGGAACACCGCTTCGGCGTGCGCCAGAAGGAAGCGCTCAAGTCCCTGCGCGCCGAGGTTGATGTATTGACGCTCACCGCCACCCCCATCCCGCGTACGCTGGGTATGGCGCTGGAAGGGCTGCGTGATTTTTCGGTCATCGCCACGGCGCCGCAGAAGCGCCTGGCCATCAAGACCTTCGTGCGGGGCGAGAGCGAATCCACGATCCGCGAAGCCTGCCTGCGCGAATTGAAGCGGGGTGGCCAGGTCTATTTCCTGCACAACGAAGTGGAGACCATCGCCAACCGCAAGGCGGCGCTGGAAGCCTTGCTGCCCGAAGCGCGGATCGCCGTGGCCCATGGCCAGATGCACGAGCGCGACCTGGAAAAGGTGATGCGCGACTTCGTGGCGCAACGTTTCAACATCCTCTTGTGCACCACCATCATCGAGACCGGCATCGACGTGCCCACCGCCAACACCATCATCATGCACCGCGCCGACAAGTTCGGCCTGGCGCAGTTGCACCAGTTGCGCGGCCGGGTCGGCCGTTCCCACCACCAGGCCTATGCCTATTTGCTGGTGCAAGATGTGCAGGGTCTGACCAAGCAGGCGCAGCGGCGCCTGGAAGCGATCCAGCAGATGGAGGAACTGGGCAGCGGCTTCTACCTGGCCATGCACGACCTGGAAATCCGCGGTGCCGGCGAAGTGCTGGGCGACCACCAGTCGGGCGAGATCCACGAGATCGGTTTCCAGATGTATTCCGACATGTTGAACGAAGCCGTGCGCGCCCTGAAGGATGGTCGCGAGCCCGACCTGGCCGCGCCGCTCTCGACCACCACCGAGATCAACCTGCACGCCCCGGCCTTGCTGCCCAATGACTATTGCGGCGACGTGCACGAGCGTCTGTCGCTCTACAAGCGCTTCGCCAACTGCGAGAAATCCGACGCCATCGATGCCCTGCAGGAAGAACTGATCGACCGCTTCGGCAAGCTGCCCGACCCGGCCAAGGCACTCATCGAAACGCATCGCCTGCGCATCGCCGCCAAGCCGCTGGGGATCATCAAGATCGATGCCCATTCCGAGGCGGCATTGCTGCAGTTCGTCCCCAATCCGCCCATCGATGCCATGCGCATCATCGAACTGGTGCAGAAGAACCGGCAGGTCAAGCTCAACGGCCAGGACAAGCTGCGCATCACCGCCAGCATGCCCGACCTGGCGGCGCGGGTGCAGCAGGTCAAGGCCACCATGAAGGCGCTGACCGGCTGATCGCGGCTTGCCTGCGTCTTACCAACGAATCACGTATCAACGACATCACCCGAAGAACATGAACCTGATCCTGCAAGCCCCCAAGCAACACGCTGTCTCCCCTGCCGACATCGACGCCATTGCCGCCCTGGCCGGTGGTCGGGCCGAACGCATCGATCCCAGTCGCGTGGCCGACGCCGACGCCTGGCGCGTGGCCGGCGTGAGCCTGAGCGATACGCTCAAGGCCAGCATCGATGCCGCCTGCCTGACAGCCCGCCTGGACTACGCCTTCATCGAGGAAGGTCGCAAGCTGGCCGATTTCCGCCTGGTCGCCATGGACATGGATTCGACCCTCATCACCATCGAATGCATCGACGAGATCGCCGACATGCAGGGCCTCAAGCCCCAGGTGGCCGAGATCACCGAGGCCGCCATGCGCGGCGAGATCGAATTCAACGAAAGCCTGACCCGTCGCGTGGCGCTGTTGAAGGGCCTGGATGCCGGCGCCCTGCAACGCGTCTATGACGAGCGCCTGCAACTCTCGCCCGGGGCGGAACACATGCTGAAGGCCGTGCAGGCGGCCGGCCTGAAGACCTTGCTGGTCTCCGGCGGCTTCACCTTCTTCACCGACCGCATGAAGCAACGCCTGGGCCTGGATTACACCCACGCCAATACTCTGGAGGTGGCCGACGGCAAGCTGACCGGCAAGGTGGTCGGCGGCATCGTCAATGCGGATGAAAAGCGTGCCACGGTCGAACGCATCTGCCGCGAGATCGGCGCCGCGCCGGCCCAGGCCATCGTCATGGGCGACGGTGCCAACGACCTGCGCATGATGGGCATCTCCGGTCTGTCGGTGGCCTTCCGCGCCAAGCCGGTGGTGCGCGCCCAGGCCAGCGTGGGCTTGAATTTCGTTGGGCTGGACGGCATCTTGAACTTGCTGGCCTGAATCCAGGGCCAGTCAACATACCCACTTCAGGAGACACGATGAACCAGGAACTGGTATTGGATTCGCAAACGCAATCGGGCCGCGACCTGGTGTGGTGGCTGTACCTGGCCCACGCCGCCTGCCTGGTGTTTTCGCTGGGCATGCTGTCGTGGCTGCCGCTGATCGTCAATTACCTCAAGCGCGGCGAGGTCCGCGATACCTTCCTTTATACCCATCACCGCTGGCAGATCCGTTCGTTCTGGTGGTATCTGTTCTGGCTGTTCGCCGGCGGCGTGCTGTGGGCGACCGTGATCGGCATCCCGCTGGCGGTGCTGGTCTTCGCCCTGGCCTGGATCTGGAAGGCCTATCGGTTGATCAAGGGTTTTCTCGATCTGCAGGACAACAAGCCCATGCCGGTCTGAACGCCCGGCGTGGCCAAGCTGCTCCACGGCGCCTCAGGGCGCCGTTTTTATTGCAGTGAAGCAAAATCGACGGCAGCAAGGGATAATGGTGATATTGAAACGTTTCAATGATAATCTCGAATTATTACTAGACAGCATGATGCGGTTTTCCCACTTTCGCCCGCTTACGCCGGGTGGGAGACCGTTTCCACCGAAGGGAAAGCCTGCGCATGAAGAACTGGACGATCAAGCAACGCATACTGGGAAGCTTTGGGCTGATCCTGCTGCTGATGGCCTTGATGGCGGGCATTTCGGCCGTCAACCTGGGGCGCATTGAAAAGAGCGCCACGGCGCTGCGGCAGGATTCCACTCCTGGGCTGTACTACAGCACCATGATCAATGCCGCCTGGTACGAAAATCTGCTGATGACCCAGCAGATCGCTCAGATCGACACCAATGAAACGGAGCGCCAGGCCAACCTGGCCCTCCTGCGCCGCAATGGCGAGCGGCTGGACCGTCTGCAGGAAGACTACGAAAAGACCATCTTTGCCGACGACGACCGCAAGCTGTTCCAGCAATTCAAGGAGGCCCGCCAGAAATACCGCGCCCTCGTCACCGAGGTGCTGAAGATGGACTTCAGCCAGCGGCCGTCCATCGACAAGCTGTTCAACGAGCAGATCCGTCCGCAGTGGCGCCTGGGTTACCAGTTCACCCAGCGTATGGTGGAAGTGAACAAGGGCATTGCCGATGATGCCGCCAGCCGCATCAACGATGCCGTGACATCGGCCCAATTCGCCATGCTGACGTCGCTGATGGCGGCCGTGCTGGTGGCCCTGGTATGCGGCTTCTTCCTGATGCGCGCCATCAACGAGCCGTTGCAGAAGCTCATGGGCATCCTCGACATCATGCGTTCGGGTGACTTTTCGCGTCGCGTCGCGCTGGACCGCAAGGATGAGTTCGGTGTGCTGGGCAGCGGTTTCGACCGCATGACCGATGAACTGACCGCACTGGTCTCGCAGGCCCAGAAGTCTTCGGCGCGGGTCGCCACCTCGGTCACCGAGATCGCCGCCACCGCCCGCCAGCAGCAGGCCACCGCCGCCGAGACCGCCGCTACCACCACCGAGATCGGCGCCACCTCGCGCGAGATCTATGCCACTTCGCGTGACCTGGTGCGGACCATGAACGAAGTCTCGGTGGTGTCGGACCAGACCTCGTCGCTGGCCGGCAATGGCCAGGCCGGCCTGACCCGCATGGAAGACACCATGCAGAACGTGATGGACGCGGCCGGTTCGGTCAGCGCCAAGCTGGCCATCCTCAACGAGAAGGCCGGCAACATCAACCAGGTCGTCACCACCATCACCAAGGTCGCCGACCAGACCAACCTGCTCTCGCTGAACGCCGCCATCGAAGCCGAGAAGGCCGGCGAGCACGGGCGCGGCTTCTCGGTGGTGGCCACCGAAATCCGCCGCCTGGCCGACCAGACGGCTGTGGCGACCTACGATATCGAAGTCATGGTCAAGGAAATCCAGTCGGCCGTGGCCGCCGGCGTGATGGGCATGGACAAGTTCTCCGACCAGGTGCGGCGCGGCATGCAGGATGTGCAGAATGCCGGTGGTCAGCTGTCGCAGATCATCGCCCAGGTGCAGGCGCTGGCACCGCGCTTCCAGATCGTCAACGAAGGCATGCAGGCCCAGGCCAACAGCGCCGAGCAGATCAACCAGGCGCTGGTGCAGCTGTCCGAAGCGGCCCAGCAGACCGTGGAATCGCTGCAGCAATCCAGCCAGGCCATCGAGGAGCTCAATGTGGTTTCCAACGAATTGCGCAATGGCGTGTCGCGTTTCAAGGTGATGGACTGAGCCGTGAGGCGGATCGCCAGACCATGAGCCAGTCCCTGTTCCTGCTGTTTTCGCTGGGTGCCGAGCGCTATGCCCTGCCCACCGCCGAGGTGGCGCTGGTGCTGCCGCTCTCGCCCTGCAAGCGCCTGCCCGGTGCCCCGCCCTGGGTGGCCGGCCTGCTGCCGCATGGCGATGGCCATGTGCCGGTGATCGACCTGTCGCGACTGGCGCTGGGCCAGCCGGCCGCCGCCCGGGTCAGCACCCGCCTGGTGCTGGTGCATTACCGCGGTGCCGGCGGTGCGGGACGGCTGCTGGGGCTGATCCTGGAGCAGGCCACCGAGACCCTGCGCTGTGATCCGCGGCGCTTCGAGGCGGCTGCGGTCGGCAATGACGGCGCGCCCTACCTGGGACCGGTGATGCCTTACCAGGGCGGCCTGTTGCAGCGGGTGCAGGTCGAGGATCTGCTCGATCCGGCCACCCGCGCCTTGCTCTACCCGCCGGAGCCGGCATGAAGACGCTGACGCACATCGCCGACAAGCTCAAGGCTGCGATGGGCCTGGACATGGCCACCGTCGGTGCCAGCCTGATCGAGCGCGTGGTGCGCGAGCGCATGACGGCGCTGGACATCCGTGACGACAGCCTGTACCTCTCCCTGCTCCAGACCTCCGGCGCCGAGCTGCAGGCGTTGATCGAACTGGCGGTGGTGCCGGAAACCTGGTTCTTCCGCGACCGTGAAGCCATCCTGGCGGTGGCGCGCATGGCGCGCGATCGCCTGGCGGCCCAGCCCACGCTGCCGGTGCGCATCCTCAGCCTGCCGTGCTCCACCGGCGAGGAGCCCTATTCGCTGGTCATGGCCCTGGTCGATGCCGGCGTGATGCCGGGACAGTTCGTCATCGATGCCTACGATATCCGCACCCGCTCGCTGGAGATTGCCGCGGCCGGCGTCTATGGCCGCAATTCCTTCCGGGGCCATGACCTGGCGTTTCGCGATCGTTATTTTGAAGAACTCGGCCAGGAGTGGCAGTTGCAGCCCGCGCTGCGCGAGCAGGTGCGCTTCGGTGCCGGCAACCTGCTGGCGCCCGATTTTCTGCGCCATGCGGCGCCTTACGATTTCATCCTCTGCCGCAATGTGCTGATCTATTTCGAGCGCGACGTGCAGCAACGCGTCGTGCGCCTGCTGGAAAGCCTGATGAAGCCGCATGCCGTGATCTTCGTCGGCCCGGCCGAGGGCGGCATCCTGCTGAGTCCGCGCATGGAATCGGTGGGCATCGCGCTGGCCTTCGGTTTTCGCAAGCGCAGCACAGTGCGGCGCGCGACCCATGCGCCGGCCTGGGCGGCACAGCTGCTGGACCGGAGCGTCGCACCGACGACCGGCACATCGCCGGCCTCTGCCGCACTGCCCGTGCGCCGGCCCGCGCCTGCGCGGCCGGCAGCACCGGCTGCCGTGCCCGTCACGCCCGCGCAGCCCGCCGCCGATCTGCTGGAGCGGGCCCGCCAGTTGGCCGACCAGGGCCAGTTCGGGCCGGCCGGCGCCTTGTGCGAACAGGCGCTCCAGGAGCAGGGGCCGAGCGCTTCGGCCTTCTATCTGCAGGGTCTGATCCATGATGCCGAGGGCGACCAGGCGCTGGCCCAGCGCTGCTATCGCAAGGCACTCTATCTGGACCCCGAACACCAGCCGGCGCTGCTGCATCTGGCGGCCTTGCTGCAGGCTCAGGGCGACGCCGCCGGCGCCGAACGGATGCGCCTGCGCGCCGAACGGCTGAACTCCTCACGGGAGGGGGCACATGGCTGAACCGATGGCCGAGGATGACATGCAAGAGACGGCACGGCCAGGCTCCGGCTCCGACCCTGTGCGCCTGGACGGTCACATCGACGACTGCTGGAACCGCATCGGGGTGCGGGGCGATGGCAGCTGTCCGGAGCTGCAGCATCATCTGCGCTGCCTGAATTGCCCGACCTATGCCAGCGCGGCCCGGCAGCAACTGGACCGCATCGCCGCCTCGCCCGAGGTGGCGCAGGAGTGGATGCATTCCGAAGTGGCCAGCGCACCGCCGCCGCACAGTGCGGTCGCCCTGGCTTCTGCCCTGGTGGTACGGGTCGGTGGCGAATGGCTGGCCATCGCCACCGCCGTGGTGCAGGAAGTGGCCGAGAACCGTGCTGTGCACAGCCTGCCGCATCAGCGCAATCCGGCCATCAGCGGCGTACTCAATATCCGTGGCGCCTTGCGCATCTGCGTCTCGCTGGCGCAGCTGCTGCATCTGCCGACCACACCGACGCCCGGCGCCGGCGTGCCATCCCTGCTGGTGACCACGTACGAGGGGCAGACCCTGGTCTTTCCGGTGGAGCAGGTGGCCGGTGTGCACCGCTATGCCACCGGTGCGCTGGCACCGGTGCCGACCACGCTGGCCCATGCAGCGATCCAGTACACCCGTGGCATGGTGGAGTGGCGCGGTCAGCAGATCGGCCTGCTGGACCATGAACTGCTGTTCTACGTACTCAACCGGAGCATGACATGAGTACGCCCGACCTGAGCCAGATGTCCATGCTGGACCTGTTCCGCTTTGAGGCGGAAAGCCAGATCGCCCAGCTCAACGCCAGCCTGCTGGCGCTGGAGCAGCAGCCGGACGCGGCCGAACACCTGGAGGCCTGCATGCGTGCCGGCCACTCGCTCAAGGGCGCGGCCCGCATCGTCGGCCTGGACACCGCCGTGAAGGTGGCCCACGTGCTGGAGGATTGTTTCGTGCTGGCGCAACAGGGCAAGCTGCAACTGGAAAAGAAGCATATCGACGTGCTGCTGCGCGGCGCCGACCTGCTGGGCCGCATCGCGTCCCCGCCTGATGGCGATGAGGCCTGGGCCGACCATGCCGGCAGCGGCGAGGTGCAAGCCTTCCTGCAAGCCTTGCCGACCGTGATGAACGGTGGCGAAGCGGCGCCCTGGCCGGCGCCATCGGCTGCACCAGTGGCGGCGCCCGTGGAGCCGGCGCTGGTGCCCGCGACCGAGCGCGAGCCTGGCCTGGCAACGCAGGTCTTGGCGCATGCCGAGCCGCTCCGGCCTGCTGCCGTCGCAGTTGAAGCTGTTCCGGTCGCGCCCGCACCAGGGCTGTCGGGTACCGGCGCACGTGCCGTGCGAGTCAGTGCCGAGAGCCTGGACCATCTGCTGAGCCTGAGCGGCGAGTCGCTGGTCGAGTCGCGCCGGCTCAAGCCATTCTCGGCCAGCATGTTGCGCATGAAACGGGTGCAGCGCGAGGCCATGCAGGCGCTGGACCTGTTGCAGCAAAAGCTGTCCACCGCCCAGCTGGATGAGTTCGCCCATACCGCGCTGTCCGAGCTGCGTACGCTGATGCAGCAGAACCAGCACCTGCTGGGCGAGCAATTGAATGAACTGGAAGCCTTCGACCGGCGTTCGGTCAATCTGTCCCAGCGACTCTATGACGAAGCCCTGGCCTGCCGCATGCGGCCCTTCGCCGACGGCACCGGCGGTTTCGCGCGCATGGTGCGCGATGTCGGCCATGCCCTGGGCAAGTCGGTGCGGCTGGACATCGGCGGCAGCGCGACCCAGATCGACCGCGATATCCTGGAAAAGCTGGAAGCCCCGATCGGCCACCTGTTGCGCAATGCCGTGGATCACGGTGTCGAAGACGCCGCCACCCGCCGCGCTGCCGGCAAGCCGGAACAGGGCGTGGTGCGGCTGGAAGCCCGGCACAGCGCCGGCATGCTGCTCATCGAAGTGGTTGACGATGGCGCCGGCATCGATCTGGAGCAACTGCGCCGGGCGGTGGTGGCGCGCGGTCTGTCCAACCAGGAGACCGCAGCGCGCCTGTCCGAGGCCGAGCTGTTGGAATTCCTGCTGCTGCCCAGCTTCACCCTGCGCGAGACGGTGACCGAGATTTCCGGACGCGGCGTAGGGCTGGACGTGGTGGCCGACATGCTCAAGCAGGTGCGCGGCACCATCCGTATCACCACCCGGCCGGGCCAGGGCAGCCGCTTCCTGATGCAGCTGCCGCTGACCTTGTCGGTGATCCGCAGCCTGCTGGTGGAAATCGCCGGTGAACCTTACGCATTCCCGCTGGCGTACGTCAATCGGACGCTGCGCCTGCCTGCCGAGGCCCTGCAGACGCTGGAGGGCTACCAGCACTTCAGCCATGGCGGCCGCCAGATCGGTCTGGTCAGCGCCCACCAGGTGCTGCAGAAGGGCCAGTGGCGGGCCCGGGATGGCAGCGTGTGCGTGGTGGTCATCGGTGAGCAGGAACACAGCTATGGGGTGGCGGTGGATGCCTTCCTGGGCGAGCGCATGCTGGTGGTACAGCCGCTGGATGCGCGTCTGGGCAAGATTCCCGACGTACTGGCCGGGGCGCTGATGGAGGATGGGGCGCCACTGCTGATTCTGGATGTGGCCGACATGCTGCGCACGGTGCAGAAGCTGACCTCCTCCGGGCGCCTGCAGACGGTGGACCAGGACGAGGCCGCCCAGGCTGCCGTGGCCACGCGCAAGAAGGTGCTGGTGGTGGACGATTCGCTCACCGTGCGCGAGCTGGAGCGCAAGCTGCTGGCCAATCGCGGCTATCAGGTCACGGTGGCGGTGGATGGCATGGATGGCTGGAACGCGGTACGTGCCGAAGCCTTCGACCTGGTCATCACCGACATCGACATGCCGCGCATGGATGGCATCGAACTGGTCAGCCTGATCCGCAGCGCACCACAGCTGCAGTCGCTGCCGGTGATGATCGTGTCCTACAAGGATCGTGAGGAAGACCGGCAGCGCGGCCTGGAGGCCGGCGCCGATCATTATTTCACCAAGAGCAGTTTCCACGACGAGAGCCTGCTGCAGGCCGTCACGGATTTGATTGGAGAGGCGACATCGTGAAGATCGGGATCGTCAACGATACTCCCATGATGGTGGAAGTGCTGCGCCGGGTGATCGCCGAGAGCGGCCGGCATGAGCTGATCTGGATCGCCCGCGACGGCGAGCAGGCGGTGCAGATGTGTGCCTGGCAATTGCCGGATGTGGTGCTGATGGATTTGCTCATGCCCAAGGTGGATGGCGTGGAAGCCACCCGCCGCATCATGCAGGACACGCCCTGTCCCATTCTGGTGGTCACGTCCGACATGGATACCAGTGCCGCCAAGATCTATGAGGCGCTGGGCTATGGCGCGCTCGACGCCACCCAGACGCCGGCGCTCATCGGTGCGGCCGGCAAACGGGACGCAGCTGCCCTGATCGAAAAGATCGACAACCTCGGTCGCCTAAGCCCCGAGGAGGTGGCCGCACCGGTGCGGCCCGGACTGCGCCCGCTGCCGCCGGTGTCCTTCGAAGACCTGGCGCCGCTGGTGGCGGTGGGGGCCTCGGCCGGCGGCCCGGCGGCGCTGGCCACCTTGCTCGGTCAGTTGCCGCGCGAGTTCGGCGCCAGCATCGTGATCGTGCAGCACATCGATGCCGGCTTCGCGCCGGGCATGGCGCAATGGCTGCAGCAGCAGTCGCTGCTGCGGGTGCGGCTGGCCGGGGAAGGGGACCTGCCGCGGCGCGGTGAAGTCCTGCTGGCCGGCAGCAACCGCCATCTGGTATTCAAGGAGGGCAGCCGCCTGGCCTATGTCGAGGGCGCGCCGGCGGATGTCTACCGGCCTTCGGTCGACAGTTTTTTCCACAGCATCGTCCGGCACTGGCAAGGCAAGGCCACCGGCGTATTGCTCACTGGCATGGGGCGCGACGGCGCTGCTGGCCTGAAGGCTTTGCGCGACAGCGGCCATCACACCATCGCCCAGGACCAGAAAAGCTGCGCGGTATATGGCATGCCCAAGGCGGCTGTGGCCCTCAATGCCGCCGTAGAGGTGTTACCCGTGACCGGCATCGCAGCGCGGCTGCAAGCCATCGTAGCGTCAGCATGACGAATAGAAGGAAGAGAAAATGAGCTCGGTGCACTCTACCGACAACCAACCCGGCAACCAGCCGGGCAATCCAGCGCTGCCCACCGACGACTACAAGATCATGGTGCTGCTGGTCGATGACCAGGCCATGGTGGGCGAGGCGATCAGGCGCGCCCTGCTCAAGGAAGAGCATATCGATTTCCATTTCTGCACCCGTGCCGAAGAAGCGCTGGCGGTGGCCGAAAAGACTCGCCCGACGGTGATCCTGCAAGACCTGGTGATGCCCGGTGTGGATGGCATGACGTTGGTGCGCCAGTACCGGTCCAGTGCGATCCTGGCCAATGTGCCGATCATCGTGCTGTCCTCGCGCGACGATCCGGAGATCAAGCGCGATGCCTTTGCCGGCGGTGCCAACGACTACATGGTCAAGCTGCCGGACGTGATCGAACTGGTGGCGCGGCTGCGTTACCACTCGCGCTCCTACATCAACCTGCTGCAGCGTGACGCCGCCTATCGCGCTCTGCGCGAGAGTCAGCAGCAGTTGCAGAAGACCAATTTCGAGCTGCAGCGCCTGACCAATACCGATGGTCTCACCGGTATCGCCAACCGCCGTTATTTCGATGACTACCTCGGTGCCGAATGGCGGCGCGCGCGGCGTGACGGGCTGGACCTGTCGCTGCTGCTGATCGATGTCGATTTCTTCAAGCTGTTCAACGACACCTACGGCCACGTGGCCGGCGATGCGGTCCTGCGGCGGGTGGCGCAGATCCTGGACAACAGCATCCAGCGGCCGGCCGATCTGTCGGCGCGTTTCGGCGGCGAGGAATTCGCCATGATCCTGCCGCGTACGCCGCTGGCCGGGGCGCAGACCATCGCCCACAAGGTATGCCAGCTGGTCGAGGCGAACCAAGTGGCGCATGCCCGCTCCAATGTGAGTTCCTGGCTCACCGTCAGCGTCGGCGCGGCCTGCGTGGTGCCGGACCAGGAGCAGGACATCAGCGAGTTGATCGAGATGGCTGATCGCCGTCTCTACAAGGCCAAGCAGCAGGGCCGCAACCGCGTGGTGTGGCAGGACGGGTGAGCCGGGCGCCGTGCCGCGGCATCCGCAGAGGACAACAAGGGAGAATGCCAGCATGCGTACCATCGCCAGCCTGGAAGAACTGAAGTCGCTGGCTGGCCAGGAAGTGGCCACCAGTGCATGGATGACGGTTACACAGGAACAGGTGGATCGTTTCGCCGAAGCCACCGGCGATCATCAATGGATTCACGTCGACGTTCAGCGCGCGGCGCGCGAATTGCCATATGGCGGCACGGTGGCGCATGGCTTCCTGACGCTGGCCTTGCTGCCGCGCATGCTGTCTGAGTCCATCGGAATGGGACCGGATGTACGCATGCTGCTCAACTACGGTCTGAACCGGGTACGCTTCCCGGCGCCGTTGCCGGTAGGGCGCCGGGTGCGCGGCATCATCGCGCTGCAGGCGGTCGAGGAAGTGGCCGGCGGGGTGCAGCTGACCTGGCTGGTGACAGTGGAATGCGAAGGTGCGGACAAGCCCGTGTGCGTGGCCGAATTCCTGGTACGGCGCTACTGAGCGGGCGTTCAGGGCCACCCGGCAGCACTCGCCTTTGGTACGGGGCTGCATTCTTTCTCGCAGAAGCTCACTTCATTTGTCGCCTTGGCGCATCGCATGGGCGGGGCAGGGCCGATTTCCGTGCCACTTGCTCGCGTATGGTGCTAAGGTGAAGAACCGATACGGCGATTCCGCAGGGTCGCCACAGCGGCCGGCGGTCCAAGCGCCATGTCATTGCCGAAGATGTTTCCCATGATGTCAGAACCAACGCCAAGAATGGATGCGGCCGCCGTTGCCGCCGAGCACCACCACGACCACGATTGCGACTTTGCACGGAAGGCGCTCGCCTTCAACAATCTCACGCTCTCCTACATCGCCCGTGGCGCGCCGCTGGACCAGCTGCTCGACCGCATTGCCCGCGGCTTTTCCGGCTGCCATCCGCAGCGCGCATTGGCGATCTTCCTGTTCGATGCCCAGGCGCGCCGCATGCGCGTGGGGGCGGCGCCGCGCATGTCGCCGGCCTTCCTGGACGAGGTCACGGCGCTGGAAGTGGACGACCCCGATACGCCCCAGTTCTGGAGCGGCTTTACCGCACTGGGAGAGCAGCACGGTCTGAGCCTGCGGGAGATGCTGCCGCTGCGTTCCTTTGCCGGTGACGTGGCCGGCATCCTGGTGGTCTGCAGCAGCCTGGAGGGTAGCGACGACGACGAGCTGCAGCGTCAGCAAACCTATCGCGACAGTGTCGGAGCGGCGGTCTCGATGGCCATGCTGGCCATCGAGCGCTCACTGGTGCCGGTCCATGCGCGGGTCAAGAGCGAGCCGCCCGGGGTGGCCGACGAACGCATGGCCCTGGCCATCGAAGGTAGTGGTACCGGCATCTGGGACCGCAATGCCGTGACCGGCGAGATGTATTATTCGCGCGGCTGGAAAGCCATCCTCGGCTATGAGGAATGGGAACTCTCCAGTCACCTGGAAGATGCCTACCAGCGCATCCATCCGGACGATCTGCCTTATGTGCAGGAGACCGTGCGCCAGCACTTCGAATCGCGCTCCGACAGTTACCAGGTCGAGCATCGCATCCGCTGCCGTGATGGCAGCTACAAGTGGATCTGCAGTCGCGGCAAGGTAGTGGCGCGCGATGCCCAGGGCAATGCGCTGCGCATGATCGGTACCACCACCGACATTACCGAGATCAAGAGTCTCACCGAAAAGCTGGCCAAGAGCAGCCGCATGCTGAATTACCTGACCCACGAGATTCCCGGGATGGTGTTTCAGTTCAAGGTGCCGCCCGACGGGCGCGGCTATTTCACCTATGTCAGCGAAGGTGCGCGCGAGACCTATGGCCTCACGCCGCAGCAGCTGCTGGAGTCGCCGGCGGTGATCAAGAGCGTGATCCATCCGGAAGACATGCCGCTCTACGAAGCAGCGCGCCAGGCGGTGCTGGCCGGGGCCTCGCACTGGGTACTGGAGTTCCGGGTCATGCCACCGGGCCAGTGCGTGCGCTGGCTGCGCGGCCAGGCGCGGCCGCGCCGGCTGGCCGATGGCACCATCCTGTGGCATGGCTTCATCAGCGACATCAGCCAGAGCAAGGCCATCGAGCTGGAACTGCAGGAATTCGCCCTGACCGACTACCTGACGCAATTACCCAACCGCCGTCATTTCATGCAGCGCCTGCAGGAGGAATACAGCCGTATCCAGCGCGGTATCGCCGGCACGGCAGCGGTGCTGATGTGCGACCTGGATCATTTCAAGCGCATCAACGACAGCCTGGGACATGCGGTGGGTGATCAGGTGCTCAAGCGTTTCGCGGAGGTGCTGCGCAGTCAGTTGCGCAAGACCGATGCCGCCGGCCGGCTGGGCGGGGAAGAATTTGCGGTGATCCTGGCGGGCGTGGACCTGCAGGCGGCAGCCGAGTTCGCGGCGCGTCTGCAGTCCTGCTTCGCCAGCCAGCCGCTGCGGCATGAAGGGCGTGAGGTGGAGGTGACGCTGTCAATCGGTATCGCCCTGATGCAGGCCGACAGCGCCGGTCAGGAGCAGGTGCTGCGCGCCAGCGACGATGCCCTGTATCGGGCCAAGGAAAGAGGGCGCAACCGTTTCGAGTTCGCGCCCGTGGCCTGCGGCCGCAACGGCTGAGCAGGCCGCAGGGTCAGATCAGCGTTTCTGGTACTGGCTGCTGCCGAACAGCAGTTCCTTAGCCTTGTCATCCTGCAGCGGCTTGCGCTTGTCGGCCAGCACGGTCACGCCGCGCTGTACGGCCGGACGGGCGCTGATGGCATCGAACCAGCGCTTGACGTTGGGGAAGTCCGCCAGGTCGATGCCCTGGTTCTTGTGCGAACGGGTCCAGGGGAAGCAGGCGATATCGGCAATGGTGTACTGCTCGCCTGCCAGGTAGGCATGCTGACCCAGTTGCTTGTCCATCACCTGATACAGGCGACGTGCTTCATTGGTGTAGCGATTGACGGCGTATTCGATCTGTTCCGGCGCATACAGTCGGAAGTGGTGCGCCTGCCCCAGCATCGGCCCCAGGCCACCCATCTGGAACATCACCCACTGCAGCACTTCATACTTTTCGCGCGCGGTTTCGCCAAGGAAGCGACCGGTCTTGCCGGCCAGGTAGATCAGGATGGCACCCGATTCGAACAGCGAGATCGGCTGGCCATCCGGGCCATCGGGATCAACGATGGCGGGGATCTTGTTGTTGGGCGAGATCTTCAGGAACTCGGGCGTGAACTGGTCGCCGGCGCCGATATCGATGGCGTGGGCAGTGTAGGGCAGGCCGCATTCTTCCAGCATGATGTGGACCTTGTGGCCGTTGGGGGTGGCCCAGCTGTATACGTCGATCATGGATGTCCTCGTTAGGTGTCGGATGATTCTCGGGTGAGTCAGAGCCTGGCTTGGCGGAAATGACGATACGATATAAACGATATAAAGGATTTACAGCCTGGTCAGGCGATCCAGTGCCAGTTGCAGCGTCTCGTCCTTCTTGGCGAAGCAGAAGCGCACGATGCCGGACTCGCGTGGCGTGTTGTAGAAGGCCGAGACCGGGATGGCGGCCACGCCGATCTCGGTGGTGAGCCACTTGCAGAACTCTGCTTCGGGCAGGTCGGAGATGGCGCCGTACTTCACGCACTGGAAATAGGTGCCTTGCGAGGGCAGCAGTTCGAAGCGGGTCGCGGCCAGGCCGGCGCGGAACAGGTCGCGCTTCTTCTGGTAGAAGGCCGGCAGGTCCAGGTAGGGCGCCGGGTCCTTCATGTAGGCCGCCAGCCCGTATTGCACCGGGGTATTGACGGTGAACACGTTGAACTGGTGCACCTTGCGGAATTCGGCCGTGAGGGCGGCCGGTGCGGCCACGTAGCCGACCTTCCAGCCGGTGACGTGGTAGGTCTTGCCGAAGCTGGAATTGATGAAGCTGCGCTCGGCCAGTTCAGGGTGACGCGCCAGCGACTCATGCGGCTGGCCGTCGTAGACCATGTGCTCGTAGACTTCGTCGGAGAGGATCAGGATGTCGGTGCCGCGCACGATATCGGCCAGAGCCGCCACGTCGGCGGCGCGCATGACACTGCCGGTCGGGTTGTGGGGCGTGTTGACCATGATCATGCGGGTCTTGGAGGTGACTGCGGCCTTGACCTTGTCCCAGGGGATGCTGTAGCCGGCCGCGCCCACTTCCATCTGCACGAACACCGGTACACCGCCGGCCAGTTCGATGGCCGGCACATAGCAGTCGTAGACCGGTTCGATGACGATGACTTCATCGCCGGCATGCACCGCGCACAGTACCGAGGTCAGGATGCCCTGGGTGGCACCGGCGGTGACGGTGATCTCGGAGACCGGATCATAACGATGGCCGTAGAGCTGTTCGACCTTGTCGGCGATGGCTTCGCGCAGTGGCAGCACACCCGCCATGGGCGGGTACTGGTTCAGGCCTTCCTGCATGGCCTGGGTGACCGCATTGACTAGTGTCGGGTCGCAATGGAAGTCGGGGAAGCCTTGTCCCAGGTTGACTGCGCCCTTTTCGGAGGCCAGTGCGGACATGACGGTGAAGATGGTGGTGCCGACCTTGGGCAGCTTGGTGACGATAGTGGGGGTGCTCATTGCAGCGGGCTCGTTCTTGTGATGATCGCAAGCCCGATATTCTAGCCGCATTCGCTCCGCGATTCAGGCGGGTGCGGCAAGGAAGGCATCCGGTGTCCAGTGCTGGGGCTGCACAATGGCGAACATGCCGCGCTTGAGCGTGCGCTTGCCCAGCTTGAGCACGGCCTTGTCCTTGCTTACCAGCACGTGGGCGCGGCATTGCAGGGCCAGTTCCAGGAATTTCTGGTCATCGCGGTCAGTGCAGAGGGGCAGGCCGAAGGTATTGACCTCGCCCAGCGGCAGGCAGTGCAGCAGGCGGTCGAATTGGGCGCAGATGGCCGGTTTGTTTTCGGGTGTGACCGGCAGGTGGGGATAGTCCAGCACCGCCAGCCATTCATTGCGGCAGTCCTCGCGGGTGTAGGCCTCCACGCTGCCGTCTTCGAGCGCCTGCAGCAGGGCCGCCCAGCGCGGGTCGCGGAACACGAACAGGTCCAGGCAGACATTGGTGTCCAGCACCAGCCGCTGGCGCCCGGTGGGGGCGGCGGCGGCAGCATCGGAAGACAGCGGGGAGGGGAGAGGGAGTGTTGCCGGAATGCTCATTGAATGGAAGAACTAGTTGTCGATGCCACGCTGGCCGGGCGGGGGCGTTTCCTGCTTGCCGAAGAGTTCGCCGCCAGCTTCGAGCGCATCATACCCCTGATCGGTGACGCGCCAGAAATTATGCATGTCCACCGCCGCCAGGCCGCGATCGTACAGCAGGCGCAGGTGGTGCAGGATGACTTCGGGCGCAACCTGGCCGGGCAGGGCGCTCTGGATCTTCTCGACATCGCCGTAGAGCGTGCCGAAGGAGGCCAGCTGTTTCAGGATTTCGCCCATCAGGGCCTTGTCTCGTTTCATGTCGTCCTCCTTGCCGTGGACCGGCGGGGTTGGGCCTGCAGCATCCGCATGCAAGATACAAGCGGGCCGGGCCATCCGGCCCGGCACCACGGCGCTGCCGCTATCAACATGGACCACGAACCGCCGCTGAAGTGCCGGGTTTGCGCGACCGACTTGTGTTGATCAACGGCAAGATGACTGCCGAACTTGAGGCCGTTTTCTGCCTGTTCCGGCGAGACGGTCAGAATTGCTCCCAATCCGAGTCGTTGCCGGGGGCGGCCTTGCTGCTGCGCGAACCTGCCGGCTCCGGTTTGCGCGCCGGCAAGGCGGGTGCAGGGGTGGGCGCGCGCGCGGCCGCCACGGCCGGCACCGGGCGGGGTGGCCTGGCAGCGACCGGCGACCGGGCGGCGGACGCGGCAGAGACGGGGCGGGAAGCATGGCCGCTCAGGTCCGGCTTCAGCTTGAACACGCTCACCAGTTCGGTCAGCCGGGTCGCCTGTTCCTGCAGGGAGCCGGCAGCCGCAGCGGCCTGTTCGACCAGCGCCGCGTTCTGTTGGGTCACTTCGTCCATCTGGGTGATGGCGATGTTGACCTGTTCGATGCCATCGCTCTGCTCGGAGCTGGCGGCGGTGATCTCGCCCACGATATCGGTCACGCGGCGCACGCTGGCCACCACTTCGGTCATGGTGCTGCCGGCGGTTTCGACCAGCTTGCTACCGGTATCGACCTTGGCCACCGAATCATCGATGAGCATCTTGATTTCCTTGGCGGCGGCGGCCGATCGCTGCGCCAGCGAACGCACTTCCGAGGCCACCACGGCGAAGCCGCGCCCCTGCTCGCCGGCGCGAGCCGCTTCCACCGCGGCATTCAGGGCCAGGATATTGGTCTGGAAGGCGATGCCGTCGATCACGCTGATGATTTCCACGATCTTGCGCGAAGATTCATTGATGGCACCCATGGTATCGACCACCTGCGACACCACGCTGCCGCCCTGGCTGGCCACGTCCGAGGCGGAGTGCGCCAGCTGGTTGGCCTGGCGGGCATTGTCGGCGTTCTGCTTGACGGTGGAGGTCAGCTCTTCCATGGCCGAGGCGGTTTCTTCCAGCGAACTGGCCTGCTGCTCGGTACGGGTGGACAGATCGAGGTTGCCGGTGGCGATCTCGCGCGAGGCGGTGTTGATGGTGTCGGTCCCCTCGCGGACCTGGGTGACGATGCGCAACAGGCTGTCGTTCATGGCCTTGAGGGAGCGCATCAGGTGGCCGGTCTCGTCGGCCCCGGCGGGTTTGATCTCCACCGTCAGGTCGCCCTCGGCCACCCGCTCTGCCACGTGCATGGCGTCCTGCAGCGGACGCGAGACGATACGTGCCACCCAGATCGCCAGCACCATGCCCAGGCCGATGCAGGCGGCCAGCAGGGAGGCGATCATGATGCGCGAGTTTTCATAGCGGGTCTGGGCTTCCTGGTCGGTCTGGTCGCTGGCTTCGACATTGATGTTGACGGCCTTGTCGAGCTCGGCGAACAGGCGCAGATAGACGGGCGTGGCCTGCTTGATCAGGAGTTCGCGGGCATCGTCGATCTTTTGCGCGCGGATCTGGGCGACGATGTCCTGGTGGATCTTGGTGAAGATGCCCAGGTCGGCCTTGAGGGCGTCGAAGTTGGTCTTTTCATCGGGTGAGTTGACCAGCGGCGCGTACTTGTCGAGGATCTTGCCGAGTTCGCCGAAGAGGTCGCCGATGAGCTTTTCATTGCTTTCCACACTGCCTTCGTTGCCTGCCAGCATGTGCTGCAGTTGCACGGAGCGGATGCGCGCCAGCGCCACCTTGGCTTCCAGCGGATAACGCACGCTGGGCAGGGAATTGGTGGCGATTTCGGTGGACGCATCGTTGACCCGCGACAGCTGCACGATGGAGAACACGCCCAGCACGGCGGTCAGCAGCAGGATGGCGGCAAAGGTCAGCATCAGCTTACGGGCGATGCGCAGGTCGTAGAACCATTTCATGGTCTGTCCTCGGTCTCGGAATGATGGGGTGGAGTACGGCGGTGCGATGGGGCGGCCCTGGACGGCAGGATTCCATGCAGCAGTTTAGGAGGCCTTGATGTCGCTCCAAAGCGGCAACAGCCACTGTTTTGCCTTTCAAATTGCCGCTTCGGCAGCGGCGGCCGGGGGCCTGCGGCGCAAGCGGCGCGCTTTCGGTATGATGGCGGCCACCCTGTCCCAACCTGATCATTGGATGAACGCCTCATGCTGATTGTTTTGTCTCCCGCCAAGTCTCTGGACTACGATACGCCCCCGACCACCGACCTGCACACCACGCCCGCCTTCGTACCGCGTTCGGCCGAGCTGATCGACCTGCTCAAGAAGCTCTCTCCGGCCGAGGTAGGCAGCCTGATGGGGATTTCCGATCAGCTGTCGGTGCTCAACGTGAACCGTTATGCAAGCTGGTCGCGCAAGTTTTCGACCAAGAATGCCAAGCAGGCGGTGCTGGCCTTCAATGGCGATGTCTACGAAGGCCTGGATGCGGCTTCGCTCAACGCCAAGCAACTGGACTACCTGCAGGGCCATGTGCGCATCCTCTCTGGCCTGTACGGCATGTTGCGTCCGCTGGACCTGATGCAGCCCTATCGCCTGGAAATGGGGACCAAGCTGGCCAATCCGGGCGGCAAGGATCTCTATGCCTTCTGGGGTAACGAGATCACCGAGGCGCTCAATGCCGAACTGGCGGCGCAGAAGGCGCCGGTGCTGGTGAACCTGGCCTCGGACGAATATTTCAAGGTGGTCAAGCCCAAGCTGCTCAAGGCACAGGTGATCTCGCCGGTGTTCGAGGACTGGAAGGGCGGCAAGTACAAGATCATTTCCTTCTATGCCAAGCGTGCGCGTGGCCTGATGGCGCGCTATGCCGCGCAGAAGAACCTCAGCCAGCCGGAAAAGCTGAAGGCCTTCGATCTGGAAGGCTATGCCTATGCCCCGGAAGCGTCCAGCGAGCACAGCTGGGTATTCCGCCGCCGGCTGGAAGGCTGACCACCGGCCGCCGGTGTTGCGCCGGCATGCGACCTGCACGAAAGCCAAGAAAAAACCCTCGCCATCTGCATGGCGAGGGTTTTTTCTTGGTGCCGCCCGGCTTGTCGGCGCGGGCAGGAAGGTGTCTGCTTACCAGACTTTCCACCAGGGCTTGGACTTCTGCTTGGGGCCGCCGTGGTACCAGGCACTGTTGGGGTAGGTGGCCTGGATCACGCGTTCGGTGTCTTCCTTCAGCTTGGTCTGCCCCAGGGCTTCATAGGAGCGCATCAGGATGAACAGCGCCTCTTCGTTGGCCGGCGAGTCGGGGTATTGCTTGATGGCGGCCTGGGCGCGGTTGGCGGCCGAGACGTAGGCTCCGCGGCGGTAGTAGTAGTTGGCCACGTGGACGTCATACTGCGACATGGCATTGACCAGATATTTCATGCGGGCAATGGCGTCCGGGGTGTACTTGCTGTCCGGGAAACGTTCGGCCAGCAGCTTGAACGAGTCGAAGGCGTCACGCATGGCCTTGGGATCGCGCTCGGTGTTGTCCTGGTCGGTGAAGGTGTCGAAGATGCTGGTGCGATCATTGAAGTTGATCAGGCCACGCAGGTAGTACATGTAGTCGACGTTGGGATGGTTGGGGTGCAGCTTGATGAAGCGGTCCACCGCCGCCAGGCCCTGCGCCTGCTCGTTCTGGCGGTAGTAGGCGTAGGCGATGTCCATCTGCGCCTGTTGCGCATAGGTACCGAAGGGGTAGCGCGATTCCAGCTTCTCGAAGTACTTGATGGCCTTCTCGTAGCCACCGGCATTCAGTTCGTCCTTGGCTTCCGAGTATAATTTCGAGGCAGACCAGCCGACCGTCTCGTCCTTTTGTTCCGGCAAGAGGCCGCAGGCGGTGAGCGAGAGGGCAAAACCGATGATGAAGAACTTCAATAAGATTTTGTGCATGACTCTTGTGTGCTTGTCTGGGACTTATCAGTTGTGCATGGCGCTGTGCGCCTTACCGAGCCGGCTGCATCGATACCCGAAATACAATCAACCCGATCCGGCGATTATAGCTGATGTCACGTAAGAAACCCCTTCCGATTACAAATGGCGATGTGCCTGTAAAGACCGACCTCCCGCTGGAGGACGATTTCGATGACGGCGAGCAAGCCGCCGACGAAAACGCCTCCGGCCTGGAGCCCCTGACTTTCCGCCTGGATGACGAGGTCGTCGGCCAGCGACTGGACAAGGTCCTGTCCGGCCTGATGCCCGAATTCTCGCGCAGCCGCATCCAGCAGTGGATAGAAGACGGTCACGTGACCGTCGATGGCGCCCCGGCCAAGGGCAAGATGACCATGCTGGGCGATGAGCTGGTGGCGGTGGCACCGCAATCGGTGCCCTCCGAGCAGCCCTATGCGCCTGAAGCCATGGCGTTGGACATCCTGCACGAAGACAAGTCCATCATCGTCCTCGACAAGCCGGCCGGCCTCGTGGTGCACCCGGCCGCCGGCAACTGGAGCGGCACGCTGCTCAACGGCCTGCTGCACCATTGCCCGGCGCTGGCCGCGGTGCCGCGCGCCGGCATCGTGCACCGGCTGGACAAGGAGACCAGCGGCCTGATGGTAGTCGCCAAGACCCTGGCGGCCCAGACCGATCTGGTGCGCCAGTTGCAGGCGCGCAGCATGAAGCGCCAGTATCTGGCCCTGGTGTGGGGCCTGCCGCAATTGTCCGGCACCATCGATGCGCCGATGGCGCGACATCCGCGCGACCGCATCAAGATGGCGGTCTCGCAGAGCATGCGCGCCAAGCCGGCGGTGACCCACTACCGGCGCCTGGCGACCGGCGAGATCGACCGCAAGCCGGTGAGTCTGGTGCATTGCCGTCTGGAAACCGGTCGCACCCACCAGATCCGGGTACACCTGCAGTCACTGGGCTTTGCGCTGGTGGGCGATGCGTTGTACGGCAAGCAGCACCTGGCCTCGATCTTCCCGCGCCAGGCCCTGCTGGCCGGACGCCTGGGGCTGGTGCATCCGGGCAGCGGCAAGTTCCGCCAGTGGGCGGCTCCGTTGCCGGCCGATCTGGCGGCGCTGTTGCAGCGTGCTGGCATCGATCCGGCCCTGGCGGTGATTCCCGAGATGGATGAGCAGCCCGATCCGGTGGCCGGCGACTACGATGATGACGACGATGACTATTGATCCGAGCGCACGGGGTCCCGCATGGAACTGCTGATTCCCGATTGGCCGGCACCGGCCGCCATCGGCGCGCTGACCACCTTGCGCGCCGGCGGCTACAGTCCCGTTCCCTATGACGACGGGCAGGGCGGTGGCGGCCTGAACCTGGGTGCGCACGTGGCCGATGACCCGCTGCTGGTGGCGCGCAACCGTGCGCTGCTGCGCCGTGTGTTGCCCCAGGAGCCGGCCTGGCTGAGCCAGGTGCACGGGGTGACGGTGCTGGATGCCGCGGCCCTCCCGGCCGAGCCGGAGGCCGATGCCTGCATCAGTACCACGCCTGGGGCCGTGTGCGTGATGATGACTGCCGATTGCCTGCCGGTGCTGTTCTGCGACCGGGCCGGCAGCGTGGTCGGCGCGGCACACGCCGGCTGGCGCGGGTTGGCAGCCGGTGTGCTGGAGCGCACGGTGGCCGCCATGCGCGAGCGCGGCGCGGTCGATCTCCTGGCCTGGCTGGGTCCGGCCATCGGCCCCGATCGTTTCGAGGTCGGCGGCGAGGTGCGCGAAGCCTTCGTGACGCGGCAGGCCGAGGCCGACGCCGCGTTTCGCGCCTATCCCGGCCGTCCCGGCAAGTACCTGGCCGATATCTACCAGCTGGCACGGCAACGCCTGGCCGCGGTCGGTGTGCACGATGTCAGTGGTGGCGGCCTGTGCACGGTGGCGGATCATCGCTTCTATTCCTACCGGCGCGACAGGACTACCGGTCGCATGGCTTCGCTGATCTGGCTCAAGTAGACCGGCCAAGCCGGGGTGCGTGGCGTCAGGGATGGCGCTGCAAGGCCTGGATCAGTTCGCGCGTGTGACCCGGCATGCCTTCCAGGCCGCGCACGCAGATCAGCAGCTGGCGGCGGCTCCAGCCGTCGGCGAGCGGGATGGCGCGGATCTCCATGTGACCGGCACTGGTCATGGCGGCCGTTTCCGGCATCACCGCCACGCCCACCTGATGCTCGACCATGCGGCAGATGCCCTCGAAGCTGCGCAGCCTCACCCGGTATTGCAGCCGCCTGCCGGCGCGTGTGGCGTGGCCCGACAGGTGTTGCTGCAACGCGCTGTCGCCGGACAGGCCGACGAAATCCTCCCCCAGAAGTTCGCTGAAGGCCAGCGACTTGCGCCGCGCCAGGGGGTGCTTCTTCGAGAGCACCGCCACCAGATGGTCCTGGCGGAAGGGAAAGGTCTGCAGCGGACCACTGTCGGTGGAATCGGCGATGATGCCCACATCGGCCACGCCATCCACCACCGCCTGCACCACTTCATAGCTCAGTTTTTCTTCCAGTTCGATATCGGTGTGCGGATGCCTGGCCAGGAAGCGCGCCAGCACTTCCGGCAGGAATTCCGTCATGGCGGAGGTATTGCACAGGAGCCGGATATGGCCCTTGAGGCCGTGCGCGTACTGGCCCAGTTCGTCGCGCAGCTGTTCCATCTGCTGCGCCATCATGCGCGCGTGATGCGCCAAGGCGCGTCCGGCATCGGTGGTCTGTACGCCGCGTCGGCCACGCTCCAGCAGTGCCGTTCCCAGGGCATCTTCCATGTTGCGGATGCGTGCGCTGGCCGAGGCCAGGGCCATGTGGGCGCGGCTGGCGCCGGCGGTGATGCTGCCGCTTTCCACCACGTGCAGGAACAGGCGCAGGTCGGAGAGTTCGAATCGGTTGCTCATGGCGGCTCGGAGGTCGGGGGCGGAGGGCAAGGCATTCTGCCTTCGGCTGGACCGAAGGCTGCCTAAGTGTATTCCACATTTCCAGTCCGTGTCTGGACTGGCAGACTGGTATCCCTTGCAGCCCGGATCACATCCCTTCCGTCATTTTTCCCGTCGCCCGCCATGCCCAGCCTGTTTTCCTTTATCGACATGAATGCCACTGTCCTGACCGCGAGTCTGGCGGTATTCCTGCTGGCCGGTTTCGTCAAGGGCGTCATCGGCCTGGGCCTGCCGACCGTGGCGGTGGGGCTGCTGAGCCTGGTGATGCCGCCGGTGCAGGCGGCCGCCTTGCTGATCGTGCCGTCGATGGTCACCAATGGCTGGCAACTGGCCACCGGTGGCGCTTTCCTGGCGCTGGCACGGCGCCTGTGGGCCATGCTGGCGGGTATCGTGCTGGGGACCCTGGCCGGCAGCGGCTTCATGGGCGCCGATGGTGGTCGTCATGCCATCGTCGTGCTGGGCCTGGCGCTGATGCTGTATGCCATCGCCGGGCTGGCGGCGTGGACGCCCCGTGTACGGCCGGAACGGGAGCGCTGGTGGTCGCCGGTAGTGGGCCTGCTGACTGGATTGGTGACGGCCGCCACCGGCGTGTTCGTGATCCCCGCCGTTCCCTACCTGCAGGCGCTGGGCTTGCAGCGCGACCAGCTGATCCAGGCGCTGGGCCTGTCGTTTACGGTCTCCACGCTGGCGCTGGCGGTGAACCTGGGGCAGGGTGGTGCCTTCAGCGCAGGCGTAGGCTGGGCATCGGTGCTGGTGCTGGTGCCGGCATTGCTGGGCATGGCCATCGGCACACGGGTGCGGGCCCGGGTGCGCGCCATCACCTTCCGTCGTGCCTTCTTCTTCGGCCTGTTGCTGCTGGGGCTGCACCTGGCCTGGCAGATCACGGCGTGGTGGTGATGAGGCCGTCCTCTTTCATGGATCGCGGCTGGCAGATCGAGGGGCCGCGCCAACGGCAGCCTGACGAAGTGCATGTCTATGCCTGGCTGGATGGCTGCATGATCGCCATGCTTGATTGTCAGTTACGTGACAGGGAGGGGCTGCAGTTACGTATGGCCTATGTCTCGCCACCCTGGCGCGGCTCGACCGTGCTGCGCGACATGCTTGCCGTGCTCAAACCGCGTTACCGCTCGATCAGGCTGCGCCGGACACCGCGCCGCTGAGCGGCAGGAATGAGATTTTCATGCGGGCCAGAGTGCATGATGCAGTGCGCAAACTGGTCTGCGATGTGGCTCCGCGCTTCACGATGATGGTGCGCGTGGATGGCGGTTTCTAAGTTTTTGGACGCTGCATGCGGATGGGCTGAAGGCCGCTCTCAATGACTGCGCGGTTCTTCTTCATCGATGCGTAGCTCGCGTTTCATGGAACTGTCATCTTCCCTGTCTTCCTTGCGGGCAGCTGTCAATTTCTTCATGTTTTGACGATTCCGCTTGCGTTGCGGCGTACCCATCAGGTATAAAACAACGGTCAGGGGAATTATCCCGTACAGCAGGAAAGTGGCGACGCCAGCGATCGCCGACTGTTCGGTGACCGACATCATGAAGACGACGTAGAGCCATGCGATAGCGACGATATACATGGTGAGATGGCGCTTCGAGACAAACCGTAAAGATACGCGAAAATTGCAGATCCGAGCATGAACAAGCAGAATCCGCAGCAACCCTCTCCCGATGTATCCGCGTGGCTGGCACAGATGTCCGATCCGAAGTTCTGGACCTCGCTGCAGTCCCAGTTCCAATCCCAGTTCGAGCAATTCAGGTCGCATTTGCCGCCCATGCCCAACATGGCTGGCATGCCTGGCATGCCGCCGGGTGCCGGGCAGATCGACCCCACGGTGCTGGTCAGACAGCTCGGCGACATGGGCGCCACGCTGGACCCGGCCGACATGATGCGTCTGCAGCAGGACTACACCCGTGAATTCGGTGAATTGTGGCAGTCGATGCTGGCAGCCAAGTCGCCGGCCATCACCGATCGCCGCCTGTCGGCACCAGCCTGGCAGGAACATCCTTACTTCGCATTCCAGGCCGCTGCCTACCAGCTCAATTCGCGCTTCCTGCTGGCCCTGGCCGATGCGGTCAAGGGCACCGAGAAGGTGCGTCACAAGTTGCGTTTTGCGGTGCAGCAGATGATCGATGCGATGTCGCCCGCCAACTTCCTGGCGACCAATCCGGTGGCTCAGCAGAAGATCATCGAGACCCGCGGCGAAAGCCTGACCAAGGGCATCGCGCAATTGCTGGCCGATCTGCAGAAGGGGCATGTGTCGCAGACCGATGAGAGCGCCTTCGAAGTGGGACGCGACGTCGGTGCCAGCGAAGGCTCGGTGGTCTTCGAGAACGAGCTGTTCCAGCTGATCCAGTACAAGCCGCTGACCAAGACCGTGCATGCGGTGCCGCTCCTGATCGTGCCGCCCTGCATCAACAAGTTCTACATCCTCGACCTCCAGCCGCAGAATTCGCTGGTGCGCTATACGGTGGAGCAGGGACATACGGTATTCCTGATTTCCTGGCGCAATGCCGATGCTGCGGTCGAGGCCGCTACCTGGGACAACTATGTGGACGATGCCGTGGTGCGCGCCATCCATATCGTCCAGGAGATCAGCAAGCAACCGCAGATCAATGCCCTCGGCTTTTGCGTGGGCGGCACCATCCTGTCCTGTGCGCTGGCGCTGCTGGCTGCGCGTGGAGAAGATCCGGTGGCCAGCCTGACGCTGTTGACCACCTTCCTCGATTTTTCCGACACCGGTGCCATCGACGTCTATATCGACGAGATGCAGCTGGCCCTGCGCGAGCAGATGATCGGCCAGCGCGGCCTGATGGCGGGACGCGATTTCGCCAGCGCCTTCTCCAGCCTGCGCCCCAACGACCTGCTGTGGAACTACGTCGAATCCAATTACCTCAAGGGCGAGAAGCCCAGCGCCTTCGACCTGCTGTACTGGAACGCCGACAGCACCAACCTGCCCGGTCCGATGTTCTGCTATTACCTGCGGCACATGTACCTGGAGAATGCGCTCAAGGAGCCGGGCCGCCTGACGGTGGGCGGCGAGAAGATCGACCTGCGCAAGATCAGCGCGCCGGCCTTCATCTATGCCTCGCGCGATGACCACATCGTGCCCTGGAAGTCGGCCTATGCCTCGCTGGACCTGGTCAATGCCGGCAAGCGCAGCAACAACCGTTTCGTGCTGGGTGCGTCGGGACACATTGCCGGCGTGATCAACCCGGCCTCCAAGAACAAGCGCAATTACTGGACCAACGACAAGGCCCGCGCCGGCAGCGATGCCGATACCTGGCTGGCCGGTGCCACCGAGCATCCGGGCAGCTGGTGGGGCGAGTGGGCGGCCTTCCTGGCCAAGCATGGGGGACGCAAGGTGGCCGCACCCAAGGCGCCGGGTTCCACCCGCTACAAGCACATCGAGCCGGCACCGGGACGGTACGTCAAGGTCAAGGCCGACCAGCCGGCGGCCTGAGGAATCAGTCAGCCGGCCAGGGAAGGGCAGAGAAGCCGGCGGCGGTGATGAAAAGAGGGCGGTGATCCGGCAGGCCGGGACCGCCGACAGAGAGAGACGGCCGGCGTCGCATCCGCGGCGGCGCAGGTCGGACCAATACAGGGAAGCCAGTCGACACTCGGCCTCCCGACCAATGCGGCGCAAAGCAGACGCGAAACAGGGGTGCAGCATCGCACCCCGATAATCACCATCCAATAGGAGGCAGCAAATGAGCAAGCGTATCGCATATGTGACCGGTGGCATGGGCGGCATCGGGACCGCCATCTGCACCCGTCTGTGCAAGGACGGCTATACCGTGGTGGCCGGTTGCGGCCCCAATTCCACCCGCAAGGATTCCTGGCTGGCGACCATGCGTGGCCATGGCTTCGACATCCACGCTTCCGAGGGCAACGTGTCCGACTGGGAATCCACCAAGGCCGCCTTCGAGAAGGTGCGCGCCGAAATCGGCGAAGTGGACGTGCTGGTCAACAACGCCGGCATCACCCGCGACGGCCAGTTCCGCAAGATGAGCAAGGCCGACTGGGACGCGGTGATCGACACCAACCTGAATTCGCTCTTCAACGTCACCAAGCAGGTCATCGAGGGCATGTGCGAGCGCGGTTTCGGTCGCATCATCAACATCTCGTCGGTCAACGGCCAGAAGGGCCAGTTCGGCCAGACCAACTATTCCACCGCCAAGGCCGGCATCCACGGCTTCACCATGGCACTGGCGCAGGAAGTGGCGACCAAGGGCGTGACCGTCAACACCGTCTCGCCGGGCTATGTCGGTACCGACATGGTGCGCGCCATCCGTCCGGAAGTGCTGGAGAAGATCGTCTCCGGCATCCCCGTCAAGCGCCTGGGCGAACCGGAGGAAATCGCCTCCATCGTGGCCTGGATCGCCTCGTCCGAGGGCGGTTACGCCACCGGTTCGGACTTCTCCCTCAACGGCGGCCTGTACATGGGCTGATGTCCTTTGCTGCAGCTGGCGGAGAATTTCTCCGCACTGCACGATCGGGCTCCCCATTGTCCGTCTTCCCCCCTATAATGGCTTGCGTTGCTGCCCTGCAAAAGCAGGGCGCGACCGCGTCGCGAGGACGACGCAGGCTGCACCACAGTAGAAGAAGCAAGGAGAGGACAGCATCATGTCCCGGACGCCCGCGGGTCGGGAACGCATCGAAGCGGCCCGCACCGCTGCAAACCAAGGCCGGCCAACGGCTGCAATGAGAGAGACTGGACTTCAGATGACTACTGCAAAAAATTCGGCAGATCGCTTGATCAAGAAATACCCCAATCGCCGTCTTTACGACACCCAGACCAGTTCCTACATCACCTTGACCGACGTCAAGCAACTGGTGCTGGACAATGAGGAATTCACCGTGGTCGATGCCAAGAGCGGCGACGACCTCACCCGCAGCATCCTGCTGCAGATCATCCTGGAAGAAGAGTCGCACGGTGTCCCGATGTTCTCCAGCGGCGCCCTGTCGCAGATCATCCGCTACTACGGCCATGCCATGCAGGGCATGATGGGCAACTATCTGGAAAAGAACATCCAGACCTTCATCGACATCCAGAACAAGCTGGCGGAAAATTCCAAGGGCTTCTACGAAGGCAAGCCCTTCAGCCCGGAGATGTGGACCCAGTTCATGAACGTGCAGGGGCCGATGATGCAGGGCATGATGAGCAACTACATCGAACAGAGCAAGAACCTGTTCATCCAGATGCAGGAGCAGATGCAGAGCCAGACCAAGAACATGTTCGGCACCTTCCCCTTCGGCGGCACCGGTAATCCGCCAGATCAGAAGAAGTAATCCGGCGCCGGCCACTGGCCGGCAACTGCTTGCCTGACCCGACGGCCCCGCGTGGGCCGTTTTGTTTTGCTGCTGTGCCACAGCACGTCGCGCCCGAAAACAGGCGAAAGCGGGCGGACGATGTACAATAGCGCCCTGATTTTTAAAGCATTTTTCGCTTTTTCCCGTATTTTCGGCCGTTTCCGGCCCGTCTCACTGAGCCTCCTGCCATGTCCAACCCATCTTCTCCCGTCACCCCGGCCCTGCCCAAGGTCGGTTTCGTCTCCCTCGGCTGCCCCAAGGCACTGGTCGATTCCGAACAGATCCTGACCCAGTTGCGCGCCGAAGGCTACGATACTGCCAAGTCCTACGACGGCGCCGATCTGGTGATCGTCAACACCTGCGGCTTCATCGATGCCGCCGTGCAGGAGTCGCTGGACGCCATTGGCGAGGCCCTGAACGAAAACGGCAAGGTCATCGTCACCGGCTGCCTGGGCGCCAAGAAGGACGCCGAGGGTGACGACATCATCCAGAAGATCCACCCCAAGGTCTTGGAAGTGACCGGTCCGCACGCGGTGGGCGAGGTGATGCAGGCGGTGCACAAGCACCTGCCCAAGCCACATGCTCCCTTCATCGACCTGGTCCCGCCGCAGGGTGTCAAGCTCACCCCCAAGCACTTCGCCTACCTGAAGATTTCCGAAGGCTGCAACCACCGCTGCAGCTTCTGCATCATTCCCTCCATGCGCGGCGATCTGGTCTCGCGCCCCATCGCCGACGTGATGCTGGAGGCCGAGAACCTGTTCAAGGCCGGTGTGAAGGAATTGCTGGTGATCTCCCAGGACACCAGTGCCTATGGCGTGGATGTGAAATTCCGTACCGGCTTCTGGAACGGCAAGCCGATCAAGACCCACATGACCCAGCTGGTGGGTGCGCTGGGTGAACTGGCCCAGCAGTACGGTGCCTGGGTGCGCCTGCACTATGTCTATCCGTATCCGCACGTGGATCAGATCATCCCGCTGATGGCCGAAGGCAAGATCCTGCCCTACCTGGATGTGCCGCTGCAGCACGCCCACCCGGATGTGCTCAAGCGCATGAAGCGCCCGGCCAATGGCGAAAAGAACATCGAGCGCATCCAGGCCTGGCGTGCCTTGTGCCCGGATATCACGATCCGCTCCACCTTCATCGCCGGCTTCCCCGGCGAGACTGAGGCCGAGTTCGAATACCTGCTGGATTTCCTCAGGGAAGCCGAGATCGACCGCCTGGGCTGCTTCGCCTATTCCCCGGTGGAAGGCGCGACCGCCAACGAGATCGCCAACCCGGTGCCGGAAGAAGTGCGCGAGGAACGTCGCGGCCGCGTCATGCAACTGCAGGAAGAGATTTCCAAGAAGCGCCTGCAGGCCAAGGTCGGCAAGACCCTGCGCGTGCTGATCGACGAGGTGGATCGCAACGGCGGTACCGGCCGCACCTATTCCGATGCGCCGGAAATCGATGGCGTGGTTTACGTGAAGCCGCCCTTCGAGCCGCATCGCAAGCTGGAAGTCGGCCAGTTCGTCGATGTGCGCATCACCGCTGCCGATGCCCACGACCTGTGGGGCGCGGCAGAGTGAGGGCGGGGCGTTTGCTGGGGCGCGGCCTGCTGGCCGCGCTGCTGACCTGCTCGCTGGTGGCGCCATCCCTGGCGGCCCGCACCGGGCCGGCGGCCGACGCGCCCGAGGGCTCGCTGCAGCAACTGCTGATGACGCATGCCCTGGTGCTGCGCGGCCAGATCGATGGCCGCGATATCCAGCTGTCGCTACAACCCAAGAAGAACGAGGATGGCCTGGAAGGGCGCTATTTCTTCTTCGGCGGCTCTCCCGAGATCCTGGTGGCCGGCGAGGTCGAGGGCGACGACTTCATCATGGAAGAGTCGATCAACGGCAAGGATGTCTCGGGCCAGTGGGAAGGTCATCGCCAGGGCCAGTCCATTACCGGCACCTGGTCCAGCGCCGACGGTGCGGTCACCAAGCCATTCGCGCTGCAACTGCCCTGAGACTGCTCTGATCGCTGCGCATTGCCGGGTGCACGCTTTCGGTGCCGGCAGGCTGCGCGTATAGTGATGCCTTTGCGCGTAGCGCCTTGCTGCGCGGCTCGTTTTCAGAGGCAGAACCGTGTCCGATTCCAAACAGACTTCTCCCACGCCGCAAACTTCCCTGGTCCACAGCAGCTATCGCGCCCCCGGCGGCTTCGAGGCTTTCCCGGTGGGCATCCATCACGCTTCGACGGTGCTGTTCCCCAATGTGGAAGCCATGCGTTCGCGCGACTGGCGCGAAAAGCTGGGCTACACCTACGGCCTGCACGGCACGCCGACCAGCTTCGTGCTGGAGGCACGCCTGGCCGAGATCGAGGGGGGCAACTATTGCCGCGTCACGCCCAGCGGCCTGGCCGCCATCGCCATGGTCAACTTCGCCTTCCTCAGGAGCGGCGACGATGTACTTCTGCCCGACAACGTCTATGGTCCCAGCAAGGACCTGGGTCAGTGGCTGGAGCGCGATTTCCAGATCACGGCGCGCTTCTACGACCCGATGATAGGGGAGGGCCTGGCCGAGCTGATCCAGCCCAACACCCGGCTGGTCTGGACCGAGGCGCCCGGCTCGGTATCGATGGAAGTGCCGGACATCCCGGCCCTGTGCCGCGCCGCGCACGCCAGGGGGGTGCTGGTGGCCATCGACAACACCTGGTCCGCCGGCATCGCCTTCAAGGCCTTCGAACACGGTGTGGACATCGTCATGCAGGCGGTCACCAAATACCAGTCCGGCGGCTCGGACGTGCTGATGGGGGCGGTCATTGTGCGCGACCAGGCGCTCAATGAAAAGCTGGAGATGGCCCACATGCGCCTGGGCTTCGGCGTGGGCATGGATGATGTCTATCTGGTGCTGCGCAGCCTGTCTTCGATGCGCCTGCGCTTCGAGGCTCACGACGCTGCTGCGCGCCAGGTGGCGACCTGGCTCAAGCAGCGTCCCGAAATCGTGTCGGTGCTGCATCCGGCCTTCGAGGATTGCCCCGGTCATGCGCACTGGAAGCGCGATTTCACCGGCGCCGGAGGGCTGTTCTCGGTGATCTTCGATCCGCGCTACGACGAGCTGCAGACCGATCGCTTCGTGGACAATCTGCGCCTGTTCAAGATCGGCTACAGCTGGGGTGGGGCCCACAGCCTGTGCGTGCCGTACCGCATGCGGGGCATGCGCGGCCAGTGGCAGCGAGAAGGGCAGCTGGTGCGCTTCAATATCGGACTGGAGACTCCCGAGGATCTCATCGCCGATATCGAACAGGCCCTGGCACACCTTTGATCGCCGCTCCGGCGATGGCGCTGTCGTGGGATTTGCTTCGAAGAAATTGAATAAAGGTAAATGTCGCGTCTGTTTCGCGTTTTGGCGCGGAAGGACGCGTCATAAAATTGCCCCATTGTCGAGCCGGCCTCGCAATGTTGCGTAAAAACGGTGAAGCGGTGTAAATCATTGCAATTTCTTGATGGTCCGGTCACGAAGGAAACTACAGTCGCATTTGTCTCTTCCTGGACGAAATGCGGCTGAGCTAGTCGTCCTACAGCAACAAGGCACAACAAAATCGCCAAAATTTACAATTAATTTTATTGCTTTGATGTCAATTTTGTTGACGCATTTCGGTCAAGAAATCTTTTGATCAGGAAATTCCTGATTGTCGCTGGAAGTCGCAAGGACTCTGGCTGTTCACCTTTTTTTCCTTGAATCTGTAGGAAAAAAGGCGCATCGTGTAAGACAAAGTCCTACAGATCGATTGTGCGCGTCTCGGACGAAAAATACCGAGCAAGTCTAATTTCCCGCCTGTCCGCCCCCCCTCAGAATTGGCTTGCAGTCAAGTAAATGTAAGCGATTGTAAGCAGCTCAATGCCGCTACGCGCAGCACGGAGCAGTATGGGGTTCTTATCGAGGTGGGGGTGCAAATGAATACCAACGACATGATGGCGGAAATCCGCGATGCCAATCTGAGCTATCTGATGCTGGCCCAGCAGATGGTCCGTCAGGACAAGCCGACCGCCATCTTCCGCCTGGGTATCAGTGCCGAGATCGCCGATCTGATCGAAGGCCTGTCCAATGCCCAGATCATGAAACTGGCCGCGACCAACATGATGTTGACGCGTTTCCGTTTCGACGACGGTGCCATCCTCGGTATGCTCACCAACTACAACAAGGACAAGAGTCTGGCCCAGTCGCATGCGGCCATTCTGATGGCCTGTCAGCCCAGCGAACAAATTTCGTAAAACAACAAGACAAATGCAGGGCCGGCGTGCCCAGGGGAAGTCGATGCGCCGGAGGGGAAGACGTTTGGTATCACTAATCAGTTTGTGTCTTGGATTCGCAGCCTGATGTCCTTCTGCTTGTGCAGATGGACCGGGGTCAGGCAGTGTCACTACGAAATCACCGGGGGGTAGCACCATGGCTAAGAAGAGCGTTGTCACAGAGGCGCAGGAAATTCAGTTGGCCATTGAATTGATCAATCTGGGGGCACGCCTCCAGCTGCTGGAATCGGAAACTTCGCTGTCGCGCGAGCGCCTGCTGAAGTTGTACAAGGAGTTGAAGGGGGTCTCGCCGCCCAAGGGCATGCTGCCGTTCTCCACGGACTGGTTCATCACCTGGCAGCCGAACATCCATTCTTCGCTGTTCATCAACATCCATCGCTATCTGGTGGAGCACGCCCGCATCAACGGCATCGAAGCCGTGATGAAGGCCTACAAGCTCTATCTGGAGCAGGTCGGTCAAGGCGATGCCGGTGAGCCGGTGCTCTCGCTCACCCGTGCCTGGACGCTGGTGCGCTTCTTCGAAAGCAAGATGCTCATGACCACGCCCTGCTGCAAGTGTGGCGGCCACTTCGTGGTGCATCGCCTGGACCTGCATCAGGACTACCTGTGCGGTCTGTGCCATATGCCTTCCCGTGCTGGCAAGACCAAGAAGGCCAAGGACGCCATCGTCATGGGCCTGGTCGAGACCCTGCCGGTGGCAGCGGCGGCGCCGGTGGCCGCCGTGCCGGCGCTGGCGGCGGTCGCCTGACCGACCCCATGCGTGCAGTCGCTGCCGATGCGGTAACGGCCCGGCGGATCGGTCGCGGGAGCGCGACCGTTTGCCGAGCCAGGAAAATGGGGCCGCTTGCCTAGATGTCTGACCTAGAGAACCACCCCGGCGCACGCCGCAGGCCACTGCTGCAGGCGCCGGCGATCCAGGCCCTGGTGCTGTTCGTGCTGGCCCTGGTGGCCGCCAACGTGATCGACGTGCTGTGGCAGCGCGCCGGCTTTTCTTCCCTGTCCCCCTGGCAAACTTCCCTGCTGCACGGCGTGATCGCCGCGCTGCTGGCACGCCTGCGGCGCATGGCCGTCTGGTGGTCGCTGATCCTTCTGGTGTTCCCGCTGGCGGCCCTGCTGGTCGCACGGCTGCAGTTGCCGCCCTGGCTGTTCCTGGCGGTTTTCCTGTTCATGCTGGTGCTGTTCTGGTCCACTTTCCGCAGCCAGGTGCCGTTCTATCCGTCCGGACGCAGTGCCTGGGATGCCGTGGCTGCGTTGCTGCCCGAGGGACGTCCGGTTCGCTTCATGGATATCGGCAGCGGTCTGGGCGGTGCCGTGCTGGATCTTTCGCGACGCCGTCCCGACAGCATCTTCACCGGCATCGAGATTGCGCCCTTGCCGTGGCTGGTGAGCCGGGTACGGGCGGCGCTGGCGGGCAACCGCTGCCGTTTCGTGCGCGGTGATTACCTGCTGCTCGATTTCGCCGACTACGACGTGGTATTCGCCTATCTTTCGCCGGCCGCCATGCTCGCCCTGTGGCACAAGGCCCGCGCCGAGATGCGTCCGGGCAGTCTGCTATTGAGTTACGAATTCCATATTCCGGGCAGTACGCCGGACCTGGTGATACAGCCGGAGGGAGGCGGGCCGGTGCTGCATGGCTGGCGCATGTGAAAGCACAAAACGGCGAACTGCGAGACGCGACGTATCAAGTTTGCCGGGATTGCGCCGTAAATCGAAAAGGAAGGGCGTTTTTCGGATATGTATTCCCTCATTTGCTTGATTGGAATACCTGTAATCTGACGAACGTGAAAATACATGCAACGCCACTGGGACGGGAGTAGGCACTTTGTTAGTCATAATCGGATATGTCATTGTCATGGGCTCCGTCTTCGGCGGCTTTGCCCTGTCGGGCGGCCACCTCGGGGCGCTGTTCCAGCCACTCGAACTGCTGATGATCGGCGGCGCCGCTGGTGGTGCATTCCTGGTCGGCAATAACGGCAAGGCGATCAAGGCCACGATGAAGGCCTTGCCGACCGTCCTCAAGGGCTCGACCTACACTAAAGCGCTGTACATGGAGTTGATGGCGCTGCTGTTCGAGATCCTCACCAAGTCCCGCAAGGAAGGCCTGATGTCCATCGAAGGGGACATCGAAGAGCCGGAAAGCAGCCCCATCTTCAGCAAGTATCCCGGCGTGCTGGCCGACCACCATCTCATCGAGTTCATGACCGACTACCTGCGTCTGATGGTGTCGGGCAACATGGATGCCTTCCAGATCGAAAACCTGATGGATAACGAAATCGAGACCCACCACCACGAGGGTGAGATTCCGGTGCATTGCATCGCCAAGCTGGGTGACGGCATGCCGGCCTTCGGTATCGTGGCCGCGGTGATGGGGGTGGTGCACACCATGGAATCGGTGGGTATCCCGCCGTCCGAACTGGGTATGCTCATCGCGCACGCGCTGGTGGGTACCTTCCTCGGTATTCTGCTGGCCTACGGTTTCGTGGGCCCGCTCTCCAGCCTGCTGGAGCAGAAGCTGCACGAATCGACCAAGATCTACCAGTGCGTGAAGGTGACGCTGCTGGCCAGCCTGAATGGCTATGCGCCGGCGCTGTCGATCGAATTCGGCCGCAAGGTCCTGTTCTCGACCGAGCGCCCGACCTTCCTCGAACTGGAAGAACACGTCAAGCAGGCCAAGGGCAAGTGATCCTGCCTCGGGCGGGGGTAGGCAGTTCGGTTCACACAGACATCAGCATTGAGCAGGAGTAAGGCATGGCCGACGAAGGGCTACGTCCCATAATCGTTAAGCGGATCAAGAAGGGCGGCGGCGGTCACCACGGCGGTGCCTGGAAGATCGCGTACGCCGACTTCGTGACCGCGATGATGGCGTTCTTCCTGCTGATGTGGCTGCTGGGTTCGACCGCCAAGGGCGACCTCAACGGCATTGCCGAATATTTCAAGACACCGCTGAAGGTGGCCATGGCGGGCGGCTCCGGCAGCGGCGACGCCAATACGGTGCTGCCGGGTGGCGGCAAGGACCTGACCCGCCAGGATGGTCAGTTACGCAAGGGCGAGAACGACGTGGTGTCGCGCAAGCAGACCCTCAAGCAGGCCCAGCAGGAACTGGAACGGGCCGAGCGTTCGCGTCTGGAACAATTGAAGTCGCGGCTGGAGAAGGCCATCGATTCCAATCCGACGCTCAAGCAGTTCAAGAACCAGCTGTTGATCGACATCACCTCGGAAGGCTTGCGCATCCAGATCGTGGACGAGAAGAACCGCCCGATGTTTGCACTGGCCAGCGCGCAGCTGCAGCCCTATACCAAGGAAATCCTGCACGAGATCGGGCGCACCCTGAACGACGTGCCCAACAAGATCAGCCTGTCCGGTCACACCGATGCCACGCCGTATTCCCGTGGCGAGAAGGGCTACAGCAACTGGGAGCTATCGGCCGACCGCGCCAATGCATCGCGCCGCGAGCTGATCATCGGGGGGATGGACGAATCCAAGGTGCTGCGGGTGGTGGGCTTGTCCTCGGCGGTGCTGCTGGACAAGGAAGATCCGTTCAACCCCATCAACCGTCGCATCAGCATCATCGTCATGAACAAGAAGGCCGAGGAACTGGTGGAGAAGGACAGCGGCTCGCTGAACGTGCCCACCGATGCCAGCGACGACGAGATTCAGCAGGGTTTGACCGCGCCGCCCAAGAACTGAGGCCGGCGTGACGGGCAGGGATTTGCCATTGAAGCAGAAGTGTTCCAACTGAACAGGGGAAGAGAGCTGGATATGCCGACCAAGACCATGCTGCAGGAGCTCAAGCGTTTGTTGCTCGATACTGCCAGCGGCGGCAGCCGCCAATTGACGGAGGTGGAGTCGGACCTGGTCCAGACCAACATCCTGCTGGGCGAAGCCATCGGCAAGCTGGGCACCAGCTTCATGGAACTGCACCGCTCGGTGCAGGCCCAGCAGACCATCCTGGAGGGCCTGATGAACGGCACGGGCGAGTTCGACAGCGAGAGCATCGATCAGCTCAAGGCCACCCAGGCCCAGGTCAGCCACCATGTCAACGCCGCGGTGACCGGCCTGCAGTTCCAGGACATGACCAGCCAGCTGCTGGAGCGTATCGTGCGGCGTGTGATCGGGTTGCGCGAAGCCCTGGGCGTATTGAGCGCCAACAGCTTCGAGATCGTGCCGGAGCAGGGGCAGACCGACGAAGAACTCAAGGAGCTGCTGGCCAGTACCGTGCAGGCGATGGAAGAACGGCTGACCGTACTCGATAGCGGCCTGTGGAAGGCGGTGCGCCAGACCCGCATGGAAAGCGGCGACATCGAGTTGTTCTGAGTGCCTCAGGGACTGAGTGGGACAAGATTGAACTAGGTCATTCCGGCCGAGGCAGGGCAATAGGTCGGAGACAAGAGCTGCGGCATAATGCATACGCGCATGAGCCTTATTGAAGAAACAGGGAGTAACGATGTCCAAAACGATTCTCGCAGTAGATGATTCCGGGTCACTGCGCCAGATGGTGGTATTCAGTCTGAAGGCTGCGGGTTACAACGTCACCGAGGCGGTGGACGGTGTGGACGCGCTGGAAAAGGCCAAGACGCATACCTTCGACCTGGTCCTGACCGACCAGAACATGCCGCGCATGGATGGCCTGACCCTGATCCGCTCACTGCGCGAGCTGACCAGCTATGCCAAGGTGCCGATCCTGATGCTGACCACCGAGTTCAGCGACGAAATGAAGGCCAAGGGCAAGGCGGCCGGCGCCAATGGCTGGCTGGTCAAGCCCTTCGATCCGCAGCGCCTGACCGAGGTGGTGCGCAAGGTAATCGGCTGAACTTGCCGGGATAACAAGAACGATAGCAACCGCATCCAGCATGGAGCCCAGGCATGAGCATTGATATGAGCCAGTTTTTCCAGGTCTTTTTCGACGAGGCCGAGGAAGGGCTCGCCGAAATGGAAAAGCTGTTGTTGGCCGTCAATGTGGCCTCGCCCGACCCGGAGGACCTCAATGCCGTGTTCCGGGCAGCGCATTCCATCAAGGGCGGTTCCTCCACCTTCGGCCTGACCGACATCGCCGAAGTCACGCACGTGCTGGAATCCCTGCTGGATCGCATCCGCCAGGGGCAGATGGCCCTGACCTCGGAACACGTGGATGCCTTCCTGGCCGCCAAGGATGTGTTGAAGTCCATGCTCGACGGCCACAAGCACGGTGCCGAGGTGGACCAGGATGCCGTGGGTGACGTTCGCATGCTGCTCGAAGCCCTGTCGCAGGGCAAGAGTTCCAGCGCGGCAGCACCCAGGACAGCCGTGTCAGCCCCGGCCGGTGCCGTGGTCGGCCCCGGTGGCGTACGCCGCTACCGGCTGGAAATGCCGGTCATTGCCGACAAGGATGCCGAAGCCCTGGCCGATGAACTGGCCATGCTGGGCAAGATCGAAAAGGCCAAGTCGGCCGAGGGCAACTGGGTCTTCATCCTTGATACGGCCGAACCGATCGATGACGTGGTCGCCATCTGCGCCTTCATCGTCAATGTCGCCGATCTGAAGATTTCGCAGGCGGTCGAATCGGGCCAGGCCAGTGATGAAGAGCGTGGCTATGGCTTCTTCGATAACTTCGTGACCCAGGAAGACCGCGAACGCGCCCAGGGTTACGGCTTCTTCGACAACCACACCACGCTGGAAGACAAGGAGCGCGAGCAGGGTTACGGCTTCTTTGCCCCCTTCGTGCCGCTCGACATCAGCGCCAGGAAGCCGGAGGCGGAAAGCCAGGCGCCGGTCCATGCCGTCACCAACGGTCATCACGACGACGCCCATCTGCATGGCGAGCATGGTTCCGCGGAGAAGAAGTCCGCCAAGGGCGGCGCCGGCCAGGGGCCGGAATCTTCCTCGATCCGCGTGAGCATCGAAAAGGTCGACCAGCTGATCAACCTGGTGGGCGAGCTGGTGATCACCCAGGCCATGATCGAGCAGCGCGTCGGCAAGCTCGACCCGATGCTGCATGAACACCTGCTCAACAGCGTCAGCCAGTTGAGCCGCAATACCCGGGATCTGCAGGAATCGGTGATGTCGATCCGCATGATGCCCATGGATTATGTCTTTTCGCGTTTCCCGCGCATGGTGCGGGACCTGGCGCACAAGCTGGGCAAACAGGTCGAATTCGTCACCCATGGCGCCGCGACCGAGCTGGACAAGGGCCTGATCGAACGCATCGTCGACCCGCTCACCCACCTGGTGCGCAACAGCATCGACCATGGCATCGAACTGCCCGAGGCGCGGCGTAGCGCCGGCAAGAGCGAAGCCGGCGTACTGTCGCTGTCGGCCGAGCACCAGGGCGGCAACATCATCATCGAAGTCACCGACGATGGCGGTGGCCTCAACCGCGACAAGATCCTGGCCAAGGCCAAGCAGCAGGGCATGCCGGTGACCGACAACCTGTCGGATGCCGAGGTCTGGCAGCTGATCTTCGAACCGGGCTTCTCCACTGCCGAGCAGGTGACCGATGTCTCCGGCCGCGGCGTGGGCATGGATGTGGTCAAACGCAACATCCTGGCCATGGGCGGCGCGGTCGATATCCGCTCCAGCAAGGGCTTTGGCACCACCATTTCGATCTCCCTGCCGCTGACACTGGCCATCCTGGACGGGATGTCGATTCGCATCGGTGAAGAAGTTTACATATTGCCGCTGGGATACGTGGTTGAATCTTTGCAGCCATTGGCGCAAGATATCAAGGAAATCTCTGGCCAGGGCCAGGTGCTGCGCGTGCGCGGCGAATATCTGCCACTGATCCCGCTGTATCAGATTTTCAACATCGAACCCTCCTTCACCGATCCCTCTCAAGGATTGGTGGTCATTCTGGAGTCGGACGGGAAAAAGGCAGCACTTTTCGTGGATGACCTGATCGGACAACAGCAGATCGTTGTCAAGAATCTGGAATCCAACTACCGGAAGGTGGCTGGCATTTCCGGTGCTACCATTCTGGGCGACGGCGGCGTCGCCCTGATTGTCGATGTGGCAGCCTTGCTGCGATCCAGCCGCCAACTGAACGACGAATCTGTATTTTCCTGATATTTAAAGGGCCACACCATGTCTGACACTGCAACCAAGAATCTTTCCGGCTTCGGCGAAAAAACCGACAGCAATGGAAACGAATTTCTTGCCTTCACCCTGGGTAAGGAAGAATACGGTATCGATATTCTGAAGGTTCAGGAAATCCGCGGCTACGAAGCCGTGACCCGCATCGCCAACTCGCCCGACTTCATCAAGGGCGTGGTCAACCTGCGCGGCATCATCGTCCCCATCGTCGATATGCGCATCAAGTTCCAGCTGGGCGAGCCGACCTACGACCAGTTCACCGTGGTGATCATCCTCAATATCGGTGGTCGCGTGGTGGGTATGGTGGTCGACAGCGTCTCCGACGTGATCACCCTGACCCAGGAACAGATCAAGCCGGCCCCGGAAATGGGCACCACCTTCGACTCCGACTACCTGATCGGTCTGGGTACCCTGGAACAGCGCATGCTGATCCTGGTGGACATCGACAAGCTGATGTCCAGCGCTGAAATGGGCCTGATCGAAAAACTGGCTGCCTGATCGCCCTCAGGCCTGTCATTCGGGATCCGGAGGAGACGCAGTCCGGACCTGACGTCGTTCGTCACCCGGCAACGCAGGGAAAGCGGGCATCATAGCCCGATGCAGAAGAGAAAAAGGCATCCGCCTCTGAGGTGGATGCCTTTTTTATTGTCCGTGCGAGGCACCGCAGGGCGCGCTGCCAGGGTGGCGCTCAGTGGAAATGCTCGACCGGGGGCGGAGTGTCTTCCGGCATCTCGGCATGCACCAGTTCCCCTTCGCGGTCGGGGAACAGCGGCGCGCCGCAGTCATCGCAAAACTCCATGGTGAAGCGCTCGGCATGGTGCTTGATGTGGACGATGCCGCATTCGCGCAGGACAGTCAGGATCTGTTGCAGCGGGCTGGTCGGAAGGCCTTCCAGCAGGCCGGCGCCGGCCGGGATCATCAGCGGCAGGTCTTCGCCGTTTTCCTGCTCATACAGGGGCCAGACGGTGCCATAGACCACGGTGGGATCGCTGCCGATGGAAAAGCCGATGCGGTATTCGTCGATCTGGCCGTTGATGTCTTCGGAAAAGCCGCCGATGCTGGCATGCAGCTCGGAGGAGGCGATGTCCAGTGTCTGCGTGAGGAAATAATCGGCGGCGCGGATCGAGGCGGGGCGGATGTGCTTGTCGGCTTCGCGGCAACCGAAGAAATAGGCTTGCGGCAGCAGCAGCTCGACATTGCAGCCCGGCAGCAGGCGCGTGAAGATCGGGGTGGCCTGCTGCGTCCAAGCCTCGAAGGCGGCGCTCTTGTTGGCCGAGAAGTGGCTCTGTTGTTCGCTTTCCTGCCAGTGGAACAGGGCGCCGCCGGCCGGCACCACCACAGCCGCGATGGCGTAGCGGGTATCGGCCAGGAACGCGGCGGTGGGTGGCTGTTCGCCGCGCAGCTGCACCGGGGCATTCTTGAGCGCGCTCTGGCCCATCTGGCGGGTCAGGGCGAACACATCGGCATGCACGCGCGGCAGCTGTTCGATGGAGAACAGGTTGGGCGCCAGCGCCAGGCGCGCATCCTTGGCCAGGATGTGCGCGTGCAGATGCGCCGCGATGGCGTTCTGCAGGTCGCCGGCGATGGCACCCGACGCGATAGCGAAGCGGGTCCAGGCCAATACCGGCAATACCAGCAGCTGCACGTCGTAGTCCTGGCCGTCGTGTTCCAGGGTGGTGGCCTCGCTGCCGGCTTCGACGGCCTCGATCAGGACATCGTAGGCGTCCAGGTCGGCCTTGAAGAGGTGGTCCAGCGCGGTGTCGATCAGGCCCTGGTTGCCGGCGCGCAGGAGCTTGTTGAGCAGGGCGTCCAGGGGTTTCAGCCAGGCGCGCTCTTCGAGCCGGCTGGACGCCTGCGCGATGGCTTGCGCATAGGTGACCAGATGCTGGCTGTCGGCAGAGAGCTTGGAGGAGGAACGTTTAGCAGGACGACGCATGTAGGCTATCTGTAATCTGTGGAAACGAAACCGCCTATTGTAGATGATTTGGCGGCCGTATCCGTCTCAGACTGCTGACCTGATTCCAGAGGACGGCTTGCGGCAGAGGCAAAATAAAAAACGCCGGACGAATCCGGCGTTCCTCGTTTCTGCGAACGTGCAGACTGCATGGCAGCAGCGGCACCGAGCAGTGCCGCGCTGCCCGTCCTGCTTAGGCTGCCAGCAGTTGACGCAGCACGAACGGCAGGATGCCGCCATGCTTGTAGTAGTCCACTTCGATCGGGGTATCGATGCGCAGCAGCAGCTTGACTTCCTTGGTCTCGCCGTTCTTGCGGTGGACCACCAGGGTGGCTTCCTGTTGCGGCTTGATTTCGCCGTCCAGGCCCTTCAGGTCGAAGGTTTCGTCACCGGTGATGCCCAGCGTCTGCACGCTGTCGCTACCCAGGAACTGCAGCGGCAGCACACCCATGCCGACCAGGTTGGAACGGTGGATGCGCTCGAAGGAACGTGCGATCACGGCCTTCACGCCCAGCAGCTGGGTGCCCTTGGCGGCCCAGTCACGGGAGGAGCCAGTACCGTACTCTTCGCCACCGAACACCATGGTCGGGGTGCCTTCGGCCACGTACTTCATGGCGGCGTCATAGATCGACATTTCTTCGCCGGTCGGCTGGTGCAGGGTGATGCCACCTTCCACGCGCGAGCCGTCGGGCTTGGCCGGGATCATCAGGTTCTTGATACGCACGTTGGCGAAGGTGCCGCGCATCATGATCTCGTGGTTGCCGCGGCGCGAGCCGTAGGAGTTGAAGTCAGCCTTGAGCACGCCGTTGGCCTGCAGCCACTTGCCGGCCGGGCTGGATTCCTTGATCGAACCGGCCGGGGAGATGTGGTCGGTGGTGATCGAGTCGCCGAACACGCCCAGGGCGCGAGCACCGGTGATGCCGGCCGCTGCCATCTTGGGCTCTTCGCTGAAGTTCTCGAAGAACGGCGGCTCGGCGATGTAGGTCGAGGTCGGCCAGTTGTAGACTTCGCCCTTGGCGACGCCCTTGATGGCTTCCCACAGCTTGCCCGGAGCACCCTTCACGTCGGCGTAGTTCTCCTTGAAGGTCTTGGCGTTCATGGCGAACTTGAGCAGCTTTTCGATCTCTTGCGAGGTCGGCCAGATGTCGCCCAGGTAGATATCCTTGCCGCCCTTGCCCTTGCCGACCGGTTCGGTCATCAGGTCACGGGTGACATTGCCGGCGATCGCGTAGGCCACCACCAGCGGCGGCGAAGCCAGGAAGTTGGCGCGGATGTTCGGGTGGATACGGGCTTCGAAGTTACGGTTGCCCGACAGCACGGCGGCCGCCACGACGTCGTTCTTGACGATGGCTTCGTTCATGGCCGCAGTCAGGTCACCGGCGTTGCCGATGCAAGTGGTGCAACCGTAGGCGGTCACGCCAAAGCCCAGCTTTTCCAGGTAGGGCAGCAGGCCAGCCGCTTCCAGGTACTTGGTCACCACGCGCGAGCCAGGGGCCAGCGAGGTCTTGATGTGCGGCGCGACCTTCAGGCCGGCTTCGACCGCCTTCTTGGCCAGCAGGCCAGCGGCCAGCAGCACGCTCGGGTTGGAGGTATTGGTGCAGGAGGTGATGGCGGCGATCAGCACGTCACCGTTGTGCAGATCCACACCATCGGCGTTCTTGTAGGACGCGGTCAGGTCTTCGGCCTTCTTGTTGAAGCCGTTCTCGGAAGTCGGCTTGGTGAACAGGTCGGAGAAGGTGGACTTGACGTTGCCGATCTCGATGCGGTCCTGCGGGCGCTTGGGACCTGCCAGCGAGGGAGCGACGGTACCCAGGTCCAGCGAGACTTCCTGGGTGTAGTCGATCTGGCCGGCCTTGGGCACACCGTACAGGCCCTGTGCCTTGAAGTAGGCTTCGAAGGCGTCGATCTCGGCCTTGGTACGGCCGGTGCCCTTGAAGTAGTCGATGGTGGCATCGTCAACCGGGAAGAAGCCCATGGTGGCGCCGTATTCCGGAGCCATGTTGGCGATGGTGGCGCGGTCGGTCAGGGACAGCGATTCGGTGCCTTCACCGAAGAATTCGACGAACTTGCCCACGACCTTGGTCTGGCGCAGCAGTTCGGTGATGGTCAGCACCAGGTCGGTGGCGGTGACGCCTTCGCGCAGCGCGCCGGTCAGGTTCACGCCGACCACGTCCGGGGTCAGGAAGTAGACCGGCTGGCCCAGCATGCCGGCTTCGGCTTCGATGCCGCCCACGCCCCAGCCGACCACGCCGATGCCGTTGATCATGGTGGTGTGGGAGTCGGTGCCGACCAGGGTGTCAGGGTAGTAGACGCCGGTCTTGTTGTGCACGCCGCGTGCCAGGTATTCCAGGTTGACCTGGTGGACGATGCCGAAGCCCGGGGGCACCACACCGAAGGTATCGAAGGCTTGCATGCCCCACTTCATGAACTGGTAGCGCTCGTTGTTGCGCGAGAATTCCAGCTTCATGTTCAGGTCCAGCGCCTTCTTCTCGCGGAAGTGGTCGATCTGCACCGAGTGGTCCACCACCAGGTCCACCGGAACCAGCGGCTCGATGTTCTTGGGGTTCTTGCCCAGCTTGCTGGCGACATTGCGCATGGCGGCCAGGTCGGCCAGCAGCGGTACGCCGGTGAAGTCCTGCAGCACCACGCGGGCCACCACGAAGGGGATCTCATCCACGCGGGCGGCCTTGGCGCCCCAGTTGGCCAGCTGCTTGACGTGTTCTTCGGTGACCTTCTGGCCGTCGCAGTTGCGCAGCACCGATTCCAGCACGATACGGATGGACACCGGCAGGCGCGAGATATTCACGCCCAGCGATTTTTGCAGGGCGGGCAGGGAGTAGAACTTGCCCTTCTTGGAACCGGAAATCTTGAATTCCTTCAGGGTGTTCAATGTGTTGCGAGACATGGCCTCTTCTCCTTAATTTGGCAATTTAGTGATGCTAGCTAGTCGAATCCGGTTTGCGCTGCAATGGTGAACTGCGGGGTGCTGCCTGATTCTGTGATGCTTCGTTTCTTGAAACTGGCTGTGCCGGGCGCTGCTGCCTGCCGGCTCAGTTCTGGTGGGGTGCCGCGGCAATGGTGGCTGCCGGTGCTGCTGCGGCGGCCTTCATCTGTTCGGCGTTCTTGCATTCGTTGGCCAGCTGCTGGCCCTTCTTCGAGTCCAGCAGCAGGCCCTTGGCGGGGATGCCGATCCAGACCAGGCCCATCTTGCGGTTCTCGAAGCGGTTGGCACCGGTGGTGGTGGCTACACGGGTCAGGCGGTGGATGCGCTTGTCCCAGCGGATGGCGATGTGCTTATCGTCGGTCTCGTTCTTCCAGATGGTCAGCTTGTGGCCCATTTCACATTGGAAGTCGGCCGACAGCGTGCCGCCCAGGTCCGGCTCGCTGTCGTCATCCTCGGCATCCGAGGAGAACGGCATCTTGGCTACCGGAGCAGCGGCTGCGGCTGCAGCGGCAGCCTTCTTGGCCGGCGCCTTCTTGACCACCTTCTTCTTGGCGGCTGGCTTGGTGGTGGTGGTCTCGGCTTGCGCGGCGGTGATGCCGGCAGCAGCGAACAGGCTGCCCAGCAGGGCGAGGATGGTCAGGTGCTTTTTCATGTTCGTAGATCGAAACGGTCGTGTACTTACTGCGTGGTTGAAGGGGAGTCGCCGGCGGCGAACCAGGCTGCAGTCTCCGGCGGCAGCGCCACGCCGGTGGCATGCGCGCGTTGCAGGATACTCCAGTAATAGCGATAGCTGGCCCGGTCGTGCAGGTTGCCCAGGTGCTGGATCGGGCCCCATTGCACCGATTGCGCCTTGAGCAAGATCTGTGCCGCCAGTTCGGCTTCGTCGGTCGAGGGCGACATGGCCTGCACGATGGGACGGATCTGGTCCGGATGGATGCTCCACATCCGGGTGTAGCCGAATTCCTGTGCCGCGCGGCGCGCATCGTCGGCCACGGCGGCGGGATTCTTGATATCGGTGGTCACGTTGTGCGACGGCACCTTGCCGTGCGCATGGCAGGCGGCGGCAATCTCCAGCTTGGCGCGGCGAACCAGCGGGTGGTCGAACTGTCCGGGGGAGCGCATGGCGCTGCCGGGAATGGCGCCGTAGTGCGCCGAAACGAAATCCATGACCCCGAACGACAACGACTGGACCTGGGGCAGGGCGGCGATGCGTGCGGCATCGGCCAGCGCGCCGTGGGTCTCGATCAACACCTGCACCGGCAGTTGCGCACGGCCGGCGTTGCCGGCGGCGCGATTGATGCTCTCCAGTGCGCGCAGCACATCGGCAATGCCTTCCGGCTTGGGCAACATCACGTAGGCCAGCTCGCGCGCAGCGGCGCCGCAGATGATGGCCACGTCCTGCTCGAAGTGCGCATGGCCCACGTCATGCAGGCGCGCACCGATGCGGCGGTGGACGTTGTCGGCTCCCGCGATGAGCGAGGCGACCAGCTCGGCGTGCGCGGCTTCATTGCCGGCGGCGGCGCCGTCTTCGCAGTCGAAGGTGATGTCGAACAGGGGGCCGAGTTCCTGCTGCAGGGCCATCGACTTGCGCATCAGCTTTTCGGAGCCGGCGTAGTGATCGCACACCGGGAGCGAAACCGGCTGCTGGGCACCTGGGAACAAGACCTGGGAAGGATGCATTGCTGCGAATGGGACTGGGGTAAGGTTGTCGGATCGATCGGTATTGCTATATTGCGGGTATTGCCGGTATTGCAGTAAGACGACGGGCGCGGCGGTTGAAGACCGCCGCGCCCTGGTCAATTAGCCGACCAGATGCTTGACGCCTTCACGCTCTTCCATCAGCTCCTTGAGGGTGATGTTGATGCGCTCTTGCGAGAACTCGTCGATCTCCAGACCCTGGACGATCTTGTACTCGCCGTTTTCGGTGGTCACCGGGAAGCCGAACATGGTGCCTTCGGGGATGCCGTAGGAACCGTCCGAGGGGATGCCCATGGTGGTCCACTTGCCGTTGGTGCCCAGCACCCAGTCACGCACGTGGTCGATGGCTGCGTTGGCTGCCGATGCTGCCGAGGACAGGCCGCGGGCTTCGATGATGGCCGCGCCGCGCTTGCCGACGGTGGGCAGGAACACGTTCTTGTTCCATTCCTGGTCGTTGATGGTGTCCTTGACGGAGGCGCCATCGGCGGTAGCGAAACGGTAATCGGCGTACATGGTCGGCGAGTGGTTGCCCCACACGCACAGCTTTTCGATGGCCGAGACCGGCTTGCCGATCTTGGCCGCCACTTGCGACAGCGCACGGTTGTGGTCCAGGCGCAGCATGGCGGTGAAGTTCTTGGCCGGCAGGTTCGGTGCCGACTTCATGGCGATGTAGGCGTTGGTGTTGGCAGGGTTGCCGACCACCAGGACCTTGACGTTGCGCGAGGCGACGGCGTCCAGCGCCTTGCCCTGCACGGTGAAGATCTGGGCGTTGGCTTCCAGCAGGTCCTTGCGCTCCATGCCGGGGCCGCGGGGACGGGCACCCACCAGCAGGGCGATGTCGGCATCCTTGAAGGCGGTCATCGGATCGCTGTGGGCAGTCACGCCAGCCAGCAGCGGGAAGGCACAGTCATCGATTTCCATGATGACGCCCTTCAACGCCTTCTGAGCCTTCTCATCGGGGATTTCCAGCAGTTGCAGGATGACCGGCTGGTCTTTGCCCAGCAGGTCGCCGTTGGCGATGCGGAACAGCAGGGAGTAACCGATCTGACCGGCGGCGCCGGTGACGGCAACACGCATGGGGGCTTTAGCCATGTTGAATCTCCAAAAGAGGTGATGAAAAAAAGCGTTCAGACTGCATGAAGCGCACGTTGCGGTCGCGTCGCGGAGAGCGCGGCAGGGCCGTCTGCGTTTGCTTCTGGTTTGCGCAGGAAATTGCGCGACTTCCTCGAATTCTTGTTAGGCCGCCATGATACCGTCGAAAACGCAGCGAGTCAGTTGCTTTCGGTTCGGGCTCTGCCGACAAATCAAAAACCTGTCAAACTTGTGCTCTGCCTGCATGAAAACGCCGCCTTCGATGGGTCTGGATGAGAGCGATTCTCGTTAGCGCCCTCCGGCCTGTAAATCGCACCCGGTCTGCCTTGCAGGTCTTCAGGTTGCTCGCGAGTGTAGGCCTGCGAAAGAGCGCTGTCAATCAATATCTTATGTCTTATATAAGACATATTATTGCCTAGTTTTTGCTGGACGCCGGAAGGGATTTTGTGGTGAAATTCGAGGTTATGAGCTCGATCCTGCCTAATTCGAACAACGCCGACGCGCATGCCGCGGGGGCGGGTGCTGCCAGTCCTGCACCCACCTTCAGTCCGTTGTATCAGCAGATCAAGGCGCTCATCATGCAGCGCCTGGAGGCCGGTGAGTGGAAGCCGGGTGAGCTCATTCCCAGCGAAGTGGAGCTGGGTAGCCGCTTCAAGGTCAGTCAGGGTACGGTGCGCAAGGCCATCGACGAACTGGCGGCCGAAAACCTGGTGGTGCGCCGCCAGGGCAAGGGGACCTTCGTTGCGACCCATCATGAGACCCAGGCGCAGTTCCGCTTCCTGCGGTTGATGGCCGACAGCGACGAGCCGCAGCGTCCCGAGAACAAGATCATCGAAGTCAAGCGCGTACGCGCCTCGGCCGAAGTGGCCCGTCAGCTCGACATGAAGTCGGGCGACTCCGTCATTTTCATCCGCCGGGTAAAATCGTTCAATGGTGTTCCCATCATCCTCGAAGACATCTGGCTGCCCGGCGCCATCTTCAAGGGGCTGACGGCCGAACGCCTGGTGGAATACCGCGGGCCGCTGTATGGCCTGTTCGAGTCGGAATTCGGCACGCGCATGATCCGCGCCGAAGAGCGCATCCGTGCCGTCGGGGCGGATCCGGATGCGGCAGAGTTTCTGGGCGTAGCGCCCCAAACGCCGTTGCTGAGTGTGGAGCGGGCTTCATTCACCTATGGCGACAAGCCGGTGGAAATGCGGCGCGGGCTGTACCTGACGACGAATCATCATTACCAAAGCGAGTTGAGCTGAGCGGGCCGGTGGCTTCCTTCCAGGATGCCCACGGGCCGGGCCTGTGCGGTGACGGGGAGCGGCTTCAAAGCCGGGTCAAGTCCCGGTGGACATGCTGCGAAGCGCAATAAAAGTTGATGGTGATTTAGAAAATCGGCGAAAATTGCATGATTGTTTTAATCTGAGGAGAACCTTGTATGTCTGAAGCCGCTAAACCACAACGGCCGCAATTTCGTAACATACACCTAACCCAAATTGCCGGCTACCGCATGCCCCTGGCCGCTCTGGTCTCGATCATGCACCGCATCAGCGGTCTGTTCCTGTTCCTGATGCTGCCTTTCATTCTGTACCTCCTGGACAGCAGCCTGCTCTCGGAAGGCACCTTCGCCTACCTCAAGGGCTTCACTTCCGGCTGGTTCGTCAAGCTGGTCATCCTGGCTCTGTCCTGGGCCTATCTGCATCACTTCTGCGCCGGCATCCGCCACCTGATCATGGATAACCACATCGGTCTGGACAAGGACAGCGCGCGCAAGTCCTCGGCAACTGTCCTGGTGGTCAGCATCGCGCTGATGATCCTGGTCGCATTGAAACTGTTCGGAGCATTCTGAAAATGGCTGATAACAACATCGGACCCAAGCGCCTGGTCGTCGGCGCCCACTACGGCCTGCGCGACTGGCTGGCGCAACGCGCCACTGCCGTCGTGATGGCGGTCTACACCGTGATCCTGCTGGTGTGCTTCTTCACTTCGACCAACTTCAGCTACCAGGGCTGGGCGGCTCTGTTCTCGCATCAATGGTTCAAGGTTGCCACCTTTGCCGTGTTCATGGCGCTGTTCTTCCACGCCTGGATTGGCGTGCGTGATGCGCTCATGGACTACGTCAAGCCCGTCGGCGTTCGCCTGGTCCTGCAAGTTGCCACCATCGTGTGGCTGATCGGTTGCGCTGGCTATGCTGCGCAGATTCTCTGGAGAAACTAATCGTGGCTGCAATCAAATCCGCCATCACTACCCGCCGCTTTGACGCGGTCATCGTCGGCGCCGGTGGCTCCGGCATGCGCGCCTCGCTGCAACTGGCCGAAGCCGGTCTGAACGTCGCTGTCCTGTCCAAGGTCTTCCCGACCCGCTCGCACACCGTGGCTGCCCAAGGCGGCATCGGCGCTTCGCTGGGCAACATGTCGGAAGACAACTGGTACTGGCACATGTTCGACACCGTCAAGGGGTCGGACTACCTGGGTGACCAGGACGCCATCGAATTCATGTGCCGCGAAGCACCGAAGGCCGTCTACGAGCTGGAACACTTCGGCATGCCCTTCGACCGCAACCCTGATGGCACCATCTATCAGCGTCCGTTCGGCGGCCACACCGCCAACCTGGGTGAAAAGCCGGTGCAGCGCGCCTGTGCTGCTGCCGACCGTACCGGTCACGCACTGCTGCACACCCTGTACCAGCGCAACGTGCGCGCCAAGACCCACTTCTTCGTCGAGTGGATGGCGCTGGACGTGATCCGCAACGAAGAGGGCGATGTCCTCGGCGTGGTGGCGCTGGAAATGGAAACCGGCGAAATCATGATGCTGCACGCCAAGACCACCCTGTTCGCCACCGGCGGCGCGGGTCGTATCTGGGCCGCATCGACCAACGCCTTCATCAACACCGGCGACGGCATGGGCATGGCCGCACGTGCCGGCCTGCCGCTGCAGGACATGGAATTCTGGCAATTCCACCCGACCGGCGTGGCCGGCGCGGGCGTGCTGATCACCGAGGGCGTGCGCGGCGAAGGCGGCATCCTGATCAACAGCAACGGCGAACGCTTCATGGAGCGCTATGCGCCGACCCTGAAGGACCTGGCGCCGCGTGACTTCGTCTCGCGTTCGATGGACCAGGAAATCAAGGAAGGTCGTGGCGTCGGTCCCCACAAGGATCACGTGCTGCTGGATCTGCGTCACATCGGCGCCGATACCATCAAGAAGCGTCTGCCCTCGATCCTGGAAATCGCCCACAAGTTCGCCAACGTCGATGCGACCAAGGAACCGATTCCCGTCGTGCCGACCATCCACTACCAGATGGGTGGCATCCCCACCAACATCCACGGCCAGGTGGTCGCGCCCAAGGGCGGTTCCATGAAGGAAGTGGTGCAGGGCATGTACGCCATCGGCGAATGCGCCTGCGTCTCGGTGCACGGCGCCAACCGCCTGGGTACCAACTCGCTGCTGGACCTGGTGGTCTTCGGTCGCGCCGCCGGTAACCACATCGTCGGCAGCCGTCTGCAGGACCAGAGTCACAAGCCTATCCCGGCTGGCGCCCTGGACCGTTCGCTGGAGCGCATCGCCCATCTGGAAAGCAGCACCGGTTCCGAGCGCGTGCAGGATGTGGCCAACGACATCCGCGCCACCATGCAGAAGTACTGCGGCGTGTTCCGTACCGACGCCCTGCTGCAGGAAGGCTATACCAAGATCATGGAACTGGACGAGCGCCGCAAGCACGTCTCCTTCAAGGACAAGTCCAAGGTCTTCAACACCGCCCGCGTGGAAGCGCTGGAGCTGGACAATCTGATCGAAACGGCCAAGGCCACCATCACTTCGGCGGCTGCCCGCAAGGAATCGCGAGGCGCCCACGCGCACAGCGACTACGAGCAGCGCGACGACGTGAACTGGCTCAAGCACACGCTGTGGTTCTCCGAGGGGAATCGTCTCGACTACAAGCCGGTCAACATGCAGCCGCTGACCGTCGAGACTTTCAAACCTAAAGCACGTACTTTCTAAGAGGTCGCAACATGACTCGCACCCTGAAATTCAAGATCTATCGTTACGATCCGGACAAGGACGACAAGCCGTACATGCAAGACCTGACGGTGGAACTGAAGCCCACCGACAAGATGCTGCTGGATGCCCTGCAGCGCATCAAGTCCGACGTCGACGATTCGCTGGCCCTGCGCCGCTCCTGCCGCGAAGGCGTGTGCGGTTCCGACGCCATGAACATCAACGGCAAGAACGGCCTGGCCTGCATCACCAACCTGAACGAGCTGACCGAACCCATCGTTCTGAAGCCGCTGCCCGGCCTGCCGGTGATCCGCGACCTGATCGTGGACATGACCAACTTCTTCAAGCAGTACGATTCGATCAAGCCCTACCTGATCAACGACAGCATCCCGCCCGAGAAGGAGCGCCTGCAGTCGCCCGAGCAGCGTGAAGAGCTCGATGGCGTGTACGAGTGCATCCTGTGCGCCTGCTGCTCGACCTCATGCCCGTCGTTCTGGTGGAATCCGGACAAGTTCGTCGGCCCCGCCGGCCTGCTGCAAGCCTACCGCTTCATCGCCGACAGCCGCGACGAAGCCACCGGCGCGCGTCTGGACAACCTGGAAGATCCGTACCGTCTGTTCCGTTGCCGTTCGATCATGAACTGCGTCGATGTCTGCCCCAAGGGTCTGAACCCCAACAAAGCCATCGGCAAGATCAAGGAACTGATGGTCCGTCGCTCGGTGTAAGCCGAGTTGGTGTGATGCCTGCCAGAGCCGCCGTGCATGGCGGGCTGCAGCGAGGGGAGGCTGGGCTGGAAGCGGCTTCCCCGACCGGTTCCTTCAGGTTTGGTCCGGTTGAAGTGAATGGAAAGACAAGAAATGAGCGAGTTCATGACTGAACAGCGTCATCAGGATGATCCAGCCAAGCGAGCAAGACTGCGCTGGCGCGCGCGCCGCGGGCTGCTGGAGAATGACCTGATCCTGACGCGCTATCTGGATGCCAACGAGGCCCAGATGAGCGACGACGAGGTCGATGCCTTCTCGCGCCTGATGGACCTGACCGACAACGACCTGATGGACCTGCTGCTGGCCCGCAAGGAGCCGGAAGCGGCGGTTGATCTGCCCCAAGTGCATGCGTTGCTGAAGAAACTGCGTACTGCCTGACTGTTGCACGAATATTGCGCCTGGCCACAAGCCAGACCGATTTTGCTCGATCGCGGCCTGTTCCAACTCGCCACCCGGCGCATCCGAACCATGATGCCGCCCGGCTTGCGGTCGCGGCTTTTGATTAACGGTTTCACCATCCCAGCAAAAGGAAAAGCTATGTCCAATACCGATATCAAAGCTACCCTGTCGTTCTCCGACGGGTCTCCGTCCGTAGATTTTCCTATCTACAAGGGCAGCATCGGTCCTGATGTGATCGATATCCGCAAGCTGTACGGCGCCACCGGCAAGTTCACCTACGACCCCGGCTTCATGTCGACCGCTTCCTGCAATTCCTCCATCACCTACATCGATGGCGACAAGGGCGAGCTGCTGTACCGTGGCTATCCGATCGAGCAGCTGGCGGTGAACTGCGACTTCCTGGAATCCTGCTACCTGCTGCTGCACGGCGAGCTGCCCACTGCCGACCAGAAGGCTGAGTTCGTCACCACCGTGACCCAGCACACCATGGTCCACGAGCAGATGAACTTCTTCTTCCGTGGTTTCCGTCGCGATGCTCACCCGATGGCCGTACTGACCGGCTCGGTCGGCGCGCTGTCGGCCTTCTACCACGACTCGCTGGACATCTCCAACGCCAACCACCGCGAAGTGTCGGCCATCCGCATGATCGCCAAGTTGCCGACCCTGGTGGCCATGGCCTACAAGTACAGCATCGGCCAGCCGTTCGTCTACCCGCGCAACGACCTGTCGTACACCGCCAACTTCATGCGCATGATGTTCGCCAACCCGTGCGAAGAGTACAAGGTCAATGAAGTGCTGGTCCGCGCGCTGGACCGCATCCTGATCCTGCACGCCGATCACGAGCAGAACGCCTCGACCTCGACCGTGCGTCTGGCCGGCTCCTCCGGTGCCAACCCGTTCGCATGTATCGCCGCCGGTATCGCCTGCCTGTGGGGTCCTGCCCACGGCGGTGCCAACGAAGCCGCACTGAACATGCTGGAACAGATCGGTTCCGTCGACAAGATCCCCGAGTTCATCAAGCAGGTGAAGGACAAGAACTCCGGTGTCAAGCTGATGGGCTTCGGTCACCGCGTCTACAAGAACTACGACCCGCGTGCCAAGCTGATGCGCGAAACCTGCTACGAAGTCCTGAACGAACTGGGCCTGCACGACGACCCGCTGTTCAAGCTGGCCATGGAGCTGGAAAAGATCGCCCTGGAAGACGACTACTTCGTTTCCCGCAAGCTGTACCCGAACGTCGACTTCTACTCGGGCATCGTGCAGCGCGCCCTGGGCATCCCGACCTCCATGTTCACCTGCATCTTCGCCATGGCCCGTACCATCGGCTGGATCGCCCAGTGGAACGAAATGATCTCGGATCCGGAACAGAAGATCGGCCGTCCCCGTCAGCTGTTCGTCGGTTCGCCGCGTCGCGACGTGCCGCCGATGGACAAGCGCTGATCGCCGGATGTTGTCCGTCCGCCTTGTCGGATGGACAACAACGGTGGCCGTAATGCCGCGCTTCCCGCCTCCCGGGACTGACGGGGGGAGGGTGGCGAGGCCCGCGCAGCAAGGCTTTGCGGGCCGGCGTTGGTGGCTGGAAACGCCTTTTGCTTCATGTTTCAAATAAAAAAGCGAATCCCGGAGGATTCGCTTTTTTATTTGATATTAGGAGATATAATTCCGATGCGCTGACTGGATGACGTACAGAAGTTCAGGTAGACAAGGTCCTTCCCCCACAACTTGATGCAATCCGCTAACCGGTCAGGCCGTGTCGCGGAAGGTGTAGAAACCCGCTAATCTCGCGAAGCGCGAAGAAAGGTGAGCAAATGACAAAGCTCTACGAGCAATACAACATCAACTCCTACCTGTTCGGTGGGAATGCTCCGTACATCGAAGAACTGTACGAAGCCTACCTGAACAACCCCGGCTCTGTCCCCGATAACTGGCGTGCTTATTTCGACGCCGTGCAACACGTCCCCGCCACCGACGGCTCCACCCGTCCCGATGTGGCCCACGCTCCGGTGATCGCATCCTTCGCCGAACGTGCCAAGCAAGGCCCCATCCGCACCGTCATCGCATCCGCCGACTCCGACATGGGTCGCAAGCGCGTCGCCGTCACCCAGCTGATCGCCGGCTACCGTGACCTCGGCTCCCGTTTCGCCAACCTGGACCCGCTGCAACGCCAGGAACGCCCCAACATCCCTGAACTCGATCCCTCCTTCTACGGCTTCACCGATGCCGACATGGACATCGTGTTCAACATCAACAACACCTACTTCGGCCCGGAAACCGCGTCCCTGCGCGACCTGCTGCAGATGCTGCGCGATACCTACACGCGCTCCATCGGTGCCGAGTTCACCTACATCTCGGACATGTCCGAAGTGCGCTGGCTGGAAGAGCGCTTGGAGCCGACCCGTGCCGTGCCCAGCTTCTCTTCGGACAAGAAGAAGCACATCCTGGAGCGCCTGACCGCTGCCGAAGGCCTGGAGCGTTACCTCCACACCAAGTACGTCGGCCAGAAGCGCTTCTCGCTGGAAGGCGGCGAATCCTTCATCGCTTCCCTGGATGAAACCATCCAGCGCGCCGGTGAAAAGGGCGTGCAGGAAATCGTGATCGGCATGGCCCACCGCGGTCGTCTGAACGTGTTGGTCAACATCCTGGGCAAGACCCCGCAGGAACTGTTCTCCGAGTTCGAAGGCCGTCACGCCGACGACCTGCCGGCCGGTGACGTCAAGTACCACCAGGGCTTCTCCTCGGACGTCTCCACCCCAGGCGGCCCGGTCCACCTGTCGCTGGCCTTCAACCCCTCCCACCTGGAAATCGTCAACCCGGTGGTCGAAGGTTCGGTCAAGGCCCGTATGGATCGCCGCGGCGACAAGGATGGTTCGCAAGTGCTGCCGATCCTGGTGCACGGTGACGCCGCCTTCGCCGGCCAAGGCGTGGTGATGGAAACCCTGAACCTGGCCCAGACCCGTGGCTACGGCACCGGTGGTACCGTCCACATCGTCATCAACAACCAGATCGGCTTCACCACTTCCGACCCGCGCGACTCCCGTTCGACGCTGTACTGCTCGGACGTGGTCAAGATGATCGAAGCCCCGGTGCTGCACGTCAACGGCGATGATCCGGAAGCCGTCGTGTTCGCCACCCAGATCGCTGTCGACTACCGCATGAAGTTCAAGAAGGACATCGTGGTCGACATCATCTGCTTCCGCAAGCTGGGTCACAACGAGCAAGATACGCCTGCTCTGACCCAGCCGCTGATGTACAAGAAGATCGCCCAGCACCCGGGTACCCGCAAGCTGTACGCCGACAAGCTGGTCACCCAGCAGACCATTCCCGCCGATGGCGGCGAAGAACTGGTCAAGGCCTATCGCGCCGCGATGGATGCCGGCAAGCACGCCATCGACCCGGTGCTGACCAACTTCAAGAGCAAGTACGCCGTCGACTGGCTGCCGTTCCTGAACCGCAAGTGGACCGACGCTGCCGAGACCGCCGTGCCGATGGCCGAGTTGAAGCGCCTGGCCGCCAAGATCACCACCGTCCCTGAAGGCTTCAAGGTTCACTCGCTGGTCGAGAAGGTCCTGAACGACCGCGCCACCATGGGTCGTGGCGAGATGAACCTGGACTGGGGCATGGGCGAACACCTGGCCTACGCCAGCCTGGTTTCCTCCGGCTATGCCGTGCGCCTGACCGGTCAGGATGCCGGCCGTGGTACCTTCACCCACCGTCACGCCGTGCTGCACGACCAGAACCGCGAGCGTTGGGATGCCGGTACCTTCATCCCGCTGCAGAACGTGGCTGAGAACCAGTCCACCTTCACCGTGATCGACTCCGTGCTGTCCGAAGAAGCCGTGCTGGCCTTCGAATACGGTTACTCGACCGCTGAACCGAACACCCTGACCATCTGGGAAGCCCAGTTCGGCGACTTCGCCAACGGTGCCCAGGTCGTCATGGACCAGTTCATCAGCTCCGGCGAAGTGAAGTGGGGCCGTGCCTCCGGTCTGGTGCAGATGCTGCCCCACGGTTACGAAGGCCAGGGTCCGGAACACTCCTCGGCACGTATCGAGCGTTACCTCCAGCTGTGCGCCGACAACAACATGCAGGTCGTGCAGCCCACCACCGCTGCGCAGATCTTCCACCTGCTGCGTCGCCAGATGATCCGCCTGTTCCGCAAGCCGCTGATCATCATGACCCCGAAGTCGCTGCTGCGTAACAAGGATGCCGGCTCGCCCCTGTCCGACCTGGCCAAGGGTTCGTTCCAGACCGTGATCCCGGAAGTCGATGAAACCATCGACGCCAAGAAGGTCAAGCGCATCGTCGCCTGCTCGGGCAAGGTGTACTACGACCTGGTCAACGCCCGCAAGGAACGCGGTCAGACCGATACCGCCATCATCCGCGTCGAACAGCTGTATCCGTTCCCGCACAAGGCGTTCGCGGCTGCACTGAAGCAGTTCCCGAACTTCAACGAACTGGTGTGGGCGCAGGACGAGCCGCAGAATCAGGGCGCATGGCTGCAGATCCAGCACAACATCTTCGAGAATCTCTCCGAAGGTCAGAAGCTGGCCTATGCAGGCCGCCCGGCCAGCGCCTCGCCGGCCGTCGGTTACTACGACAAGCACTATGCACAGCAAAAGGCACTGATCGAAACCGCCTTCGCCAAGCTCAAGGGCTTTGTGCTGACCAAGTAATCATCGATGCAAACGGGACGCGCTGCGAGGGCAGTGCGTCCCTGTTTCCATAAGAACGAAATCACCCGAAAATCGGAGAATCCTGAAAATGGCTCAAATCGAAGTAAAAGTCCCGCAGTTGTCGGAATCCGTTGCCGAAGCAACCCTGCTGCAATGGCACAAGAAGGTCGGCGAACCTGTCGCCCGTGATGAAAACCTGATCGACATCGAGACCGACAAGGTCGTGCTGGAACTGCCCTCGCCGGACGCCGGCGTCATCACCCAGATCATCAAGGCTGACGGTGCTACCGTCGTGGCCGGCGAAGTCATCGCCATTCTCGACACCGACGCCTCCGCGCAAGTGGCCCCGACCGAAGTCAAGGCTGCTCCCGCTCCGCAAGCGACCAACGAACCGACCCCGGTGGCCGCTCCCGAGCTGGCTTCCAAGGGCGACGTCGCCATGCCCGCCGCCGCCAAGCTGCTGGCTGACAACAACCTGTCGACCTCGCAAGTCACCGGCACCGGCAAGGATGGCCGCGTGACCAAGGGCGATGTGCTGGGCGCGCTGTCGGCTCCCGCCGCCGCTCCTGCTGCCGCTGCCAAGCCGGCCCTGGCTGCCGTTGCCGCACCGGTCAAGGCTGGTCTGGAAAGCCGTCCGGAACAACGCGTGCCGATGAGCCGCCTGCGTGCCCGCGTGGCAGAGCGTCTGGTGCAATCGCAATCGACCAACGCCATCCTGACCACCTTCAACGAAATCAACATGCAGCCGGTCATCGACCTGCGCAACAAGTACAAGGACAAGTTCGAGAAGGAACACGGCGTCAAGCTGGGCTTCATGTCCTTCTTCGTCAAGGCCGTCGTGCACGCCCTGAAGAAGTACCCGATCGTCAACGCCTCGGTCGACGGTAACGACATCGTCTACCACGGCTACTTCGACATCGGCGTGGCCGTCGGCTCGCCCCGTGGTCTGGTGGTGCCCATCCTGCGTGATGCGGACCAGATGTCGATCGCCGACATCGAAAAGAAGATCGGTGAATTCGGCCAGAAAGCCAAGGACGGCAAGCTGTCCATCGAAGAACTGTCGGGCGGTACCTTCACCGTCTCCAATGGCGGCACCTTCGGTTCCATGCTGTCGACCCCGATCATCAACCCGCCGCAATCGGCGATCCTGGGCATCCACGCCACCAAGGAACGTGCAGTGGTCGAAAACGGCCAGGTCGTGGTGCGTCCGATCAACTACTTCGCGCTGTCCTATGACCACCGCATCATCGACGGCCGTGAAGCCGTCCTGTCGCTGGTCGCGATCAAGGAAGCGCTGGAAGATCCCGCTCGTCTTCTGTTGGATCTGTAAGCAACCGGCCATCACGGCGTGAGCGAGGCGCTGAACGGCCCCCAGGCATTCAGCGCCTTTTTGCATCCGTTTTGGATCAAGAGATCAAAGCGGATGTGCACAACGAATCAGGAATACACACATGAGCAAGAATTTTGACGTCGTCGTCATTGGTGGCGGCCCCGGCGGCTACATCGCCGCCATCCGCGCAGCCCAGCTGGGTTTCAACACCGCCTGCATCGACGAATGGAAGAACGAAAAGGGCGGCCCGGCACCGGGCGGTACCTGCACCAACGTTGGCTGCATCCCCTCCAAGGCGCTGCTGCAATCGTCCGAGCACTACGAACATGCCAGCCACGGCTTCGCCGAGCATGGCATCGAAGTCAAGGGTCTGGGCCTGAACCTGGACAAGATGCTGGGCCGCAAGAACACCGTGGTCAAGCAGAACAACGACGGCATCCTGTACCTGTTCAAGAAGAACAAGGTGTCCTTCTTCCACGGCCGCGGCTCCTTCGTCAAGGGTGATGCCAACGGCTACGAGATCAAGGTTGCCGGCGCTGCCGAAGAAACCATCATCGCCAAGCACGTCATCGTCGCTACCGGCTCCAACGCCCGCGCACTGCCGGGCGCCGAGTTCGATGAAAAGCTGATCCTCTCCAACACCGGTGCACTGGCCATCTCCGAAGTGCCCAAGAAGCTGGGCGTGATCGGTGCCGGCGTGATCGGTCTGGAAATGGGTTCGGTCTGGCGTCGCCTGGGCGCGGAAGTGACCGTGCTGGAAGCCCTGCCGACCTTCCTGGGCGCAGTGGACGAGCAGATCGCCAAGGAAGCCCAGAAGCTGCTGACCAAGCAGGGTCTGGCCGTGAACCTGGGTGTGAAGATCGGTACCATCAAGGCAGGCAAGAACAGCGTCTCCGTGGAATACACCGATGCCAAGGGTGAAGCCCACACCGGCGAATTCGACAAGCTGATCGTCTCCATCGGCCGCACCCCCAACACCATCGGCCTGAACGCCGAAGGCGTGGGCCTGAAGCTGGACGAGCGCGGCTTCATCGCCGTGGACGGCGACTGCAAGACCAACCTGCCCAATGTGTGGGCGGTGGGTGACGTGGTGCGCGGCCCGATGCTGGCCCACAAGGCCGAAGAAGAAGGCGTTGCCGTGGCCGAGCGTATCGCCGGTCAGCATGGTCACGTCAACTTCAACACCATTCCCTGGGTCATCTACACCTCGCCGGAAATCGCCTGGGTCGGCAAGACCGAGCAGCAACTGAAGGCCGATGGCGTGCAGTACAAGGCCGGTACCTTCCCGTTCCTGGCCAATGGTCGCGCCCGCGCGCTGGGCGATACCTCGGGCATGGTCAAGTTCCTGGCGGACGCCAAGACCGACGAAATCCTGGGCGTGCACATCGTTGGTCCGATGGCTTCCGAGCTGATTTCCGAAGCCGTGGTGGCCATGGAATTCCGTGCTTCGTCGGAAGACATCGCCCGCATCTGCCACGCTCACCCGTCGCTGTCCGAAGCGACCAAGGAAGCGGCCCTGGCCGTCGACAAGCGCGCATTGAACTTCTGATGCGCGATCAATGCGACAATACGCGTCGCCCGCACCTGCCACGCTTGTGTTGCACGCGTATTGAGCATTGAGATGCCAACCCAATGGGCGAGCCTGGCTCGCCCATTGTCGTTTTACAAGACCACACCATGGATGTCCGTCAATTCTACGAACAGTCGCTGTCCCAGCGCGGTTATCAACCCGACGAGGCGCAATTGCGCGCCATCGAGCGCCTACAGCGCGCCTACGAGGAGTGGGTCGCCTACAAGGCCCAGCGCGCCTCCGCCTTCAAGCGCCTGATCAGCCGCCCGGCCGTGCCGCGCGGCGTCTACATGTGGGGCGGGGTGGGGCGCGGCAAGTCCTTCCTGATGGACAGCTTTTACTCCGTGGTGCCGGTGGTGCGCAAGACGCGCCTGCACTTCCACGAATTCATGCGCGATGTGCATCGTCAGCTGGATGAGCTCAAGGGCATCGCCGATCCGCTGGACGAGGTCGCCAAGCGCATCGCCAAGAAATACCGCCTGATCTGCTTCGACGAATTCCATGTCTCCGACATCGCCGATGCGATGATCCTCTACAACCTGCTCAAGGGCTTGTTCGATCATGGCGTCTCCTTCGTCATGACCTCCAATTACGAGCCCGGCACGCTCTATCCGGACGGCCTGCACCGCGACCGCATGCTGCCCACCATCGCGCTGCTCAAGGAAAAGCTGGACGTCATGAACATCGACGCCGGCATCGATTACCGCAAGCGCGTGCTGGAACAGGTCAAGGTCTATCACACACCCTTGAACGCCAAGACCGATGAGGAATTGCGCACCGCCTTCGCGGCCGTGGCCGAGGCGGCCGATGAAGATCCACGGGTGCATATCGAGGCGCGCGAGATCCGCGCCCTGCGTCGCGCCGGCAGCGCCATCTGGTTCGATTTCGCGACCCTGTGCGGCGGTCCGCGTTCGCAGAACGATTACCTGGAACTGGCCAGCCGCTTCCAGACCGTGATCCTCTCGGGCATCCCGCGCATGTCGGCGGCCATGTCCTCCGAGGCGCGCCGCTTCACCTGGCTGATCGACGTGTTCTACGACCACAAGGTCAAGCTGATCATGTCGGCGGCCGTAGAGCCGGACGAGCTTTACACGGTGGGGACCCTGTCCAACGAGTTCCACCGTACCGTTTCACGTATCATTGAGATGCAATCGAAGGAATACCTGGACGCGGACCGGCGCTCGATTGCCGACAGCCTCTCCTGAACAATCACCTGATGGACAAGAACCACATGCAAGGTCTTTTCGCCGATGCCAAGGGCGTCACCTCATCCCTGTGCGGCCTGATGCTGGCCCTGGCCAGTGCCGCTTGTGCCGCGCAGGCCCAGGGGACGGCGACTGCCGGCGCCCCGTCGGCGGTCGCGGCCACCACGACGCCGGGCGCCACCGCGCCGGCTGCTCCGGCCACCACAGCCGCGCCGATGAGCCGCGAGCGTTTCGATGAACTGGAAGCCCGCGCACCGATTACCACCCGTTTCCCGGCCGGCTCCATCAAGTCCGACGAGGTGGCGCAACAGGCGCTGGACCAGGCCGCAGAAGACCGCCAGGCCGTGGAACTGCGCTACATCCTGGACCAGCGTGCCTGCTATCCCAAGTTCCTGGTAGCCGATTGCCTGGAGGCGGCGCGCGACCGCAAGCGTCTGGCCGAAAAGCGTATCAAGCAGGTGGAATACGAAGCCAAGGTGTTCCAGCGCCAGACCACGGTGGACGACCGCGACCGTTCGCTGGCCGAGCAGCGCGCCAAGGACGAGCAGGATGCGGCCCGTCGCCTGCAGGAGCAGAAGGAAAAGGAAGCCAGTTCGGCCCGCAAGGTGCAGGAGAGCAACGCCAAGAACCAGGAAGTCCAGCAGCGCATCGACCAGAACAAGGATGTGCCGGCCGATTATCGTGTGCGCCAGCATGAGGCCGAGGTGCGGCGCCAGCAGGCCGAAGAGGCCGCCCGCGCGCCGGAGCGCGCCGCCAATGCCGCGCAGCGCCAGCGCCGCATCCAGGAGGCCGAGGAACACCGCCTGGAAGTGGAGCGCAAGAAGGCTGAAAACGAGCGCGAGCGGGCCGCGCGCAAGAAGAACCAGCAGGATTCGCAGACCACTGCGCCGGCCGCCAGGTAGTCTGCCCGGCACGGCTTACGTGCCGCCCGCGCGGGCCGATTGGCGCGCGCGGGCCGGTGCATTACACTAGCAAGCACATCAGCAACCAGTCCGCCATCATGACCAGTACGCATCGCGAAGACATCCAGCGCCGCATCATCGAACTCGAAGTCGAGCATCGCGATCTTGACAGCGTGATCGACATGCTCATCCGCGATGCCCGTTCCGAAGACCTGCAATTGCGCCGCCTCAAGAAGCGCAAGCTGCAATTGAAGGACCATATCGCCCTGCTGAAGATGCAGCTGGTCCCGGACATTCCCGCCTGATCGCCGCATCGCCGCGCTGCACACGCCGGCCGGCGGGGCTCTTCCTCGAATTGTCGCGTGCCCGGCAGCGACGATATCGGGCCGGTGCCAGCCAGCCAGCCGAGTCCGCGTAAAATAGCGGCTTCCTCCCATCGACGTGCAGAAGGTGCAGGCGCCGGCCAAGCCTGTCTTCCACGTTTTTTTCTACAGGTTTGCCGCAGTGACTGCCCCAGAAGCCCCCACCGATATCGTCGATAGCAACGCCCGCCAGCTTCCCGCCGACGGGCAGGACGCGGCGCTCGCATCGCCCGGCGTGCACGATGCCGAGATCGATCGTCTCTTCGGTGCCGGTGGCCCGCTGGGTGGTGCCGTGGGCAGCTACCGGCCGCGCCACGCCCAGACCGAGATGGCCAAGGCCATTGCCACAGCCATTGCCGAACAGGGTACGCTGATCGCCGAGGCCGGCACCGGCACCGGCAAGACCTTCGCCTACCTGGTGCCGGCCTTGCTGTGGGGCGGCAAGACCATCGTCTCCACCGGCACCAAGACCCTGCAGGACCAGCTGTTCAACCGCGACATTCCAACCGTGCGCAAGGCGTTGCATGCACCGGTGTCGGTGGCGCTGCTCAAGGGACGCAGCAATTACGTATGCCATTTCCACCTGGAGCGCACCCTGCAGAACGGCCGCCTGACCGCGCGCGAGGATGTCGGTTACCTGCGCGAGATATCGCGCTTCGTGAAATCCACCTCGTCCGGCGACAAGGCCGAACTCACCAAGGTCCCGGAAACCGCCTCGGTATGGAACCTGGTGACCTCGACGCGGGATACCTGTTTCGGCGCGGAATGCCAGTATTACCAGGACTGCTTCGTCATGAAGGCGCGCAAGGAGGCGCAGCAGGCTGACGTGGTGGTGGTGAACCATCACCTGTTCTTCGCCGACGTCGCCCTGAAGGACACCGGTATCGCCGAGCTGCTGCCCTCGGCCAATACGGTGATTTTCGACGAGGCGCACCAGTTGCCGGATACCGCCACGCTGTTCTTCGGCGAGACCATCTCCACCTCGCAGATCCTGGAGTTGTGCCGCGACGTGCTGGCCGAGGGACTGGCTCACGCCCGCGACGGTGCCGACTGGGCGCGTCTGGTGGCGCCGGTGGAGCGCGCCGCGCGCGACTTGCGGCTGGCCTTTCCGGAAGATTCGATCCGCCTGGCGCTTAGCCAGATCGCTTCCTCCAGTGCTTTCTTCCCGGCTCTCGATACGCTCAAGGACTGCATGGACGACATGATCGCCGTGCTGGAAAAACAGGCCGAGCGGGCCGAGACCATCGAACAGTGCCGCGACCGCGCCAACGAACTGTTGCGCCAGCTGGAAAACTGGGGAACGCCCGATGAGATCGCCAAGGCACAGGCGGAAGCGGCCGCCAAGGCGCCGGCCGCGCCCAAGGCCGGCGAGCCGGCGGGCGATCCCGATGCCCAGCCGGTCCAGAAGCCCTTCTACGTATTGTGGATCGAGGCTTTCCAGTCGTCGCTGCAGTTGCATCGCACACCGCTGTCGATCGCGCCCATCTTCAACAAGCAGCGCGAAGGAACCCCACGCTCATGGATCTTTACATCGGCCACATTGGCGGTGAAGAAGGATTTCAATCACTATGCGGCCCAGATGGGTCTGTGGAATGCCCCGGCCCAGTCCTGGCCCAGCCCGTTCAACTATGGCGAACAGGGCCTCCTGTACGTGCCGCAGAATCTGCCGCAGCCCAACTCCTACGACTATACCGACGCCGTCATCGATGCCGCGCTGCCCACCATCGAAGCCGCTGGCGGTCGCTGCTTCTTCCTGTGCACCACGCTGCGCGCGGTCAATCGCGCCGCCGAACGGCTGCGGGCGGAATTCGAGGCGCGCGGCCATGCCTTCCCCCTGTTCGTGCAGGGTGAGGCCGGCCGTACCGAGTTGCTGGACCGTTTCCGTGCCGCCGGCAATGGCGTGCTGATCGGCAGCCAGAGCTTCTGGGAAGGCGTGGATGTCCGTGGCGATGCGCTGTCGCTGGTGATCATCGACAAGCTGCCGTTCTCGCCGCCGGACGACCCGGTGCTGGCAGCGCGGATCAGCGAGATGGAAAAGCAGGGCCTCAACGGCTTCGTACACCACCAGCTGCCGGCCGCCATCATCAATCTGAAACAGGGGGCCGGCCGCCTGATCCGCGATGAGGGTGATCGCGGCGTGCTGATGATCTGCGATCCCCGCCTGATCACCAAGAACTACGGCCGTCGCATCTGGCAGAGCCTGCCGCCGTTCAAGCGCACCCGTGAGCTGGAAGTGGTGCAGGCCTTCTTCCGCGAGCAGGATGCGCGCCGTGCAGCCGCAGGCGGGGGCGACTCAGCCGGAGAGGCCTGAGATGGCCGACCATACCTCCCTGGTGCCGGTGCGCGCCTCGGCGCTGATGCTGGGCAAGCCCGCTCCCTGGCCCATCTACAACGAAGCCGGCAAGCTGCTGCTGGCGCGTGGCACCCTGATCGACACGCCGGATCAACTGGCCGGCCTGATCGAGAACGGTCTCTACCGCAATGCCCACTGGGTGGCCGAGCCCGATACCGAATCGGTACCGCTGCCGCAGGCGCGCGACGTGCTGCGCCGCAAGCACGGTGGCAAGAAGCCTGCCAAGCCGAGCGCCGTCAAGCGCGGCCAGGAAAGCGTGATCACCCTGGACGAGGTACGCTGGCAGATCGGCGATACCTTGTGGCTGCAATTCGCCGACGATGCCGCCCAGCGCTATGCCGTATCCCTGGTGGGCTGCCTGCCCAATCGCAGCATCCTGGTGACTGCGCCGCAGAAGGAGGGCAAGCAGCTCTTCGTGCGCGATGGCCAGGCGTTCGTGGTACGTGCGCTGTCCGGACGACGCGCCTACGCCTTCGCTGCCCAGTTGCTGAAGTACCAGCAGACGCCATTCGTCTATCTGCATCTGTCGCTGCCCCGGGAAGTACGCTCCACCGTGATCCGCCAGGCCATGCGGGTGCCGGTCGGGGCCGAGGGCTACCTGACGCTGGATGGCGCCCAGCCGCTGCCGGCCAGCGTGATCGACCTCAGCCTGGGTGGTGCTTCGCTGGTAGCGACGTCCTTGTCGGGCAGGGTGGCCGCGCAAAAAGGCGTGACCGGGCGCTTGCGCTTCGTGGCCGCCGTCGCCGACCAGCAATTGAGCGTGGACCTGCAGGTGGTGCTGCGCACCGTCGAGGCCCTGGGCGAGGCGGATTTCCACCAGTACGGCGTGGAATTTTCCGGGCTCAGCGTGCGCGACAGGCTGGTCCTGTCAGCCTATGTCTACCAGGAATGGAGTCTGCAGGAGTAGCGGGGGTGCGCAGCGCTGAGAATGTCGCTCGCGGTGGCTGCCCAAGGCCCGGCTTCGGTTAAAATTCAGGCCATGAAGATCCTCATCAGCAACGACGACGGCTACCTGGCGCCGGGTATCAATGCCCTGGCCGAGGCGCTCGCCCCCATCGCCGACATCACCGTCGTCGCGCCGGACAGCAACCGTTCCGGCAGCTCCAATTCCCTGACCCTGGATCGTCCGCTGTGGGTGGAGCAGGCGGCCAACGGCTTTTACTATCTCAACGGCACGCCGTCGGACTGCGTGCACGTGGCCCTGACCGGCCTGCTCAAGGAGCGGCCCGACCTGATCGTCTCGGGCATCAATCAGGGCCAGAACATGGGGGACGATACCTTGTATTCCGGCACCGTGGCGGCGGCGACCGAGGGTTTCCTGTTCGGCATCCCGTCGATCGCGTTTTCGCAGCTGCACAAAGGCTGGGCCGAGCTGGACACGGCGGCCCGTATCGCCCGCGAGATCGTGCAGCGCCGCTTCGACGCCTTGCCACAGCCCTACCTGCTCAACGTCAACATTCCCAACCTGCCGTACGCGCAGATCAAGGGCAGTCTGGCGACGCGCCTGGGCAAGCGTCACATGTCCGAGCCGGTGCACAAGCTGACCGATCCGCATGGACGCGACCTGTACTGGATCGGCCCGGCCGGTGCGGCACGGGATGGCGGCGAGGGTACCGACTTCCATGCCACCGCCCATGGCTATGTCTCGATCACGCCGCTGCAGATCGACCTGACCCACACCACCCAGCTGGACAACCTCAAGAAAGCGCTTGCATGAGCGACAAGTCCAGCCGCTTTCCGCTCTCCCTGTCTTCGGTGGTCGACAAGAAGAAGTCCGCCGGGCGGGATGCGGCTGGCCGCCCGCAGGCGACCACCCAGACGGCGGCCAAGAATGCCGCCCAGTCGTCGCAGCGGGCCGCGCTCAAGCCGGTGCAGCAGGGTCTGGCGCAGGCCTTGCGACCGCCACCGGTGCCGCCACGTGCCCCGGTCGCACCGGCCCAGCGCCTGCTGAGCGCCGCACCGGCGCCGCGTACGGCGATCAAGAACGTCATGACGGTGACCCAGACCAACCACTCCCACCACGCCTCCCCGCTGGCCTCGGAGGCCGTGCGCAAGGCCATGGTGGCGCGCGTGGCCAAGCAGGGCGTGGCCGACGTCAAGGTGCTGGCCGCGCTGGAGGCAGTGCCGCGCCACATGTTCGTGGAGCCGGGACTGGCCAGCCAGGCGTATATCGATGCCTCCTTGCCGATCGGCCATCACCAGACCATTTCCCAGCCCTACATCGTGGCGCGCATGATCGAGATCATGCGCCAGAACCGTCACGGCGGGCGCCTGGACCGGGTGCTGGAGATCGGCACCGGCTGCGGTTACCAGGCTGCGGTGCTATCGCGGGTGGCCGGCGAGGTGTATTCGATCGAGCGTATCAAGCCCCTGCACGAGCTGGCCAAGACCAATCTGCGTCCCTTGCGGATTGCAAACATCCGCTTGCATTACGGAGATGGTATGCTTGGCCTGCCGCAGGTAGCGCCTTTCGACGGCATCATTCTGGCGGCAGCCGGACTGGAAGTACCGCAGGCCCTGCTGGAGCAGATGGCCATCGGCGGCAGGCTGGTGGCCCCGGTGGGCGAAAAGCAGCAGGTTCTGGAACTGATAGAACGCGTGGGCCAGCGCGACTGGCGCCGCAGTACCCTGGAACAGTGCCATTTCGTGCCCTTGCGACCGGGAACGGTGTAAGGCGGTAGGCCACGGGCAGCAAGGCAATACCGGCGGGTGTCAGGATCCGCCAAGCATCATCGAAACAGGGAACGGGCGGCAACAAGCACAAGCATCCAAGCCGCGGGTCGATGAAGAGAGCGGATGGGCAGGCAAGGGGGCCGCATTTCCCTGATGAACTTCTGGCGCTGGCTGCATGTCAACTAGCGTCGTACAAAATCTTACGTAAGAGCATGAAGAAAATTCGTTTGGCTGTATTGGGCAGTGTCGTCAGTTTGCTGGCCGCCTGCGGCTCGACACCGAATCAGCAGCCGGCGCCGGTGGTCGAGCGCACCACCAGCACCGTCAAGCCGGTCGACAATGCCGTGGTGCCGGCCGCGCCGGTGCCGTCCGGGCGTGGCTACTACACGGTCAAGAAGGGCGACACCCTGTATCGCATCGCCCTGGACGTCGGACAGAACTGGCGCGACATCGTGGCCTGGAACAACCTGACCAACCCGAACGACATCAAGGTCGATCAGGTATTGCGCGTGGCTCCCCCCGACCGCGCTGCCGGCGCGCCGCAGACGGCGGCCGTGGTGGCCGCGCCGGGTGCCGGGCTTGATGTCAGGCCGCTGGGCGCGCCGGGCAGCTCCGCACCGGCGGCGGCACCGATGGCCTCGGGTGGCAACAAGACAGGTCCGCGTGGCGACAAGCGCGCCTATTCGGACAGCGCCCTGGCCGAACTGGAAAAGCCCGATGCCAGCCCGGCAGCCAGTGCCCCGGCACCGGCGACCCCGGCGGCGGGTACGGCCAAGCCGGAAGCGCCGCATGCCGTCGAGAAGCCGGCAGCAGGCAGCGCGGCGCCCGCGGGTGATGACGAAGGCGTTTCGTGGATGTGGCCGGCCGAAGGCAAGGTGGTCGGCACCTTCGAAGGCGGCAAGAAAGGCGTGGACATCGCCGGCAAGGATGGCCAGGCAGTGCTGGCGGCAGCCGGTGGCAAGGTCATGTATGCCGGCAGCGGCATTCGCGGCTATGGCAACCTGGTGATCATCAAGCACACCAACAACCTGCTGTCGGCCTATGCCCACAACAAGACCATCCTGGTCAAGGAAGGCCAGAGCGTGACCAAGGGACAGAAGATCGCTGAGATGGGTAAATCCGACAGCGACAGCGTCAAGTTGCACTTCGAGATCCGGCAACAGGGCAAACCTGTTGATCCTTCCAAATACTTACCGCCACGCTAGCGTATGACAAGCAATCGCCGCGATCACTTGCCAGACCAGGACCCTCGCGAAGAGGACATCGACGATCCCATTGATGAGATCGATGAACCGGAAGTGATCGATGGCGATGCGGCGGCCGATGCTCCCCAGGAGGCGGCGCCAGCCGAAGGGGTGGACGAACTCAAGAAGGTGCTGGCCGCCGAGCTGTCCACCGACACCACCCAGCACTACCTCAACAAGATCGGCGCCAAGCCGTTGCTGACAGCGGCCGAGGAACTGCATTTCGCCACCCTGGCCAAGCAGGGCGAGTTCGTAGCGCGGCAGAAGATGATCGAGCACAACCTGCGGCTGGTGGTGTCGATCGCCAAGCACTACATCAACCGCGGCGTGGCCCTGCTGGACCTTATCGAGGAGGGCAATCTGGGTCTCATGCGCGCCATCGACAAGTTCGAGCCTGAGCGCGGTTTCCGTTTTTCGACCTATGCTACCTGGTGGATACGCCAGAGCATCGAGCGCGCCATCATGAATCAGGCGCGTACGGTGCGCCTGCCGGTGCACATGGTGCGCGAGCTGAACCAGATCCTGCGCGCCAAATATCACCTGGAAGCACAGCAGCGCGACGGCCGCGACGCCAGCGCCGAGGACATCGCCCATCTGGTGGACCGTCCGGTGGAAGAGGTGCAGGACGTGCTGGCCCTGTCCGAGCATGCGGCCTCGCTCGATACGCCGCTGGACAATGACCCCCAGGCCAGTCTGATGGACCTGCTGCCCAGCGCGGTGGAGGAGCATCCCGATACCCGTGCCGAAAGCCAGGAAATGGCCGTGCTGATCCGCGAATGGTTGAAGAGCCTGTCGGAAAAGCAACGCGTGGTGGTGGCGCGCCGCTTCGGTCTGGACAATGACGACCCGTCCACGCTGGAGCAGTTGGCCGGCGAGATGGGTATCACCCGCGAGCGCGTACGCCAGGTGCAACAGGAAGCGCTGGTCAAGCTCAAGCGCCTGCTGACCGCGCGCGGAGTGGGGCGCGACGCCCTGTTCTGAGTCCTCCGGAGGCGCTGCCGGCGCCCGGGCCAGCGCAGTAGCGCCGCTCGGGGGCGGTTTCCCGTGTTCCCGCCTCACCCGGCCGTGCAATGCGCTTCCCTCGCGCGCAAGGATCGCGGACAATACCGCTTTTGTTTTTGGCAGCGGACTGCGGTCCCATCCAGTGGTTTCCCTCATGCAACAAGACATCATCATTGAAATCAAGTCGCTCGACATGGACGGGCGCGGCGTTGGTCACCTCGAGAACGAGGATGGCACGCCAGGCAAGGTCATCTTCGTCGAAGGCGCGCTGCCGGGCGAACGGGTCGGTTTCCAGTCCTATCGCAAGAAGCCCAAGTGGGAAGCGGGCGTCATGACGACGCTACATAGCGAATCCTCGTTGCGCGTGAAGCCGCGCTGCGATTATTTCGGCACCTGTGGCGGCTGCGCCATGCAGCATCTGGAGCCGTCAGCCCAGGTCGCCATGAAGCAGCGCGTACTGGAGGACAATCTCTGGCACCTCGGCAAGACCAAGGCCGAGGTGATGCTGCGGCCCATCTATGGCCCGACCTGGGGGTATCGTTATCGCGCCCGCATTTCGGTGCGCCATGTGGCCAAGAAGGGCGGGGTGCTGGTGGGCTTCCACGAAAAGCGCTCCTCCTTCATCGCCGACATGAAGACCTGCGAGATCCTGCCGGCCAACGTCTCGGCCATGCTGGTGCCGTTGCGTGAGCTGGTGGCGGCCCTGTCCATCCGCGACCGGATGCCGCAGATCGAGTTGGCGGTGGGTGAGGGTGATGCGGGTAACAAGGTTACCGTGCTGGTGCTGCGGATCATGGAAGCCTTGTCTGCGGCCGACGAGGTCTTGCTCAAGAGCTTCGCGGATCAGCACCAGATCGAGTGGTGGCTGCAGACCAAGGGCCCGGACACCGCCGCCCCGTATTACCCGGCCCAGTCGAAGCTGCAGTACACACTGCCTGAATTCGGCATCCGCATGCCCTTCAAGCCTACCGATTTCACCCAGGTCAACCACCAGATCAACCGCGTGCTGGTGGCGCGTGCACTGCGCCTGCTGGATGTGCAGCCGCAAGACCGCGTGGCCGACCTGTTCTGCGGTCTGGGCAACTTCACGCTGCCCATCGCCACGCTGGCGCGCGAAGTGGTCGGGATCGAAGGTAGCACGGCGCTGACCGAGCGCGCCCTGGACAACGCCAAGGTCAACGGCGTGGATGCCAAGACCAGCTTCTACTGCCGCAACCTGTTCGAGGCCAAGCCCGAGGATTTTATCGCCCTGGGCAAGTTCGACCGCATGCTGATCGACCCGCCGCGCGAAGGCGCCATGGAAGTCTGCAAGGCCCTGGTGGAGTTGCCGCCGGAGCAACAGCACCTCAAGCCCAGGCGTATCGTCTACGTGTCTTGCAATCCGGCTACGCTGGCGCGTGACGCCGGCATGTTGGTGCATCTGGGCGGCTACGCCCTCAAGTACGCCGGGGTGGTGAACATGTTCCCGCACACGGCTCACGTCGAGTCGATTGCGGTATTTGACCTGCCGCAATAGGCATCGGGCCCATCAATGAAAAAGCCGGCTTGCGCCGGCTTTTTTGATTGCTCAGGATGCAACTGCGTCAGTCGCGGTTGCCGCCCACGATGCCCAGGATGGACAAGAGGTTGGCAAAGACGTTGTAGACGTCCAGATAGATCGCCAACGTTGCGGAGATGTAGTTGGTCTCGCCGCCGTTGACCACCTGTTGCACGTCGAACAGGATGTAGGCCGAGAAGATGGCGATGGCCACCACCGAAATGGTCAGTTGCAGCGCCGGCAGGTGCAGGAACATGTTGGCCAGCGAGGCCACCAGGATCACCAGCACGCCTGCAAACAGGAACTTGCCCATGCCCGAGAAATCCCGCTTGGAGACGGTGGCGATGGTGGCCATGCCGCAGAAGATGATGGCGGTACCGCCGAAGGCCGTCATGATCAGACCGGCGCCGTTGGAAAAGCCCAGCGTGAACTCGATGAGGCGCGACAGCATCAGGCCCATGAAGAAGGTGAAGCCCAGCAGGAAGGCCACGCCCCAGCCGGAGTTCTTGGTCTTCTCGATGGCAAAGAAGAAACCGAAGGCGATGGCCAGGAACAGCACGAAGCCGATCATCGGGCTCGCGGCGAAGAGGTTCAGGTGCATCTGCACGCCCAGCCAGGCGCCCAGCACGGTCGGGATCATCGACAGCGCCAGCAGCCAGTAGGTATTGCGCAGCACACGGTTGCGGGTGGCCAGGCTCGTGGTCGAGTGGCCGAAGGTCGTGTCCAGTTGGTTCATATGTCCTCCGAAGCGTTGAATGCGAGCCAGAGAATAGCACGGCGGCTCGTCACTAAGACAAGTCTTCCCTCGCTCTGGTTCGACATTCTGCCGCTGCTTGCTCTGGCCGGTTCGTGCTCCGGCGTGGTGCGTTGCGCAAAACTCGGGCGTATGGCGTGTCAAAGGAGGTGAATTGAGATGTTATCTGATGGTTTCATGCTAAAATACAAGGTTAATTGAATTATCAATTCTTGGCTTTAAGCCATTATTTTTATTGGAGTTTTTCTCATGGCAATTGAACGCACCCTGTCGATTATCAAGCCCGACGCCGTCGCCAAGAACGTGATCGGCCAGATCTACACCCGTTTCGAAAACGCTGGCCTGAAGGTCATCGCCGCCCGCATGGCACAACTGTCGCGCGCCGAGGCAGAAGGCTTCTACGCCGTGCACCGCGAGCGTCCCTTCTTCAAGGATCTGGTGGACTTCATGGTCTCCGGCCCGGTGATGATCCAGGTGCTGGAAGGCGAAGGCGCGATCCTGAAGAATCGCGACCTGATGGGCGCGACCGATCCGAAGAAGGCTGAAAAGGGCACCATCCGCGCCGACTTCGCCGACTCCATCGATGCCAACGCCGTGCACGGTTCGGACGCTGAAGAAACCGCCAAGGTCGAAATCAGCTACTTCTTCCCGGCACTGAACGTTTATTCGCGTTAATCTGTTCCTGTTTTTCATCGGTCTTCCGGATCGGGGCGGAAACCGGCGTCGCAATCCCTGCAGCGTCTTTCTGCCTTGGTCCCGGCCGCAAGCATCATGACTACAGCTCTCACCAATCTGCTGGATATGGATCCCGCGCAACTCGTCGCCTACTGCGGCGAGTTGGGTGAGAAGCCGTTTCGTGCCAAGCAGTTGCAGCGTTGGATACACCAGTTCGGCGTGTCTGATTTCGATCAGATGACCGATCTGGCCAAATCGCTGCGCGACAAGCTGAAGACCCGCGCCGAAGTCCGTGCGCCGGCCATCATCAGCGACCATACCTCCACCGACGGCACCCGCAAGTGGCTGGTCGACGTGGGCCAGGGCAATGCGGTGGAAACCGTGTTCATCCCAGAAGAAAACCGCGGCACGCTGTGCGTTTCCACGCAGGCGGGCTGTGCCGTGAACTGCCGTTTCTGCTCCACCGGCAAGCAGGGCTTCAACCGCAATCTGACGGTCGCCGAGATCATCGGCCAGCTGTGGATGGCGGAGTTCGAATTGCGCAAGACCAAGGGTATCGAGGGCGGTCCCAAGGGCGAGCGCCAGATTACCAACGTCGTGATGATGGGCATGGGCGAGCCGCTGCTCAACTTCGAGCCGACCGTGACCGCCTTGCGCCTGATGCTGGACGACAATGCCTATGGCCTGTCGCGCCGTCGCGTGACCTTGTCCACCAGCGGCGTGGTGCCGATGATCGACAAGCTGTCCCAGGAGTGCCCGGTGGCGCTGGCGGTGTCGCTGCATGCCTCCAACGACGCGCTGCGTGATTCGCTGATCCCGCTGAATCGCAAGCACCCCCTGCGCGAGCTGATGCTGGCCTGCAAGCGCTATCTCGAATTCGCGCCGCGCGACTTCATCACCTTCGAGTACTGCATGCTCGATGGCGTCAACGACACCGACACCCATGCCCGCGAACTTGTCGCGCTGGTGAAGGAAGGCGAGACCGCCATCCCCTGCAAGTTCAACCTGATTCCCTTCAATCCCTTCCCCGAGTCGGGCCTGAAGCGCTCCCACAATCCCCGCATCAAGGCCTTTGCGCAGATCCTGATGGATGCCGGCATCGTCACCACCATCCGCAAGACGCGCGGGGATGACATCGATGCCGCCTGCGGGCAGCTGGCCGGCGAGGTCAAGGACCGCACACGCGTGCAGGAGCGCATGCAGAAGATGGCGGAGTACCAGGACAAGTACGGCCGCGATTTCGGCCGCATCGTGGAGATCTCCGGGTGACGGCAGGGTGCGTGAATGCCCTTGCTGGTCGTGTTACACCAGCCTTTGCCAGCTTGGCGAGGGCAGATGCACCTCTTTTGTTCGAATGTGTTGCAGGGGCGTCGATGTTGCGCTGGGGCGCAGGCATCGCACGTCCTTTTTGTGTTTTTGTTGAAGTGATCGCCGGCCTTGTCACGCATCGTCAGGACAGGCCGGCGCGGTCGAAATTCCCGGGAGGGGCGCGACACGGGTCGCGCAGGGACGCTCCAGAAGAATCCGGCCCGGGCCGGTTAAAAAAAGCTTTTCCATGTGGAGCATTTGATGAGTGATCAACAAATGAACGAAATGTCGTCGCAACAACCGCAAGAGGCCGGTCAACCGTCCCAGACCGCCCTCATGCCTGGTGCCATGCTGGCTGCGGCACGTCAGAAGAAGGGCTGGTCGGTGGAGCAGGTGGCCAGCCTGGTCAAGCTGGCGCCGCGCCAGATCCAGGCCATCGAGGCCGACAATTATGCTGCCCTGCCGGGCTTGGCCGTGGCGCGTGGTTTCGTGCGCAGCTATGCCAAGGTGCTGGGTCTGGACGCCAACGTCATGACGGCTGCCATGCCGCAGGAGTCGGCGATGGCGCAGCGCGATCACATCGTGCCGCAGCATTCGCTGTCCACACCCTTCTCGGAAGGCCCGCTGCCGGCCATGATGATGAGTACCCGGGGCAACAGCTCGGCCTTGCCCGTCATCGCCGGCGTGGTGGTGGTGGCGCTGCTGGCAGGTGCGGCTGCAGTGCGCTGGACCGACCTGGGCGCAGCCGTGCCGCAACTGGCCTGGCTGAAGTCCCACAAGAGCGAGGCGGCAGCGCCTGAAACCGCCGCGCAGGGTGCCGAAGTGGCGTCCGCCGATACGCCGGTCAATGCGCGGGTGGAAACCATCGTGCCGCCGGCTGCCGAGGAGAGCAGCAAGGAGGCCACCAAGGAAACCGCCCCGGTCGCAGCCACACCGGCGCCCCCGGTAGCGGCGTCGCCGGCTCCGGTGGAAGCGGCCACCCCGGCCGCCTCGCAGCCGGCATCGGCGGTGTCCCAGGCCGCGACCAGCGCGGCCCCGGCCGCCGTGCCGCCCGGCCAGATGGCTTCCACGACCGTGCCAAGCGGCCTCAACATCGTCAACAGCAAGGACTTGCTGCGCCTGACCTTCCGTGAAGATTCGTGGGTCGAAATCCGCCGCGCCGACAAGAGCACCGTGATCTCGCGCCTGTTGAAGGCCGGGACCACCGAAACCTTCGACGTCTCCGACGCCACCACCCTGATCATCGGCAATGCCGCCGGGGTGGATGCGACCTTGCGCGGTCAGGCGCTGGACCTGAAAACGCCGGGCGGCAGCAATGTTGCGCGCCTGAACCTGAACTGAACCGTCTGCCTATCATGTCTTCCTCCCCGATCGCTTCCGGGCCGCTGGCCCGCCGCAACAGCCGCCGCGTGGTCATCAGCCACGGTGCGCGGGAAATCGTTGTCGGCGGCGGCGCACCGGTGATGGTGCAATCCATGACCAACACCGATACCGCCGATGCCATCGGGACGGCGATCCAGATCAAGGACCTGGCCCGCGCCGGCTCCGAGATCGTTCGCCTGACCGTCAACACACCCGAGGCGGCCGCCGCCGTCCCCGCCATCCGCGAGCAGCTCGACCGCATGGGCGTGGATGTGCCGCTGGTGGGCGATTTCCACTACAACGGCCACACCCTGCTGACCGACTATCCGGAGTGCGCCCAGGCATTGTCCAAGTACCGCATCAACCCCGGCAACGTCGGCAAGGGCGCCAAGCGCGACACCCAGTTCGCCCAGATGATCGAGGTGGCCTGCAAGTACGACAAGCCAGTGCGCATCGGCGTCAACTGGGGCAGCCTGGACCAGGCCCTGCTGGCGCGCATCATGGACGAGAACGCCGGGCGTGCCGAACCCTGGTCGGCGCAGGCGGTGATGTACGAGGCGCTGGTGACCTCGGCCATCGAAAACGCCCAGCGCGCAGAAGAGCTGGGCATGGCCGGCGACAAGATCATCCTGTCCTGCAAGGTCTCCGGTGTGCAGGACCTGATCGCGGTCTATCGCGAACTGGCCCGCCGCTGCGACTATCCGCTGCACCTGGGCCTGACCGAGGCCGGCATGGGCAGCAAGGGCATCGTGGCGTCCACTGCAGCATTGTCGGTGCTGCTGCAGGAAGGCATCGGCGACACCATCCGTATTTCGCTTACCCCCGAACCGGGCGGCGACCGTACCAAGGAAGTGGTGGTCGGCCAGGAAATCCTGCAGACCATGGGCCTGCGCAAGTTCACCCCGATGGTGATCGCCTGCCCGGGTTGCGGGCGCACCACCTCCACCGTGTTCCAGGACCTGGCAGACAAGATCCAGACCTTCCTGCGCGAGCAGATGCCGGTGTGGAAGGGCAAGTATCCCGGTGTGGAGGCCATGAACGTGGCCGTGATGGGCTGCATCGTCAATGGTCCGGGTGAGTCCAAGCATGCCAATATCGGCATCAGCCTGCCGGGTACCGGCGAGTCGCCGGCGGCGCCGGTGTTCATCGACGGCGAAAAGAAGATGACCCTGCGCGGCGAACGCATCGCCGAAGAATTCCAGAACGTGGTGCTGGACTACGTCCAATCCCATTACGGTCAGGGCGGCCCGGCCTGATGGCCTGGCCTGCTGGCCGCCCCGCGCGGTCGGTTGCGCCCGGCCATGCAGTACACTTGCGCTGTTGCGTTCACGTCCATGATGCGAACGGTGGCAGCTTCCAGAATTGAAGAATCAAGACAACACTCTCCGGTATTCGGTATGTCAGAACAAAAGAAAGTCGAAAAAATCGTTGGCGTCAAAGGGATGAACGACATCCTGCCCGCCGATGCGCCCTTGTGGGAGCTGTTCGAGAACACCGTGCAATCGGTGCTCAAGAGCTATGGTTTCCAGCAGATCCGCACCCCTATCGTCGAGCCGACCGCGCTGTTCGCACGCGGCCTGGGCGAGGTGACCGATATTGTCGAGAAGGAAATGTATTCCTTCACCGACTCCATGAACGGCGACAACCTGACCCTGCGTCCGGAAAACACCGCCGGCGTGGTGCGTGCCGCCCTCGAGCACAACCTGACCTATGACGGCCCCAAGCGCCTGTGGTACGTCGGTCCCATGTTCCGCCACGAGCGTCCGCAGCGCGGCCGTTATCGCCAGTTCCACCAGGTCGGAGCGGAGGCGGTCGGCTTCAGCGGCCCGGACATCGATGCCGAACTGATCATGATGTGCCAGCGCCTGTGGGATGACCTTGGCCTGTCCGACATCCGCCTGGAGCTGAACTCGATCGGCAACGCCGAAGAGCGCAACAAGCACCGTGCCGACCTGATCGCCTATTTCGAGCAGCACAAGGACCTGCTGGATACCGACGCCCAGCGCCGCCTGCACGCCAATCCGCTGCGCATCCTCGACACCAAGAATCCGACCATGCAGGAAATGGTCAACGCCGCCCCCAAGCTGCTGGACTACCTGGGCGAGGAATCGCGCGCGCACTTCGAAGGCGTGCAGAAGATCCTGCGTCACAACAATATTCCGTTCACCGTCAATCCGCGCCTGGTGCGCGGCATGGACTACTACAACCGTACCGTGTTTGAGTGGGTCACCGACCAGCTGGGTTCGCAAGGCACGGTCTGTGGCGGCGGCCGCTATGACCCGCTGATCGAAATGTTCGGCGGCAAGCCGACGCCGGCCTGTGGTTTTGCCATGGGCGTGGAGCGCCTGCTGGAGTTGATGAAGGCCAGCGGCGAGCAATATGCGCCCAACCAGTGCGATGTCTATCTCGTGCATCAGGGTGATGATGCCCAGCTGCAATCTTTCGTCCTGGCGGAACGTTTGCGGACTGCCGGGCTCGATGTTGTGCTACATTGCGCATCGTCGAACGGCGGTGGTTCGTTCAAGGCGCAGATGAAGCGCGCCGACGCCAGTGGCGCCGCCTTCGCCGTGATCATCGGCGAAGACGAGCTCAAGGCCGGTACCGCCACCGTCAAGCACATGCGCGAAGGCAGCGCCGAAGAGGGGCGTGCCAACCAGAGCAACATGGCCTTCGATGCCGTGGTCGACTACATCGTGGAGCAGATCGTCGGCGATCACGACCATGATCATGACCACGTGCACTATCACCCCTGAGCAAGCGTCATCCGTCAACACAGTTTTCTAATCGCAGAGTTACATGGCATACGATCTCGAAGAACAAGAACAGCTTGATTCCATCAAGGCCTGGTGGGCGAAGTACGGCAACCTGGTGACCTGGGCGCTGATCATCGCGCTGGCCGCCTATGCAGCCTGGACGGGCTGGAACACCTACCAGG
>NZ_DASQOH010000080.1:0-35268 GCF_035644555.1 Herbaspirillum sp.
TCGGCGGTGGCCGGACGTACGCCACGCCACAGGTGGAAGGCTTCGGCCGCCTGCTCCACCAGCATGCCCAGGCCGTCGCGCACGCAGGCGCCATGCTGCTGCGCGCTTTGCAGGAAGACGGTGGGCTGGCGGCCATACATCATGTCGTAGGCCAGGGTGTCGCTACCATAGACCGTCACCGGCAAGGGCGGCAGGTCCTCGGTAAGGCTGGCCGAGGTGGCATTGACGATGACATCGAATATGCCGTCCAGTTCGGCATAGGCGGCGCTGCTTACCGGTCCGTATTCGGCGAACTGGGCGGCCAGCTCCGCCGCGCGGGACTGGGTGCGATTGGTGATCACCAGCTCGGCCGGCTTCTGCTGCAGCAGCGGCAGCAGCGCCCCGCGCGAGGCGCCGCCGGCGCCCAGCAGGAGTACGCGGCGGCCGGCCAGTGCCTGTCCGGCATTGACCACGATGTCGGTGACCAGACCGGCGCCATCGGTGTTGTCGCCCAAGATGCGCCCTCCCTCGAACTTGAGCGTGTTGACCGCGCCGGCCAGGCGCGCGCGCTCGGTGAGGAGGTCGGCCAGGGCATGCGCCTCCAGCTTGAAGGGAACGGTGACGTTGGCGCCGCGTCCGCCACGCCGCTGGAAGACCTGGACTGCCGCGCGAAAGCCATGCAGCGGCGCCAGCAGGCGCTCGTAGTTCAGCTGCTGGCCGGTCTGCGCGGCAAACTGTGCGTGGATTTCGGGTGACTTGCTGTGGGCAATGGGATTGCCGATGACGACGTATTCATCCATGGTGGTCCGCCTGTTCCCTTGTTTTCTGTTCTCGTCGCGATCGGCCCGTGGTGTCGTCCCGGATCGCCCTCGCCGCTGTCCTCAGCCGGCCCCCAGTTCCGTCTGCAAACCCTGGTCCCGCGTGAAGCGGAAGCGGGTGATGATTTCCCAGACATCGTCCTTGCCGCTGGTGCGCATGTTTTCGGGGAAGCGGCCGAACGGTGCCGAGCGGCGCACGATGGCGACCGCTGCCTGGTCCAGCGCGGCATTGCCCGAACTGGAACGCACCACCACGCCGCCATCGCGTTCGTAGATGGTGCCGTCCTGGAACACCGGGATGACGATCAGCAGTTCACCGTAGAGCTTCTTGCCATCCCGGGTCGGGAAGTTCAGCGTACCGACCTTTTCTATCTTGTCCTGCAGTGTCTTGTAGTACTGGGCGTAGCCCACTTCACGGGTACTGGGCGTGATCTGGGTCTTCTTGGGGCGCTTGTTGTATTGCTCGATGTTGCGGGCGACCTCGGCCTCCATGCGCGCCATGGCCTTGGCGGTGTCGGTCAGGTCGTGGGCGTCGGGCTGCGGCGCCTGCACCGGCTTGACCTGATCGGCACTGCTCACGTGCTGCTGGGCCGCCTGCAACTGCGCCAGCATCTTGCGCTGCTGCTGTTCCAGTTCGGCCACCTTGCGTTGCGCGGCCTTGACGCTGTCGCCGCTCTCCACCCGCCGCATGTCCGGCAGCGGTGACTTGGCGCGGCCGTCCTCGGCATTGCCGCCACCATCCAGGTTGGCCTGCGCCAGCGCCTGGGCGTTGACCGGCTTCCTGTCGTGCTTGGCGTTGACCAGGATCACTTCCAGCTCCGGGTCGGACGGCTTGAAGCGGAAAGCATCAGGCGCGGCGAAGTGCACGGCTAGCAGCAGGCCATGCACCAGCAGCGAGATACCGAGCGCCGCGCTGAGCAGGCGATGTTGGGCAAACAGGTTCACGACGGACAGGAAAAAGCGACGATATTCACAGCGGCAATTCTACGCCAGCACCGCCTCATTGCGCCGCTTCGGCCGGCGGGTTTTCGTCCTCGGTCGGAGCGCTGGCGGCGTCCGCGTCGGCGGCTTCCGGCTCACTGCCGAGGGCAGCCATGCCCTCCAGCAACTCCTCGTCGTCCTCGCCGAGGTCGTTGGCCAGGGCCTGGGCCGCTGCAGCCGGCACTTCCAGCAGGCGCGCTTCCACACTGAGGTCGACCTCGTCCCAGCGCAGCAGATCGAGCTTGACCTGCAGGCCGCGCGCCAGTTGCGGCAGGCCTGGCATGCGCAACACCAACGGGATGTCGACCAGGCGCAGGATTTCGTCCTTCAGCACCACCGCTTCCACGGTGCGGGCGTTTTCCTGGGCCAGCCAGCGCAGGCACCAGTAGCGCTCCATGGTGGACTGGAAGTCGGCATAGCCGGAATAGGCGGCGTCGAAACCGGAGACGATGGCGAACAGGTCGGCGTCACGCGGCTTGAAGGGCGCCACCAGCGGTGCGGTCACGCCATGCTCGATGCAGGCCAGGATCTGCCACTGGTTGACCAGGTCGGTATAGCGGCGCAGGGGCGAGGTGCTCCAGGCGTACTGGTCCACGCCCAGTCCCTGGTGGGGAGCGGCATGGGTGACCATGCGCACCTGCATCTTGGCGGCCCAGCCGCCGGCACCACCGCCCTGGGCACGATAGATGCCGGGCACGCCATGGTCGGCCATGAGCTTGCCCCAGGTGCTGTTGGCGAAGATCATCAGCTCGGCCACGATCTTGTCCAGCGGCGCACCACGACGGCGACGGACAATGCTGACCACGTCGTTCTCGACGTAGAAGTTGAAGTCCACGCGGTTGTTCTGTTCCGGCCGCAGGCCGAAGGCCTCGCGCTTGGCCATGCGGCCCTGCTCCAGCAATTGCACCCATTGCCAGAGCAGCGCGATCTCCTCCTTGTGCGGATAGTCGCCGCGATTCTCGGCCAGGGCTTCCTCTGTGACCAGGTCATCGAGGTCGTTGTGGCGCAGGTTGGCGGCAATCGGCACCAGTTCGGCGCGGGTTTCGGTGGCCAGCACTTCCCAGCTCGCCGGGTCCAGCGTGGCATACAGCGACAGCGCCGGACGGGCGGCGCCGGCATCCAGGGTGTAGGTAGCCACCAGATCGTCGGGCAGCATGGTGATCTTTTCGCCCGGCATGTAGACGGTGGACATGCGCGCGCGCGCAATCGCATCGATGGCGTCGCCACGCTTGATGGCCAGGCCCGGGGCGGCGATGTGGATGCCCACGCGCAGCTTGCCGTCGGCCAGTCGGGTCACCGACAGCGCATCGTCGATTTCGGTGGTGGTGACGTCGTCGATGGAGAAGGCCTGTACCTCGGCGGTGGGCAGGTCGGTGGTCGGCGCGGGGATGTCGATGGCTGGGAAGCCGGTGCCACGCGGGAAGAATTCGTAGAGGAAACGCGCGTAGTGCAGATCCTTGGGCGAGGCCACACCGCCGGCAGCCAGCATCAGGCGCTGCGGGGTGGTCTGCAATTCCTTGGCGGCGGCGTCCAGGGCCTTGTATTCGATGCCGTTCTTGTCCGGCTTGAAGAGCAATTGCAGGGCGATAGGACGGAAGGCTTCGGGCAACTTGTGGGCCTTGAGTTCTTCCACATAGGCGGCCTGCGCCGCCAGTTGCTGCTTCTTCTTTTCCAGGCCGGCCAGGGCGGCCTGCAGCGAGGCTTGCGGGGCCGCCTTGTAGCGTCCGCGACCCTTCTTGTAGAAATAGATCGGCGCGTGATGCAGGCACAGCAGGAGACCCGCGGCTTCCGGCGGCAGGGGCGCGTGGCCGAAATATTCGGCCGCCAGATCGGTGAAGCCGAACTCTTCCTCGCCGGCCACTTCCCACAGGAAGTCCAGGTCGACCTCGGCGGCGATGGCCTGGGCCTGCTCCAGCAATTCCTGCGGCGCAGGCGCGGCGAACTGCAGCAGCGCGTCGCGCGACTTGACCTTGGTGCGCTTGCCGGAGGCCATCTCGACCTGGTAGGACTCGCCCTGCTGGGTCATGATGGAGCCGGCCTTGAAGTCGCCGGATTCTTCAAACAGTAAATTCATCTGCTTCTATCGCTTCTCAATCTGGTACATGGGCCGGCACCGGACGCATCAGCGCCTCCAGTGCCGGCAGGAAAACATCGGTGACCATCAATATCCCGCCGCGCCGCGTAAACAGGGAGCGGCGTGCCAGCAGGGTGGTCGGTAGCGGGGTCTGCGGCAGGGCCTGCGCGATGCGTCGCATCAGCGGGTGGCCGAACCTCAGGCGAGCATACTGGATGGGGCTGCGCCCGACCAGCGGATCAAAGAACAGGTTGGCGCCCAGCGGCGTATTGCCCAGCTTGCTGAAGAAAGGCCAGTCGGATTTCACCGAGCCGGTGGACAAGACAGTGTGACCAAACACCACCGGCCGGCCGTCGCAATGCAGGATCACGTCGCGCTCGACCACCCGGCTGCGCGCGGGCAAACCCAATGCCTCGTGCTCATCGGCCAGGATCATGGCGGGCCGCTGGCGCAACAGGCGCACGCTGAAGGCGTCGGTACGGGCCTTCAGTTTCAGGGTCATGGAACCAGGATCGGCCAGCCAGGCACGCACGCAGCGCATGCGCTGGCCCTCGGTGGCCAGCAGCGTTGCCAGCGCCTGCGGGTGCGCCATCCAGCGCGCCTTGCGCGGGGCACATCGCATCAACGCGTCACCTTGCCTGCAGGAGCGATGCCGCAGAAGGCCAGCACCTCGTCCAGGTAATCCACGAATTCGGCCATGCCGTGGTCGCTCCCCTGGATGACGATCTGACGCGCGCCCGGGTAATGGGCCACCATCTCGCGCCAGTCCAGCACTTCGTCGCCGGTGGCGGCCAGCAGCAGGTAGCGCTGCGGGCGGCTGATGGCCGGCACCACCAGCGAGCGCAGTTCGGCGATGTATTCGTGCTTGAATTCGAAGGGTTCGTCGGAGTGGTACTGGGTCGTCACGCCAACGTAGGATTCCAGGTCGCATGGCGGCTTGACCGCCGGATTGAGCAGCACGGCGCGGCAACCGAGGTGTTCAGCCAACCAGGTCGCATAGAAGCCGCCCAGCGAAGAACCGACCACGGTCAGTTGCGCCGGGTCGACACCGGCCACCATCGCCCCGGCCAGGGCGATGGCTGCGGCGGGCGAAGCCGGCAGTTGCGGGCAGAGGTAGTCGTCCTGCAAGCCCAGCTCGGCCATGCGCTGCCCCATCACCCGCGCCTTGAAGGATTGCGGCGAAGAACGAAAACCGTGCAGATACAGGATCATGCCAGCGCGTCCAGCAGCTTCTGGTGTACGCCGCCGAAACCGCCGTTGCTCATCACCAGCACGTGGTCGCCCGGCTTGGCGGCGGCCTTGACGGCCTGCACCAGGGCATCGAGCTCATCGAAGGCGGCTGCCTTCTGGCCCAGTGGCGCCAGTGCCTCGGCCAGGTCCCAGCCCAGCGCGTCGCGTCCGGCGCGGGCACCGAAGCCAAACACCAGGTCGGCCTCGGCCAGGCTGCCGGGCAGGGCTTCCTTCATGGTGCCCAGCTTCATGGTGTTGGAACGGGGCTCCAGCACGGCCAGGATGCGGGCATTGCCGACCTTCTTGCGCAGGCCGGCCACGGTAGTGGCGATGGCGGTCGGATGGTGGGCAAAATCGTCATAGACGGCCACGCCATTGGCGCTGCCGCGCAGTTCCATGCGCCGCTTGACGCTCTGGAAAGCCCCCAGCGCCTCGATGGCCTGAGCTGCAGGCACACCCACATGGCGGGCGGCGGCGATGGCCGCCAGGGCGTTCATGCGGTTGTGCTCGCCGGTCAGTTCCCAGACCACGGTGCCTTGCAGCTGGCCCTCGAAGAAGACATCGAAGCGCCCGTCCTCCTGGGTCTGCAGGGACCAGCCCGGCTGGCCCTGGGCCACGCCGAAGTCCTCGCGTTCGCTCCAGCAGCCGCGTGCCACCACGCGCTGCAATGCCGGCTCGCGACCATTGACGATGAGCCGCCCGATGCCCGGCACGGTACGCACCAGATGGTGGAATTGGGTCTCGATGGCGGCCAGATCGGGGAAGATGTCGGCGTGATCGTATTCCAGGTTGTTCAGGATCGCGGTGCGGGTACGGTAATGGACGAACTTGCTGCGCTTGTCGAAGAAGGCAGTGTCGTACTCATCGGCTTCGATGACGAAGAAGGGCGAAGGCCCCCCCTGGCCGTCGCTGCCCAGGCGCGCCGAGATCCCGAAGTTCATCGGCACCCCGCCGATCAGGAAGCCGGGCTGGTAACCCGCATGCTCCAGCACCCAGGCCAGCATGGCCGAGGTGGTGGTCTTGCCGTGGGTGCCGGCCACCGAAAGGACCCATTTGTCCTGCAGGATGTTCTCGCCCATCCATTGCGGGCCGGAGACATAGGGCAGGCCGCGATTGAGGATTTCTTCCATCAGCGCATTGCCGCGCGAGACCACGTTGCCGATGACGAACAGGTCCGGTTGCAATTCGACCTGGGAGGGCTCGAAACCCTGGATCAGGGTGATGCCCTGGGCTTCCAGCTGGGTGCTCATCGGCGGATAGACATTGGCATCGCAGCCGGTCACGGTATGGCCGGCCTGCTTGGCCAGCACGGCCAGACCGCCCATGAAGGTGCCGCAGATGCCGAGGATATGTATATGCATAGCGAATCTTGGGGTGTAATCCCGAGATTTTACCTGACGCGGCGAGCGCCACCGCTAACGAGTATCATGGCGGCCATGTCTGAATTCGAATTCACCTCCCCCACCGAGCAGCTGCGTGCCGAGATTGCCGCCGCCGCTGCCCGCATGATTGCCGAGGACGGCGCCGACTATGGCAGCGCCAAGCGCAAGGCCGCCCGCCAGATCCTGGGCAACCAGAAGGCCAGGGGCGAGATCATGCCCGATAACGAGCAGATCGAAGAAGAAGTGCGCATCTACAATGAGCTCTTCTTTGCCGACACCCAGCCGGCGCGCCTCTTGCACCTGCGCCAGGTAGCGCTGCAGTTGATGCAGGATCTGCAACATTTCAATCCTTACATCACCGGCGCAGTCTGGAATGGCACCGCAGGTGAACATTCGGACATCCACCTGCAGCTGTTCTCGCCCAGCGCCAAGGATGTGGAAATTTTCCTGCTCAACAAGAATGTGAACTTCGAGGTCGGCGAGACCGCGCACTTCCGCACCGGTCAGGCGGTCGAGACCCTGAGTTTCCTGCTGCCCCAACGCGGCGCCGATCCGGAACTGGCGCACCTGGCCCTGTACGACGAAGATGATCTGCGCGGCAGCCTGCGCGTGGCGCCCGGAAAACGTGCCGACCGGGGCGACGCCGCCGCCCTGGCGCAACTGATCGAGACCACTTCAGAAGAAGACGTGTGATGAAGAAACTGAAAAATGTGATCCTGTTGGCCGTCGTTGCCGTCGTTTGCGTGGGCGTGGGGATCTATGCCAGCCATCGCGCCCACCCGGCAGACTCCCCCGAGACGCTGGCGCTGAACCAGCTGCTGTCGCAATCCATGCCGGATGCAACCGGCCAGACCCAGTCGTTGGCGCAGTACAAGGGCCGACCGCTGGTGGTCAACTTCTGGGCCACCTGGTGCGGCCCCTGCGTGGAGGAAATGCCCGAGCTGACGGCGTTGCAGCAGGAGATCGCGCCCGTACAAATTCTGGGAATTGGCGTGGATAGTCAAGAAAATATCGCCAAGTTTGCGCAAAAGTACCAAATCCGCTATCCTCTCTTCGTTGCCGGAACCGGCGCCACCGATTTGCTGCGGCAATTCGGCAATCAGGCGGGCGGTCTCCCGTTCACCGCTCTGGTGGGCAAGGACGGCAAAGTCAAGAAGGTCTATCTGGGTCGCCTCAAGTTCGATGAACTGCGCGCTGACCTGTCCCGGCTCTGAACCACAGAGCATCTGAGACTGCAAATCCGTGAAAAGAAAGTTTTTCTTGCCAAATGATGGCATTTGACGGCAAAATGCGCGCATCGTCGTCAAACGGAGCTTAATCTCCATGGCAAAACAGCTTCTCCTGCTCAATGGCCCGAACCTGAATCTGCTCGGGACCCGGGAGCCGGAAGTCTACGGATCCACGACGCTGGCCGATATCGAACAGCGTGCACAAGACCAGGCCCGCAGCGCCGGCGCGAACCTGGTGACGTTCCAGAGCAACCACGAAGGTGCGTTGATCGACCGCATCCACCAGGCCCGCAGCGAGGGGGTGGATGGCATCATCATCAATCCGGGCGGGTTGACCCATACCAGCGTGGCACTGAGGGACGCGCTGGCCGGGGTGGCCATCCCCTTCGTCGAGGTGCATATTTCCAATATCCACCAACGCGAGGAGTTCCGGCATTTTTCCTACCTGTCTGGCATTGCCCGGGCAGTCCTGTGCGGCTTCGGGGTCGACGGCTATCGCATGGCCGTGGACCATTGGCTGCGTCAATCCTGACGGCGGGCACGCCCCCACCCGGACGGATCGTTTCACGTACTGCAAGACCCTGACTGAACCCGCCGGCCGCGACAGAGCGCTGGCGCTTCTCTAATACTACTTATCTACATTCCGAGGGATTCAAATGGATTTACGAAAACTCAAGACGCTGATCGACCTGGTTGCTGAATCGGCGATCGAAGAGCTGGAAGTCACCGAAGGCGAAAGCAAGGTCAGAATCGTCAAGTCTTCCCCGAATGCCCAGAACCAGGTGGTGATGGTGCCGCAACAACAGGCCTACGCACCGGCCCCGGCGCCGGTGGCCGCCGCCGCCCCGGTTGCAGCTGCACCGGCCGCCGCTGCCGCCGCCCCGGCCGTACCGGAAGGTCACATCGTCAAGTCGCCCATGGTCGGCACCTTCTACCGCTCCTCGGCACCGGGCGCTCCGGCCTTCGTGGAAGTGGGCAAGGAGGTCAAGGAAGGCGACACCCTGTGCATCATCGAAGCCATGAAGCTGCTCAACGAGATCGACGCCGACAAGGGTGGCGTGGTCAAGCAGATCCTGGTGGAAAACGGCCAGGCGGTCGAGTTCGGCCAGCCGCTGTTCGTGCTGGGCTGATCGCATTCAGTCCCTGGCCTGGTCGGCAGGGTCGGTGGCCCCTACGGATACGACCCTCCTCCGGAACCTATAACGCTTGAACTGGCGACGTCCCATTCCTGTTATGTTTGAAAAAATCCTCATCGCCAACCGTGGCGAAATTGCCCTGCGCATCCAGCGCGCCTGCCGCGAATTGGGTATCAAGACCGTGGTCGTGCACTCCGAGGCCGACCGCGAAGCCAAGTACGTAAAGCTGGCCGATGAGTCGGTCTGCATCGGCCCGGCCCCTTCCGCGCTGTCCTACCTGAACATGCCGGCCATCATCAGCGCGGCTGAAGTGACTGACGCCCAGGCGATCCACCCCGGCTATGGCTTCCTGTCGGAGAACGCCGATTTCGCCGAACGCGTGGAGCAGTCCGGCTTCGTCTTCATCGGCCCGCGCGCGGAAAACATCCGCATGATGGGTGACAAGGTCTCGGCCAAGCAGGCCATGATCCGCGCCGGCGTGCCCTGCGTGCCCGGTTCGGAAGGCGCGCTGCCGGACAACCCCAGGGAAATCGTCCAGATCGCCCGCAAGATCGGCTATCCGGTCATCATCAAGGCCGCTGGCGGCGGCGGTGGTCGCGGCATGCGCGTGGTGCATACGGAAGCTGCGCTGATCAACGCCGTGACCATGACCAAGACCGAAGCCGGTGCCGCCTTTGGCAATCCGGAAGTCTATATGGAGAAGTATCTGGAAAATCCGCGTCACGTGGAAATCCAGATCCTGGCCGACGAGCACAAGCAAGCCATCTGGCTGGGCGAGCGCGACTGCTCCATGCAGCGCCGCCACCAGAAGGTGATCGAGGAAGCACCGGCACCGGGCATCCCGCGCAAGATCATCGAGAAGATCGGCGAACGCTGCGCCGAAGCCTGCCGCAAGATGAACTACCGTGGCGCCGGCACCTTCGAATTCCTGTACGAAAACGAAGAGTTCTACTTCATCGAGATGAACACCCGCGTGCAGGTCGAACACCCGGTCACCGAGATGATCACCGGCGTGGACATCGTGCAAGAGCAGATCCGCATCGCCGCCGGCGAAAAGCTGCGTTACCGCCAGCGCGACATCGAGCTCAAGGGCCACGCCATCGAGTGCCGCATCAATGCCGAGGACCCGTTCAAGTTCATCCCCTCGCCGGGCCGCATCACTTCCTGGCACGTACCGGGTGGTCCTGGCATCCGCGTCGATTCGCATGCCTACTCCGGCTATTTCGTGCCGCCCAACTATGATTCCATGGTCGGCAAGGTGATCGCCTACGGCGCCACCCGCGAACAGGCCATCCGTCGCATGCAGATCGCCCTGTCGGAAATGGTGGTGGAAGGCATCTCGACCAATATCCCGCTGCACCGCGAGCTGATGGTCGATGCCCGTTTCTTCGAAGGCGGAACCAATATCCATTATCTGGAACATAAGTTGTCGGAACGTCCGACGGCGCCGGAAACGGACAAGTCGCTGAAGAAGTAATCGTCGTTCCGTATCAACCAGCAACAGCAATCGCAACAGCAAAGGCAGGCAAGCATGGCTTGGGTAGAAATCGTCATCGAAGTGGCGCGGGAAGAGGCGGAGGCACTGTCCGACGCCTTGATGGAATCTGGCGCCCTGTCGGTGTCGGTGGAAGATGCGGACGAAGGGACGGACGCCGAGCGTCCGCTCTTCGGGGAGCCCGGCATGGAGCCGGAGGAAGCCGCCTGGGACCGCAGCCGCGTGGTAGCACTGGCCGGCAAGGATGCCGACCACGCTGCCATCGTGACCGACGCGGCCAAGGCCATCGGCCTGGACTATGCCCTGCCCTTTGCCACCCGTAGCGTGGAAGAGCAGGACTGGGTGCGCCTGACGCAATCCCAGTTCGAGCCCATCCACATCGGCCAGCGCATCTGGGTCGTGCCGAGCTGGCACGAAGCGCCGGCCGATCCCGATGCCCTGGTGCTGGAGCTGGACCCCGGTCTGGCCTTCGGTACCGGCAGCCATCCCACCACCCGGCTGTGCATGGAATGGCTGGAAAGCAATGCCACGCGCGCTCGCACCCTGCTGGACTATGGTTGTGGCTCGGGCATCCTGGCGCTGGTCGCGGCCAAGATCGGCGTCCCCCAGGTCATCGGCGTGGACATCGACCCGCAGGCACTGGAAGCAGCCCACCACAATACCGAACGCAATCACTGCAGCGCCACCTACTATCTGCCAGAGGCCTTCGCCCAGTCCGATCCGGAAGGTGAACGCTTCGAGGTGGTGGTGGCCAACATCCTGGCCGGTCCGCTGCAACTGATGGCCCCCATGCTGGCCGGGCGGGTAGCTGCCGGCGGCGCGCTGGTGCTGTCCGGAGTGCTGGAGCGTCAGGCCAAGGAAGTCATCGCCGCCTATGCACCCTATATCGCGCTCACCGTGTGGGCCGAACATGAAGGCTGGGTGGCGCTGGCAGGCCGCCTGCCGGAGTAATCCATGGCGTTGGCGACCCAGTGTCCGCACTGCCTGACCATCTTCAGGGTCGCCAGCGACCAGCTCAAACTGCGCGGCGGACTGGTGCGCTGCGGCAGCTGCCGCGAAGTCTTCAACGGCAATGAGTTTCTGGTCGAGGCCAGCATCGCTGACGGCCATTACCAGCCGGCCCCGGGCAGCAAAGCCCAGCCCGGCACCCTCGTGGCAGCGGCGCCGGCAGCAGGTAGCGGCACCGCACCAGGAACGGGACTGCCGTCCGCTCCCGCTCCGGTGGCGTACACGCAAGCGCGCCCCGAGTCCATCCCCGTAACGGTACCGGAGCCGCCGGCTCCGTCTGCATCGTTCATCCCTCCCGCACCTGCCGCAGCGGCCACCCCCGCCATTCCGGTCATCGCCGAACCGAAGGTGTTCCGCTCGCCCGCCAGCCCCGGCTACATTCCCGATCTCGGCGCGCCGCTGAAGTCCGCGCAGCCTGTGGATAAGGACAACCCGGAGCCGTTCGGCACGCCGCTGCAAGACGAGGAGCCCGACAGCGGCGCCCTGCTGCGCCGTTCGTCGGCCGAACCGGAAGACCTGGCGGCACCGCCGGAGGTGGCTGCCGTGTTCCGTATCGACGCCGAGCCGGAACACACGCAGGAGGATGTGCTCCACGATCCCGACGTCAGCGCCGAGGACACCGACACCGCCGTCGCCGAGGAACCCGGCTTCGTCAAGCGGGCCGAACGCAAGGCACGCATCGGCCATGTGACCAAGATGCTGATGATGATACTGGCCGGCGTGATGGTGCCAGTGCTGCTGCTGCAGGCGCTCTATTACTGGCGCAATCCGCTGGCCGCCTCGGTCCCGGTGCTGCGCCCCATGCTCAATGGCATGTGCGTCGCCTTCCATTGCAGCGTCGGCCTGCCGGCAGAGATCGACCGGCTGTCGCTGGAATCCAATGAATTGCAGGTGGTACCACCCAACCAGAACGTCTATGCGCTGACTGTCGTGATGCGCAATCGCAGCACCAGCGCGCAGGCCTGGCCGCATATCGAACTCACGCTCAACAATGACGACGAGAAGGCGGTGATCCGGCGCGTCTTCCGTCCGCGTGACTACCTGAGCGATCCCAGCCTGATCGACAGCGGCCTGGGTGCCGACAGTGAGCGGCAGATCAGGCTCAACTTCGAACTCAAGGATGCCCTGGTCTCGGGCTACCGGATCTATCTGTTCTATCCCTGAGCCCTGTTCCCGCTGCCCGTATGCCGCTTTTCTTCTACAATGCGGCATCATTCTTTTTTTCCTGCGGCCCACTCCATGAGCTCACTGATCTGCGGTTCCCTCGCTTACGACAACATCATGCAATACGAGGGCCGCTTCGCCGAAGCGCTGCTGGCCGACCAGTTGCACAAGGTCAACGTATCCTTCCTGGTGCCGACGATGCGCCGCGAGTTCGGCGGTTGCGCGGGCAATATCGCCTACAACCTCAAGCTGCTGGGTGGCGAGCCCATCGTGATGGCCACTGTCGGCCTGGACAGCGCACCCTACATGGAACGCTTCGCCGCGCTGGACATCTCGACGCGCTGCGTACGCCAGATCGATGACTCCTTCACCGCGCAGTGCTTCATCACCACCGATGCCGACAGCAACCAGATCACCGCCTTCCACCCGGGCGCGATGACCTGGTCGCACCAGAACAAGGTCGCCGATGCGGGCGCGGTCAAGTTCGCCATCGTCGCGCCGGACGGCCGTGACGGCATGCTGCAGCACGCACAGCAGGCGGCCGAACTGAACATCCCGCTGATCTTCGATCCGGGCCAGGGCATGCCGATGTTCGACGGCAACGACCTGAAGAACTTCATCGACCTGGCCACCTATGTGGCGGTGAACGACTACGAGGCCGAGCTGCTGACCACCCGTACCGGCCTGTCGCTGGCCCAGATCGCCGAGCGCACCACGGCCCTGGTGGTCACCCGCGGCGAGCTGGGTGCGGAGATCTTCGTGGGCGGTCAGAAGTTCGACATCCCCTGTGTGCCGGCCGATCGTATCGCCGACCCCACCGGTTGTGGCGATGCCTTCCGCGCCGGGATGCTGTACGGCCTGACCGAAGGCTATGACTGGGAAACCACCGGTCGCCTGGCCAGCCTGATGGGCTCGATCAAGATCGCCTCGCAGGGTCCGCAGAACCATGCACCCTCGCGTGAGGAGATCGAAGAGCGCTTCCACAAGGCCTTCGGTTACCGTTTCGGTTGAGCGCACAATGGGCGTCGCCTCCATGCAGGCCGCCAGCACATCACCCCAGGAGATCGATATGCCAGACCAATCATCCATGCGCGCCTTGCGCCCGGGCGCTGGCCGCCTGCTCGCCGGCGCTCTGCTGCTGACGGCAACACTGGCGTCCCCGCTGGCACTGGCGGCCCTCAAACCCGGTGACAAGGCACCGGAGTTTTCCGCCCCGGCCTCGCTGGGCGGGCAGGTCTCGACCTTCTCGCTGGCGGCCGCGCTCAAGAAGGGGCCGGTGGTCCTGTACTTCTATCCGGCGGCCTTCACCTCCGGCTGCACCATCGAAGCCCATCTGTTCGCCGAGGCGGTGGATCGCTACAAGGCACTGGGAGCGACGGTCATCGGGGTGTCGGGGGACGATATCGAGACGCTCAACAAGTTCTCCGTCAGCGAGTGCCGCAGCAAGTTCGCCGTGGCCGCCGATGTCGACAAGAAGATCATGAAGGCCTACGACGCCCAGTTCATGAAAGTGACCGGCTATGCCAGCCGCACCTCCTACGTGATCACGCCGGACCACGCCATCCTCTACGAGTACACCGACATGAATCCGGAAAAGCACGTGCAAAACACCATGCAGGCCCTGGAGCAGTGGGCGGCGCGACAGAAGCGCTGAGCCGGCCTGGGTAGCTGACGTGGTCACCCATAATGCAAAAGAGCCGGACGAGTCCGGCTCTTTTTGCGTCGGCACGCCATGCCGTCTGACGGCTAGACGGCGCCGAACAACAGCCCACTGACCACGCGCACGGCGATCTGCAGCAGGATCAGCAATACCAGCGGCGACAGGTCCACGCCACCCAGCGGCGGGATGATACGGCGCAGCGGACGCAGCAGCGGCTCGTTGAGGGCGCGCACGAAAGGTGCCAGCGGGGCATACGGATTGACCCAGCTGAAGATGGCTTCGATGATCAGGGTGGCCATGAAGCCATAGCAGATCCATTCGAAGAGACGCTCCACGGCAACCAGCAGGATGAGCTTGAAATCGAAACCGGTCGGCAGTCCGAGGATGGCGATAACCGACAGCAGCACGATGATGAAGGCGGCCAGCAGGGAGGCCCAGTCGTGGCGGCCGCCGGGCATGACCCGGCGCAAGGGCCGCACCAGCCAGTCCGAGAGCTGGTACACGAACTGCCCCACCGATTGCGGCGGGCGCACGCGCACCACCTGCATCCAGAAACGCAGCAGCATGACGCCGGCCAGGATGCTGGCGACGGCATTGACGATCATCGTGAAAATACTATGCAGCACAGGGTTCTCCATCAGTGAGAGGCAGGGCACATACTAGAGTGCATGAGACATCGGTGCAATCATCGGGTCTTGCGCGGCTAGCGATGCTGCTCCGGCAGGATGTCGACGGTCGCGGCGAGCATACCTGGACTTTCATATATTGTGCCATCCCTGCAGATTGCCAGAGCCTGGCGGCCTGCATACGAGGGCATAAAAAAACCGCTGCATGGCGACATGCCATACAGCGGCTTTTCGTCTGAAGAACTCAGACGGGACGCGCGCCGATCTTACGGACGGCCGGCGCCAGTCGGGAACGGCCATGCGGCGGCCGGGTTCAGCACGGTCTTGGCGGCCGGTGCTGCAGCTGCCGGCTTGGCGGCGGCCTTCTTCGGAGCGGCGGCCTTCTTGGGGGCTGCCTTCGGCGCTGCAGCCTTCGGTGCGGCTGCCTTCGGTGCTGCAACCTTCTTGGCGGCGGCCTTCGGTGCTGCTGCCTTCTTGGCGGCTGCCTTCGGCGCTGCAACCTTCTTGGCGGCTGCCTTCGGAGCTGCAACCTTCTTTGCGGCTGCCTTCGGAGCTGCAACCTTCTTTGCAGCTGCCTTCGGAGCTGCAACCTTCTTGGCGGCTGCCTTCGGTGCTGCTGCCTTCTTGGCGGCTGCCTTCGGCGCTGCAACCTTCTTCGCGGCTGCCTTCGGAGCGGCTGCCTTCTTGGCAGCTGCCGGCTTGGCGGCGGCCTTCGCTACGGTCTTCTTGGCAGTAGCCGCGACGACCTTCTTGGTGGTTTCCTTAGCGGCGGCTGCCTTCTTTGCCGCCGGCTTCTTGGCCGCGGGCTTCTTTGCTGCTGTTGCCATTTTGTTTCTCCTTCTTCACGTGAATGGAAAAAATCAAGCTTGATATAAGCAACCCGCAAGCGACATCGCGATGACGCGGGCGGGTTATTCATCGGCACAAGCAGCCTGTCGCTTGCGCTAATGAATTCGGCACCAGCTGAACTGCTGCATCCCCTCACCTATGCAGCGCTTCAGCTATCTTGGCGACGCCCCTCCGGTAGTGCCCGCGCAATGGCGCAGGATGAAGTCGACTACGGGAGCGGGCGCGACACCAAAAAAAACGCCAGCGTGTTCAAACGCTAGCGTCGGAATCGCGTTCCTGAAAAACCTCGGCGTTTTTCAAAGGAAAAGCCGCCTGACCCGACACGATGGGGTTAAGCGGCGATAACAGAGAAGAATGGTTCGGTCTCTGACTGTTCATTAATTTGGCGTATGCCTTTCAGTTTCAGTGGCCGGGCATCTTGCAAGCTACCCGACCACCGTTGTGCATCCTGTCTCGCGGAAGAGTACTTCGAGACTGCACATCATTCCCAACTCAGCGCGCCCCCGGTTTGGTATTCGATGACTCGGGTCTCGAAGAAGTTGCGCTCCTTCTTCAGGTCGATCATCTCGCTCATCCAGGGGAACGGATTTTCTTCTTGTGCGAACAGCGGGTCCAATCCGATTTGCTGTGCGCGGCGGTTTGCGATGAATCGCAGGTAGCCCTTGAACATCGGCGCGTTCAACCCGAGCACGCCTCGCGGCATTGTATCCTCTGCGTAACGATATTCCAACTCCACCGCGCGTAAAAACAACGATTTGATCTCGTCGCGGAATTCAGGAGTCCACAGGTGCGGGTTCTCCATCTTCACCGTGTTGATCAGGTCGATGCCGAAGTTGCAGTGCATCGATTCGTCACGGAGGATGTACTGGTACTGCTCGGCCGCGCCCATCATCTTGTTCTGGCGACCCAGTGCGAGGATCTGCGTGAAGCCGACGTAGAAGAACAGGCCTTCCATGATGCAGGCGAAGACGATCAGCGAGCGCAGCAGCTTCTGGTCATTCTCCATCGTGCCGGTCTTGAATTCAGGATCGGTCAGCGTATCGATGAAGGGGATGAGGAACTCGTCCTTGTCGCGGATCGAGGCGACCTCGTGATAGGCGTTGAAGATCTCGGCTTCGTCCAGGCCCAGCGACTCCACGATGTACTGGTAGGCGTGGGTATGGATGGCCTCTTCGAAGGCCTGGCGCAGCAGGTACTGGCGGCACTCGGGCGCGGTGATGTGGCGATAGGTGCCCAGCACAATGTTGTTGGCGGCCAGCGAGTCGGCGGTGACGAAGAAGCCCAGGTTGCGCTTGACCAGACGACGCTCGTCTTCGGTCAGGCCGTTCGGATTCTTCCACAGCTCGATGTCGCGCTGCATGTTGATTTCCTGCGGCATCCAGTGATTGGCGCAGCCGGCCAGGTACTTGTCCCAGGCCCACTTGTACTTGAAGGGCACCAGCTGGTTGACGTCGGTGTGGCCGTTGATGATGCGCTTGTCGGCGGCGTTGACGCGGCGGGTGGTATCGACCGCCTCGCCGTTGCCGGCCATCAGTGCCGGGTTCAGTGCGGCATTGGACTGCTGCGCGTTGCCGAAGGCCGGCTGCAGTTGCGGCTGCGGGTTGGCAGGGCGCGGCGCCTGGGCCGGCTTGACTTCATCATCCCAAGAAAGCATCTGTGGTTCCTCTTTACTTTATCGGTAGCTGCCGGCGGGGTCGGGTGGACCGCGGCGCGGCGGGTGTCTATCAGGTGACAACGGCGCATCCGGTGAAGTTCACCGCGATGCGCCGGCTAGGGTGGGCAGGACCATCGACAGGGTAGCTGCCGTCATCTCGGATGACCTTGATCATCCTCATCAGCAGGCCATCGCGGCCCTGCCCGGGTTGCTTACTGGCAGGCCTCGCACTCTTCGAAGCCCGCGTCGCCCGGACGCATGGTGCAGACCGGACCGTCGGCTTCGATGGCAGCACCCGGCGTGGGCATCACGTAGGCTGCCGAGGCGGCTGCGGCTGAAGCGATGGGCGCGGCCGGAACGGCGGTACCCGAGGCCGATGCCATGCTGCCGGCGCCGCCGTCGACTGCCACGGCGTTCAATGCACCCGCGCGGGAAGTGGACTTCTCGGTGTGGGTGGCACCGATGGTGCGCAGGTAATAGGTGGTCTTCAGACCGCGCAGCCAGGCCAGCTTGTAGGTCTCGTCCAGACGCTTGCCGGAGGCGCCGGCCATGTAGATGTTCAGCGACTGGGCCTGGTCGATCCACTTCTGGCGACGCGAGGCGGCTTCCACCAGCCAGGACGGGTCCACTTCGAAGGCGGTGGCGTAGATGTCGCGCAGGTCTTGCGGGATGCGGTCGATCTTGGCCAGGCTGCCGTCGAAGTACTTGAGGTCGGCGACCATCACTTCGTCCCACAGGCCACGGGCCTTCAGGTCACGTACCAGGTACTCGTTGATTTCGGTGAATTCGCCCGACAGGTTCGACTTCACGTACAGGTTCTGGTAGGTCGGCTCGATGCAGGCCGACACGCCGATGATGTTGGAGATGGTCGCCGTCGGCGCAATGGCCACGCAGTTGGAGTTGCGCATGCCGTGTTCGGCGATGCGCGCACGCAGGGCGGCCCAGTCCAGGGTCTCGGTGGTGTCGGTTTCCAGGTAGCCGCCGCGCTCTTGCGCCAGCAGCTTCAGGGAGTCCTGGGGCAGGATGCCACGATCCCACAGCGAACCGCGGTAGGAGGCGTAACGGCCGCGCTCTTCAGCCAGTTCGGTGGAGGCCATGTAGGCGTAGTAGCAGACGGCTTCCATGGAGCGGTCGGCGAACTCGACAGCGTCCATCGAGGCGTACGGTACGCGCTTGATGTGCAGGCAGTCCTGGAAGCCCATGATGCCCATGCCCACCGGGCGGTGACGCAGGTTGGAGTCACGGGCCTTCTTGACGGCGTAGTAGTTGATGTCGATGACGTTGTCCAGCATGCGCATGGCGGTGCGGATGGTCTTCTGCAGCTTGGCATGGTCCAGCTCGCCATTGACCAGGTGCGCAGGCAGGTTCACCGAACCCAGGTTGCAGACCGCGATTTCGCTGTCGTTGGTGTTCAGGGTGATCTCGGTGCACAGGTTGGAGCTGTGGACCACGCCCACGTGTTGCTGGGGCGAACGGATGTTGCAGGGATCCTTGAAGGTGATCCAGGGGTGGCCGGTCTCGAAGAGCATCGACAGCATCTTGCGCCACAGGTCATTGGCCTGGACCTTCTTGAAGAGCTTGAGCTCGCCGCGGGCGGCCTTGGCTTCATAGCCGGTATAGGCTTCTTCGAAGGCACGGCCGAACTTGTCGTGCAGGTCCGGAGTGTCGGAAGGCGAGAACAGGGTCCACTCGCCCTTTTCCATCACGCGCTTCATGAACAGGTCGGGAATCCAGTTCGCGGTGTTCATGTCGTGGGTGCGGCGGCGGTCGTCGCCGGTGTTCTTGCGCAGTTCGAGGAATTCCTCGATGTCCATGTGCCAGGTTTCCAGGTAGGCGCAGACCGCGCCCTTGCGCTTGCCGCCCTGGTTGACCGCCACGGCGGTGTCGTTGACCACCTTCAGGAAGGGGACCACGCCTTGCGACTTGCCGTTGGTGCCCTTGATGTGGGCGCCCAGGGCGCGCACCGGGGTCCAGTCATTGCCCAGGCCGCCGGCGAACTTGGCCAGCAGGGCGTTTTCCTTGATGGCTTCGTAGATACCGTCCAGGTCGTCGGCCACGGTCGTCAGATAGCAGGACGACAGCTGCGAACGCTGGGTACCCGAGTTGAACAGGGTCGGGGTCGAGCTCATGAAGTCGAACGACGACAGCAGGTCATAGAACTCGATGGCGCGGGCTTCGCGGTCGATCTCGTTGAGCGCCAGGCCCATGGCCACACGCATGTAGAAGGCCTGCGGCATTTCGATGCGGGTGCCGCCGATGTGCAGGAAGTAGCGGTCGTACAGGGTCTGCAGGCCGATGTAGCCGAACTGCAGGTCGCGCTCGGGCTTGAGGGCAGCGGCCAGCTTGGCCAGGTCGAACTGTGCCAGCTTGGTGTCCAGCAGCTCGGCCTCGATGCCCTTCTTGATGTATTGCGGGAAGTATTCCAGGTATTCGGCCGGGGCGTCGGCCTGGGCCACTTCCTTGCCGAAGACTTCCTTGCGGATGGTGTGCATCAGCAGGCGCGAGGTCACCTGGCTGTAGGCCGGATCCTTTTCCATCAGCGCGCGGGCAGCCAGGATGGCGGACTTGTACAGCTCTTCGACGGGTACGCCGTCGTACAGGTTCTTGACGGTCTCGGCCAGGATGGCTTCGCCATCGACGTGACCTTCCAGGCCGACGCAGGCGGCATCGATCAGGGTGCGCACTTCGGCGATGTCCAGCGGACGGCTCTGGCCGTCTTCGGTCACGTGCAGCTGCGGGGCGACCACTTCGGTCTTGGCGGCGGCACCCTGCTGAGCGCGCTCTTCCATGCGCTTGGCGCGGTACAGCACGTAGGCACGGGCCACGTCATGCTCGCCCGAGCGCATCAGGGCCAGTTCGACCTGATCCTGGATGTCTTCGATATGGAAAGTACCGCCGGTAGGCTGGCGACGCACCAGCGCCGACACCACGTTGGCGGTCAGTTGCTCGACCATCTCACGCACACGCGCCGATGCCGCACCCTGCCCACCGTTGACGGCCAGGAAGGCCTTGGTCACGGCGATGGAAATCTTGGAGGGTTCGAAACCGACCACGGCGCCGTTGCGGCGGATGATGCGGTATTCGCCCAGGCCAGCAGTCTGGGACACGATGGTCTGGCCGTCGGCAGAGCCTTCCAGCTCGGCGGAGACGCCAAACGGGGCAGGCGATTTGACGGAAATTTCTTGGGTTGAGCGCACTTAGCCTCCTGGATACATGGAGCAGACGAGCGGGGTGATCGCCTGCGTTGCTAATAACTAATCAATCCCGACCTGCGGGGGGATTGGCGAACGACAGAAGCGTCCCACAATGACTATCCCTTGCGTGGACATTCATGCTGACGCAAAAACTGCTTGAAACTGACGAGTGGAACGACGGAATAAAAGAAGGATGAACCGTGGGCGTTGTCGTACTTGGTTACTGCCTCGCGGGTCTCGCACCTTCTGAAGCACTGCCGGAACGGGCTTTCCGTGGATGAAGACCCGCGTACAAAAATAAGTTCACCAGAACACTACATCTAGTATCAAAACATCGATTGGGACTAATTCTAGTGGCGTGAACTGGAGGATGCAACCGCTATTTCTAGAATTTTTCTGTCGATCAAGCTTGACTTTTTTGTAGCCCAAGAGGGAAGCGCAATTGCGCGCCGTTAACAATTTTCATCATTTCCCCGTGATAGCGCTGCCAGTCGAAACACGGCCCGGGATCGGTCTTGCGCACCGGCGCGATATGCTCATGACCGGCCACGGCGGTGAGGCCATAGCGACGTACCAGGGCCTGGGACAGGCCGGCCAGGACCGGGTACTGGGCCTCGGTAAAGGGTTCGAAGTCGCTGCCTTCCAGTTCGATGCCGATGGAAAAATCGTTGCAGCGCTCGCGGCCGTCGAACACCGACACCCCGGCATGCCAGGCGCGCCGATGCGCCGGCACGAACTGCACGACCTCGCCGTCGCGGCGGATCAGGAAATGCGCCGAGACCCGCAGCGGCCGCAACTGGTCGAAATAGGGATCGGCCTCAAAGTCGAGCCGGTTGCAGAACAGGTCCGCGATATAAGGACCGCCGAACTGGCCGGGCGGCAGGCTGATGTTGTGGATCACCAGCAGGTCCGTCACCACCCCTGACGGCCGCTCATCACAGTTGGGGGAAGGTTCGCGGCGGGCTTGCCTGCACCAGCCTTCGTCGTCGATGTCCCAGGAGCCGGTGGCGAGGGTGGGTACGCTCATGACTCAGAAAGACGCCAGCCGGCGATGCTCTTCCGAGCAGTAATGCGCCCCGGAAGCATGCACCACCGCCTCGGAGGCCGGAAAGTGGATACCGCAATGGGCGCACTGCACCATGGTCTCGACATTGCTGTCGCTGCGGCGCCGGAAGCGCGACGGCTTGGGCGGCGGCATGCCGGATTCGGCACGCGCATCGCCCTCGGCGGCGGGATCATTGCCGGCCAGCATGGATTTCTTGGCGCGCTGGAACCACACCACCACGGCCAGCAGCACGACCAGCCAGATCAGATATTTCATGTCAGTACCCGATGCAGCACGACTTCAAGCACGAACCGGCTGCCCACATAAGCTAATAGAAGAATGGCGAACCCGGCCAGCGTGAAGCTGAGCGCGGTGCGCCCCCGCCATCCCTGCCAGCGACGGCCGGCCAGGAGCAGGCCGAACAGCAGCCAGGACAGCATCGTGAAGACCGTCTTGTGGTCCCACCTGAATGGCGTCCCGAACAACTGCTCGGAAAAGACAACGCCCGACACTACGGTCAGCGTCAGCAACGCGAAGCCGAAGGCGATCAGGCGGAACAACAGTTTTTCCATGGTCAGCAGCGCCGGCAGGCGATCCAGCGCCAGGCCGAACCAGCTGGCCTGGGCGGCCGGACCGGGCCGGGTATGCAGGCGCGACTCCTGCAACACCATCAGCACCGCATGGAAGGCGGCAATGGTGAGGGTACTGTAGGCCAGGATGGAGATGGCGATATGCGCCAGGAACCAGTCCGACTTGCCGGCCAGCGCCACCAGGTTGCCGGGGAAGACGCTGGGCAGGATCACCGACAGCGCCGCCACCGGAAGTACCAGGACGCGCATGCTGTCGAGCGAGAAATTGCGATTTTCCAGCCAGTAGGCGGCCACCGAAATCCACAGCGTGGAGGAGAGCATCACCGCAAAGCCCACCCGCACGGCATCGGGGGCAAACATGTCCGACAGCAGGGCTCCGCCGTGCAGCACCCAGCCCACCACGATGCCCAGCGAAATCGGCGTGCGCCGTTGCGAGGGCATGAAGGCGCATGCCAGATAGAGCAGCGCAGCCAGGATGAAAAAATAAGTTTGCATCGCCCAAGTTTACACTATCTCGGCCACCGGCCCGATTGCGCCCGGTCAGGCAAACCGCAGGCATCCGCCGCCAAATGCGACACGGCAGGAGCATCCTGCCGTGTCCGGACCACCCGCACCCTGCTCCGCCAAGCGGCGCGGGGTGTAAGCCTCAGTCCACCGCCGCCGCCTTCATCTCGGCGTTGTGATGGCGCTGCTGCTCTTCCATCACCAACTGGCCCAGTTCCCGCTTCAGGGCATTGAACTCGGGGTCGGCCGGATCGCGCAGCCGTGGCAGGTTCACCAGCATGTCACGCTTGACCGTGCCGGGACGGTAGGTCATGACCACGATGCGGTCGGCCAGGTAGATCGCTTCCTCGATGCTGTGGGTCACGAAGACGATGGTCTTCCTGAACTCGTCCCAGATGCGCAGCAATTCGTCCTGCAGGTTGCGACGGGTCAGCGCATCCAGGGCACCGAAGGGCTCATCCATGAGCATGATGGGCGAATCCAGCGCCAGCACCCGGGCAATCGCCACCCGCTGGCGCATGCCGCCCGACAGGTCCTTGGGGAAACGGGTGCGGAAGTCGATCAGGCCCAGCTTGTCCAGCAGCTGGGTCACGCGCTGGACGATCTCGGCCTTGGGGGTCCCCTTGATTTCCAGGCCGAAGGCGACGTTCTGCTCCACCGTCATCCAGGGGAAGAGCGCATATTCCTGGAACACCATGCCACGATCCGGCCCCGGCTCGCTGACCACCTTGCCATCGGTGAGGATTTCACCGGTGGACGGCAGCGCGAAGCCGGCGATGGCATTCAACAAGGTGGACTTGCCGCAGCCGGACGGCCCCAGCAGGCAGACGAACTGACCGTCGGGAATGTCCAGGTTGATATCCTTCAAGGCGACGACTTCGCGGTCATCGGTCTTGAAGACCTTGTGCACGCCCTGCACGCGGATGCGGGGCGAAGAATTGGCTTGGTTCATGTCAGTTCTCCAGCCCGCGATGCCAGCGCAGCATGTAATTGTTGAGGCGGCTCATGCCCAGGTCGATGGCCAGGCCCAGCAGGCCGATGGTGATCATGCCGGCGATGATCTTGTCCGACCAGAAATACTCACGCGCTTCCATGATGCGGAAACCCAGGCCATTGCTGACGGCGATCATCTCGGCCACGATCACCACGATGAAGGCCGTGCCGATACCGATGCGCACCCCCGAGAGGATGTAGGGCACCGCTGCCGGCAACATCACCCGCAGGAACAGCGTGGACTGGCTGGCGCCCAGGTTGCGGGCGGCACGCAGGTAGATGCTGTCGACCTGGCGCACCCCGGCGATGGTGTTCATCAGCACCGGGAAGAAGGCCCCCAGCGAGATCAGGAACAAGGCCGGCGGATTGCCCAGCCCGAACCACAGGATAGCCAGCGGGATATAGGCAATCGGCGGAATCGGGCGGATCACCTGGACCGTCAGGTTCATGAGGCCATAGATGCGCTGGCTCGACCCCATCAGCAGGCCCAGCGGCAAGGCCAGGCCGGCGCCGATCAGGAAGCCCGCCACCACACGGTAGAGGCTGCCGATGGCGTCCATCACCAGTTCCCCCGAGAACACCCAGGCCAGCCAGCTGCCGGCCTCGGGGTCATAGGGCTTCAGGGGCGAGGCGTATTCGCCCCACTTCTTGAGCACCGCCCAGGGCGAGGGCAGGATCTGCGGATTGATCCAGCCGGCGCGGGAGGCCCCCTCCCAGAGGGCGATCACCACCAGCGGCACCAGCAGCCCCTGGAGGAAGCTGCCATTCTTGTTCTTTGCCATGCACCGTTCCCCTTACTTGAGGTTCATGCTCTTCTTGGCCTGCTCCAGCAGATCGGTCTTCACCCAATCCTTGGCCACCGGCGGCTTGGCCATCTTGCCGGTACCGTACTTGGCCATGGTGTCGGTGGTGACCTGGATGTGCTCGGCGGTGATGTCGTAGGCGTAGGGCGAGTTGCCGATGGCGTCGTAGAAGTCTTCCTTGGTGATCTGGTTCTTGAAGATCACTTCACGCACATACTTCTCGGCCACTTCCGGCTTGTCGATGAAGGTCTTGGTCGCCTCCAGGAAGCAGCGCATGAACTTCTCGGCCAGCGGACGCTTTTCGTTGTAGAACTTCTCGGTCATCACCATGGTGCGGTAAGGCTCGCCGATCGGGGTGTCGTAGGGCTTCATCACTTCCACCCCGAAACCCTTGTTGATGGCCTGCGAGGACTGCGGCTCGCTCTGCATCATGGCGTCGATGTTCTTGCCCAGCAGCGCCTGGTTCAAGTCGGCGAAGGCCAGGTAGACGATGGTCACATCCTTGGGCGTGAGGCCGTTCTGGCCCAGCTCGGCGTCCAGCAGCACTTCATGGATGCCACCGCGGGTCACACCGACCTTCTTGCCCTTCAAGTCCTTGACCGACTTGATGCCCGAGTCCTTGCCCGCCACCAGGCGTGCACCGCCCTTGGCGAAGCCGGCCACCACGTAGATCGGTGCGCCGTTGGCGCGGCCCGAGATGGCGGCTTCCGAAGCGGTGGTACCCACGTCCAGCTCACCGGCCAGGATGCCCTGCATCACGTCGGGGCCCTTGGCGAAGACCTTTTCATCGACCTTGATGCCGCACTTGGGCGCGATCTCCTTGATGTAGGACACCGCACCATAATGGGCGAACTTCAGGTTGCCCAGCCGGATCACGTCGTCCGCGGCATGGCTGGCGGTCGCAAAGCCGGCGCTTGCCAGCAGGGCCAGGGCGATCAGTTTCTTGTGCATTTCCACTCTCCTCTTGTGTGTATCGTTATTGATGCGTCAGGCCGGCGGCGGCGATGCGGGCCGGCTGTCTCGATGGCGTTGGCCGCCCCCTCACTGCGGTGGCTGGCCTTGATTATTGTTTTGCACCTGGAAATTCAGCGCCCATGTATACACAAAGAGCGCGGGCTGTACAAGCTGTTAATTTTACGTAGCGCCCCCATCTCAGCCCCACGCGCCAACCCGGGCGCGCCCGGGCTGATCGGTTAGAATGCGGGATTGCCCGCTGCCGGCCGCACCGCCTGGTCCTGGCCGGCCATCCATTCATTTGCAGACATCACCATGCTAGACAATCTGACCCAACGCCTCGCCAAAGTCGTCAAAACCATGCGCGGCGAGGCGCGCCTGACCGAATCGAATACCGCCGAGATGCTGCGCGAAGTGCGCCTGGCCCTGCTGGAGGCCGACGTGGCCCTGCCGGCGGTGCGTGAATTCATCGCCAAGGTCAAGGAGAAAGCCCTGGGCGAGGAAGTCATCGGTTCGCTGACTCCCGGCCAGGCCCTGGTGGGCGTGGTACAGCGCGAACTGGCCAGCCTGATGGGCGCCGATCTGGGCCCGGAAGCCTCGCAACTGAACTTCGCCACCCAGCCGCCGGCGATCATCCTGATGGCAGGCCTGCAGGGTGCCGGTAAAACCACCACCGTCGGCAAGCTGGCCAAATACCTGCGCGAAACCACCAAGAAGAAGGTGCTGACGGTATCGGCCGACGTCTATCGTCCGGCCGCCATCGGCCAGCTGCAGACGGTGACCGGCCAGGCCGGCGCCGACTTCTTCCCCAGCCAGCCGACCGACAAGCCGGTCGATATCGCCCTGGCGGCGCTGGACTACGCCAAGAAGCACCACCACGAAGTGCTCATCGTCGACACCGCCGGCCGCCTGGGTATCGACCAGGCCATGATGGACGAAATCCGCGCCGTACACGCCGCCATCAAACCCATCGAAACCCTGTTCGTGGTCGACGCCATGCTGGGCCAGGACGCCATCAACACCGCCAAGGCCTTCAGCGACGCCCTGCCGCTGACCGGCGTGGTGCTCACCAAGCTGGATGGTGATTCCCGCGGTGGTGCGGCGCTGTCGGTGCGTCACATCACCGGCAAGCCCATCAAGTTCGCCGGCGTGGCCGAAAAGCTGGACGGCCTGGAAGCCTTCGATCCTTCGCGCATGGCCAACCGCATCCTGGGCATGGGCGACATCCTGGCCCTGGTCGAGGAAGCCCGCAAGGGCGTGGACATGGCAGCCGCCGAAGGCCTGGCCAACAAGATCAAGGGTGGCGGCAAGTTCGACCTCAATGACTTCAAGGCCCAGTTGTCGCAGATGAAGAAGATGGGCGGCCTCACCAGCCTGCTGGACAAGCTGCCGGCGCAGATGCAGGCCGCCGCCGGCAACGCCAACATGGACCAGGCCGAGAAGCAGGTGCGTCGCATGGAGGGCATCATCAATTCCATGACCCCGCAGGAGCGCGCCAAGCCCGAACTGATCAAGGCTACCCGCAAGCGCCGTATCGCCGCCGGCGCGGGCGTGCAGGTGCAGGAAGTCAACCGCATGCTGTCGCAGTTCGAGCAGATGCAATCGATGATGAAGAAGCTCAAGGGCGGCGGCATGATGAAGATGATGCGCGGCATGAAGGGCATGCTGCCCGGCGGCATGCGCTGACTCCGCGCTAAAACCCTTGCTGGTGCTGGCTTTTCGGCTGGCACCAGTGGTTCCGCCGCGGCCAGTGCGAGCGGATCGACGACGCACAGATCCGGCTTTGCGGATTGCCTTTCCCCCTGGTTTTCCCGACGTCTTCCGACGTTTCTCCCCCGCTGCCCCCTCCCCTTGCACACCCTCTTCACTTGCCTCCCGGAAGGGGCGCGAACATGTCCTTTTTTCATCTTCCGCGGGCCGCGTCGCGGGGTCGGCAACAAGCCCTTACGCGGGCGCCTTCGATCCGCCGCGATCCCTTTACCGGCGCGGCTTGACGCCGGATCGGCCCGGCTCGTTGTTTCCTGGTTGTTCACCCCTGAAATCCACTAAAAAATACTTGCATGGCCGTGCAAAGAGCACCACTATTAGCGGTGCGTAAATTGACGCATTCATCTCATTCTTGTGAGGAGTCTTTCAGATGGCCACAGCAAAAAAAGCAGCAGCCGCAGTAAAGAAGCCAGCAGCAAAACCCGCCGCCAAGGCGGCTGCCAAGCCAGCAGCAAAAGCAGCAGCACCCAAGGCAGCGCCGAAGGCAGCCGCCAAACCCGCTGCCAAGCCGGCAGCCAAGGCAGCTCCGAAAGCCGCACCCAAGGCAGCCCCCAAGAAAGCAGCAGCAAAGCCCGCCGCCAAGCCCGCTGCCAAGAAGCCCGCTGCAAAACGTACGCCCAACGCCGCCTTCATGAAGCCGCTGACCCCGTCGGCAGCTCTGGGCGAAGTGGTCGGCGCCAAGCCGCTGCCACGCACCGAAGTCACCAAGAAGGTGTGGGAATACATCAAGAAGAACAAGCTGCAGAACGCCGAGAACAAGCGCAACATCGATGCTGACGACAAGCTCAAGGCGATCTTCGGTGGCAAGAAGCAAGTCACGATGTTCGAAATGACCAAGCTGATCTCGGCTCACCTGAGCTGATCGACGCCCGCGGTTTGCAAGCGACTTGCAAACAAAAACGCCCGCAGCCAGATGCGGGCGTTTTTGTTTCCGGATGTTTCAGCACGCGGCAGGCGCAAGGCGTCGCCACTGCCCGCGGAGGGCCACCCGTGTGCGTTTCCTGTTGTCCGACGCCCTTTGGCGGCCTTTTCTGATGGCGCGTAGGCGCCGCTCTGGCCTAGGATGCCAGTTCTGCATGGAGTATCGGAGCCGGAAACGTATGGTTACGCTCACTTTCCTTCCCGCAGAACTGAACAAACAAAGCCGGGTCTATCAATATGCCATCCACTGATGAGCTTGGACGCTCATTACCAAGAGAAAGGAATGACCATGCCAAATCCCACCCCGAGCCTGCGTCACCAGGTCCTGCGCTCGGCCAGCGCCCTTGTGATCGGTCTGGCCGCCCTGGGCGGTGCCTCGCACGTATTCGCCGCCGGCAAGGCCGGCAATTCGGAGTACCAGCAGCAGATCGCCGCCTGCAAGAGCGGCAGTTCCACCGAGGATCGCGCCACCTGCCTGCGTGAAGCCGGCGCCGCGCAGCAAGCTGCCGCCCGCGGCACACTGACCGATCCGGGCGCGACCCAGCTCAAGGAAAATGCACTGCGCCGCTGCGAAGGCCTGCCGCAGTCGGATCGCATCGATTGCGAGAAACGCGTCAACGGCCAGGGCCGGGTTGATGGCAGCGTCGCCGAAGGCGGCATCCTGCGCGAGACGGTGACCATCGTCCCCGCCAAGTAAGCCGGGGCGCCTCGACAGGTCGCCTGAGCGGCCAGAAAAGACAAAGGCGGACGCTTGAATGGCGTCCGCCTTTTTTCGTTACGGCCTCAGCGCCGCGCGGCGCTGGTTCAGGCCGCGAGCTTGCCCTGAATGAAGGCCAACGCATCGGCCAGCGGCACCTGGGTGGCCTCGGTATCGCGACGCCCCTGGTATTCGATATTACCGTCCTTCAGGCCACGGTCGCCGACCACAATACGATGCGGTACGCCGATCAGCTCCCAATCGGCGAACATGGCGCCCGGGCGTTCGCCACGGTCATCCAGCACCACGTCCACGCCTGCCTCGGTCAATTGCGCATACAGCTTGTCGATTTCGGTCTTGACGGCTTCGCTGCGGTCATAGCCCATCGGGCAGAGCACCACTTCGAAGGGGGCAATCGAGGTCGGCCAGATGATGCCCTTGTCATCGAAGTTCTGCTCGATGGCCGCACCCAGGATGCGGGTCACGCCGATACCGTAGCAGCCCATCACCAGCGGCTGCGGCTTGCCGGCCTCATCCAGATAGGTGGCCTTCATGGCCTCGGAATAGGTGGTCCCCAGCTGGAACACGTGGCCTACCTCGATACCACGCTGGATCGCCAGCACGCCCTTGCCATCCGGCGAGGCATCACCCTCGACCACGTTGCGCAGATCGGCCACCAGCGGTTCGGGCAGGTCACGGCCCCAGTTGGCACCGGTGTAGTGGAAGTCGGCTTCGTTGGCGCCGCAGACGAAATCGGCCATGTTGGCGACGGTGCGGTCGGCCACGACCTTGACCGGCTTCTTCGTGCCGATCGGCCCCAGGTAGCCCGGAGGCGTACCGAACCATTCGACGATCTCGGCTTCGTTGGCGAAGCGGTAGGTGGCCAGGCCGGGGATCTTGCTGGCCTTCACTTCATTGAGTTCATGGTCGCCACGCAGCAGCAGCAGCCAGATCTCCTTCTTGGCCGGGTCTTCGTTATCCACCGCCAGCACGATGGACTTGACGGTGCGCACCAGCGGCAGACCCAGCAGCTCGGCCACGGCCTCGCACTTGGATTTGCCGGGCGTGGCGGTCTTTTCCAGCGCCTGGGTGGCGGCACCACGGACGCTGTCCACCGGCAGGGCTTCGGCTGCCTCCATGTTGGCAGCGTAGTCGGACGTCGGGCAATAGACCAGCGCATCTTCGCCGGTGGCGGCGATCACGTGGAACTCATGCGAACCGGAACCGCCGATGGCGCCGTTGTCGGCCGCCACGGCGCGGAACTGTAGGCCGAAGCGGGTGAAGATGCGCACGTAGGCGTCGTACATGGCCTGGTAGGATTTCTTCAGGCCATCGAGATCGCGGTCGAAGGAATAGGCATCCTTCATTGTGAATTCGCGACCACGCATCAGGCCGAAGCGCGGGCGACGCTCGTCGCGGAACTTGGTCTGGATGTGATAGAAGTTCACCGGCAGCTGCTTGTAGCTGCGCAGTTCGGAGCGCGCCACGTCGGTAACCACTTCTTCGGAGGTCGGCTGGATGGCGAAATCGCGACCATGGCGATCCTTCACGCGCATGAGCTCGGCGCCCATCTTGTTCCAGCGCCCGGTCTCCTGCCACAGCTCGGCCGGCTGCACCACCGGCATCAACAGCTCGACGGCGCCGGCACGATTCATTTCCTCGCGCACGATGGCTTCGACCTTGCGGATCACGCGCAACCCCATCGGCATGTAGGTATAGATGCCGGCCCCCAGACGCTTGATCATCCCGGCCCGCATCATCAGCTTGTGGCTGACGATTTCAGCGTCGGAAGGGGCTTCTTTCAGGGTGGAAATAAAAAAACGTGAGGCGCGCATGACGGTCGGTTCTTTTTAAAAAGAGGAGGGTTATAATCGTTCTAATTTTAAAGGATTAGCTGGCTGATGCGCCCTTTCTTTGCAGATTTGCTCCTAGTTTCAATGACATCCGTGCATCGATGTGATTGCTCCTGACCCGCCTGGCGCACCGATTTCCATCGGCGCGCCCGCAGTCGCATGAGCCTGCCCGAAAGGCACTTCCAGCCGCAGAAAGTTTGAGGATCACCATGCTGGATCGAGAAGGCTTCCGCCCGAACGTCGGCATCATCCTGCTCAACGCCAATAACGAGGTGTGGTGGGGCAAGCGCGTACGCGAGCACTCCTGGCAATTCCCGCAAGGCGGCATCAAGCACGGCGAGACCCCCGAACAGGCGATGTTTAGGGAACTGGAAGAGGAAATCGGCCTGCGGGCCGAGCACGTCAAGATCATCGGGCGCACCCGTGACTGGCTGCGCTACGAAGTCCCCGACCATTTCATCAAGCGCGAAGTGCGCGGCCATTATCGCGGCCAGAAGCAGATCTGGTTCCTGCTGCGCATGGTCGGGCGCGATTGCGACGTCAACCTGCGCGGCACCTCGCATCCCGAGTTCGATGCCTGGCGCTGGCATGACTACTGGGTGCCGCTGGACGTGGTCATCGAGTTCAAGCGCGAGGTCTATCAGCAGGCGCTGCAGGAATTGTCGCGCTTCCTGAATCGCGCCGGCCATGCCGTGCGGCGTGGCGAGCCGCCCGGTCGCCCCCTGCCTCCCCACAAGAAAGCCGGCCCGGCCACACAGGCCCAGCCCCTCAACGGCGCCTCCACGCCCGAATCCAAGTGAGCCCCATGCCCTCTTCCCTGCCGAACGCATCACAACGCTCCCCGATCTCCCTGCGCGGCCTGCGCCACGCGGTGCTGGCCTGCGCCCTGCTGGCGGCCTGTACCAGCGCCCTGGCGCAGAGCTTCGATGAAGAATTCGACGACGAGGAAAAGCCCTGGCAGGAAATCGCCGTGCAGCTGCCGCCGACGCCGCAACAGCAGAACCTGGCCGAGTTCTATCTGAGTCCGAATGCCACCATGAAGGCCTATGTGGACCTCAATTCGGTCTCCATCGGCACCGACAAGGTGGTGCGCTACACGGTAGTGACCAAGACCGAAGGCGGCGCCGTGAACGTGATGTACGAAGGCATGCGTTGCGAGACCTGGGAAAAGAAGACCTATGCCTTCGGCCATCCCGATGGCAAATGGTCGCGTTCGCGGCGTGACAAGTGGCAGCCGATCCGCGATATCGGTGCCAACCGTATCGATGGCGCGCTGTTCAAGGATTATTTCTGCGACGGCAAGATGATCGCCGACAACGAGAACGTGAAGAGCATCGTCAATCGGCTGAAGACCCAGACCCGTCTCGATCCGGTACGTCGCTGACCTCAACGGCAGCAACGGAAATGAAAAACGCGGCCAGGCCGCGTTTTTTTATATCTTTTACAGGATATATACCGTTTATCCGCTCATTGCAGAGAGCCCCATGGTTCAGAGCAGCACCAGGTTATCCCGATGCACCAGCTCGGGCTCTTCGACGAAACCGAGGATAGCCTGGATTTCGGAAGACGGATGACGAATGATGCGACGTGCGTCCGAGCTGTTGTAGTTGCTCATGCCGCGGGCAATGGCGCGTCCGGACTCATCGACGCAGGTAATCACGTCACCGCGGCCGAATTCCCCCGCCACCTCCACGACGCCGATGGGCAGCAATGACTTGCCTTCCAGGCTCAGCTTCTGGACGGCACCGGCATCCAGCACCACGCGGCCAGCGGTCTTGAGGTGATCGGCCATCCACTGCTTGCGCGCCGTCAGTTGCGCGGTCTCGGCATTGAGCTGGGTACCGATGGTCTCTCCCGCTGCCAGTCGGGTCAGCACCTGGTCTTCACGACCCCAGGCGATCACCGTATGCGCACCCGAGGTCGCGGCGCGCTTGGCCGCCAGGATCTTCGTCAGCATGCCGCCCCGGCCGATGCCGGTGCCGGTGCCGCCAGCGATCAGCTCCAGCGACGGATCGCCGGCGCGGGCCTCGGCGATGAGCGTGGCCTTGGGGTCCTTGCGGGGATCGGCAGTGAACAGGCCAGGCTGGTCGGTGAGAATGACCAGCGCATCGGCCTCGATCAGGTTGGCGACCAGGGCGCCCAGGGTATCGTTGTCACCGAACTTGATTTCATCGGTGACCACCGTGTCGTTCTCGTTGATGACCGGCACCACGCCCAGCTGCAACAGGGCGAAGAGGGTGGAACGGGCATTGAGGTAGCGCTCGCGGTCGGCCAGGTCAGCATGGGTCAGCAGCACCTGGGCGGTGTGTAGCGCATGCTTGCGGAAGCTGGTTTCGTAGATTTGCGCCAGGCCCATCTGGCCCACTGCAGCGCAGGCCTGTAGATGATGGATGCCGGTGGGACGCTTGTCGAAGCCCAGGCGCTGCATGCCCTCGGCGACCGCGCCGGAGCTGACCAGTACCACTTCCTTGCCGAGTGCGCGCAATTGCGCAATCTGCTCGACCCAGCGGGCGATGGCGTTGGCGTCCAGGCCCTTGCCATCATTGGTAACCAGTGAGGAACCGACCTTGATGATGAGCCGCTTGGCGCTTTGAATGACCGATTGCATAGTGTTCCGGATTCTGATTCTTCTGGGGGAAGTCGGAAATTCCGACAGGCAGAGATGATAGCCCGAACCGCCCCCGCTGCGCAGCCTCGGTAGAGGCCGCGCAGCGACGGAATCAGTCCAGGACCTTGAAGCGCGGATCGTCCGGATCGATGCTGGAGATGGCGCGTGCTTCCTCGGTCATCTGCGTCTCTTCGGAACGATGCTCCTCGGCGCGCTTGGTTTCGAGGTAGCTGTAGATCTCGTTGATCAGGTCTTCGCAACCGTCACGGTTCAGGGCCGAGATCTCGAACACCGGGCCCTTCCAGCCGAAGCGCTTGACGAAATCCTTCACGCGCTTGGCGCGCTCGGCCTCGGGCACCACGTCCAGCTTGTTCAGGACCAGCCAGCGCGGCTTGTCGAACAGGGACTGGTCGTACTTCTTCAGTTCCTTGACGATGGCCTTGGCTTCCTTGACCGGATCGACTTCCTCGTTGAAGGGCGCCAGATCGACGATGTGCAGCAGCAGGCCGGTGCGCTGCAGGTGGCGCAGGAACTGCACCCCCAGGCCAGCGCCGTCGGCCGCACCCTCGATCAGGCCGGGGATGTCGGCGATGACGAAGCTCTTTTCGTGGCTCACGCGCACCACACCCAGGTTGGGATGCAGCGTCGTGAAAGGATAGTCGGCGATCTTCGGACGGGCGTTGGAGACGGCCGTGATGAAGGTCGACTTGCCTGCATTGGGCATGCCCAGCAGACCGACGTCGGCCAGCACCTTCAGCTCCAGGCGCAGTTCGCGGCGTTCGCCTTCCTTGCCCTCGGTCTTTTGACGCGGAGCGCGGTTGGTGGAAGTCTTGAAGTGGATGTTGCCCCAGCCGCCCTCGCCACCCTTGGCCAGCATCACGGTCTGGCCGTGGAAGGTCAGGTCGGCGATGTGCTCGCCGGTGTTGATGTCCACGATCAGCGTACCTACCGGCATGCGCAGATAGACGTCGTCGGCGCCCTTGCCATAGCAGTCGGAACCACGGCCATTTTCGCCACGACCAGCGCGGTGCAGCTTGGCGTAGCGATAGTCGATCAGGGTGTTGACGTTGCGATCAGCCACGGCCCAGATGGTGCCGCCCTTGCCGCCGTCGCCGCCGTCGGGACCGCCGAAGGGGCGGAATTTCTCGCGGCAGAAGCTGGCGACACCGTTGCCGCCATCCCCCGCCACGACTTCAATGCGTGCTTCGTCGATGAATTTCATGATATTGACGCCTCGTGGGAGCCGCTAACAAAACGTCGATGCATCCTTGCCCCGAGATGAGGGCCACCCCGACACTCCCCACAGGAGGCTGGGTTCGGCGCTTTGTTGACGGCTCTTCAAAAAACCAAAAAGGCTCCACCACCGGCAGAGCCTTTTTTATGCCTGATTTCCGGGCGGACCCGGATGACAGGAACGCTTACGCCGTAACGACGGTTGCGTATTGACGCTGTTGCAGGCCCTTGACAACGAACTTGACCTTGCCGTCCTTCAGGGCGAACAGGGTGTGGTCCTTGCCGACGCCGACGTTTTCGCCAGCGTGGACGCGGGTGCCGCGTTGACGGACGATGATGCCGCCAGCGTTGATCACTTGGCCGCCATAAACCTTGACGCCCAGGCGTTTCGATTCTGAGTCACGGCCGTTGCGCGTAGTGCCGCCGCCTTTTTTGTGTGCCATTTAAAACTCCTTGATGACTTTGGATGAGCAGTTCGACCAGTTCAACGCTTAGGCGTTGATCGAGACGATTTGCAGTTCGGTGTAGTTCTGACGATGGCCTTGACGCTTTTGGTAGTGCTTGCGACGACGCATCTTGAAGATGCGGACCTTGTCATGGCGACCTTGTGCTACCACAGTAGCCAGCACCGTAGCACCTGCGACCAGCGGCGCACCGAACTTCACGGTTTCGCCTGCGCCCACTGCGAGCACTTGATCCAAAGTGATTTCGGAGCCAATGTCAGCCGGTATCTGTTCTACTTTGAGTTTTTCGCCAGCAGCAACTTTGTATTGTTTGCCGCCGGTTTTTATGACCGCGTACATGTGAAACCTCACGAATGA
>NZ_DASQOH010000081.1:0-77953 GCF_035644555.1 Herbaspirillum sp.
GGAAGCGGCTTCGTCGATCAGGTCGATGGCCTTGTCCGGCAGGAAGCGGTCGGTGATGTAGCGATGCGACAGCTCGGCGGCCGCCACGATGGCCGGGTCGGTGATGTCCACGCCATGGTGCACTTCATATTTTTCCTGCAAACCACGCAGGATGGCGATGGTGGCTTCCACGCTGGGCTCGTCGACCAGGATCTTCTGGAAGCGGCGCTCCAGCGCGGCGTCCTTCTCGATGTACTGGCGATATTCATCCAGCGTGGTGGCACCCACGCAATGCAGCTCGCCGCGTGCCAGGGCCGGCTTCAACATGTTGCCGGCGTCCATGGCGCCCTCGGCCTTGCCAGCACCCACCATGGTGTGCAGCTCATCGATGAAGACGATGGTCTGGCCTTCATCCTGGGCGATTTCCTTCAAGACCGCCTTCAGGCGCTCCTCGAATTCGCCGCGATACTTGGCACCAGCCAGCAGGGCCGCCATATCCAGCGACAACACGCGTTTGGACTTCAGGCTGTCCGGCACCTCACCGTTGACGATGCGCTGGGCCAGACCTTCGACGATGGCGGTCTTGCCCACGCCCGGTTCGCCGATGAGTACGGGGTTGTTCTTGCTGCGCCGTTGCAGCACCTGGATGGCGCGGCGGATTTCATCGTCGCGGCCGATCACCGGGTCGAGCTTGCCGGCACGGGCGCGCTCGGTCAGGTCCAGGGTGTATTTCTTGAGGGCTTCGCGCTGGCCTTCGTCCTGCTGCGAGGACACCGACGCGCCGCCGCGCACGGCCTGGATGGCTGCTTCCAGCGACTTGCGGCTGAGACCGTTTTCACGGGCGGCACGGCCGGCGTCGGACTTGTCGTCGGCCAGGCCCAGCAGCACCATTTCGCTGGCGACGAACTGGTCGCCGTGCTTTTGTGCTTCCTTGTCGGCCAGGTTCAGCAGGGCCACCAGTTCGCGCCCGACCTGCACTTCGCCGCCGTTGCCGGAGACTTGCGGCAGGCGCTTGAGGGCCGCCTGCAAGGCGGTATTCAGGCCGTTCACGTTCACGCCGGCACGCTGCAGCAGCGAGCGTGCGCCGCCGTCATCCTGGCCCAGCAAGGCCAGGATCAGGTGAACGGGTTCGATGTATTGATTGTCGTGGCCGACTGCCTGGGATTGCGCATCGGCCAGCGCTTCCTGCAATTTTGTGGTGAGTTTGTCGAGACGCATGGTTCGCTCCAATTTTTCAATGAGATGAAAGTTGGGCCTGCGCTTTGATTTTCAAGCAATGATCATGCCGTCTGTTTTGATCTGCATCAGTTCGCCGGGGGACGTCACCCTGCCAAGGCGCGATAGCTTGCAAACCCGGCAACACAGAGCACGATGGAGCCCAGCAGATGCAGCGCGGAATGGCCAATGGCCCACAGATAGTCGCCCCGCTGCAAGAGGATCATGGCCTCGGCAGAGAAGGTGGAAAAGGTGGTCAGGCCGCCCAGAAAACCGGTCACCGCGAACAGCCGCCATTCGGGCGAGAGCCCCGGATGCTGTTCGAAATAGGCCACCAGGAAACCGATCACATAGGCCCCTGCCCAGTTGGCCGCCAGCGTGCCCAGCGGTACGAAGTGGCCGGCCACGTTCCATACCACCGATATGCGCCAGCGCAGCCATGCGCCCAGCGCCGCGCCCATTCCCACTGCCAGCCATCCCATCCGCATTCTCCTTTTGTCACTACCCGGGCCAGACCCCGCATCAGCGCGTCGTGACGCCCCGCATTTCTTCCCGCAGGCTGCCCAGACGCTCCAGCGCCAGGTGGTCTTCCTCCAGGGTCTTGTCCACGGTTTCGTGCATCCAGTCTACCCAGGTGCTGATCTTGGCGTCCAGGTATTGACGTGAAGGATACAGCGCGTAGACCCCCATGTTCTGCAAGCGGTGCTGCGGCAGCACCCGCTCAATGGTACCGGCGCGCAGCGCATCCACTGCCGAATAGATGGGCAACACGCCGATCCCCATGCCCTCGCGGACGGCGGTAAGCATGGCTTCGGCCACGTTGACCTGGAAATTGCTCTTGACGGCGATCACCGCCTCGCCTTCCGGCCCATCCAGGATCCACTCGTCCAACGGCGAAATGGGGCTCACCAACTGCAGGCAGGCATGATTGAGCAGGTCGGCCGGCTGCTGGGGCGCGCCATACTTGTCCAGGTACCCGGGCGCTGCGCACAGCATGCTGAAGGTACTGCCCAGCTGGCGGTAGATCAGGCCGGAATCCGGCAGTTCGCGGGCCAGCACCAGCGATACGTCATAGCCTTCTTCCAGCATGTCGGGAATGCGCTGGGCCAGGGTCAGCTCCACCGCCACGTCCGGATAGCGCTTCTGGTAACCGGAGATGGAGGGAATCACATAACGCTGGCCGAAGCTGGTCATGGCGTGGATGCGCAGGCGGCCGGAGGGTCGCACATAGGCGGCACTGGCCTCGGCCTCGGCCTCATCCACGTAGGCCATGATCTGCTGGCAGCGCAGCAGATAACGCTCGCCCGCTTCGGTCAGGGCGATGCGGCGCGTGGTACGGTTCAACAGGCGGGTGCGCAGATGGCGCTCCAGGTCGGCCACCGCGCGCGAGACATGGGCGGTGGTCAGGGCCATCTGCTGGGCCGCCTGCGTAAAGCTGCCGGCCTCGACCACGCGCGTGAAGACGCGCATGTTTTGCAGGGTATCCATCTTGTTCCTATCAATAAACAGGTGCCGAGCACGGCGGGCGCAACACCGGATGTCAGCATTGTTACCCAAAACGGTGCAATCATTATTTCCAATATTGAGATAAAGAATTGCGTAATAGCGGATTTTTTTGGAAATAATTACAAAATAGAATACATAACTTCTGATATTTGCATATTTTCGGGTAATCCCATGACACGTATCGCCATTTTCAAGCTACCTGCCCTGACCGTCGTTGCATTGGCGCTGACAATCGCCGGCTGCGCCGACCAGGGCGGCATCCAGCCGCAAGCGCAGGTCCGCGAGGTCGCCACGCTGGACGCCGGCCAGGCTATCCGCCAGGCGGCCAGCGAGGCCGGCTGGCCGCAACGCGCCTGGTGGCAGGTCTATGGCGATGCGCAGCTGGACCAACTGGTCAGCCGCGCCGTGGCCGGCAACCCCAGCATGGCGGTGGCCGCCGCCCGCGTACGCCAGGCGCGCTCGCTGGCCGTGGCCACCCATGCCGGCGAGCTGCCCAGCGCCCAGCTGGATGTGGCGGTCGGCCGCAAGGACTGGTCCGATAACGTCTACTACGGTGCCGCCTTCCGCGACAAGCTGACCTGGAACAACACCGCCACCCTGGGCTTGTCCTATAACGTCGACCTCTGGGATCGCAACAAGAACGCCACCCTGCGTGCCGAGGACGAGATGCACGCCGTGGCGGCCGACGCCCGCGCTGCCCAGCTCGACCTGGAAGGCAATGTGGTGCGCACCTATGTGCAGTTGGCCCTGCAATACGGCCTGCTGGACAACACCGAAGCCATGCTGAAGGAAGAACAGAAGATCCTCGACCTAGCCCATCGTCGCTTCAAGGGTGGACTCGGCACCCAGCTTGAGATCACCCAGGCCGAAGCCCCGTTGCCGGAGACCCGGCGCCAGATCGAAGCCCTGCAAGAGAGCATCGCCCTGATCCGCAACCAGCTGGCCGCGCTGCTGGGCGCCGGCCCCGGCGCCGCCGACGGCATCACCCGCCCCACCCTGCAGCTGCAGGCCGCCATCGGCCTGCCCAGCGCACTGCCGGCCGACCTGGTGGGCCGCCGCCCGGACATCAGCGCCGCCCGCTGGCGCGTGGAAGCCGCTGGCAAGGGCATCGCCGTGGCCAAGGCCGCCTTCTACCCCAACATCAACCTGCTGGCCGGCATCGGCCCGGCGGCCGCCGGTGGCGGGCTGTTCTCCTTCCTTTCTGCGCCCAATCTCCAGACCACCTACGGTCCAGCCATCTCCCTGCCCATCTTCGAGGGTGGCCGCCTGCGTGGCCAACTGGGTGCGGCCAGCGCCGGCTATGACATCGAGGTGGAGCACTACAACGCCCTGCTCTCACTAGCCCTCAAGGGCATTTCCGACCAGGTGGTGACGCTACAATCAGTAGCCCGCCAGCAGGAGCAGGCACAGCAATCGGTGCAAGCCGCACAAAAGAACGTGGATATCGCCACCCGTGCCTATCAGCGCGGCCTGACCGATTACCTCAACATCCTGCACGCCCAGACCCAATGGCTGCGCCAGCAGCAGATCGTGCAGCAATTGCAGGCACAGCGTCTGAGCGCCTACGCCGCGCTGCAGACTGCCCTGGGCGGGGGCATGGATAATGGCAGCGCCCCGGATGAGCAGGTGGCCGCCAAATGAGCACACCCACGCCTGCCCCCGCCCTGCCCCTGAAGGCGCAGCTGCACGAGGCCGCCCGCGACTGGTGGCGCAGTGATGCACCGACCTGGGTGTATGTGTTCAAGATGGTCTTCGCTGGCCTACTGGCGCTGGGCATCGGCTACGGCCTGGACCTGGAGTCGCCGCGCTCGGCGCTGATCACGGTCTTCATCGTCATGCAGCCGCAAAGCGGGATGATCCTGGCCAAGAGCTTCTACCGGGTCATCGGTACCCTGGTCGGCTCGGCGGCCATCGTGGTCTTCGTCGGCCTGTTTGCGCAGACGCCGGAACTGTTCCTGCTGGCCTCGGCCCTGTGGATCGGGCTGTGCACGGTGGGCTCGGCGCACAATCGCAACTTCCGCTCGTATGGCTTCGTGCTGTCCGGCTATACGGTGGCACTGATCGGCCTGCCGGCCGCGCTGCATCCGGCCATCACGTTCGATTCGGTGATGACACGGGTCTCCGAAATCATGGTCGGCATCGTCTGCGTGGGCCTGGTCAGCGCGCTGGTATTCCCGCAGGCCAGTGCACCGGGCCTGGTACGCATCATCCGTGGCCGCTTTACCGCCTTCGTTGATCTGATCAGCGCCACCCTGGGCGGCAGCAACGACCGCAAGCAACTGGAAGCCACCAATGCCCGCTTCGTGGGCGACATCATCGGCCTGGAAGCCCTGCGCAGCTCGGCCATCTTCGAAGACCCGGAAGTGCGCCTGCGCAGCGGTCGCCTGAGCCGCATGAACAGCGAATTCATGGCGCTGTCCACCCGCGTACACGCGCTGCACCAGCTGATGAACCGGCTGCACGCCAATCCCGCACCGAGTGCGCAGGTGGTCATTGCCGCCATCTCGCCGTATTTCCGCGAGGTGCAGCCCTTGCTGACCCGCGCCAGCGGCGAACCGGTGATGAGTGCGGTGGATGCCGCCGACGCCGCCCTCAAGCTGGACGCCTTCAAGCGCGAACTGCCGCGCCGCGTGCGCGCCACCCGCGGCACGCTGGCCGAACAGTGCGACAGCGACAGCGCCATGCTGGATTTCGATACGGCCTCTGAACTCCTGTACCGGGTGGTCGAAGAACTGCATGCCTACACCCTGACCTATGCCTCGCTGAACCAGCGCCACCACGAGCGCGAGCAATGGGAGCATTCCTACGCCCCCAAGACCAGCATGACCACGGCATTGATCGCCGGTGCCCGCGCCGCCATCGTGATGCTGTGCCTGGCAGGCTTCTGGATCGCCAGCGGCTGGCCCAGCGGCGACGTGGCCGTGCTCAACGCGGCGGCTTTCTGCGCCATCACCTCGGCCGCACCCGACCCGGCCAAGGCCACGCGTACGGTCGCCATCGGCGTGCTCTTCGCGGCCGTGGCCGGCTATGTCTACACCTTCCATATCCTGCCGCGCCTGGATGGCTACTGGATGCTGGCCAGCGCGCTCATGCCGGTGCTGATGCTGGCCGTCTGGCTGACCACCAAACCCAAATGGGCCGGTTACGGCCTGGGGATCTGCATCTTCTTTCCCTTCCTGGCGGTACCGGACAACTTCGCCCACTTCAATGCGGCCGGCTACCTGAACGAATCGGTGGCGCTGGTGGTGTCCTTGCTGGTGACGGCCGTGGCCTTCATGCTGCTGCTGCCGCCGACCACCGACTGGACCGTGCGCGTGCTGGAAAAGCAATTGCGCAAGCAGGTGGTGGACGCCTGTTTCGGCAAGCTGGGCCGCCTGGCGCTGAAGTTCGAAAGCGGCACCCGTGACCTGATGCACCAGATCACGATCCTCACCAGCAGTCGCCCGGTCCTGCGCCAGAAGGCGCTGGGCTGGATGTTTGCCACCCTGGAAGTGGGCCACGCCATCATCGAACTGCGTACCGAACTGCACGGCATCCGCACCGAAACCCCGGACCTGCTGCCACCGTCCGCCTACGCCGCACTGAACCGCCTGCGCGAAGCCATCCCGGCCCTGTTCGCCCGGCCTTCGGCGGCCACCCTGCAGGCGGCGCTGGAGGCCAATGACGCCACCATCGTCGAAGTCCAGACCGCCATCGGCCCGCATTACCGCGAACGCAGCGAACGTCATCGCCTGCAACGCACCCTGAGTTACCTGCACTTCATCCGCACCGCCCTGCTCGATCAGCAATCGCCGCTGCATACCATGCGCGCCGGTGCCAACCCCGCTTCCGGAGAACGCCATGCCACGTGAGATTTCCTTCTTCGACGCCTACATCCCAACGGTACTGCTGCTGGCCGTGCTGGCCGCCATCCTGGCCATGGCCGCGGACCGGGTCCTGGTGCGGCTGGGCTTCTACGAACTGACCTGGCACCCGGCGCTGTTCCGCGTGAGCCTGTTCGTCTGCCTGGCGGCCTTGCTGGGGCTGTACGTGTACCGCTAAGGGACATCGGCTTTACCGCCTTCTGCGCCAAACCCATCACTTCAGAAAAGATAAAGAAACAATCAGGAGTAGTTCACCATGTCGGTCAAATCGATTTTCCGCGTCCTCATCACCTCGGCCATTTTCCTCTTGGCCATCCTGCTCGCCTGGAGCCTGTGGCAGCACTACATGCATTCCCCCTGGACCCGCGACGGCCGGGTGCGCGCCGAAGTGGTCAACGTCGCGCCGGATGTCTCCGGCCAGGTAGTGGCGCTGCCGGTGCGTGACAACCAGCTGGTCAAGAAGGGCGACCTGCTGATGGAAATCGACCCGGCCCGCTACACGCTGGCGCTGCAACAGGCCGAGGCCGCCGTCACCGCGCGCAAGGCAGATCTGGATGTGCGCCGTGCCGAGGTCGAGGCACGTCGCGCCGACCTGGCTATGCGCCGCGCCCAGGCCCGCCGCCGGGCCGATGTGGATGCGCTGGTGGTGTCGCGGGAAGCCCGCGAAGATGCCGGCAGCCAGGTTACCGCCTCGCAAGCCCAGTTGGAAGCCGCCCAGGCCCAGCTGCAAGGCGCCCAGGCCCAATACCAGGCGGCCCTGTCGCAGCGCGATACGGCCAGGCTGAACCTGGAGCGCACCAAGGTGTTCTCCCCGGTGGATGGCTATGTGACCAACCTGGCCGTACGCCGCGGCGACTATGCGGCTGCCGGCGCGGCCAAGATCGCACTGATCGACAGCCACTCCTTCTGGGTCTATGCCTATTTCGAGGAAACCAAGCTGCCGCTACTATCCATCGGCGACCGCGCCAAGATCCAGCTGATCAACGGCGCCACCCTGGAAGGCCATGTCGACAGCATCGCCCGCGGCATCTATGACCGTGACAATCCGCAAAGCCGCGAACTGACCGCCGATGTGAACCCGACCTTCAACTGGGTGCGGCTGGCCCAGCGCATTCCGGTACGCATCCAGCTCGACAAGGTGCCGGAACATGTACTGCTGGCCTCGGGGCTGACCTGCACGGTGGTCTTGGAGCCGGGGAGCGGCAAGTCGCAGACGGCAGCGCGCAACTGAACCAGCCTGAGGTAGTGGAAAGGCGGCCCTGATGCAGCATCAGGGCCGCCTTTTTCATGTGCGCTTGCGCGCCACCGCACCCACGCTCATGCCGACCGGCTTGAGCAGCTTGTCGGCAGTGGCCAGCGTGGGGCTGGACTCACCGCGCTCGATATCCTGCAAGGTGCGGGCAGATACGCCGCACAGCTTGGCGTATTCGGCAATGGTCAGGCGCAGAGTGGTGCGGATCTTGCGGATCACGGCGGGAATGGGCAGGGTCGGATCGGCAGCCAGTTCGTCGAACAGCATCCTCCGTTCTTCCAATTGCTCGATGGCAGTGAGAGGCTTGAAGCGCTTGTCCATTCAAAGCGCCTCCAGCTGGGTACGGACCTGGGCCAGCGTGACGGCCAAGGGGTCGAGGAATTGTGCGTCAATGCGCAGATCGCGGGCGCGCTCCAGCAGTCCTGCCAGCGGCTGCGCTATCTCGCGCACCGCCGCCCGCACCGGTGCTTCCTCCAGTCGGGCCGCGTCGCAGGCCTGCGCGATCGCGCTGGCCCACTGCGGCGAGCCGCCGTCATCGTGCTCCCAGCGCATGCGGCGGGCGATGCCATCGGGATGCAACCACATCGGCGCGAAATCGAACAGCGGCGTGAGTCCGATCTGCCCCTGCGCGTCGCGTCGGATGGCGGTGTTGCGGGCGTGGTTGTCCTTGTTACGCAGGACGATATTGGCGATATCGCGCTTCAGGTATTCGATGATCTCCGCCATCGGATCGGTGGCCACTTCCCCCAGCCGGGCGCAGGCCACATTATGCGACGGCGTCGCCGCAAAGCCGGTTACGCCGCAGAGCGAGGCAATGCTTTCCTGGGCGTAGCGCACTACCTGGCGGCGACCGTCAATGACCTGCACCTCGCGATCAAAACGCGGAATGAACAAGGCCTTGCCGTGCAGTTCCAGCGCGGCGTGGACCCGCAGGCCGAGGCTGGCCGCCAGCTGCATATAGGGAGCTTCCAGTTGCAGGATGTTGGCCAGGTCAGGATCGGGCCCTCGTCCGAACTTGACGATGTAGTGTTGGTCGGCCAGGTCATCGGGCAAGGCGTGGTCGAGATAGAACAGGCCGTCGCGGGCACGCGTCAACAGAATCTTCGGCCATTCGCCCTGCACCCCCGAGGAGCCGGCCAGGAACAGGCCGTGCTGGGCCAGGTATTCGTTGAAGTCTTCCGAACGCGCCGCGATCTCGTCGATGGCGAATCCGCGCAACTGCGGTCCGCTGCGTTGCTGCGCCCATTGCCAGGCTTCCAGCAGACGCAGGTTGCCGATGGGATTGCCGGCGCCGGCACAGAGCAATGGCCAGTCGGCGCTGGCTTCGGCGCGCTCATCCAGGCCAAGCTGGCGCAGCAGCTCGCCCCGGCCGTACCCTTGCGGCAGCAGATCGATCAGGAACGCCGGCCAGCGCTGTTCGCGCAGGTCATCGAAGCTGACGGGCACATTTGCGGAGACCGCCGCCGCATCACGCCGGTTTTGGTAGTCCACCACGTGCGCCGCCTCATAGGCCAGGAAGGACGAGGCCGCCATGCCCTGTTCGACCGGGCCGGTCAGGGACAACGCGGCCGCGTCGCGCCAGGCGCCGTCGATATGCAGTTGCAGGGTGCAAGAAGTCTTCATATACACATCATACTATCATCAATACCCATAAAATACAGAGTAAACATGATAGTTTGATGTGTAAAAGCTGTATCAGGTGGCAAACACCTGCCACACCAGCCACACGTTGGCAGCCGAGATCGCCACGAACAGCAGCCACGCCGTGGCGCTGACCCACCAGGGGTTGACCAGCTCGCCCATCAGGTCGGCACGGCTGGTCAGGCGGATCAGCGGATACATGGCAAAGGGCAACTGCAGCGACAGCACCACCTGGCTGGCCACCAGCAGCTTGCCCACCGAATGCGGCCCCAGGGTAAGCACGCCGATCAGCGCCGGCACCAACGCCAGGGCGCGGGTGATGACGCGGCGCTGCCAGCAGGGAATCTTCAGCTTCAGGAAGCCTTCCATGATGACCTGGCCGGCGATGGTGCCGGTGAAGGTCGAGCTCTGGCCGGACGCGAACAGGCCCACGCCGAACAGGACGGCCGCCATGGCCGAGCCGGTGATGGGATCCAGCAGATGGTAGGCCTCATCCAGTTCGGCGACCTGGGTATTGCCGCTCTTGTGGAAGGCGGTGGCGGCCAGGATCAGGATGGTGGCGTTGATGACCATGGCGATCAGCAGCGAGATCGTGGTATCGACCCGGGTGTAGCGCACCGCCTCCAGCAGGGAGGCCGGATCGCGCCGCACGCTGCGGGTCTGCACGATGGAAGAATGCAGGTAGAGATTGTGCGGCATCACGGTGGCGCCGATGATGCCGATGGCCAGATACAGCGGCTCGCGGCTGGAGATGGCTTGCAGCGAGGGCACGAAGCCTTGCATCACCTCATGCCAGTCGGCCTTGACGAAGGCCAGTTGTGCCAGCAGGCAGGCGGCGATCGTGATGACCAGTCCGAGGATGATGGCTTCCACCTGGCGGAAGCCCCTGCCCTTCAGTCCCAGCACGATCAGGGTATCGAGCGCGGTCAGCAGCACCCCCACCGGCAGCGAGACGCCCAGCAGCAGGTTGAAGGCCAGTGCGCAGCCCAGCACTTCGGCCAGGTCGCAGGCGATGATGGAGAGTTCGGCCAGCACCCACATGCCCTTGCCCACGGCGGGCGGGTAATGTTCGCGTGAATGCACGGCCAGATCCTTGCCGGTGGCAATCCCCAGCCGCGCGCACAGGCATTGCAGCACGATGGCGGCCAGGCTGGAGAGCATCACCACGAACAGCAGCTGGTAGCCGAACTGCGAACCGGCCTGGATGGACGTGGCCCAGTTGCCCGGGTCCATGTAGCCGATCGACACCAGCAGGCCGGGGCCGACATAGATGCGCAGCTTTTGCCAGACCGAGGCGCCGGCCGGCACAGCGACCGAGCCGGCCACTTCGGAGGGACAGAAAGGCGCCGTCGCAGTCTGGGGCAAACCCGGGATGCGAGGCAAGCGGAAGGTAAATGGCAAAACGGTTTCCCCTGAACTTGTGCGGATGGGCGTCCTGGTGCCCGGGATCAGCGTCCCGGCCCGCGGCGCCTCATTGTTTCCATTTGGACAGCGCGCTGTCGTCGCTCTCGCGGGCATCGACCCAGCGCGCGCCGTCCGGCGTCTGTTCCTTCTTCCAGAACGGCGCCTGGGTCTTGAGGTAATCCATGATGAATTCGCAGGCCGCGAAGGCTTCGCCGCGATGGGGCGAGGTGACCGCCACCAGCACGATCTGCTCCAGCGGCTGCATGGGCCCGATGCGATGGATCACCAGCGCATCGAAGATGGGCCAGCGCGCCTTGGCCTGTTCCACGATCTGCTCCAGGGCACGCTCGGTCATGACTGGATAGTGTTCCAGCTCCATGGCCGAGACGGCCGCGCCCTCGTTGAGATCGCGCACCGTGCCCACGAAGCTCACCACCGCCCCTACGCGGGGATTGGACAGGCGCAGTTGCGCCACTTCGGTGGAGAGATCGAAATCGGCGGTCTGGACGCGGACAGGCATGGCGAGACGGAAAGTGAAAGGCAGGGCTGCGATTCTACCAGCGCAGCCCTGCCCGCGAGCACACGTGCATCAGACGATCAAACGATCAGCCCCCACAGCAGCAGCGTCATGCCCAGGCCGATCACCGAGACCAGGGTCTGGATTACCGACCAGGTCGCCAGGGTCTGCTTGAGGTTCAGGCCGAAGTATTCCTTGACCATCCAGAAGCCGGCGTCATTGACGTGGCAGAAGAACACCGAACCGGCACCGATGGCCAGGGCCATCAGCGAATTGTGGGTGGCCGACAGGCCCGCCACCAGCGGCGCGACGATACCGGCGGTGGCGGTCGTGGCGACGGTGGCCGAACCGGTGGCCTGGCGCAGTGCCACGGCGATGATCCAGGCCAAGAGGATCAGCGGCATGTGGGTGCCGGTGGCGATCTTGGTGATGGTGTCGCTGATGCCGGCGGCCAGCAGGGTCTGCTTGAGGCCGCCGCCGGCGCCGATGGTCAGCAGCAGGCCGGCGATGGGCGGCAAGGCGCGGCGCAGCGTGGCACCCACCTGGAAGCGGCTGCTGCCCTGGCCCCAGCCCAGCACCACCACGGCAAAGAGCACCGTGACGGTCAGGGCGATGATGGGTTCGCCGAAGAAGTTGAGCATCTCGAACAGCTCGGTCTTGGGCGTGACCCAGATGCGGGCCACGGTACGGCCCAGCATCAGCGCCACCGGCAGCAGGATGGTCACCAGCGAGGCCACGAAGCCCGGCTGCGACTGCCCTTCCCGGGCGCTGAAGAGCTTGCCGATCTGGTCCGGTTCGGCCAGGTTCAGGCGCGGTGCCAGGAAGTTGCCATACAACGGGCCAGCAATGATGACCGCCGGAATGGCGACGATGAAGCCCAGCAGCATGGTGGTACCGAGATCGGCATGCAGGGCCGACACGGCAATCAGCGGGCCGGGGTGCGGCGGCAAGAGCGCGTGCAGCGTGGTCATGCCGGCCAGCGCGGGAATGGCCACGCGCATGATGGGCAACTGCGAACGGCGTGCCATGACGAAGATGATCGGCGCCATCATCACCAGCCCGACCTCGAAGAACAGCGGCAGGCCGACCACCAGGGCCACCAGCGCCATCATCCAGGGAATGATGCTGCCACGCGCATAGCGCAGCAGGGTATTGACGATGCGGTCGGCCGCGCCCGATTCGGCCATGAGCGCGCCCAGCATCGCGCCCAGGGCGATGATGATGCCGGCCTCGCCCAACAGGCTGCCGGCGCCCTTGCTGAAGGCCTTGGCGATGTCTTCCAGCGGCAAGCCGGCGCCGATACCGGCGATGAAGGTGCCGATGAGGATGGACAGGAAGGGTGCGATGGACAGGAAGCTGATCAGCACCACGATGGCGATCAATGCCGCCAGCGTGACCAGCAGCAACTGCGTGTCCTGGGCCGCCCAGGCGGCCAGTTGGGTCGAAATCAAGATGGTTCCTTCTTAGGTGTGGATGAATGCGCATCGATGGACGATGTCTTTTGTGCAGCCCCTCCGCAAACCTGTTTGGCGCAGGCTTGGTCTCCTCCCAAAGAATCCGGATGTCGAATGTTGTGGGCTTGCCCGCTTAACGCGGGTCTTCCGTCTTTTGCCAGACGCTGGCCAGCCACGGCTGCTGCTCGCGCGGCAAACCGTCAGGGCGGTAATAATGCCGCAATTCAACGAATCCTGCTGGCAGCAGGTAACGGCGCCAGCCCTCCAGGCTGTGCCAGACGCCATAGCGCGGGCCGCTCCAGCCTTCCAGGTCTTCCCCGCGGGGATTGGAACTGAAGAGGATGCCGCCCGCCTTGAGGCTGGCGTGCAATCGGGCGAGCACGCTCGGCAGTGCAGCCGAAGGCACATGGAACAGCGAGGCATTGGCGAAGATGCCGTCGAAGCGTTGCGGCGGCAGGTCCAGCTGCAGGAAGTCCTGGTGCCAGACCTCGCAGCCACTGGCCGCACGCGCCATCTCGACGAACTCGGCCGTGCCGTCCAGCCCGACGGCCACATGGCCGCGCCGGGTGAATTCGATCAGGTCGCGCCCCGGGCCACAGCCGAAGTCCAGAATCGTGAAGGGTCCCTGCCCGGCCTGGCCGGCTCTGGCGTACAGGGCATCCAGCAAGGCCGCCATGTTCTGGCTGACGTCATGATCCCAGGTGCCTTCACGAAAGCTCTCGGCATTACTGCTGTAGTGCGCAATGGTGCCGACCGAGGAATCGCGGCGGGTGCTCATGTCAGCCGCCGGTGACGGGTGGGAAGAAGGCCACCTCGCCGCCGTCGACGATTTCGGTATCGGCCTCGGTCATCTCATGGTCGTAGGCCATGCGCAGGTTCTTTTCCGGTCCCAGCACCTCGGCCCAGATGCCGCCCCGCCCCATCAGGAAGGCGCGCACGTCGCCGACGGTCTTGACGCTGTCCGGCAGCTCGATGATTTCCTGCGAGGTCTGCAGGGCTTCGCGCACGCTGGCGAAGAAACGGAGTTCGATTTTCATGAGATTTCCTTGACGATGGCAGCACGCCCTCACTGGGCGATATGAATCTTGCTGCGGATATGCTTGAGATGAACCACGATGGTGAAGGTCATCATGACCAGCAGCGACCAGGCGCTCCATTTGCCCAGGTGCACCGTGGACCAGGCCCCCATCTGGTTGGGATAGCGCCAGATGCCGAAGAAGGTGCTGATGTTCTCGGCCAGCCAGATGAAGAATCCGATCAGCAGGAAAGCCAGCAGCAGCGGCATCTTGCGATCGCGATCCAGCGGACGGAACAGCACCGTGGAGCGGGCGTACAGGCCAAGCGCGCACGCGGCCAGATACCAGCGATAGTCACCGATGTAATGATGGGTGAAGAAATTGACGTAGATCAGCAGGGCAATCAGGGTCGCCATCCAGTAGGGAGGGTGATGCTCGATGCGCAGGTCGAATAGCCGCCAGGCCTGGATGATGTAGCTGCCTACGGCGGCATACATGAATCCGGAAAACAGCGGCACCCCGAACAGCTTGGTGTAGGCAAAATCAGGATAGCTCCATGACTGGATCGCTCCCGAAGTCTTGAATACTTCCAGCGCAAACCCGACGACGTGGAACACACTGATGGCCTTGAGTTCGGCGATGGTCTCAATGCGGGCAGACACCATCCAGACCTGCACCAGCACGGCGAAGAGCAGCAAGGCATCATAGCGGGGAATGCCAAACAGGCCGGCCCGTGGCATCAGGAAGACGGCAGCAAAGAACAGCCCCGCAAACAGACAGCAGCGCGCTTCCTTGATCCCGAACATGAGGAACTCCAGCACGAAGCGGCGCCAGCCGGTGGCCTCGCTGGGAATGCTGCTGCTCAGATACTGATCGATGTCAGCCAGTCTCATCCGTGCTCCGCAGCGCTCAGTTGAGCAGATGATCGAAGGCCAGGAACTGCACCATGTCGCCGGCGGCGATGGTCTGTCCGGGCGGGTTGTCGATCAGACCGTCGGCCCAGGCGGTCGAGGTCAGCACGGCCGAGCCCTGGCTGGGGAAGAGATCCAGGCCGCCCCGGGCATTGCGGCGCACGCGCAGGAATTCCTGGCGGCGGTCGGCGCGGGGCCAGTCGAAATCGGCGCGCATGCTCACCGCCTGCGGCAGCACGGCAGCGCGTGACAGACCCTGCAGACGCAGCAGGAAAGGTCGTACAAACAGCAGGAAGGTGACGAAGGAAGAGACAGGATTACCGGGCAAACCCATGAAGAACGCTTCACCCGCGCCCTCTTCCCCGCGCCGCACCTGACCAAAGGCCAGGGGCTTGCCGGGCTTCATGGCGATCTGCCACATGTTGATGCGCCCTTCCGCTTCCACGGCCGGCTTCACATGGTCTTCCTCGCCCACGGAAACACCGCCGCTGGTGATGATGAGGTCATGCTCGCGGGCGGCTTCGCGCAGGGTCTGGCGGGTGGCGGCCAGGTTGTCGGGAACGATGCCGTAGTCGCTGACGGCGCAACCCAGCTTTTGCAACAGGCCACGCAGGAGGAAGCGATTGGAGTTGTAGATGGCACCAGGCTTGAGGGGTTCGCCCGGCATGGTCAGTTCGTCGCCGGTGAAGAACACCGCCACCCTTACCCGGCGCAGTACCTCCAGTTCGGCCTGGCCGACCGAAGCCGCCAGCCCCAGTTCCTGCGGGCGCAGGCGCGTGCCGGCGTGGAGGATGGTGCTGCCCTGGCGGATGTCTTCGCCGATATAGCGCACCCATTCGCCACGGGTGGACACATGGCGGATCACGACGTGGTCACCGTCCACCTCGCAGGCTTCCTGCATGACGATGGCGTCTGCGCCCTCGGGCAGCATGGCGCCGGTGAAGATGCGGGCGGCCGTGCCGGCTTCCAGCGGCTGGCCGACGTGACCGGCGGGAATGCGCTGCGACACCCGCAGGCGCGCCTGGCCGGAGGCGCAATCGGCAGCGCGCACGGCATAGCCATCCATCTGTGAATTGTCCATGCCAGGCACGTTGATGTGGGCCTGCACGGGGGTGGCCAGCACGCGGTCGCAGGCGTCCAGGGTGGCGATGGTCTGGCTGCCGGTGACCGGCACGGCCGCATCAAGCAAGGTGTCGAGTGCCTGGGCGACGCTTTGCATAGGCGCGCGGGCGGGCTTGGCCGGGGAATCTGGAGAAGGAGCGGGCGTGGATTGCATGGTGGCTGACGGATGGGATGCGGAAAGTGCGCTGCTTTCTGGTCGATACCGGTCAATACAGCGACCCGACATTCTAATGCAATCGCCGCCCCTCCGCGGCCCATGAAAAACGCCGCCCGGGCCTATGCGCGGACGGCGTGATCGGGCAGACCGACGATGCTTACAGGCCCGTGTGCTCGGCCACGAAGGCCTTCACGCGGGCGGCATCGGCCGGCATGACCTCGAAGCGCTGCGGCAGCGCCTCGATGTTCTCGAAGCCGGCCGGGCGGTCGGCGTCGCGGCCCAGGGCTTCGCGGATGGTCTCGTTGAACTTGGCCGGCAAGGCGGTCTCCAGCACGATCATGGTCACGCCTGGGGTGAGGTTTTCGCGCGCCACCTTGATGCCGTCGGCGGTGTGGGTATCGACCGTGATGCCGTAGGTCTTTTCGGCGAAGCGGATGGTGTCCAGGCGGTCGGCGTGGGACGACTTGCCGGAGGCGAAACCGTACTTGATCACGCTGGCGAATTCATCGCCGTCGCTGCCGGGCTTGCCGGTCAGGTCGAAGCCACCGGCGGTCTCGACCTTATGGAACAGGGACTTGACGCGGGCGCTGTCGCGGCCCAGCAGGTCATAGACGAAGCGCTCGAAGTTGGAGGCCTTGCTGATATCCATGCTGGGGCTGCTGGTGTGGTAGGTCTCGGCCGACTTGCGCACGCGGTACACGCCGGTGCGGAAGAACTCGTCGAGCACGTCGTTCTCGTTGGTGGCCACCACCAGCTTGTCGATGGGCAGGCCCATCATGCGGGCGATGTGACCGGCGCAGATATTGCCGAAGTTGCCCGAAGGGACGGTGAAGGAGACCTTCTGTTCGTTGCTACTGGTCGCGGCCAGGTAGCCGCGGAAGTAGTACACCACCTGCGCCACCACGCGTGCCCAGTTGATCGAGTTGACGGTGCCGATCTTCTTGGCGGCCTTGTAGTCGAGGTCGTTGGAGATGGCCTTGACGATGTCCTGGCAATCGTCGAAGACGCCTTCCACCGCCAGGTTGAAGATGTTGGGGTCTTGCAGGCTGAACATCTGTGCGGTCTGGAAGGCGCTCATCTTCTTGTGCGGGGACAGCATGAAGACGCGGATGCCCTTCTTGCCACGCATGGCGTATTCGGCGGCGCTGCCGGTGTCACCGGAGGTGGCGCCGACGATATTGAGTTCGGCCCCCTGCTTGGCCAGGGCATACTCGAACAGGTTGCCCAGCAGTTGCATGGCCATGTCCTTGAAGGCCAGGGTAGGACCGTTGGACAGGCTTTGCAGTACCAGCTTGTTGCCGTCGCGCTCTTCCAGCGTACGCAGCGGGGTGATCTGGGCGGCGTCCTCGCCGGCGCGGGTATTGCGATACACGTCGGCGGTATAGGTCTTGTGCGCCAGCGCCTTGAGATCGGCTTCGGGGATATCGGTGGCGAACTTGCGCAGCACCTCGAAGGCCAGGTCGGCGTAGGACAGCTTGCGCCACTGGTCGAGCTCGGCGCCGCTCACCTGCGGATACTGCGCCGGGAGGTACAGGCCGCCGTCCGGGGCCAGGCCGCCCAGCAGGATTTCGGAGAAGGAAGGAGTTGCAGCGTGACCGCGAGTGGAGACGTATTGCATGTCGATAGGAAGCGCCGGCAGGCGGCTGGAGGGTGAATTGGCAGGAAAGCCTTGGATTATAAGGCCAGACGGGCTACGACAAAAGCGCAGCAAGGGGCCAGCCATGAAATCCCTGTGGCATCCGGGGCAAGGTGATCATGGGAAGGACTATTGCCCCGGAACATCACTGAGCTGAAATAAAACGTTACCACCCTTGAAAGCCGGCCATGGCCGGGCTATGCTGCGCCACTTCGTGTGCAGCGCCGGATTGGCGGAATGTTTGCACGCTGGCTACGTCAAAGACCTATTCAAACTCAACAAGGATGGAAAACGGCATGAATCACAAGACCAAGACCCTGCTCGCAACGACCGGCCTGTTGGCGGCCCTCCTGGCGAGTCTGCCGGCCCACGCCGAGAACTGGCAATCGCTGGGCGGCACCGACCAGTCGGAACTGCTGGTCGATACCGATTCCATCGTCGAGGCCGGTGGTATCCGCGAAGCCTGGTCGCTGTGGAACTTCAAGGAAGCGCGTCCCAACAATGGCGACAAGAGCTTCCCGTCGCTGAAGTCGTACAAGGACCTGCACCAGTACAACTGCAAGGCCGGCACCATGAAGCTGGTGCGCGAGATCATCTTTGCCGAGAACGATGGCAAGGGCGACAAGCGCGACCATTCCGACGCCCTCAAGGGCATGGACTTCGTCAAACCCAAGCCGATGTCGGTGGGTGACGCCATGCTGCAGGCGGTGTGCAGCTTCGAACTGAAGAAGTAGGACACAGCTGGACCGCCATCGCCCGGCGCGGCGGTCCGCCCTGCCGGAATAAAAAAAATCGGAGCCCGCGGGCTCCGATTTTCGTTGGCGGCAAGACCTGACCGGCCAGGGATCAGCTCAGCTCTTCCAGACGGATCTTGGTGACCTTGCCCACGACGGTGGACAGGGCTTCGATCTTGGCGATGGCGGCCTCGATGTTCTTTTCCTGGGTCTGGTGGGTCAGCATGATGATGTCGGTCTGCTGTTCACCTTCGCCCGGCTCCTTCTGCAGCATGGCGTCAATGGAGATGGTCGAATCGGCCAGGATGCGGGTGACATCGGCCAGCACGCCAGCCTGGTCGGCCACACGGATGCGCAGATAGTAGCTGGTCACCACTTCGCTCATGGGCAGCACCGGGGTATCGGCCATGGCATTGAGCTGGAAGGCCAGCGAAGGCACGTGGTGTTCCGGATCGGCCGTGGCCAGGCGGGTGATGTCGACCAGGTCGGCGATGACGGCCGAGGCGGTCGGCTCGGAACCGGCACCCTTGCCGTAGTACAGGGCTTCGCCGACAGCGTCGCCCCGCACCACCACGGCGTTCATGGCACCCTCGACATTGGCGATCAGGCGCGAGGCCGGGATCAGCGTCGGGTGCACGCGCAGTTCGATGCCCTTCCCTGTCTGGCGCGTGATGCCCAGCAGCTTGATGCGGTAGCCCAGCTTTTCGGCATAGGTGATGTCGCTGGCCTGCAGCTTGGTGATGCCTTCCACGTGGGCCTTGTCGAACTGCACCGGGATGCCGAAGGCGATCGAGGCCATGATGGTCAGCTTGTGGGCTGCATCCACACCTTCGATGTCGAAAGTGGGATCGGCCTCGGCATAGCCCAGGCGCTGCGCTTCCTTCAGGACCACGTCGAAATCCAGCCCCTTGTCGCGCATCTCGGAGAGAATGAAGTTGGTGGTGCCGTTGATGATGCCGGCCACCCACTGGATGCGGTTGGCGGTCAGGCCTTCACGCAGTGCCTTGATGATGGGGATGCCACCGGCCACGGCCGCCTCGAAGGCCACCATGACGCCCTTTTCCTGCGCGGCCTTGAAGATCTCGTTGCCATGCATGGCGATGAGGGCCTTGTTGGCGGTGACCACGTGCTTGCCGTTGGCAATCGCCTTGAGGACCAGGTCGCGGGCGATGTCGCAGCCACCGATCAGTTCGACGACGATATCGATCTCGGGATCGTTCACCACCAGGTTGCCGTCGTTGACGACCTTGACTTCGCCACGGGTCAGTTCGGTCGCGCGGGCAGTGTTGCGAACGGCGACCATGGTAATTTCAATGCCGCGGCCAGCACGGCGCGCAATCTCTTCCTGATTGCGCTTGAGAACATTGAAAGTACCGGAACCCACGGTGCCGATGCCGAGCAAACCTACTTTGATGGATTTCATATTGTCTTCGTGGTTGATGAAAAAGGCCGCCCGGCCCGCATCAGCGGGCTGGACGGGTTACTGCAGAAACGGTCAGGCGGTGCCGTGGCGGCGACGATAGCCCTCCAGGAAATGGGCGATGCGGCCCATGGATTCGGTCAGGTCGTCTGTATTGGGCAGGAACACCACGCGGAAGTGGTCCGGCGTGGGGCAGTTGAAGCCGGTACCTTGCACGATCAACACCTTTTCCTCGGCCAGCAGTTCGTAGGCGAACTCCTGGTCATCCTTGATCGGGTAGATCTCCGGGTCCAGGCGCGGGAACATGTACAGCGCCGACTTGGGCTTCACGCAGGTCACGCCCGGGATGTCGGTCAGGAGCTTGTGCGCCAGGTCGCGCTGCTTGGTCAGGCGGCCATTGGGGCCGACCAGGTCATTGATGCTCTGGTAGCCGCCCAGTGCGGTCTGGATCGCGAACTGGCCTGGCGCATTGGCGCACAGGCGCATTGAGGCCAGCATGTTGAGGCCTTCGATGTAGTCGCGGGCGTGCTTCTTCTCGCCCGAGACCACCATCCAGCCGGCACGATAGCCGCAGGAACGATAGTTCTTGGACAGGCCATTGAAGGTGATGAACAGCACATCATCGGCCAGCGAGGCCAGCGAGGTGTGGGTGTTGCCGTCGTAGAGCACCTTGTCGTAGATCTCGTCGGCCAGGATGATCAGCTGGTGCTGACGTGCCAGTTCGATGATTTCCTTGAGCACCTCGACCGAATAGAGCGCGCCGGTCGGGTTGTTGGGGTTGATGACAACGATGGCCTTGGTATTGGGGGTGATCTTCTTCTTGATGTCGGCGATATCGGGCTGCCAGCCTTGCTGCTCGTCGCAGACGTAATGCACGGGAGTGCCGCCGGACAGGCTCACGGCCGCCGTCCACAGCGGGTAGTCGGGGGACGGCACCAGCACTTCGTCGCCGGTGTTGAGCAGCGCGTTCACGCTCATGACGATCAGCTCGGAGGCGCCATTGCCGAGGTAGATATCATCGATGGTGACGCCTTCGATCTTCTTTTGCTGGGTGTAGTGCATGACCGACTTGCGCGGGGCGAACAGGCCCTTGGAGTCGGTATAGCCGGAGGCATTGCCCATGTTGCGGATCATGTCCTGCACGATCTCGTCGGGCGCATCGAAGCCGAAGGCGGCCAGGTTGCCGATGTTGAGCTTGATGATCTTGTGGCCCTCTTCCTCCATCTGACGCGCCTTTTCCAGCACGGGACCCCGAATGTCGTAACACACATCTGCCAGCTTCTTGGATTTCTGAATCGGTCGCACAGCTCTTCCTCTAATCGTTTCGCAGGGTTCGGCCAGCGTGGCCCCCATCGGATCTCATCGGGTCTCTCGGCTTGCATGGCGGGATCGGAACCTTTGCCTCCCGGCCCTCTCCATTAACACGCTTGCCGTCATTTTCCTGCATGTTCCTGCCCGCTGCAGTGCAATGTAAAGCACCTGCAAAAAGGCCGGCGGCGGCGCCCCACGGGCCGCCCGGGAACCGGCCATTTTGCCCAAAGCTAAGCATTTTATCAATCAAATAGGCGTGCGCCGGGGTCGGAAACGGCTACAATGGCGCACTTTACGACCACGTTGCCGCGATGCATGTCGCCATGACATCCCGGCCCGGCCGTCTGCCCGGACCGGGCGCCTGCAACCCATCCTGCCCATCCTGCGATGAAGCTCCACACGACCGAGACCAAGCAATACCAGACCGTCACCGCCTACGATGAGGACGGTGTCGAGCTCAATGCCATCCGTTTCACCAACAGCTTGCTGGTGCTGCCCGAAACCGAGCCGGTGCCCTGGCCGGTGGACAGCTTCGAGGCGCTCACCCCGCAGCATTTCGACCAGATCGACGCCACCGCGCCCGACGTGGTCATCCTGGGTACCGGCGAGCGCCAGCGCTTCGTCCACCCCAAGCTGACGACCGTGCTCACGGCGCGCCGCATCGGTGTGGAATGCATGGACAACCAGGCCGCCTGCCGCACCTACAATATCCTCATGGCCGAGGGACGCAAGGTGGCACTGGCGCTGATCATCGCGCCGCAAGCCTGAACCGGCACTTGCCGCGACAAGAAACCCAAGAACACGCAACAAGGAACCGCTGTCAATGCGCGAACTGTACAAATCCAAGGCGTTCGTCTGGACGCTGCTTATCCTCTTCCTGCTGGTCTGGTTCTGGATGCTGGGCGCTCGCGTCCTGGTGCCCACCGATGAAGGCCGCTACGCCGAGATGGCACGCGAAATGGTGGCCACGCAAGACTGGATCACCACCCGCCTGAACGGCATCAAGTATTTCGAAAAGCCGCCGCTGCAGACCTGGATGAATGCCATCACCTTCGAGCTGTTCGGCCTGGGTGAATGGCAGGCGCGCCTGTGGACGGGCCTGTGCGGCCTGCTCGGCATCGGTCTGGCCGGCTATACCGGAACCCGCGTCTTCAACGGCCGCGTGGGCTTCTATGCCGCACTGGTGCTGGCGTCCAGCTTCTTCTGGGCCGGCATGGGCCATATCAATACGCTGGACATGGGCCTGTCGGGCATGATGACCATCGCCCTGTGTGCCCTGCTGATGGCCCAGCGCGACGGCGCCTCCCGCGAGGGCCAGCGCAACTGGATGCTGCTGTGCTGGGCCGGCATGGCCCTGGCGGTGCTGTCCAAGGGGCTGATCGGCATCGTGCTGCCGGGCGCGGTGCTGGTGCTCTACACCTTCTTCGCCCGCGACTGGGCGATCTGGAAGCGCTTGCATCTGGTCAAGGGCCTGATCCTGTTCTTTGCCATCTGTACGCCCTGGTTCGTGGCGGTGTCGCTGCGCAACCCGGAATTCCCGCAGTTCTTCTTCATCCACGAACATTTCCAGCGCTTCACCACCAAGATCCATAGCCGCACCGGCCCTTGGTACTACTTCATTCCCATCCTGGTGCTGGGCATCATCCCGTGGCTGGGCGTGTTCTTCCAGAGCCTGTGGAAAGGCACCCGCGAACAGCGCGACACGGCCGGCTACAACAGCCTCAACGGCGGACGTTTCCAGCCCAAGCGGCTGCTGCTGGTGTGGGCAGTGTTCATCTTTGTGTTCTTCAGCATTTCGGACTCCAAACTGCCCTCCTACGTGTTGCCGATCTTCCCGGCGCTGGCGCTGCTGATCGCCTGCTACCTGGAAGAAGCCGATTACAAGGCGCTGGCCTGGGCCGGTTCGCTGGTGGCGCTGCCGGCCGCCGTGGCCCTGGCCTTTATCCCGCGCGTGCCCTCGCTGGCCAAGGATGCCTACTCGCTGCCGCTGGTCGAGGCGCATGTCCCCTACCTCTACGCCGCCACCCTGATCTTCTTCGTCGGCGGCATCGCCGCCATCCGCCTGGCGCGCCAGCACAAGGACTGGGCCGTCACCTCGCTGGCGGCGACCGCCTTCGTGGCCGGACAGCTGCTCTTGCTGGGCCATGACCCACAAGGACGCTATTCGGCCGGCGTCGACTACGTGCCGGCGCTGCAGGCCGAGCTCAAGCCGGAAACCCCGATCTACCTGGTCGGCCGCTATGAACAGGCCCTGCCCTTCTACCTGCGTCGCACCATGACCCTGGTGCAACACGCCGATGAAATGGAGTTCGGCCTGAAACAGGAACCGCAGCTGTGGCTGCCGACGGTGGATGCCTTCGTGGCACAGTGGGTGGCCGACAATGCGGCTGGCAAGAAGGACATCGCCATCATCGACCCGTCGATCTACAAGCAACTGGTCGAACGCAAGCTGCCGATGCGCCTGATCGGCCAGGATCCGCGCCGCGTCATCGTGGCCAATGATCCGCCGCCTGCGTCCACTCCTGCCGCTCCTGCCACCCATGGCTCTGCCCATGCCAACGGCGAGAAGAAGGCCGGCAAATGAACCTGGCGACCTTTGGCTTCATCTTTGTCGGCATCTGCCTGAACGCAGTAGCGCAACTGCTGCTCAAGGCCGGTACCAATGCCGTGGGTGCGATCCATCTGACCGCGGACAACTGGTTTTCCACCGGCCTGAAGCTGGCCACCCAGCTGCCCATTATCGGCGGCCTGTCGTGCTATGTGATCTCGGTGGGCGTGTGGATCATCGGCCTGTCGCGGGTGGACGTGACCATCGCCTATCCGCTGCTGTCCCTGGGTTACATCATCAACGCCATCGGCGCTTGGTATTTCCTGGGCGAGGCCATTTCCATGCAGCGCCTGCTGGCCATCGGCGTGATCATTGTCGGCGTGGTCTTGCTGACCCGAAGCTGATTTACAATACCGGGTTGCCGCGCGGCGCCCGCCAGCGCCGCGCCGGCCCTCCCATCCTGAATATCGCCTGACCGGATTCCACCATGAGCCTGCCTTCGCTGCCCTTCCTGCCTTTCGCCAAACCCACCATCGATGAAGCCACCATCGCCGCTGTCGGCGAGGTGCTGCGCTCGGGCTGGATCACCAGCGGCCCCAAGGTCCAGGCCTTCGAAAAGGCGCTGTCGGAATATCTGGGCGGGCGCATCGTACGTACCTTCAATTCCGGCACCTGCACGATGGAAATCGCGCTGCGCATCGCCGGCATTGGCCCCGGTGACGAAGTCATCACCACTCCCATCTCCTGGGTGGCAACCGCCAACGTGATCCTGGAAACCGGCGCTACGCCAGTATTTGCCGACATCGATCCGATCACCCGCAATATCGACCTGGACCGCCTGGAGGCGGCCATCACCCCGCGCACCAAGGCGATCATCCCGGTCTATCTGTCCGGTCTGCCGGTGGACATGGACCGCCTGTATGCGATCGCCGCCAAGCACAAGCTGCGCGTGGTGGAAGACGCCGCCCAGGCGCTGGGTGCGACCTGGAATGGCAAGCGCATCGGCTCGTTCGGCGACTTTGTCTCCTTCAGTCTGCAGGCCAACAAGAACATCACCAGCGCCGAAGGTGGCTTCCTGGTGCTCAACAATGCCGACGAAGCACGCCTGGCTGAGAAGTACCGCCTGCAGGGCGTCACCCGCAGCGGTTTCGACGGGCTGGAAGTGGACGTGCTGGGCGGCAAGTACAACCTGACCGATGTGAATGCCGCCATCGGCCTGGGCCAGTTTGCCCATATCGACGCAGTGACCGCCCACCGCAAGGAACTGGCACGCCATTACTTCGCCTGCTTCGGCAGCGACTTCGAAGCCAACTACGGCGCCCAGCTGCCGGTGGCCGACTTCGAGAACTCGAACTGGCACATGTTCCAGCTGGTGCTGCCGGAACGCATTACCCGTGCTGCCTTCATGGAAAAGATGATGGAAAAGCAGGTCGGCATCGGCTACCACTACCCGGCCATTCACCTGCTCAAGCTCTACCGTGAACGCGGCTTCAAGGAAGGCATGTTCCCGGTGGCCGAACGCGTTGGCCAGCGCATCGTTTCCCTGCCGATGTTCAATGTCATGCGTAAAGAGGACGTTGTGCGCGCGGTTGAAACGGTAAAATCGGTGCTGGGCTGATTTTTACGGAATTGTTCGAAAATTTCGGCATAATTCGATTTATTTGCATTTCCGCAATTTGTAGCCATCGCAATTCGTCACCCTTGCAACACGCTGGCCTGAACGCCGCGACCGCTACTGTCGCAGCGCATCGGGCCTTTGATTTATTTCAGTACCTGCATTTCCAGCATTCGATATTTGATGAAACCAGAACTGTCCGTCGTCATCCCGGTTTACAACGAGGAATCCGGGCTCTCCAAACTGTTCGAGCGCCTCTACCCGGCGCTGGACGCGCTGGGTTACAGCTATGAAGTCATCTTCGTCAACGATGGCAGCCGCGACCGCTCGGCCGGCATCCTGGCCGAACAGTATCGGCTGCGCCCGGATGTCACGCGGGTAGTGCTCTTCAATGGCAACTACGGTCAGCACATGGCCATCATGGCCGGCTTCGAGGCGACCCGGGGCGAAGTCGTGGTGACACTGGACGCCGACCTGCAGAATCCGCCGGAAGAAATCGGCAACCTGGTCGCCAAGATGCGCGAGGGCTACGACTATGTGGGCTCGATCCGCCGCAAGCGCCAGGATTCGGCCTGGCGCACCTATGCCTCCAAGGCCATGAACCGCCTGCGCGAAAAGATCACCCGCATCAAGATGACCGACCAGGGCAACATGCTGCGCGCCTATGGCCGCAACGTCATCGACCTGGTCAACCGCTGCAGCGAGGTCAATACCTTCGTGCCAGCCCTGGCCTACACCTTCTCGCGCAATCCGACCGAGATCGTGGTGGAGCATGAAGAGCGCTCGGCCGGGGAATCGAAATACTCCTTCTACAGCCTGATCCGCCTCAATTTCGACCTGGTAACCGGTTTTTCGCTGGTGCCGCTGCAGTTCTTCTCGCTGTTGGGGATCGGCCTGTCCTTCGCCTCGGCGGCGCTGTTCATCCTGATCGTACTGCGCCGCCTGCTGATCGGCGCGGAAGTGGGCGGCGTCTTCACGCTGTTCGCCATCACCTTCTTCCTGATGGGCGTGATCCTGTTCTCGATCGGCCTTTTGGGTGAATACATCGGCCGCATCTACATGCAGGTGCGTGCGCGCCCCCGCTATGTGGTGCAGGCCATCCTTGAGCAATCCTCTTCGGAAGACAAGCAAGCCCTATGAACGCCGTCGTATTCGCCTACCATGACGTGGGGGTGCGCTGCCTGAAAGTCTTGCTCGCCCGTGGCGTGCAGGTTTCGCTGGTGGTCACGCACGAAGACAATGCCGCCGAGAACATCTGGTTCGGCTCCGTGGCCGGGGTCTGCCGTGAGCACGGCATCACCTGCATCACTCCGACCGACCCCAAGTCGCCGCAATTGCTGGCGCAGGTGCAGGCGGCGCAGCCTGACTTTATCTTCAGTTTCTATTACCGCTACATGTTGCCGGTGGAAGTGCTGGCGACCGCCCGCCGTGGCGCCTACAACATGCACGGCTCGCTGCTGCCCAAGTACCGCGGCCGCGTGCCGATCAACTGGGCGGTGCTGCATGGCGAAACCGAGACCGGCGCCACCCTGCACGAAATGACCGTCAAGCCTGACGCCGGCAGCATCGTGGCCCAGACGGCCGTGCCCATCCTGCCCGACGACACGGCGCACGAAGTCTTCGGCAAGGTGGTGGTGGCTGCCGAGATGACCTTGTGGAATGCACTGCCAGCCATGCTGGCGGGTCGCACGCCGCAGCTGCCCAACGATCTGTCCAAGGGCAGCTACTTCAGCGGCCGCAAGCCCGAGGATGGCCGCATCGACTGGCGCCGCACCGCCCGCGAAGTCCATAATCTGGTGCGCGCGGTGGCGCCGCCCTACCCCGGCGCCTTCGAGGAAATCGCGGGTGATAAAATTACGGTCACGAGAACCCGGCTGGTTCCGCCATCGGCCCACCCTGCCCTGCAACGGGCCCATGGCATGCAGGACAAGTTCTTCGAAGGCGGCAAGTTGTACGCCCGTTGTGGCGATGGCAACTTCCTCCAGATCCTGGGCATCCAGATCAATGATCAGGATGCTTCACTCAACAATTACCTGAAATACATGGCCTCCTGAAGTCCGGCCATTCACTAGCTCTCAACATTATGAAAAAAGTCCTCATTCTCGGCGTCAACGGCTTCATCGGCCACCACCTGTCCAAGCGCATCCTGGAAACCACGGACTGGCACGTCTATGGCATGGACATGATGACTGACCGTATCACCGACATTCTGGAAAACGAGGCCTACAAGTCGCGCATGCACTTCTTCGAGGGCGACATCACCATCAACCAGGAATGGGTGGAATACCACGTCAAGAAGTGCGACGTGATCCTGCCGCTGGTGGCCATCGCCACCCCGTCGACCTACGTCAACGCCCCGCTGCGCGTGTTCGAGCTGGACTTCGAAGCCAACCTGCCGATCGTGCGTTCGGCTGCCAAGTACAAGAAGCACCTGGTCTTCCCCTCGACCTCGGAAGTCTATGGCATGTGCCACGACGAGGAATTCGATCCGGAAGAATCCGAGCTGATCTGTGGCCCGATCAACAAGCCGCGCTGGATCTACTCCTGCGCCAAGCAGCTGATGGACCGCGTGATCTGGGGCTACGGCATGGAAGCCGGCCTGAACTTCACCCTGTTCCGCCCGTTCAACTGGATCGGCGCCGGCCTGGACTCGATCCATACCCCCAAGGAGGGCTCGTCCCGCGTGGTGACCCAGTTCTTTGGCCACATCGTGCGCGGCGAGAACATCTCCCTGGTCGACGGCGGCCTGCAGAAGCGCGCCTTCACCTATATCGATGACGGCATCGATGCGCTGATGAAGATCATCGCCAACGAAGGCGGCGTGGCCACGGGCAAGATCTACAACATCGGCAACCCGGTCAACAACTACTCCATCAAGGATCTGGCCGACATGATGTTGAAGCTGGCTGCGGAGTATCCGGAATACGCCGACACCGCCAAGCAGGTGCAACTGGTGGAGACCACCTCCGCTGCCTACTACGGCAAGGGTTACCAGGACGTGCAGAACCGCGTCCCGAAGATCACCAATACCTGCGAAGAACTGAACTGGGCGCCCAAGACCACCATGGCCGACACCCTGCGCAACATCTTCGACGCCTACCGCAGCCAGGTCGCCGAAGCCCGCGCCCTGATGGACTGATTTCCATCCCGCCACGGCCCGCAAAACCGCGCTTCTGGCGCGGTTTTGTTTTTTCTGGCGAGAAACCGTCACAGAGACCATCATCATGAGCCGATCTGCAGCCTGTTTGCCCCATTTTGCTGCATCGCTGCATATTGTTCTATCGGCCGCACAATGCTAGTCTCGCAACTTGTCGGCGGGCGTTGGCGTCTTCTTCCAGAGCCCGCCCCACACCATGGCGCAACACGGCCATCACCCATTCCCGGTTCAGCGAATTGCCCAAACTCACACTCAAGATCGACGCCGACACCTATCGCGGCACCCGCGTCGGCGTCCCCAACCTGATCGCGCAATTGCGCCGCCATGGCGCCGGCGCCACCTTCCTGTTCTCGCTGGGCCCCGACCACACCGGCTGGGCGCTCAAGCAGATTTTCCGTCCGGGCTTCTTCAGCAAGGTGTCGCGCACCTCGGTGGTGGAGCACTATGGCATCAAGACCCTGATGTACGGCACTCTGCTGCCGGCACCGGACATCGGCAAGACCTGTGCCGGCTTCATGCGCCAGGCGCGTGATGCCGGCTTCGAATGCGGCATCCACACCTGGGACCACCGCGTCTGGCAGGACGATGTGCGTACCGCCGATGCCCAGTGGACGGTCGAGACCATGCACCGGTCCCATGCCCGTTACCGCGAGATTTTCGGCGAGACCCCGCGTACCCACGGCGCCGCCGGCTGGCAGATGAACGACCATGCCTTCGTGCAACTGGACCAGTTCGGCATGGCCTACTCCTCCGACGGTCGCTCGCAACTGCGCGAGGATGGCCGTCTGGCCGACCAGGATGCCGGCCCGCATCGGCTCTCGGCATTCGGCAAGCCGCTGTCCTGCGTGCAATTGCCGACCACCCTGCCGACGCTGGACGAAATCCTGGGCCGCGAGATCGGCGGCAAGCTGATCGATGCGGGCAAAGCCGCCGATTTCCTGCTGCAGTTGACAAGGGAGCCGCGTGACCATGTCTTCACCTTGCACGCCGAACTTGAAGGGCAGAAACTCGCCCCCATTTTCGAACGATTGCTGGCAGGCTGGCGCGCCCAGGGATACGAACTGGTCTCCATGGGTGACTATTACGACAGTATCCGCAACGACGTCCTGCCCATCCTGCCGATCAGCTGGGGCGAATTGCCCGGCCGCTCGGGCGAGATGATCGTTCAGGCCATGTAATCCGGGCAACAGATCGAGCTTCTGGCCGGCATCACTTCCACCAACAAGACTTCACCTACGGGGCGCCATTTTGACAGACCGACCATCCATCCTGAACAAGACCGTGCCGGAGTTCTCGGCCGCCATGACCAGTGGCAAGACCTTCAACCTGGCCGATTACCGGGGCAAGAACCTGGTGCTGTACTTCTATCCCAAGGACAATACCCCGGGCTGTACCACCGAGGGCATGCAGTTCCGCGACCTGCACCCGCAATTCCAGGCCGCCAATACCGAAATCTTCGGCATCAGCCGCGACAGCCTGAAGTCGCATGAAAACTTCAAAGGCAAGCTGGGCATGCCTTTCGAGCTGATCTCCGATCCCGATGAAACCCTGTGCACCATGTTCGATGTCATGAAGATGAAAAACATGTATGGCAAGCAGGTTCGCGGCGTGGAGCGCAGCACGTTTGTGATTGACGGCGCAGGTAAAGTGGTGAAAGAATGGCGTGGAGTGAAGGTTCCTGCCCACGTGGATGAGGTACTGGCCTTCATCAACACCCTTGCCTGAACTAAACGATATTCGCTGCCGCGACTGTCGTGTTGCCCAAAAGGCAGCTGGTTCCGGCAGCGAAGGATCCGTCTGGCAAGCGTTTCCGACGCGTTCGAAAAAAATGCGGTCAAACGATACAAGCCATTGAATTCAAACAGAAAAACGTTTGCTGGAAGCCGTTTCAGGTTTAGGCCTCAGGCCTGCCGAAACGGCTTTTTTACTTTTCGATTTGCCGCCACCTCTAATCAAGCCCTTGCCCACCCGTTTGCCAGCTTGCCCGGCAAGGGTTTCATTAGACTTCTCGGCCCGGCAGCTTCACCCTGCTTCCCTTTGCTGTTCGCTGTTCTGCTTCACCTGTTCGCTCTGACAAAGCGGAGTTTTCTTCATCCACTTCCGAGGTCCTGATGCCCCTGCCCAAAATGCCGAGCAAACCAGCTTCGATGCTGTCTCCCGAGGACTATCCCAAGGCCGATCGCAACAAGCCTGTCAAACCGAACATCACTCTCGTTGAAACGTCCGCTCCCGCTGTCGCACCACAAGAAGTCGCCGTAGCCGCTCCTCCCGTTGCCGATGCCAAGGTCGCAGCACCCCGTGCGCGCATCTCCGGCAAGACCGCTGCTGTCGCCGAAAAACCCAAAGCTGCGCCCAAGAGCGCCGAAGTCCGTCCCAAGTCGCCCACCAGCCGCGTGGCTGACAAGCTGGGCAAGTCCAAGCTGTTCGTGCTGGATACCAACGTGCTGATGCACGATCCGACCTCGCTGTTCCGCTTCGAGGAACACGACATCTACCTGCCCATGGTGACGCTGGAGGAGCTGGACAACCACAAGAAAGGCATGTCCGAAGTCGCCCGCAATGCGCGCCAGATCTCGCGTTCGCTGGATGCGCTGGTGTCCGACATCGCCGAGGACGCCATCGACCTGGGCATTCCGCTCTCCAAGCTGGGCAACAAGGATGCCAAGGGCCGTCTGTACTTCCAGACCAAGCTGCAGAATGCCGCCCTGCCGGAAGGCCTGCCCGAGGGCAAGGCCGACAACCAGATCCTGGGCGTGGTCCGGGCGCTGGACCAGCAGTATCCGGAGCGTCCGGTGGTGCTGGTGTCCAAGGACATCAACATGCGCCTGAAGGCGCGTGCCATTGGCCTGCCCGCCGAAGACTACTTCAACGACCACGTGCTGGAAGATACCGACCTGCTGTACTCGGGCATCCAGCAGCTGCCGGACGACTTCTGGAACAAGCACGGCAAGGGCATGGAGTCGTGGCAGGAAAGCCGCCACGGCAGCAGCTATACCTACTACCGCGTCACCGGTCCCTACGTGCCGTCGCTGCTGGTCAACCAGTTCGTCTTCATTGAGCCCAAGAACGGCGAACCGGCCTTCTATGGCCAGGTGACCCAGATCAACGGGAAGACGGCGGTACTGCAGACCCTGCGCGACTTCGGCCACGCCAAGAACAGCGTCTGGGGCATCACCGCCCGCAACCGCGAGCAGAACTTCGCGCTGAACCTGCTGATGAATCCGGAGTGCGACTTCGTCACCCTGCTGGGTCAGGCCGGTACCGGCAAGACCCTGCTGGCACTGGCTTCCGGCCTGGCGCAGGTGCTTGAAACCAAGCTCTACAACGAGATCATCGTCACCCGCGTGACGGTCCCGGTCGGCGAAGACATCGGTTTCCTGCCGGGGACCGAGGAAGAAAAGATGGGCCCCTGGATGGGCGCCTTCGACGACAACCTCGAAGTGCTCAACAAGTCTGACGGTGACGCCGGCGAATGGGGCCGTGCAGCGACCCAGGACCTGATCCGTTCGCGTATCAAGATCAAGTCGTTGAACTTCATGCGCGGTCGTACGTTCGTGAACAAGTTCTTGATCATCGATGAAGCGCAGAACCTCACGCCCAAGCAGATGAAGACGCTGGTCACGCGTGCAGGTCCGGGCACCAAGATCGTCTGCCTGGGCAATATCGCCCAGATCGACACGCCCTACCTGACCGAAGGCTCCAGCGGCCTGACCTATGTGGTCGACCGCTTCAAGGGCTGGGCGCACAGCGGCCACGTCACTCTGGCGCGGGGCGAGCGTTCCCGCCTGGCTGATCACGCCAGCGACGTGTTGTAAGCACTTTCCTTCCGCAACAAAGCAAAAAGCCACGAAGTTCGTGGCTTTTTGCTTTTGGACAGCCGCTGCACAGGCAACGACCAGGGGGATGGCTTACAGCACGTGCACGCCGATCCACCAGGCGATCGCCGCCACGAAGGCCGAAGCCGGGATGGTGAAGATCCAGGCCCAGACGATGTTGCTGGCCACGCCCCAACGCACGGCCGACATCTTCTGCGCCGCGCCCACCCCGACGATGGCGCCGGTGATGGTGTGGGTGGTGGAGACCGGGATACCCAGGGCAGTGGCGATGAACAGCGTGATGGCACCGCCGGTTTCGGCACAGAAACCACCGACCGGCTTCAACTTGGTGATCTTCTGTCCCATGGTCTTGACGATGCGCCAGCCACCGAACAAGGTACCCAGGCTGATGGCGCAGTAGCAGCAGATGATGACCCACATCGGCGGCGCTTCCGGCGAGGAATAACCCGAGGCGATCAACAGCATCCAGATGATGCCGATGGTCTTCTGCGCATCGTTGCCACCGTGGCCCAGGCTGTACATGGAGGCCGACAGCAACTGCAGGCGCCGGAACCAGCCATCGATCTTGCGGGGGGTGGAACGGAAGAATATCCACGACACCATGAGCATCATCAACGAGCCGAATACCAGGCCCAGCAAGGGCGACAGGACGATGAAGAGAATCGTCTTGAGCAAGCCCGCCGAGATCAGGGCCCCCGTGCCGGCCTTGGCCACAGCCGCACCGACCAGACCACCGATCAGGGCATGCGAGGACGAGGACGGAATGCCGTAGTACCAGGTCACGAGGTTCCAGAAGATGGCGCCGATCAAGGCCCCGAAGATGACGTACTGATCAACGATGGCGGGGTCGATGGTGCCCTTGCCGACCGAAGCCGCCACGTGCAACTGGTGGAAAACGAACACCGCGGCCAGGTTGAAGAAGGCCGCCATGGCCACGGCCGTCTGCGGGCGCAGCACACCGGTGGAGACCACGGTGGCAATCGCATTGGCGGCGTCGTGGAAGCCGTTCATGAAGTCGAACAGCAGCGCCAGGACGATCAACAGCGCGAGGATATGTAAGCTGATTTGGATTGTTTGCATGGGGAAACCGTTGTGTGAAGCCAGCGGCGTTCCCCGGAGGAATCGCCGCTACGCCGGGGATCAGGCGTTTTCGACGATGATGCCTTCGATGATGTTGGCCACGTCTTCGCAGCGATCGGTGACGGTTTCCAGGATTTCGTAGATGGCCTTGAGCTTGATGAGCGTGCGCACATCCGGCTCGTCGCGGAACAGCTTGGACATGGCAGCGCGCATGACGTGGTCGGCATCGGATTCCAGGCGGTCGATTTCCTGGCAGATGGCCAGGATCTGGCGCGAATTGTCCATGTTCGACAGCAGGCCCACGGCCGATTGCACCTTCTCCGCACAGGACAGGCACAACTCGGCCAGGCGCTTGGCTTCCGGCGTGATGGCCTTGATGTCGTACAGGGAGATGGTCTGGGCGGCATCTTCCAGCAGGTCCAGGATGTCATCCATGCGGGTGATCAGCTGGTGGATGTCATCGCGGTCCAGCGGGGTGATGAAGGTCTTGTGCAGCAACTCGATGGCATTGTGCGTGACCTTGTCGGCCTCCTTCTCGACGGCTTCAATGGCGTGCACACGGATTTCGAGGTCGTCGAAATTGGTCATCAGCGCCACCATTTCCTTCGCGCACTTGACCGCCAGCTCTGCATGCTGATTGAAAAGGTCAAAGAATTTGCCTTCCGTCGGCATCAATCGTCCAAACATTTTTCTCTCTCATCAATGGTTAGCGCCCGTATCGGGCGCCGTTTCGAACCGGCCTGCGGCTTGCCCCCTTGGAAGCCGGAATCCCGCCCTGCCGGTCCTGCACGGACGGCCTCGGGAGCCATCCGCCTTGCATGACACGGGTGGCCCTCGCCACCCGTGTTCCTCCTGCGGCGACGGCCATCGCTGCCCGCCACCCCAACCGTTCAGTCGCCACCGTAGGGCTGCGCCAGATTCCCGATATAGTTGTCGTACTTGGTATACATCCCCAGGAAAGACAGGCGAATGCTGCCAATGGGGCCATTACGCTGCTTGCCGATAATGATTTCCGCAGTGCCCTTGTCGGGCGAGTCCGGATTGTAGACTTCATCCCGGTAAATGAACAAAATGACGTCGGCATCCTGCTCGATGGCGCCGGATTCGCGCAAGTCAGACATCACCGGGCGCTTGTTGGGACGCTGTTCCAGCGAGCGGTTCAGCTGCGACAGCGCAATCACCGGGCAATTGAGTTCCTTGGCCAGGCCCTTCAGGCTACGCGAGATTTCCGAGATTTCGGAGGCGCGGTTTTCCGACGAGCTGCCACCGTTACCCGACATCAGCTGCAGGTAGTCGATGATGATCAGGCCCAGCTTGCCGCACTGGCGCGCCAGACGACGCGAGCGTGCGCGCAATTCGATGGGCGACAGCGCCGGCGTTTCGTCGATGTAGAACTGGGCATCGTTCATCTTCTGGATGGCGTGCGTCAGGCGCGGCCAGTCCTCGTCCAGCAGGCGACCTGTACGCAGGCGGTGCTGGTCCAGACGACCGACCGAGCCCAGCATACGCATGGCCAGCTGGGCGCCGCCCATTTCCATGGAAAATACCGCCACCGGCAAGCCGGATTCGATCGCCACGTGTTCGCCGATGTTGATCGAGAACGCCGTCTTACCCATGGAAGGACGACCGGCGACGATAATCAGGTCGCCCGGCTGCAGGCCGGAGGTCATCTTGTCCAGATCCATGAAGCCGGTAGGCACGCCGGTGATGTCGCTGGTGTTGTCGCGGTTGTAGAGTTCGTCGATACGCTCCACCACCTGGGTCAGCAGCGGCTGGATTTCCATGAAACCCTGCGAGCCGCGCGAGCCCTCTTCGGCGATGGCGAAGATCTTGGATTCGGCTTCGTCGAGCATGGACTTGACGTCCTTGCCCTGCGGGTTGAAGGCATTGCCGGAGATTTCGTCGGCCACCGTGATCAGCTTGCGCAGGATGCCGCGGTCACGCACGATCTCGGCGTAACGGCGAATATTGGCCGCCGACGGCGTGTTCTGCGCCAGCGCGTTCAGATAGACCAGGCCACCGACCTCCTCGGCCTTGCCACTGGTAGACATGGCCTCATAGACCGTGATCACGTCCGCCGGCTTGGTGCTGTTGATGAGCTTGACGATGTGCTCGAAGATGATGCGGTGGTCGTAGCGGTAGAAATCTTCCGCGCTGACGAAATCGGCGATGCGGTCCCAGGCTGCGTTATCCAGCAGCAGGCCGCCCAGCACCGATTGCTCGGCCTCGATGGAGTGTGGCGGCACACGGAGCGCATCGATCTGGGGATCGGAAGACTCCTTCTGGCCGCGGAAAAATTCAGGATTGCCGCGGGACGATTCTTTCATGGCGCGCATTATAACCTGCTGATGTGAAGCCGTTGGTTCAGGTGGACGTTTTTGCAGGATCATGCCGACCCGAGGAACGTATGTGAGGTTTCATTCTTGCCGGGTGGCAGGCCAGCAGGCTTTTCCCGCAGGTGGAGCAGAAGCAAAATGACAATAAAAAAGCCAGGCGAACCCGGCTTTTCTATTGCAAAACGAATTGCAGTAAACAGGCGTATTACGCTTGCTCGCCCTTCACTGCGATGGTGACGTCGACCACCACGTCGGTGTGCAGAGCAACCGACACAGGGTGTTCGCCAACGATCTTCAGCGGGCCGTTGGGCAGACGCACTTGCGATTTTTCCACGGCAAAACCCTTCTTGCCAAGGGCTTCAGCGATGTCGAAGTTGGTCACGGAACCGAACAGACGACCGTCAACGCCGGCCTTCTGCGACACTTCCACGGTGGCACCAGCCAGCTTCTCGCCTTGGGCTTGAGCGGCAGCCAGCTTCTCGGCAGCGGCCTTTTCCAGCTCGGCGCGCTTGGCTTCGAATTCAGCGATGGCAGCGTCGGTAGCACGACGGGCCTTGCGTTGCGGGATCAGGAAGTTACGTGCGAAACCGTCCTTGACGCGCACGACATCACCCAGACCGCCGAGATTAACGATTTTTTCCAACAGAATGACTTGCATGTTTTTCTCCTATTTCTCGGCGCAGATTACGCGTTGTGCAGATCGGTGTACGGCAGCAGGGCCAGGTAACGCGCGCGCTTGATGGCGGTGTCAACCTGACGCTGGTAGTGGGCCTTGGTACCGGTCAGGCGTGCCGGCATGATCTTGCCGTTTTCCTGGACGAAGTCCTTCAGGGTGTCCACGTCCTTGTAATCGACCTGCTCAACGCCAGCGGCGGTGAAACGGCAGAATTTCTTGCGCTTGAACAGCGGGTTTTGCTGTTGACGCTTGTTTTTCAGCTTGCTTTTATCGAACTTTTTACCGAATGCCATGATTTGGCTCCTGTATCTAAAAATTGGGTAAGGTCTTTTTAGCGCAGTCTCTCGTCAGTCTTCGGACGGGACAGCGCCAAAATCAACGATATGAAACACGACGCTCTTGCTGTTGCGATTCCTGCGGGCCAGAAAGCCGGTGAAGCGGAAGACTTCTCCCAGCGCAGCCTTGTTGAGCGCACCGGAGATTTCTCCTACTGCCATCGCCGCGATCTCGAATTCGACCTGGCGACGCATGCCAGCTTCCATCTGCTCCGACTGGTGCTGCAACCTGGCAGTCACGATCGGGATACCGGCCGGCGTATAACGCAATACATCACGTTCGGCCAGGCTGGCGATGACTTGAAGCTGGTTCACTCTCCGCTATGAATCGCAGCGCAATCAGGCTGCCGGTGCTTCGGTACGGCTCTTGGCCGCGTCTTCCTTCTGCACTGCCTTCAGGATGGGGGAAGGACCGGTTTCGGCCTTCTTCATCTTGACGGTCAGGTGGCGCAGGACGGCGTCGTTGAACTTGAAGCCGGTTTCGATCTCGGCCAGCGTTTCGCTGTCGACTTCGATGTTCAGGCAGACGTAGTGAGCCTTGGCCAGCTTCTGGATCTGGTAGGCCAGTTGACGACGACCCCAATCTTCGACACGGTGAACCTTGCCGCCGCGGGTGGTGACGATGCCCTTGTAACGCTCGATCATCGCCGGCACTTGCTCGCTTTGGTCCGGGTGGACGATAAATACGATTTCATAATGACGCATGTAGACTCCTTATGGACTTATTGAAGACGCCCACCCCGGCGTCAAGACGGGTGTGGGAAGAGGAAAACCCAAGATCATACACGGTTTTGCACGGAACAGCAATGTCGGCTATCGCCGGCGAGGCCAGGCGGAGACAGTGGCGCGGCGATTCCGGACCTCTGGCGGGTCGCACGATCCTTCACCTCACTATATATAAAGTGGAAAGCCCGTGCTTTCCATGCCGGAAAACGCCTGTTGCCGTTGACACAAGGATTGCACCTGTATAAAAATACAGACTGTTCATCCACACAGCCTTCCCCGAGAGAAAGGCCCACCCCATGCTCAAACTGACCGCGCGCCAGGAACAGATCCTGAACCTGATCAAGAACGCCATCGAGAACACCGGCTTCCCCCCCACGCGCGCCGAGATCGCCGCCGAGCTGGGCTTCCGCTCCGCCAATGCCGCTGAAGAGCACTTGCAGGCTCTGGCCCGCAAGGGCGCCATCGAAATATCCCCTGGCACCTCGCGCGGCATCCGCCTGCGTGAATCCGGCGGCCAGACCCTGGGTGCAAGGCAGATGGCCCTGCCTCATCCGGCCTTGATGCAGCTGAGCCTGCCGCTGATCGGACGGGTCGCTGCGGGCTCACCGATCCTCGCCCAGGAGCACGTGGAAAAGACCTATCAGGTCGATCCGGCGATGTTTGCCGGCAAGCCTGATTACCTGCTGAAGGTGCGCGGCATGTCCATGCGCGACGCTGGCATCCTCGACGGCGACCTGCTGGCGGTGCGCAAGGCCGATCAAGCCCGCAATGGCCAGATCGTCGTGGCACGACTGGCTGACGAGGTCACCGTCAAGCGCTACCAGAAGACCGGCTCGGTCATCACCCTGTTCCCTGAAAATCCGGAGTTCGACCCCATCATCGTCAAGCCTGAGGAAGAACAGTTTGCGTTGGAAGGGCTGGCAGTGGGCCTGCTGCGCAGCTGGAACTGATGCTCCGGGCAGCACGACTGCCCGCCTTTCACGCAACGGCAGCGCCCCGCCCCTTGCCCCTTCAACAAAAACCTTCGTCTAAAACGAAGGTTTTTTGCGTTCTATTCGCCTCTTCGGCATCCGGCCCTTGCGCATATTATTTCTGCTGGATAGCTATGTCTGGCGCAGCGCATGCGCCCAACCAAGAGGACCCTTTTAGATGTCGACGCGCAAGAGCAGCAACAAGCACGGCAACCCCACCCAGGCCGCCGCCCGGTCCAATCTGCAAGACTTGCTGGATGTCCGCAAATGCCTGGACCTCCTGGACAATCGCAAGGTTGATGAGGCCAAGGCGCTGTGTATCGCAGTGCTGGCCCGCGCGCCCAACCTGGTATTTGCCAACCATGCACGCGGACTCATCGCCATGCACGAGGGCCTCAACAGCGAAGCCGAACTTTATCTGCGGAAGGCCATCGCTGCCGATCCACAGAATGCCGAATACCTGAGCAATCTGGGAAGCACACTCCTGGCGCAGGATCGTATCGACGAGGCCATCAGCACCTATGAACGGGCCATCGCAGTCGACAAGGAAAGCCGCACGGCCCGCATCGGCCTGGCCAATGCCCTGCATGAAAAGAACGACCCGGACGCCTCAATCGCCTACTTCGAAGATGCGGTCAAGCGCGAACCCGAGGCTCCTGGCCCGCTCTCACACCTGGGCCGGGCACTGGTGGAAGCCAAACGCTATGACGAAGCGGTCGCCACCATCCTCAAATCGCTGGAGCTGCAGATCAACTTTGCCCCCTCGCACACCGCCCTGGGGGAAGCCTTCCATGCCATGGAGATGTACAAGGAAGCCCTGGAGTCTCACAAGACCGCCATCCTGCTGGATCCGACAGATACCTATGCCCACAACAAGATTGCCGATACCTATCTGAAGCTGAACAAGGTTGGCGAAGCCCACGAACACCTGCTACGGGTCATCGACATCGCACCCAAGGACCCCAACAGCTACCTCAAGATCGGCGCCAGCTACTTCTCCGCCGAGGATCGCTTCGACGATGCCATGCGCATGTTCAACAAGGCATTGGAGCTGAATCCCAAGCAGGCCTTGACCTATAACAACATCGGCGCCATCCAGCACGATCATGGAGACACCCACGAGGCCGTTGAAAGCTTCCGCAAGGCGCTCGAACTGCGCCCCAACTATCCGACGGCCAAGCACAACCTGGCCCTGAGCCTTTTGCTGCACGGCGAGCTCAAGCAAGGCTGGGCGTGCCACGAGAGCCGCCTGGAAACCAGGGAACGCGCCTACGTCTACAAGCTCATCCACAAACTGTTCCAGATCATTCCCAAGTGGGATGGCAAAAGCTCACTGGAGGGCAAGTTCGTACTGCTGATGCACGAGCAGGGTTTTGGCGACAGCATCCAGTTCCTGCGTTATGCGCGCCTGGTCATGGATCGCGGCGCCCGGGTGGCGGTGCACGTGAAGAATCCGCTGTATCGGCTGTTCCAGTCGTTCACACCAGAAGTCACCCTGATCCGGGAAAGTGACCCGCTCCCCCCCTGCGACTGCGCCTACGTGATGATGAGCCTGCCCTACGCCCTGGGCACTGATACCGTGGACGACATCCCCTCCTTCCCCAGCTACCTGGCAGCCGATCCGCTCCTGGCAGAAGACTGGCGGCAGAAAATTGCCTCGCTGACAACATCAGAACAGCATCTGCGCGTGGGCGTGGTGTGGGGCGGCAACCCGGAGCACGGCAATGATCGACACCGTTCGATTCCTCTGGAGACCTTCAAGCAATTGTTCGGCCTACCGAAGATCGAGTTCTACTCCCTGCAAAAGGGCAAGCCCATGGAAGGCTTGAAGAACTTGCCTGCGGACCGGACCGCGCACAATCTGGGCGACCAGTGCGCAGACTTTGCCGATACCGCCGCCGCCATCCACAACCTGGATCTGGTTATCAGCGTGGATACCTCCGTGGTGCACCTGGCCGGCGCCATTGGCCACCCCACCTGGGTGCTGCTGCCACATATTCCCGACTGGCGCTGGCTGCAAGACCGTGACGATTCGCCCTGGTACCCGAGCATGCGCCTGTTCCGTCAGCCGACCTTCAGTGACTGGGACTCGGTGATAAAACGCGTCGCCGAAGAGTTAATCAGTTTGCAACAGAAAAAGGTGCAGCAATAAGACTGCATCCCGGCGCATTCCAGGACAACAGCCGCTCGCACAGAGCGGCTTTTTCGTTGGAGCGAAAATTTCTCGGTTTCAACAAAGATTTCCCTAAAGTTTTCCTGATCGGCGTCGAAAAAGGATTTGCTTGGAGTTTCAAAGCACGTAGTTTTAGTTCGGAAAGCCTTGAAAAAGATTTTTTTGCGAAAAACCCTAAACTTTTTCCAAGACTGCCCGATAAAGCAATCAACAGAGGTTGAAACGCCTGGGGCTCATGGGTAGAAGACCAAAGTTAAGCACTGAAACTCGGATCATCGGTCTCAAATCTTAGGAGAATTAACATGGCATCAGTCATCAATACCAACATTGCGTCGCTGAACACGCAACGCAATCTGAATGCGTCGCAGTCGTCGCTGAACACCTCGATCCAACGCCTGTCCTCCGGTCTGCGCGTCAACAGCGCCAAGGACGACGCCGCCGGCCTGGCCATCGCCGACCGCATGAACTCCCAGATCAAGGGTCTGGCAGTTGCACAACGTAACGCCAACGACGGCATCTCGATGGCCCAGACCGCTGAAGGCGCTCTGTCCACCGTGACCGACAACCTGCAGCGTATGCGTGAACTGGCTGTTCAAGCTTCGAACGGCACCAACAGCGCGCAAGACCGCAAGACCCTGAACGACGAATACAAGCAACTGTCCAGCGAAGTCTTCCGCGTGCTGAACGGCACCAGCTTCAACGGCCAAAACCTGTTCACCGGCGCTGGTCAAGGCGCATCCGCTGGCGTCGGTTCGGACTCGGCCAATGTCAAGTCCTCGCTGACCCTGTCGTTCCAGGTTGGCGCCAACGTTCAAGACAACAAGCTGAACGACCAGATCACCATCACCCTGGATGACCTGTCGAACAACGGCACCATGTCCGACGTCATCGGCACCAGCGCCAAGGGCCTGATCGGTCTGGGCGACACCACCGGCGTGAGCACCGCTCAGAACACTTACACCTCGGCCAAAGCCAAGCTGGACAACCTGTTCGCTACCGGCTCGACCCTGACCGCCAGCGCCCTGGCTGCTTCGGCCGTGACCCTGCAAAAGGCTGTGGACAGCGCCAAGCTGGCTCTGGACAAGGCAGTTGCTGCTCCGTCCGCACAAAGCGACGCACAGAAGGCGATCACCAACCTGGACAAGGCCATCAGCCTGATCTCGTCCAAGCGTGCAGAGTTCGGTGCCGTTCAGAACCGCTTCACCGCGGTCATCAGCAACCTGCAAGTGTCGAGCGAGAACATCACCTCGTCCCGTAGCCGTATCATGGATACCGACTACGCAGCAGAAACTGCCAACCTGACCCGTGCGCAGATCCTGCAACAGGCTGGTAACGCAATGCTGTCGCAGGCCAACTCGGCACCGCAGCAAGTCCTGTCGCTGTTGAAATAAGCCTGATAGCTAGGTAGGATGACGTGCGGAGGATAGGCTTTATTCTCCGCACGTTCCTTTAAGGAAGGGAGTAGTAACATGTCGATTGCCCCACTTAATATCACAGCTGCTGGCGATTCCGGTACGGCATATGCCTTGCCGCAGACCGCCGTCAAGCCCGATCCCGTGGTATCGACCATCGCACCGGCAGCCACACCGGAAGCACGTCGCGCAACAGAGAGCGATGTCAACGATGCCGTGAGCAAGCTCAACGACTTTGCCGCGAACAATGCCTCCGCCCTGAATTTCTCGAAGGATCAGGACACCGGCAGGACCATCGTCAAGGTTGTCGACACCGCCACCGACACCGTGATCCGCCAGATCCCCAGCGAAGAAGCGATCGCCATCGCCAAGTCCATCGACAAGATGCAAGGCCTGCTGATCAACCACAAGGTCTGAATTGAACCTGAGTCTGGTACGAACTGCAGTGGCTCGAAATACCGCGTGCGCCCATGTTCGCTCATGGCGCATGGCGGATTCGACTACCCCAGTTCATAACGGATTCGCCTAATATCCCGCACAGCGTCCCTCCTGCACCGACGCCGTACTAGAGAGCCATTCTCCTCTTGACCGCGCGCGCAGCTCCCCCTAAAGCGCTGTGCCTCATGCAAAGATTCAGGAGTTGAACCATGGCCACTTCCACCGGCACTATCTCCACCTCGGCGGGCCCGCTTGACGTCGCCACCCTGGTCAGCCAGCTGATCTCGGCGGAAAGCCAGTCGCAGCTGACCCCACTGACCACCCAGGCCAGCAGCTACAACACCCTGATCTCTGCCTATGGCAGCCTCAAGAGCGCCCTGTCGACCTACCAGTCGGCCATCAAGGGAATGAGCGCGGCCAGCTTCAGCTCTCAGAAGAGTAGCGTCAGCAACGCCGGCCCCGGCAGCAACCTGACCACCGATCCGTTTTCGGCCGACATCAACAGTGATGACTCGACCAAGATCCTGGCACAGAAGATCAAGTCCGAAGGTGTTGCCAGCGGCACCACCTTCAATGCCGGCGATTCGCTGGCCATCAAGGTCGGCACCAACCAGCCCACCTTCATCACGCTCAAGGCCAATTCGACGCTGGCTGGCGTACGCGATACCATCAATGCCTCCAAAGCCGGCGTGACTGCCTCCATCGTCACCGATGGCAGCGGCGACCATCTGGTGCTGGAATCGAATACCGGCGGCACCGCCAATACCATCAAGGTCACGGCCAACAACAGCCTGTCGCGCTTCGCCTACGATCCGTCAAGCTCGACGCCCAGCACCACCACCCAGATCCAGGCTCCGCGTGACGCCACCAAGGCGGCCTCGGGCACCTATTCGGTCGGCGTGACGCAACTGGCACAGACGGCCAAGCTCAGTTCGGCCGGCATCGCACCGGGCAGCACCTTCGAGAACGGCCTGCTGGCCATCAAGACCGGTACCGGTTCGACCACCATTATCAAGCCGACGACCAATAGTCTGGCCGGCGTGCGCGATGCCATCAACAGCAGCGATGCGGGGGTCAATGCGACCATCGTCAACGATGGCACCAATGACCATCTGGTCATCACTGCCAAGGACAGCGGTGCTGCCAACACCATCCGGGTCACCGGCACCGACGACTTTGCAGTGTTCAACTCCGACCCCAGCGGCACGGTAACTTCCGCTAACGTCAGCAATGGCAAGGTCTACACTTCCGGCACCCTGAACCTGAAGGTCGGCAACACCAGCTTTGCCATCAACCCGACGGCCAATGCCAGCGGTGACATCGACCTGACCCAGGTCATGACCGCCATCAACGGCGCCAGCGCCGGCGTGACGGCCTCGATCACCAATGATGGCACCAACAGCCGCCTGGTGCTGACCCCGAACGGCGCGAATGCCACGGCGGCCGTTTCACTGACCGGAGATGGCGATTACTCCGGCCTGACCTCCAGTGGCATGGGGCAGTTGCTCAAGGCGCAGGATGCCACGCTGTCCATCGACGGCGTGACCGTGACCAGCCCCAGCAACAAGGTAGAAAACGTGATTTCGGGCGTGACCCTGAACCTGTCCAAGGTGACCACCTCGGCCGACAACTTCACGCTCAACATCAGCAACGACACCACCGGCCTGACCAGTGCGGCCAATACCTTCGTCTCGGCCTATAACACGCTGGCCAAGGCGATTGCCAGCATGACTGCACAGACACCGTCGACCACCCTGGGCGAGGCCAACAACTCGGCTCCACTGGCCAGCGAGTCGTCGGTGCAGACCATCATGACCCAGTTGCGCAGCACGCTGTTCTCCTCGGTGGATGGCGGTAACGGCATCAGTACCCTGTCCGACATCGGCATCGCCTTCCAGAAGGACGGCACCCTGGCGCTGGACGCGACCAAGTTGTCGACCGCGGCCACCAACAATTTCGCCGGCATCGCCAACCTGTTCGCCGGCACCGATCCGGATCCGACCAACACCACCTCCTCCAAAAATGGTATCGTCACCAAGTTGACGACGCTGATGACGAACCTGTTGAGTGACAATGGCATCATCGCCACCAAGACCAACGGCCTGCAAGCCAGCCTGAAGATCAACCAGGATCGGCAGACGGCCGTGCAGACCCGCCTGTCCAACCTGAAAGATGCCTACACCAACCAGTTCAACCAGCTCAACCTCACACTGTCCAGCATGCAATCCACGCAAAGCTACCTGACCCAGCAGTTGGCCAGCCTGGCCAAGAACAGTTGAGCCTGAATCCGCGAACATAGGAGAAAGTCATGTTCGGAAGCATGAAACGCGGGGCCAACGCCTACGCCAATATCGGGGTGGAAACCGGCGTGGTCGCCGCCAGTCCACACAAGCTCATCACCATGCTCTTCGACGGCGCCCTGGTGGCTATTGCCCTGGGCAAGAAGCACATGAGCGAAGGCAATATCAAGGACAAGGGTGAATCCGTCACCAAGGCCATCCTGATCATCGACAATGGCCTGCGCGCCAGCCTCAACAAGGAGGTCGGCGGCGAACTGGCACTGAACCTGGACGCTCTCTATGAATACATGAGCCGGCGCCTGTTCGAGGCCAATGCCACCAATAATCCGGCCATCCTCGACGAGATCCACGGCCTGCTGGATGACATCCGTTCGGCCTGGGAACAGATCGGCCCGAACGCTGCACAGTCAGCACCGCAGATGGCGGTACTCCAGGATCATTCCCAACCCAGTTTCGCAAAGGCCTGACGGATATGAACGGTGACGAAGTCATCGCCATTTACGAGTCGATCTCGCAATTGACTGACGAAATGCTGGCTGCCGCACGCGCAGCGGACTGGGACCTGCTTGCCGCCCTTGAGACGCAATGTGGCAAGCACATCGCCAACCTGCGCAATTGCGAGGATCATGTGACGCTGCGGGAAGACCTGCGCCATCGCAAGGTCGACATCATCAAGAAGATCCTCGAAGACGACCGCCACATCCGCAACCTGACCGAACCGGGATTGCGCAAGCTGTCGGCGCTCATCCAAAGCAACCAGACCGAACAGAAGCTGCTCAATACCTACGGCATGGGTAGTTGACCATGCTGCCGCGGGCCGATATCGCCAGCGCCGTCCAGCCTGTCCATGCAGTCGAAGCGGCCACCGCCGTGGTCGCGGTCGCCGATACCCGGCAGGAAGCCTTCAGCCGGCTGGCCCAGATCGCCATCGGCCAGCAGATGTCGGGCCGCATCCTCTCCAACTTCAGTGATGGCACTTTCCTGGTACGCATTGCCAATACGGCAGCGCGCATGGTCTTGCCCAACACTGCCAAGGTCGGTGATTCGCTGATCCTGACGCTGGTCTCCAAGGACCCTCGTCCCACTTTCTCGGTCAACGAAGGCAGCATCCGCAGTGACGAGGACAGTGCCTCGGTCGCCCTGAGCAATGCCGGGCGCGCCATGCAGAAGGACCTCAAGTCTCTGCAGTTCGTTACCCGCGACGAGAGTGGCGCCGGCCAGATCGGCCAGAACGAGGAAGTCCCCGCCGATGCCCGTGCCAAGGGGGCGAACCAGAACCCGTCTGGCGCACCCGCCAGCAGCACCACTACCCTGAGCAATGCCGGTCGCCTCATCGGCAGCCTGCTGCAGGCCTCCCAGCAGGGTGACATGGCTGATCACGTCAGTGCCCCTGCCCCGCTGATGGCCAAGCCCAACGCGCCGCCGGAACAGATGGCGGCCGCCCTGAAGGATGCCATCGCCTATAGCGGCGTTTTCTACGAATCGCACGTCTCGGCCTGGGCCGCCGGCCAACGTCCGGCCGAGGAGCTGATGAAGGAGCCGCAGGCCCAGGTAGCCGCCCAGAAAGGCGGCGACATCAACCTGCTCAGCCAGAGCGACCCGGCCCAGAACCAGCTGGGGCAACTGATCAATCTGCAGCTCAATGCCCTGGAACAGCAACGCGTAGTCTGGCATGGCCAGGTCTGGCCTGGCCAGAAGATGGAATGGGAAATCAGCCAGGAACACGACCATTCCTCCGGTGCGCGCGATGACGAAGCGTCGCCACCCACCTGGCATAGCGTGGTGCGCTTCAATTTCGCCCAACTGGGCAGCGTTTCCGCTTCGATCCGCCTGATCGGCCAGCAGATTCACGTGCAGGTGAAAGCCGACAACGAAGCTGCAGCCGCCGCGCTACGCGGCCACAGTGGCCTGTTTGCCAACGCCATGGCCGCTGCCGGCACCTCCCTCGACTCCCTGACCGTCAAGCAAGCCGATGGAGAAACCTAACATCCCCCTGCAGAATGCCGTCGCGCTGGCCTACAACGCCAGCCAGGCCGCGCCCCAGGTCGTCGCCAAGGGCCGCGGCCTGGTGGCCGAGGCCATCATTGCACGCGCCCGGGAAAGCGGCGTGTATGTCCACGAATCCAAGGAACTGGTCTCGCTGCTGATGCAGGTCGAACTGGACCAGCAGATCCCCCCGGTCCTCTACCGCACCGTCGCCGAATTGCTGGCCTGGCTATATCGTATTGAAAATATGCAATTAAGTGAGTCTGTGATGTATGATACGGGGTTAAATTATTCCAATAATTCCCCAGGGGAAAGCGATCCCACTCGCTGAATTCAGACGTACAAGACGCACAGATAGATGGCTAATCACGACGAGATCGACGACGACAGCCCATACCGGGTTCATTCACGGCGGGAGATCATTGCCCTGCTGACCAGCATGATGGAGAAAAACCAGCTCCTGAGCCTGCTGATCAAGGGCGGCTCCGAGTCCGTGATCACTTCCATCCTCGAGGTGGATGCCGATGACGACTCGCTGATCATCGATGCCGCCCCCAGCGCCATGCTCAACGAAAGCATCGTTTCCAGCAAGCGCATCAATTTCGAAGCCCTGTACAACAGTATCCGCATTACCTTCGCAGTTGATGGCGCGCGCCAGGTCGAATACCAGAACCGCCCCGCCCTCCGGGTCGATATCCCGGAAAGCCTGGTGCGACTCCAGCGCCGCGAGTTCTTCCGCATACCCACGCCCATCGCCAAGCCGCTGCGCTGCACCTTCCGCATCACCCAGGCCGATGGTTCCTTCGCCACCGTGGTCACACTGCTCAATAACATCAGCGCGGGCGGCGTTGGCATCACCGACGAAAAGAAGATCCTTCCGGTCACGCCCGGTGTGATCTACGAAGATTGCCAACTGGAACTGGGCGACAATACCCTGGTCTCGGTAAAGCTGCAGGTGCGGGATTGCAAGGAATTCAAGATGACCAACGGCAAGGTGGTCAACCGCTTCGGCTGCCAGTTCGTCGATATCCCGCGCACCGTGCTGGCGGCCATCCAGCGCTTTATCACCAAGCTGGAACGCGAGCAGAACGCCAAGGCCTCCGGCATGCTGTGAGTCCCATAGGAACGCGAGCCGCGGCTCCAATGAAAACACCCCAGCAACCGGCCGATCCGGTTGCTGGGGTGTTTTCATTGAGGCCCGCCCTGGGGCAGGCCGAGGCGCCCTTTTTCCCTGGCTACAGCTGCATGGTCATGATGTCACGATAGGCCGACACCAGTTTGTTGCGCACCTGGATGCTGGTCTGGAATGAAATGCTCGCCTTTTGCGATGCAATCATGACATCCGAAAGATTCACGCTATCGTCGCCCATAGCGAAGGCCTGCGACATCTTGGCCGCTTTCTGCTGGGAATCATTGACCTGATCGATGGCCCCCTTGAGCACATCGGCAAAATCCACCCGCTGGGCCGGCTTCTCGGCCTTCAGGCTGCCCTGGACCGGGTCGGTCACCCCCTGTGCGCGCGCGGCGGCGGCCTTCAGCTGGGCCACCATCGCCTCAATCTTGCTGGTATCAATCACGCTTTCGATCGCCATTTCCCACCTCTTGAGTTCATCTTGCCTGTTCCACAGGAGGGCAGCGCGCACCCCTGCCATTTACAGCAGCACCTTAACACTGCCGCATTGACAAAACGCACCAATAAGCGGGGAATTTGCCATTCTGTTCGGCCGATCAAAATCCCGCTTCCAACGGACAATCCACACTGAGCAAAAAACCTCACAAAGGTAGGCAGTGAATAAAGTCTTTATCAAGCTGGCAATCGCGGGGACGCCAGAGGGGAAATCATGGCGGTAGCAGCCGACGGCACGATGACCGGCGAAACCAATACCACGGGCGAGGTCAGCAACGCTGATGGCATGCCCCAGGGGCAACCCGCCCAGGGTGGCGTGGTCGGCTATGCCCGCTCGCCGCAAGGCAAACGCATCCTGCTCATCATTGCCGCCGCCGCCACCCTGGCGTTGATGGCCGGAATCTGGCTGTGGAGCCAGAAGGTCGAATACCGCGTCCTGTTCTCCAATTTCAATGACCGCGACGGCGGCGCCATCGTGGCCTCGCTGCAGCAGATGAACGTGCCGTACAAGTATTCGGAAGGCGGCACGGCCATCCTGGTCCCCGAAAACATGGTGCACGACGCCCGCCTGAAACTGGCCGCTCAAGGCCTGCCCAAGGGCGGCAACGTCGGCTTCGAGCTGATGGAAAACCAGAAGCTGGGCATTTCCCAGTTCCTGGAACAGGTCAACTTCCAGCGCGCCCTCGAAGGCGAACTGGCGCGCTCGGTACAGTCCCTGTCCTCGGTGCAGACTGCCCGCGTGCACCTGGCGCTACCCAAGGCCTCGGTCTTCGTGCGCGACCAGCAGAAGCCCACCGCCTCGGTGGTGTTGAGTCTGTATCCCGGCCGCTACCTCGACCAGCAACAGGTCAGCGCCATCGTCCATCTGGTGGCCAGCAGCGTGCCCGAACTGTCGCCCAAGTCGGTCACCATTGTCGATCAGAACGGCAACCTGCTCTCCGACACCACCAAGCAGTCCCAGACCAATACCCTGGACCCGACGCAACTGAAGTATGTCCAGGACATGCAACAGGACATCGTCAAACGCGTCGAGTCGATCATCGCCCCCATCGTCGGTAATGGCAACGTGCGCGCCGAAGCCACTGCGGACGTTGATTTCTCCCGCACAGAGCAAGCCTCCGAGGCCTACAAGCCCAACCAGACCAAGGACACTGCCGCGGTTCGCAGCAAACAGAGCAGCGAAGCCAACAGCGCCACCTCCGGCACCTCGGGTGTACCGGGCGCGCTGACCAACCAGCCGCCGGCACCGGCGACCGCACAGATCGTCAACCCGGCCGTGGCCAATGGCGCCGCCAACCAGAACGGTACCGCCGCCACGCCCAATGGCGCAGCACCGGCCCCCACGGCCAGCGGCAATTCGCGCAAGGACGAAACGATCAACTACGAGGTCGACAAGACCGTGCGCTACACCCAGCAACCCATGGGCGGCGTGCGTCGCCTGACGGTGGCGGTGGTGGTGAACTACAAGCGCACCATGGACAACACCGGCAAGATCGTCATGCGTCCGCTTACCGAAGCCGAACGCAACCAGATCACCGACCTGGTCAAGGAAGCGATGGGTTACAACAAGGATCGCGGAGACTCGCTCAACGTGGTCAATACCCAGTTCAGCACCGACATGGAGCCGGAAGTGCCGCTGTGGAAGCAGCCGGGCATGATCGAGCTGGCCAAGGAAATCGGCAAGTACGTGCTGGTGGCCGCAGTCCTGCTGTTCCTCTACTTCCGTGTGCTGCGCCCCATCGTCTGGAAGCTGTCGGGCCGCGAAGAGCGCGAACGCCTGGCCAAGGAAAAGGCCGAGGCCGAAGCCGCCGCCGCAGCAGCAGCCGTGGCCGCCGGCTTCGATCCGGACGATCCGGATGCCATCGTCAACCTCTCGGGCGAACCCGAGGTCGACGAACGCGCGGCCTACAAGGCCAACCTCGAAACCGCCAAGCAGTGGGCCAAGAACGATCCGAAACTGGTGGCAAGCATCATCAAGTCATGGGTGAACAATGAGTAACGACGGCGTTCAGAAAGGTGCCATCCTCATGCTCGCCCTGGGCGAGGATGAAGCCGCCGAAGTCATGAAGTACCTGGGCCCGAAAGAGGTCCAGAAGCTGGGCGCGGCCATGTCGGCCCTGCGCAACGTCAGCTTCGAGGAAATCAATGAAGTGCTGGAAGCCTTCGTGGCCGAGACCGGCCAGGCCTCTTCGCTGGGCCTGGATTCGGACGAGTACATCCGTAGCGTCCTGACCAAGGCGCTGGGCGACGACAAGGCCACCTCCCTGCTCAACCGCATCCTGGGTGGCCGCGACGCTTCCGGTATCGAAAGCCTCAAGTGGATGGACGCGCAGTCGGTCGCCGAACTCATCCGCAACGAACACCCGCAGATCATCGCCACCATCCTGGTTCACCTGGAGCGCGACCATGCCTGCGGCATCATCAACAATTTCACGGAACGTTTGCGCAACGACGTCATCCTTCGTATTGCCACCCTGGACGGCGTGCAGCCGGCCGCGTTGCGCGAACTCAATGATGTGTTGACCAAGCTGCTGACCGGCAACGAAAGCCTGAAGAAGCAACAGATGGGCGGTATCCGTACCGCAGCCGAGATCCTCAACTTCATGTCCGGCGAGAACGAGACCTCGGTGATGAACAACCTGCGCTCCTACGACGAGGACATGGCGCAGAAGATCATGGACGAGATGTTCGTCTTCGAGAACATCATCGACATCGACGGCCGCGGTATCCAGCTGCTGCTGCGCGAAGTCCAGTCCGAGTCGCTGATCGTGGCCCTGAAGGGTGCATCGCAAGGCCTGCGCGACAAGATCTTCGCCAACATGTCGCAACGTGCGGCCGAGATGATGAAGGAAGACCTGGAATCCAAGGGACCGGTACGCCTGTCCGAAGTGGATGCCCAGCAGAAGGCCATCCTGCAGATCGTGCGCCGCCTGGCCGACGAAGGGCAGATCGTGCTCGGCGCCAAGGGCGAGGACGCGTTCATCTGATGCAGTCAAGGCAGATGCAGTTTGCCGTCGGCATGCCGGCCTGAGGAGTCAAAGAAGCCATGCGTGCAAAGATCATTCCCAAGGAAGAAATGACGCCCTACCAGCGCTGGGAGCTGGCGTCTTTCCACGACGAACCGGAACCGGAGCCGCAAGCGGAGCCGCAGATCGAGGAAGAATTTCTCGAAGAACCACCGCCGGTGCCACAACTGACGGCAGAGCAACTGGACGCCATCCGCGAAGCGGCGCGCCAGGAAGGCTTTGCAGAAGGCCGCCAGCACGGCCTGCAAGCCGGCCGCTCGGAAGGCTACATGGCCGGTCTGCAGCAAGGTCAGCAGGAAATCAACGAAGTCATCCAGCATTTCCGCCAGATCGCGGTCAACTTCAGCACCGAAGTCTCTCAGTGCAGCGAACGCATGGCGCCCGAAATGCTGGACCTGGCACTGGACCTGGCCAAGGCCATGCTCAAGACCGCCCTGCAGGCGCGTCCGGAACTGGTACTGCCGAGCGTGAGCGCCGCCATCCATGCCCTGCCCGTGCTGCAACTGCCGGCCAGCCTGACCCTGCATCCGGAAGACGCCGCCCTGGTGCGCGAACACATGGGCGCCGAACTGGCCCAGCAGGGCTGGAAGATCGACGAAGATGCCCAGATGGACCGCGGCGGCTGTCGCGTCGAAACCCGCACCAACCAGATCGACGCCACCACCCAGACACGCTGGAAACGCATAGGCGAGTCGCTGTCCAAGCAGCTCGACTGGCTGGATTGAGGTGGCGCCCTTGATAGCGACCTGACCGGGAGGCCTGCATGAACTCCCCGATGCCATCCCATAGCAGCCTGTGGCAAGCCTACCTGCACAACTGCCGCAGCCTGGTCTCCATGGCCGAACCGACCATGACCGCCGGCCGCATCACCCGCGTCGCCGGACTGGTGATGGAAGCGGTCGGCCTCAAGCTGCCGGTCGGCAGCCCCTGCAACGTCCCCCTGCCCAATGGCACCCTGATCGAAGCGGAAGTCGTCGGTTTCCAGGATGATCGCCTGTTCCTGATGCCGCAGAGCGATGTCGAGGGCATCGTCCCCGGCACCCGCGTCTATCCGGTCGAACCGGTGCGCCCGCCACCACGGACCGGCCCCATCAGCTTCACCCCGCGCCGTGTCGACGAACACAGCCGCCGGCTACCGGTGGGCGACGAATTGCTGGGCCGTGTGCTCGATGGCGCGGGACGGCCGCTGGACAATCTCGGCCCGCTGCATACCGAGCGTTCCGCGCCACTGGGCGTGCGTGCCGCCAATCCGCTGGGCCGGGCGCCGATCCGCGACATCCTCGATACTGGCATCCGTGCCATCAACACCATGCTTACCGTCGGCCGCGGCCAGCGCATGGGCCTGTTTGCCGGTTCGGGCGTGGGCAAGAGCGTGTTGCTGGGCATGATGGCGCGCTATACCAGCGCCGATGTGATCGTGGTCGGGCTGATCGGCGAACGCGGCCGCGAAGTCAAGGAATTCATCGAACAGATCCTGGGCGCCGAAGGCCTGGCGCGCTCGGTGGTGGTGGCCGCTCCGGCCGACACTCCGCCCCTGATGCGGCTACAGGGAGCGGCCTACTGCACCTCGATTGCCGAGTATTTCCGTGACCAGGGCAAGGACGTGCTGCTGATCATGGATTCGCTCACCCGCTATGCCATGGCCCAGCGCGAGATCGCCCTGGCCATCGGCGAGCCGCCTGCCACCAAGGGCTATCCGCCTTCGGTGTTTGCCAAGCTGCCGGCGCTGGTGGAACGTGCCGGCAATGGCGACGAGGGCGGCGGCTCGATTACCGCCTTCTACACGGTACTCACCGAAGGCGATGACCAGCAGGACCCCATCGCCGATGCTGCCCGCGCCATCCTGGACGGGCACATCGTGCTAAACCGCCAGCTGGCCGAGGCCGGCCACTACCCGGCCATCGACATCGAGCAGTCCATCAGCCGTGCCATGCACAGCATCACCGATGCCGACCACCAGCGCCGCTCGCGCCACCTCAAGCAGCTGTACTCACGCTTCCAGCGTAACCGTGACCTCATCAGCGTGGGCGCGTACGCCGCTGGCAGCGACCCCATCCTCGACGAAGCCATTGCCTTATTGCCAAGAATGGAAGCCTTTTTGCAGCAGGGTATCCACGAGCAAGCCGATGTATCAGAGAGCTTGAGGCAACTTACCGCTCTATTCGGGTGATTGAGCAGCAGCGGCCAAAAATATAATCTGAGCGATCATGGCTACTCCCTCCGCACTTGATACGCTGATCGAATTGGCGACCAAAGAGACCGACGAAGCGACCAAACGCCTCGGCCGGGCTATTCGCGTGAGTGAAGAAGCACAGCAGAAGCTGGGTATCCTGCAGCAGTACCGCGACGACTACGCGGCGCGCTTCCAGGAAACCCTGACCAATGGCTTGACCGCGCTGGCCTATCGCAACTTCCAGCTGTTCCTGGAAAAGATCGACAACGCCATCGACGGCCAGCAGAACGTAGTGCAGAGCAGCCAGCAGCGCGTGGCCGAAGCGCGCGCCGCGTGGCAGGCCTGCGAGCGCAAGCGCATGTCCTATGACACCCTGGCCGTACGCGCCCGGGACAAGGAAACGCGCAAGGAAAACAAGCGCGACCAGAAGGCCATGGACGAACACGCCGCACGGATCAGCTTCTACAAGCGCTGAGCCGGCAAGCCACAGGCAAGACCCGACGACCGCAACGCAAAGAGCACGCAGAGCACCGAGTAGCAAGTTACCGACAGGCCACCACCATGAACACTTCCCTGCCGCTGTTGAACGTCATTACCGGCTCGCAAGCCGCTACCGGTACGCGCTCCGGCAATCCGGCCGATAGTTTCTCGGCCGACGTCCCCTTCAACCAGGTGCTCAACAGCCAGGTCAGCACGCGCAACCAGGAAAACCAGTCCCAGGACAAGCCGCAGACCGCAGCGGCCGCGCAGTCCGCCGCCACGACGAACCAGGCCGCCCACAGCGAAACCACCGGCCAGGCCGCCGCTGCCAAGGGCGAAACCAAGCAGGACGTGGCCGACAAGGAAAAGGACGACGACAGCGACGACACCACCACCCAGGCTTCGGCCGAACTGCTGGCGCTGGTGGCCAACATCGCGCAGAACGCAGTCAAGCCGGTCAGCGAGGGCAAGAGCGAGAACACCGAGGCCGACCTGCTGGCCCAGGCCAAGCGCAGCGGTGGTGCGCTGTCGCTGGCGGACCAGAGCCAGGCCCTGCTGGCGGACGGCAAGCAAGGCAAGATCGACCTGGCCGGCCTGCAGGACAGCATGGCTGCCAAGGGCAAGCTGGACAACGCTGCACTGGGCGGCAAGGCGGGCGGCACGGAAGCCAATCCGCTGGGCCAGGAAAAAGGCAATGGCGGCAAGGGCGACAAGCCCGCCATCGACCTGAGTGGCGATGCCAAGGCAACACCCAAGGAAGATTCCACCGGCCTGGCCCGCATCCAGTCGGCCAAGATCGGCGCCGACGCCGCGCCGGCGGCCAAGCAGGACCTGCCGCAGAGTGGCCCGGCCCCGTTGGTGGTACCGGCCCTGCAGCAGAGCCTGGCCGCCAGCCAGCCGCAGGCCGTCTTCAGCACCTATACCGACAAGATCCAGCCCAATGTGGGCAGCGCCGGCTGGGATCAGGCGGTTGGCAGCAAGATCACCTGGATGGTCAGCGCCGGCATGCAGAGCGCCTCGCTGAGCCTGAACCCGCCCGACCTGGGCCCGATGCAGGTGGTCCTGAACGTCCACAACCAGCAGGCCGATGCCACCTTCATCACCGCCCAGCCGGAAGTCAAGCAGGCCCTGGAAGCGGCCATGCCCAAGCTGCGCGAGATGATGGATCAGGCCGGCATCCAGCTGGGCCAGGCCACTGTCAACACCGGCATGCCCAACCAGCACCAGGGCGGCGCCGGACAACAGCAAGGCCGCGCCGCATCGGCGCCAGGCAGCTTCGGCAAGGACCAGGATGGCGAGCTGGCGGTCACCGCCACCAGCACGCCGGCCGCGACCAGCAGCGGTCTGGGGCTGGTAGATACCTTCGCCTGAATCGCACCGGATCTGAACCACTTACAAAAAATGCAATTTCGTCCGCGTCGGGACTCAACAATAGGCATTCTCTGCCGATAAGCAGATATCCTCGCACTCCGCGCTGACGAACTGAAAGGACTAGTAGATGGCAACAAAAGGAAAAGCCCCTGCCAAGGGCGCTGAAGCAGACGCAGCACCGGCCAAATCCAGCAAGAAGATGCTGTTCATCATCATCGGCGTGGTACTGGTGCTGGTCATCGGTGGTGCCGGCGCCTTCTTCATGATGGGCGGCAAGGGCAAGAAAGGCGAGGACCATGCCGAGGAAAAGGCCGAGGCCAAGGCACCGACCTTCGTGGTCATCGAACCCTTCGTGGTGAACCTGCAGCAGGAAACCGGCGACCAGTACCTGCAGGTGGCCATGACCCTGCAAGTGCCCGATGGCCAGACCGCCGAAGCGCTGAAGCTGTACATGCCCCAGGTGCGCAGCCGCCTGCTGATGGTACTGTCCAGCAAGAAGGCTTCCGAACTGCTCACCAGTGAAGGCAAGCGCAAGCTCACCGACGAGATCATCGACCAGCTGGGCGAGCCGTTCTCGGGCAAGGGCAAGGGACCGCAGATCACCGACGTGTTCTACACCTCGTTCGTGATCCAACAGCAGTAACACCGCATCGCAGTCAGAGATTTTCGACCATGGCCGAGCATTTTCTATCACAGGAAGAAGTCGATGCCCTCTTGAAGGGTGTGACGGGAGACGAAGACGAAGAAAAAGTCGTCGAAGAAGCTCCTGGTACGGTACGTACCTACAACCTGGCTACGCAGGAACGCATCGTGCGTGGGCGCATGCCCACGCTCGAAATCATCAACGAGCGCTTCGCCCGCCTGTTCCGCATCGGCTTGTTCAACTTCATTCACCGTACCGCCGAAATCTCGGTTGGTCCGGTGAAGGTGTCCAAGTACAGCGAATTCATCCGCAACCTGGTGGTGCCGACCAACCTGAACCTGGTGCACATCAAGCCCTTCCGCGGCATCGGTCTGGTGGTGTTCGACCCGCAGTTCGTGTTCATGCTGGTGGACAACATGTTCGGTGGCGATGGCCGCTTCCACACCCGCATCGAAGGTCGCGAATTCACGCCCACCGAGCAACGCATCATCATGCGCGTGCTGGAGATCACCTTCGAGACCTACGCCAAGTCGTGGGAACCGATCTATCCGATCGAATTCGAGTTCATCCGCTCGGAAATGAACACCCAGTTCGCCAACATCGCCACGCCCAACGAAGTGGTGGTTTCCACCACCTTCACCGTTGAACTGGGCCCGGTGTCGGGTGAAATCCATATCTGCACGCCCTACTCGATGATCGAGCCGGTGCGTGACCGCCTCACCAGCAGCATGCAGGGCGAGGCACTGGAAGTCGACAAGCGCTGGATCCGCCTGATGAAGCAGCAGATCCAGACCGCCGAAGTCGAACTGATCGTCAATTTCGGCACCGCCCGCGTCAACTTTACCGACCTGCTCAACATGCAGGTGGGTGACGTGATCCCGCTGCAGACCAACGAGACCGTCGAGGCGCAGGTCGATGGCGTGCCGGTGATGGAATGCAGCTATGGCCAGTTCAATGGTCAATACGCCTTGCGCGTGGAAAAACTGCTGTCCATCACCCATCAAGAAACACCGGAAAGCTTTCAAGGAGATTAGTAATGGCTGATGAGAACGTAGCAGGCGCTGGCGCGGCGGAAGACGATCCGTGGGGCGCGGCCATGGCCGAGCAGACCCAGGCCGAAGAAGAGCAGAAAAAAGGTCAGATGGAAGACGAGAAGGGCATCACGGCCGCACCGGCTGCCGCCACCGTCTTCAAGGACCTGAGTGCCCAGGACATCAAGACCAACACCCCCAACGATATCGACTTCATCCTCGATATCCCGGTGCAGTTGACCGTGGAACTGGGTCGCACCAAGATCGCCATCAAAAACCTGTTGCAACTGGCGCAGGGCTCGGTGGTAGAACTGGACGGCATGGCCGGTGAACCGATGGACGTGCTGGTCAACGGCTGCCTGATCGCCCAGGGCGAAGTGGTGGTGGTCAACGACAAGTTCGGTATCCGCCTGACCGACATCATCACGCCCGCCGAACGCATCCGCAAACTCAACCGCTAAGCAGGACGGCTTGAGCTTGATGAAACGCATTTCCGCTGTATCCCACGCCTCATCTGCAACGCGCGCGCCGGGCAGCCTGTACCGCCCGCCAGCACGCCTGGGCGCGGCCCTGCTGTGCCTGGGCGGCGGCCTGCTGGCCTGTGCCCAGGCCTGGGCCGACAACGCGCCAGCGGCCAGCACCACGCCTACCGCTACCGCACCCGCCAGCGCAGTCCCCGCCATCACCGGCAGCGCCCTGCCCTCGTCCGGCGGCAGCGTCTTCACGATGCTGCTCGGCCTGGTGGCCGTGCTGGCCGTCATGGCCGGCATCGCCTGGCTGTTCAAGCGCTTCGGCCTGAGCCAGAACCTCGGCGGCAACGCCGCTGCCAGGGTAGTGGGCGGCGTCTCGGTCGGCGCCCGCGAACGGGTCATGGTCATCGAGGTGGGCGAACAGTGGATTGTGGTCGGTGTGGCGCCAGGTCGCGTCAACGCCCTGGCCACCCTGCCGCGCCAGGAAGTGGCGGCACAGCAGAGCGGCCACGCCGGCGCCCCGGCCTTCGCCACCTGGCTCAAGCACACCATGGACAAACGTAATGGCGGTACCGGCAACGGCCATCGCCCTGGTAACGATGGCAGCACAACCTGAACCGCAAGCTTTCTTGCGCAAGCTGGCCGCACGTGCAGCCGGCTTGCTGCGCAGCCGCTACTGGTGGCTGGTACTGGCCTGCCTGCCGCTGGCGGCTTCGGCCCAGCAAGGCCTTCCCGCATTGAACAGCATGCCCGCGCCGGGCGGTGGCACGAATTATTCGCTGCCGATCCAGACCATGCTGTTGCTCACCTCGCTGTCGTTCATCCCGGCGGCGTTGCTGATGATGACCTGCTTCACGCGCATCGTGATCGTGCTCTCGCTGCTGCGTCAGGCCCTGGGTACGCAGACCACGCCGCCCACGCAGGTGCTGGTCGGGCTGTCGCTGTTCCTGACCTTCTTCGTCATGAGCCCGGTATTCGACCGCATCTACACCGAAGCCTACCAGCCCTTCGCGGAAAACCGGATCCAGATGATGGAGGCACTCGACAAGGGTGCCGCCCCGCTCAAGGAATTCATGCTCAAGCAGACTCGCCAGTCCGACCTGGCGCTGTATGTCAAGCTCTCGCGCGGCCCGGCCCTGCAGGGACCGGAAGACGTGCCGCTGCGCCTGCTGGTGCCGGCCTTCGTCACCAGTGAATTGAAGACAGCCTTCCAGATCGGTTTTGCCATCTTCATCCCCTTCCTCATCATCGACATGGTGGTGGCCAGTATCCTGATGTCGATGGGCATGATGATGATGTCGCCGGCCATCGTCTCGCTGCCCTTCAAGCTGATGCTGTTCGTGCTGGTGGACGGATGGCAATTGCTGATCGGCTCCCTGGCCCAGAGTTTCTATTAGCCATAGGCAAGGACACACGATGACTCCCGAAAGCGTCATGACCATGGGCCGCCAGGCCATCGAGGTCACCCTCCTGATCGCTGCGCCGATGCTGCTCACCGCCCTGGCCATCGGCCTGCTGGTGAGCATCTTCCAGGCCGCCACCCAGATCAATGAACAGACCCTGGCCTTCATCCCCAAGCTGGTGGGCGTGTTCCTGGCCATGATCATCGCCGGCCCGTGGATGCTCACCATCCTCCTGGACTACATGCGCACCATGTTCAGCGGGATTCCCGCCATGGTCCAGTAGCGCCTCGCGCCGGGCCGTACGTCCGGCGACTGCCACGCCATGCTCACCTTCTCCAGCCAGCAACTCTATGCCTGGGTCGCCATGTTCATCTGGCCGACCACCCGCATTCTCGGGCTGCTGGCTATCGCCCCGCCCTTCGGCAGCGCCAGCGTGCCGATGCTGGTGAAGGTCTTGCTGGGCATCGCCATCGGTGCAGTGCTGGCACCGGACGTACCGGTTCCGCCAGCCATCGATCCGATGTCGATGACCGGCATCCTGATCCTGCTGCAACAATTGCTGGTGGGCCTGTCCATGGGCTTTGCCATGCGCATCGTGTTTGCCGCCGTCGAGGCTGCCGGGGAACTGACCAGTTCCACCATGGGCCTGTCCTTCGCCTCCTTTTTCGATCCCCAAAGCCAGGGCCGCACCGCCGTCATCAGCCAGGTGCTATCGCTGCTGGCCACCATGGTGTTCCTCAGCCTGAACGGGCACCTGCTGTTGCTGCAGGTGATGGCCGAGAGCTTCCATACCCTGCCCATCACCGGCCAGCCAGTGACCGCCGAGGGCTTCCACCAGTTGGCCCTGTGGGGAGCCAAGGTGTTCAGCATGGGCGTGCAATTGTCGCTGCCGTTGCTCATCGCCCTGCTGATCACCAACTTCGCCCTCGGCATCCTGACCCGCGCCGCGCCGCAATTGAACCTCTTCGGGATCGGTTTTTCGATTACCATGCTGGCGGGTTTCACCCTGATCGCCTTTGCCCTGCCCTACATGCTCACCCCCTTGCAACGCTTTCTTTCCGATGGCATCGAGATGGTGCGCCTGCTGGGCAGTGTGCCGACGGTCAATGCACTGCCCCGGCCGTGAACAGGCTTCCCCGATTACCGTGTAGTGATCGCGAGCGCGCGATGACTCCACATTTACTTCTTCTGACGATCCGGCAGCCGGCCTTGCTTCACTCTGACGGCTGCCCGGAACTGACCACAGCGCGCCCATTTACCGCATGAATATCGCCTACCTTCGTCGCCCCAAGATCATCGTCCTCAGTCTCGCCGTCCTGCTGGCGGGAGGCTATATCGTCCACCGCATGCTGACGCCGCCACCGCCACCGGCCTATCTGAGCGCCACCGCCGCCGTGGCCGACATCCAGGACGTGGTCCTGGCCAGCGGTACCGTCAAGGCCTACAAGCAGGTCAGCGTCGGTGCCCAGGTCTCGGGACAGATCAAATCGCTCAAGGTGGTGCTGGGCCAGCGCGTGAAGAAGGGCCAGCTGGTCGCCGAGATCGATTCCATGACCCAGGCCAACAGCCTGGCCAGCAGTGAATTCTCGTTGCAAAACCTGCAGGCGCAGCTGCGCTCCAAGGAAGCCAGCCTGAAGCAAGCGCAACTGGCCTACGAGCGCCAGAAGACGATGCTGGCCGGCGACGCAAGCTCGCGCGAGAACTTCGAGAGCGCCGAGGCCACCCTCAATGCCACTCGCGCCGACATCGCGGGTCTGCAGGCGCAGATCAAGGATGGCGCCATCAAGGTGGACAACGCCCGCGTCAATCTGGGCTATACCCGCATCACCGCGCCTATCGACGGCGAAGTGGTGGCCATCGTGGCACAGGAAGGACAGACCGTGAACGCCAACCAGGCCACACCGACCATCATCAAGGTGGCGCGCATGGATACGGTCACCGTCAAGGCACAGATTTCCGAAGCCGACGTGGTGCGCGTCAAGCCGGGCCTGCCGGTGTTCTTCACCGTCCTGGGTGACCCCGACCACCGCTATCGCACCACCCTGCGCGCCATCGAACCGGCGCCCGATTCGATCCTGCAGGATGAAACCTCCGCCAGCAGTCTCAGCGCCAGCAGTACCAGCGCCAGTTCCACGGCGATCTACTACAACGGCCTGCTGGACGTGCCCAATCCGGAGGGCAAGCTGCGCATCTCGATGACCACCCAGGTCAACATCGTCCTGTCCGAAGCGAAGAATGCGCTGGTCGTGCCTTCCACCGCGCTGGGTGAGAAGGATGCCCAGGGCAGCTATCTGGTGCGTGTGCTCGATGAAGAGGGCCATGCCCACGAACGTCGGGTCAAGATCGGCATCAATACCAATGCCCAGGTGCAGATCACCGAAGGGCTCAAGGCCGGTGAACGCGTGGTGACCGGCACGGCCGTGGCCGGTGCTACCGACAGCAGCAGCGAACGACGCGGTCCGCCGCCGCGCATGTAAGGCCGCCATGACCACTGCCCTGCTGCAACTGCGCGGCCTGCGCCGCGATTTTCCGGCCGGTGACGACCGCATTACCGTGCTCAATGACGTCAACCTCGATATCGAGGCGGGCGAAATGGTGGCCATCGTCGGTGCTTCCGGCTCGGGCAAATCGACCCTGATGAACATCCTCGGCTGCCTGGACAAGCCCAGCGCCGGCAGCTATCTGGTCGCCGGACGCGAGACCGGCAAGCTGGATGCGGACGAACTGGCGCAACTGCGGCGCGAACATTTCGGCTTCATCTTCCAGCGCTATCACCTGCTCTCGGATCTGGACGCCACCTCCAACGTCGAGGTGCCCTCGGTCTATGCCGGCCAGGACCCGGCGCAACGGCGCGAGCGCGCGGCGCAACTGCTGGCCCGGCTGGGCCTGGCAGAGCGCAGCCACCACAAGCCGGGACAATTGTCCGGCGGCCAGCAGCAACGCGTCTCGATCGCGCGGGCACTGATGAACGGCGGCGACGTGATCCTGGCCGACGAGCCGACCGGTGCCCTGGACAGCCACAGCGGCCACGAGGTGATGAACATCCTCAAGGAGCTGCACGCCGAAGGCCACACCATCATCATCGTGACCCACGACATGCAGGTGGCCAGCAATGCCCAGCGCATCATCGAGATCAAGGATGGCGTGATCATCGCCGACCGCCGCAACGTCCCGACCGACACCGGTGCAGCCACGGCCACCGCCAGCCCGCGCAGCCAGCGTCGCGAAGGGCGGCAACAGGCCCATGCCTGGCGCGCCACCCTGGACCGCCTCAAGGAGGCACTGCGCATGTCGCTGCTGGCCATGAATGCGCACCGCCTGCGCAGCTTCCTGACCATGCTGGGCATCATCATCGGCATCGCCTCGGTGGTGTCGGTGGTGGCACTGGGCACTGGTTCCCGCGAACAGATCCTGTCCGACATCAGCGCCATGGGCACCAACACCATCGACATCTTCCCCGGCACCGACTTCGGCGACATGAAATCGGCCGCCATCCGCACCCTGACCCCTGCTGACGCCGCCGCCCTGGCCGAGCAGAACTTCGTGGACAGCGTCACACCCAGCGTGGCCACCGCCTCCTCGGCGCGCTACGGCAATATCTCGGTCACCGCCACCATCAATGGCGTGGGCGAGCAGTATTTCCGCGTGCGCGGCCTGAAAATGGCGCAGGGTATGGGCTTCAATGCCGAAAGCATCCGCCGCTATGCGCAGGAGGTGGTGATCGATGCCAACACCTACAAGAAGCTCTTTCCCAATGGCGGCAACGCCCTGGGCGAAGTGATCTTCCTGGGCAGCGTACCCTGCCGCGTGATCGGCGTGACACAGAAGCGCGAAAACGGCTTCGGTAACAACAGTGCCCTCAATGTCTGGGTACCCTACACCACCGCCATGAGCCGCGTGATCGGTCAGCGCTATCTGAGCGGGATTACCGTGCGGGTCAGTGACAAGGTCCCCAGCGCCGCCGCTGAGCAAGGCATCACGCGCCTGATGACATTGCGCCACCGGGTCAAGGACTTCTACATCTTCAACACCGACAGCATCCGCCAGACCATCGAGAAAGCCACCGCCACCCTGACCTTGCTGGTATCGATGATCGCCTTGATCTCGCTGGTGGTCGGCGGTATCGGCGTGATGAACATCATGCTGGTCTCGGTCACCGAGCGCACCCGCGAGATCGGCGTACGCATGGCCGTGGGTGCGCGTCAGAGCGACATCATGCAGCAGTTCCTGATCGAGGCGGTGCTGGTCTGCCTGGCCGGCGGCCTGCTGGGCGTATTGCTGGCGCTCTCCTTTGGCGCCCTGTTTTCGCACTTCGTCAGCAGCTTCCGGATGATCTATTCCACCGCTTCCATCGTCAGCGCCTTTGCCTGCTCCACCCTGATCGGGGTCGTATTCGGCTTCCTGCCGGCCCGCAATGCGGCGCGACTCAATCCGGTGGATGCCCTTGCCCGCGAATGAATTCATAGCCATGTCCAAGCCTCTTATTTCCCGTCTTCCGCTGCTGCTCGCACTGGCCCTGCTGGGCGGCTGCAGCGCGCTGACGCGCACCCCCTATGCGCCGCCGCCCACACAGGCGGCGCCGGCCTGGCAGCAGGCGACTGCGGCCGACAGCGTCGATGCCCAGCGCTGGTGGCAGGGGTTCGGTGATGCCGAACTCACGCGCCTGATCGATGAAGCCCTGCGCAAGAACAATAATCTGGCGGCCGCCACCATCAAGGTGCGACGCGCCCAGTTGCTGGCCGGCCTGGCCGACGATGCGTTCATGCCGACGCTAGGTGGGCAACTGAGCAGCAATGCCAGTACGCCCCTGAGCGGCAACCGCGCAACCACCCGCCAGAGCCAGAATGCGATCAACCTGTCCTATGAAGTGGATCTGTGGGGCCGACTGGGGGCCAACTATGACGCGGCCCGCTGGGAAGCGCTGGCGACCGAACAGGATCGCGCCGCCACCGCACTGAGCCTGGTCGGCACCACCGCCAACCTGTACTGGACCGGCGCGTTCCTGAACCAGCGTATCCGCACCGCCGAGCAGAGCATCGACTATGCCCGCAAGACGCTGGAGCTGGTCAACACGCAATACCGGGCCGGCGGCGCATCATCGCTGGAAGTGCTGACGGCGCAGCAGAATCTGCTGAGTCAGCAGTCCGGCTACACTGACCTGCTGCGGCAAAGGGTAGAAAACGACAACGCCCTGGCCATCCTCTTCGACAGTCCGCCGGGGCAGCCCTTCGCCCTGCCGGCCAGTCTGCCCGAGCAACCACTGCCGAATCTGGAGGCCGGCCTGCCGGCCGAACTGCTCGGGCGGCGGCCGGACCTGCGCGCGGCCGAACTGCGTCTGCGCAGCGCCCTGGCCAATGTCGATCTCACCCGCCTGGGCTTCTACCCGCAACTGACCCTGACTGGCGCGCTAGGCACCAGCAGCGACGCCCTGCTGCGCCTGGTACAGAATCCGGTGGCCACGCTGGGTGCACAGCTGAGCCTGCCCTTCCTGCAGCAGACCCAGATGAAGCTGAAGGTCGGCGTTTCGCAGGCGGACTATGACAGCGCTGTCACCAACTTCCGCCAGACCCTGTATTCGGCGTTCAGCGACGTCGAGAACGCCTTGTCCGCTCGCCAGCAGTATGCCCGTCAACAGGCGCTGTTGCTGCGCAACCTGGAAGTGGCACAGGCTGCCGAGCGCCTGTTCGAACTGCGTTACCGGGCCGGCTCGATCACTCTGCAAGCCTGGCTGGAGCAGCAGGACAAGCGTCGTACCGCCGAGACCTCACTAGCCCAGGCCCGACTGAACCAGCTCAAAAACCAGATGACCCTGTACCAGGCCCTGGGCGGCGACACCCGCGCCAGGCCCGCGCCCCTGCCGCCTGCGCGCTGACGAGGAGCGCGCTTGAAGCAAAAAGGCGAACCCTCGGGTTCGCCTTTTTTGCATCGTAGTCGCTGTCCTCGGACAGCCGACCGGTCCATCGATTACTTCAGATAGTTCAGCAAGGTCAGACCGCTGGTGGTGACGAAGACCTTCTGTGCCGCCGACAGATAGGTCTGCTTGAGCGTCAGGTCGCTGATCAGCTCGCTGGTGTCGGACAGGTTGCGACCCAGCAGGTTGTTGATGGTCTGGGAGTAGTTTTCCTTGTTGACCTCGCCGGCCGCATCGAGGTTGTCCAGTTCGTTCTGGCGTGCACCGATGGACGCCTTGGCGGTCGATACGCCGCTGGAGATGGCGTCGATCTGGGTGTTGAACTGGGCCAGGTTGCGCGTCAGCGCTGCCTGGCTGCCCGGCACCGGGGTGCGGGCGGCATCGGCCGCATCGGCCTTGAGCTTGGCCGCAGCGGTCGCGGTGAACTGGGCCTGGTAGCCCGGATCATCGGGCTTCATGCCATCCAGGGTCGCCTGTGCCGTCTTGTAGTCCTGGATCGGAAACTGATTGCTCAGCGGGGGGTATTCATAGTTGTTGGCCGCCGTTTCATCGGCCTTGTTGGCCGCCTCGGTCACCGGGACCGACAACGTATTGATCAGGTTGGTCATGGTCTTGAAGATGTCCTGACCACCACCCTGGAAGATCGCCTGGCCCGATGCACTGATGTCCATCTGCCGGGTGGAATCGACCTGCAACGTCATGGCGCCCTGGTCGCCGTTATAGACCACCCCGCCGCTGCCATCGAGGGTGAACGGCTGGGTCGTGCTCTTGAAACCGGCGAAAATGTAGTTGCCCTGGCCGTCCTGGGCATTGGCGTAGCCCATCACCTCGTTCAGGTTGCCCTTGATCTCGGCAGCCATGTTGCTGCGCTCGGCATTGGAATACGAGGCGTTACCGGCCGCGATCACATTGGACTTCAGCTTGGTCAGCATGTTGGTCAGGCTGTCCAGGGTCCCCTGTACGCTGGAGAGCGCGCTGTTGGCGTTCTGGCGATTGGTCTTGTACTGCTCGTTCAGGGCCTCCGTCTGGGTCATGTCCAGGGCGCGCGCCGCGGCCACCGGATCATCCGAGGGCAGCAATACCTTCTGCTGCGCCGTCACCTGCTGCGACAGCTTCAGGATCTGGCTTTGCATGCTGGTCAGGTCGTTGTTGCTCGACTGATAGAGCATCTGGGTGCTAATACGCATGGTCGTCTTCCTCTAAACTGTTTAACCGCCCAGGGTGAGCAGCACATTGATCATGTCGCTGGCCGCCTGGATGATCTTGGCGGCAGCCTGGTATTGCTGCTGGTTGCGGATCATCTGCGCCAGCTCCTCATCCTGGTTGACGCCGGACTCGGACTGCTGCTGGGTCTGGATCGCTGTCAGACGCGCCTTTTCGGCGGTATTGGTGACATTGATCTCGTTGGTCTTGTTGCCGATGGTGGCCACCAGCTGCGAATACGAGCCCTGGAAATTGGTGCCATTGATGGTCTTGGACGTCTGCAGATTGCCCATGGCCAGCATGTTGCGATTGTCCGAGGCGGCATTGGTATTGGCGGCGATGGTGAACTGGTCACCATCGGAGGGCTGCCCGGAAATCTGGAACGATACGCCGCTGATCTCATAGGTATCCCCCGCCGTGTAGGGCAGAACCGTGACACCGGCACCGATGGTGGTGGTGGTGCCATCCTTGTGGGTGATGGTACCGCCACCGGCCGGAACAGCCGGAGAAATCGTAAAGTTCGGCGGCGTGGCGGTGCCGTCGTACTCCAGCGTGGTCGGCTTGGTCAACGGCGTGGTGGTGGTCAGGTAGGCCGGCGTGACCGAACCGGAGCTGATGGTGGCCGTGCCCTTGTTGGCCGCAACCGGCGCAAAGTTGAACTTGTCGCCGGTCCCGGCGGTGCTGGGCGTGCCGGTCAGCGTGAAGGACACGCCGCCGCTGGTGATGGTCATGCCCGACTGGTAGGGGAATGCCGCGCCGCCGGCGACCGTGCCACCCGTGCCATCCGGATTGGAATAGGTCACATCCGGTACTGGCGTGGCACCGCTCCAGGCGCTCGTCAATTGCAACACCGACGGTGTTCCGCCGCTCATCGAAGCAGTGAACGACACCGACGAACCCTGCTGGAACTTGGTCCCATCCAGCGAGGTGCTGGAGATGAGCGCGTTGCCGGCATTGGTGGCCGGCGTGCTGGCGTTGACGTTGTTGGTGGCGTTGATCGACGTCGAGATCGGCGCCGCCGTGGCCAGCAGCTGGGTGTTGTTCAATGCCAGCGAGAAGCCGGCCGCGCCATTGGCGGTCGGCTGGATCTTGTAGATGTTTCCGCTCGGGATGGCCGGCGCGTAAGGTCCGGGCGCGGCTGCACCGTTGGAGTAGGTCACCCCATCCAGCGTCACCGGGAAATCACCGGCGGCCTTGACGGTCTTGGTGTTGTCCGACAGGCGGGTGAAGGTGTAATTGGTGCCGTCGTAGGTCAGCGTGTAGTCGCTGGTGCTCAAGGCCGACGGATCGGTAATCGTCGCCTTCAGGTCAGTCGTGCCGGTATTGGTCGGATAACCGATCAGGTTGGGCGAGCTGACATTGAACATGTTCGTGCCGGGATTGCCGTTCTGGTCCAGGCCCAGCTGCTGTTGCTGGTTGAAGGCGGTACCCAGGGCGATGGCGATGCGGCCCAGGGCATTCTGGGTCGGATCCAGCGTTTCGCTGCGGTACTTGAGCAGACCGCCGAGACTGCCGCCATCGTAGAAGAAGCTGTCAGGGATGGTCGCAGTCGTACCGGCCGTGGTCACCTGCCCGATCTGCAGTCGCGACACGTCGGTGGGCGAATTGGTCACCGCCAGCTGGGTCACGTTCTCGCCCGTGACCAGCGACTGGCCGGTACCGATGAACACGCTCACCGCGCCGGTATCCTGCGGCACGGTGGTGATCTTGACGTACTTGTTCAGCTCAGCCACCAGCTGGTCGCGCTGGTCCAGCAAATCGTTGGGCTGCTGACCGCCACCAGTACCGATGGCGCTGACGATGGCCTTGTTGAGCTGGGCGATCTGCTGCGCGTAGGAGTTGATCGTGGTGACGGTGGAGGTGATCTGGCTATTGACGCTGGCGCTGCTGGCCGAGAGCTGATCGTTGATGCTGGTCACCCGTGCCACCAGGGTCGAGGCCTGCGACAGCACCGACTGGCGCGAGGCCTGGGTATTCGGATTGGACGCCAGGTTCTGAATCGCCGCAAAGAAATCCTGCAAGGATGGCGACAGGCCGGCCTTGGTGTCGGCCACCATGTTGTTGATCTGCGAGATCTCGGAGTAATAGGCATCCAGCGAGCTTGCCGACGTTTGCGAGGCCAGCGCCTGCTTGGTCAGGAAGTCGTTGTAGACACGCTTGATCTCGGTGACCTGGGTCCCCTGCCCGACGAAACCGTAGCCGTAGTTGATACCACCGGCCGAGCTTTGCACGACTTCCTGGCGGTTGTAGCCGGGCGTGGTGGCGTTGGAGATGTTGTGGCTGGTGGTGGCCTGGGCCGCCATGGCCGCCTGCAACGCCGATTGCCCGATACTGAAGATGTTAGTTGCCATGCTAGGTTGTCGTCCCTGAAAGCTTTTAGCGGAATAACCAAGTCAACGGCAGGATTGACCAAAACTTTAGATGGCTGCGGTCGATTTTGTTTCCGACTGGCACCGCTGAGCTGTCCCTGCACCCTGCCCTTGCAGCGCAGGGTCGCGCAGCCGGCGCTGCTTAGGCCGAGAGCGATTGACGGATGATGCGCGACAGTTTCTCGGCGTAGTGCGGGTCGGTGGCATAACCGGCGCGCTGCAGCCCGTAGGCGAAACCATGGGCATCCTGGGCGCTGGCCAATACCTTTTCGTAGCGCGGATTGCTGCGCAGCAAGTTGGCGTAATCCTTGAAGGCATCCGCATAGGAATCATACGCGCGGAATTTCTCCACCCGCTTCTGCGGCTTGCCGTTGATGTATTCGATGGTGGTGGCCTCGACCACCTTGCCGGTCCAGTTGCCGGTGGCCTTGATGCCGAACAGGTTGTGCGCCGAACGGCCGTCGCGGGCGACGATTTCCTTCTTGCCCCAGCCGGTTTCCAGCGCGGCCTGGGCCAGCATGAACTTGGCCGGGATGCCGGTCATCTTGCTGGCGATCTCGGCATCGGCCTGCAGGCGGTTCTGGAAGGCCTCCACGTGCGCCGGCCGGTTGGAATTGCGACGCTGCCGGTTGCCATTGCGGCCATCCTGATCGGTGCTATCGGCCTGCTGCTGGCTGGCGAAGCTCTGGATGAACTTGGCACGATCTGCCTCGCTCATTTCCTTGACCAGCGGGATGCCCATCGGCAAGCCCTCGTCACCGGCGCCGGGCGTACCTTCCAGGTCCTGCGCATCCGGCAGCTTCTTGGGCAGCGAGGCCGACAACTGGCGGGTCAGCACATCGGCCAGACCGACACCGCGCTGGGCCAGGCTTTGACTTAGTTGCTGGTCCAGCATGGAAGTAAACATCTTGGTCTGCTCGTTATCGAACGGGCCATTTTGTGGCGTCGCGTCGCGCATGCTCTTCATCACCATGTTCAGGAACAGCGCCTCGAACTGCTTGGCCGCCCCCTTGATGGCCTCCGGCGAATTCTGCCGGGCGGCTTCGCGCAGGCCGTTCAGCCCATTCGCATCGACGGCCAGATTCTCGGTCGGATTGGATGGGTTGATCTTGTTGAGCATGGGTTACCTTGGATGAAAGCGTTTGTAATGGAATCGGCCATGCCGTCCCGCTACCGTTACCGTTAGATCACTTCGAGTTCGGCGCGCAAGGAACCTGCCGCCTTCATCGCCTGCAGGATCGCCAGCAAGTCCTGGGGCGTGGCGCCGATGGCATTGAGTGCCTTCACCACATCAGACAATGAGGCACCGCCCTTCAACAGCATGACCTTGCCCGGCTCCTTGTTGATCGAGACCTGTGCGTTCTGCACCCCGGCCGTCTGGCCACCGGCCAGCGCATTGGGCTGGCTCACGGCATTGTCGGCCTGGATCACCACCGACAGATTGCCATGCGAGACAGCGCAGGTATCGAGCATCACGCTCTGGTTCATCACCACCGAACCGGTACGCGCATTGAGGATGACCTTGGCCGCCAGCTTGCCGGGGGTCACGTCGACGTTTTCCAGCGCACCCAGGAAGGCCACCCGGTCGCCGCTGGAGATCGGGGCCCGCACACGGATCACGCGGCCGTCCTGCGCCACGGCAGTATCGGTACCAAAGCGCTTGTTGAGCGCATCCACCACCCGGGCGGCGGTGGAGAAATCGTTGTCGTTCAGTTCCAGTACCACCATGTCGCCGCCACCCAGCGAACTGGGCACTGCACGTTCAACCGTGGCACCGCCGGAAATGCGGCCGGCCGACAGCTGGTTGATGGTCGTGCTGCTGCCAGCCGCCGAAGCACCGGCACCACCGACCACGATGTTGCCCTGGGCGATGGCGTAGATCTGGCCGTCGGCGCCCTTGAGCGGCGCCATCAGCAAGGTGCCGCCGCGGATGCTCTTGGCATTGCCGATGGAAGACACGGTGACGTCAATCAATTGACCCGGCTGCGCGAAGGCCGGCAGGTTGGCCGTGACCATCGCCGCGGCCACGTTCTTGAGCTGCATATTGCTGCTGGTACCGGATGGCACGTTCACGCCCAGTTGCTGCAGCATGCTGATCACGCTCTGCACGGTGAAGGGGGTCTGGGTGGTCTGGTCACCACTGCCGTCCAGACCGACCACCAGGCCGTAACCGACCAACTGGTTCTGACGCACGCCCTGGATGCTGGCCAGGTCCTTGAGTCGCTCGGCCTGGGCCGGCAGCGCCACACCCAGGCACAGGGTGGCCACGGCCGCGGCGGCAACCATTGCCAGCCGGCTGCCTGATCGGAAGATATCCATCGCGAAAAGTCCTTTCCGGGTCATTGCACTACTCCACATCAGAAAGGAGAAACGCTGAAGAAGAATCGGCCCAGCGAAGACATGAAGTCAGCCATGTCCACCCGGGTATTGGTACGGTATTCGACCTTGGCATCGGCCACCAGGGTCGAGGAAACGGTGTTGCCGGTCTGGATGTTGTCCGGACTGACGGTGCCCGAGAAGCGCACGTATTCGACACCCTTGTCCAGTGCCACCTGCTTTTCGCCGGAGACCACCAGGTTACCGTTGGGCAGCACTTCCACCACGGTCACGCCGATGGTGCCGGTAAAGGTATTGCTGGAACTGGTGGCACCCTTGTCCTCGAACTTGGAGGAGGAGCTGCCGGAAGCCGACAGTTCCTTGATCGAGGTGCCGAAGATGGTGGGCGCGGGTGAGGCCACCGCGCCGGTCTTGCTGGCCGAGCTGCCGGCCGACTTACCGGCGCTGGTCTTCTCGTTGATGACGATGGTAATGGTGTCACCCACCAGGCGCGCGCGGCGGTCCTCGAGCAGCGGGCGATAGACCGCCGACTGGAAGATCGCGCCCGAGGTCGGCGGCGCATAGGAGGCCGGTTGCGGGCGAGCCGTCTTGGGCCCCGTCACGATGCTGTCGGGCACGGTGGTGCAGCCGGCGACGACCAATACCCCCGCGATGGTGACCAATTTGAGCAAGCTCTTCATATCTGCCTCGTCCTTCTTTCTACTGCCAACTACCCTGTTCAATAAAACCGCCCCGGCTCGCCGCCAGGTCTTACAGCTGCGACAGCTTGGCCAGCATCTGGTCGGAGGTGGTGATGGCCTTGCTGTTGATTTCATAGGCGCGCTGGGTCTGGATCATGTTGACCAGCTCTTCCACCACGTTCACATTGGACGTTTCCACATAGCCCTGCCACAAGGCGCCGGCACCATTGGTCCCCGGGGTATTGGGGTTGGGCGTGCCGGAAGCGGCAGTTTCCACGTACAGGTTTTCGCCGCGGCTTTCCAGCCCGGCCGGGTTGATGAAGGTCGCCACCTGGATGGTACCGATCTGGGTAGTCGCGGTGGAACCGGCCTGCATGATCGAGACGGTGCCGTCACGTCCCACGCTGAGCTTGGTGGTGTTGAGCGGAATGGTGATCGGCGGCTGCAGGGTGTAGCCGCTGGAGGTGACCATCTGGCCCTGGCTGTCGGTCTGGAAGGAGCCATCGCGGGTATAGGCGGTGGTGCCATCGGGCAGCAGGATCTGGAAGAAGCCATTGCCCTGGATCGCCAGATCCTTGTCATTGTTGGTCTGGTTGACGTTGCCCTGGGTGAAGATGCGCTCGGTGGCGACCGGACGCACACCGGTACCGATCTGCAGGCCCGAGGGCAGTTGCGTCTGCTGCGAGGACTGGGCGCCGGGTTGACGCACGGTCTGGTACAGCAGGTCTTCGAACACGGCGCGCGAACGCTTGAAGCCGTTGGTGCTGACGTTGGCCAGGTTGTTGGAGATCACGTCCAGTTGCGTCTGTTGCGCATCCAGGCCGGTCTTGGAAATCCATAGGGAACGAATCATTTATTTCTCCGGTATTCAGCGCTGAGGCTAATGGGCTATCAGGACAAGGACAGGATCTGGGTCGCCTTGGTCGCATCGCTTTCGGCGGTCTGGATCACCTTCATGTTCATCTCGAACTGGCGCGACAGGTTAATCATGTTGACCATCGCCTCCACTACGTTCACGTTGCTGCCCTCGAGCGCGCCGCTGGCCAGACGCACGTTGGCATCGGGCTGGGCGGCGCCGGTGATGGTACGGAACAGGCCGTCGTCACCGCGCTTCATGTTCTTTTCATCCGGGTTGACCAGCTTGATGCGACCCAGGACGTTGACCGCATTGGGAATGCCGTTGGTCGGGATCGACGAGACCGTCCCATCGGCAGCAATGGCCACGGTGGTGTCGGGCGGGATGGTGATCGGACCGCCGTCGCCCTGCACCGTCTGGCCGGACTGGGTCTGCAGGACGCCGTTCTGGCTCATCTTGAAGCTGCCATTGCGGGTGTAGGCTTCGCCGCCATCGGCGGTCTGCACCGCGATCCAGCCGCGCCCCTGGATGGCCACGTCCAGGGCACGGCCGGTATCCTGGATCGGGCCTTGTGAAAAGTCATTGCCCGCAGTCGAGTCCACCACGAAAGCCCGTGTGGGCAGGCCATCGCCCACCACCGGCGCGGAGCGGAAGGTATTCAGTTGGGCGCGAAACCCCGTGGTCGTGGCATTGGCCAGATTGTTGCTGGCGCTGGCTTGCTGCTCAAGCGTGTGCTTGGCCCCCGACATCGCTGTATAGACCAGACGATCCATAAAACCCCTTGTGTGCGGCGCCATCCCCCGGCGCCCGCCGTTGAAACCGGCCGCCGGCGGCGCCGGCGACCTTCCAGCACGCGCGCCGCCAGGCGCGCGTTCCAGCCCTTATCAGCGCAGGCTGACCAGGGTCTGCAGTACGGTGTCCTGCACCTTGATGGTCTGCGAGTTGGCCTGGTAGACGCGCTGCGCCACGATCATGTTGACCAGTTCCGCAGTCAGGTCGACGTTGGAATCTTCCACCGCGCGCGCCTGCAGGCTGCCAAAGGTACCGGTAGTGGGACGGCCCACCAGCGGGCTGCCGGCCGCGCCGGTCGCCGCGTACAGGTTGTTGCCCAGCGGTTGCAGACCGTTAGGATTGGCGAAGTTCACCAGCACCACGGTACCCAGGTTCTTGGTCTGCTGGTTGCTGTAGGAACCGACGATGGTGCCGTCCTTGTCGATGGAGAAGCTCGACAGGGTGCCCGGGGGCATGCCGTTCTGGTTCTGTGCCAGGTTGACGAAGGCCGACCCGGTCTGGGTCGAGCCCGCGTAGCTCAGCGAGATGGGGCTGGCAAAGTTGCCGCCACCGGCGGCGATATTGGCGTTGGGACCGGCGGCGGTGAGGTCGATGCTCATCAGGCCGGTGGTGATCTGCGTGCCGGTAGAGTCGAACACACCGAGCAACGAGCCGGTGGAATCGAACTTCATCGTTCCCAGCGACAGGGGCGTGGTCCCGCCAGCGGTGGTCACCAGGGTCTTGTCGCCGACCTTGGCGTACACGTCCCAGCTGGTGGTCGGCGGGGTCACCGTGGTATCCGGATCGTGCTTGACGTAGTAGGTCTGCACGCTGTACGGGTTACCCAGGCTGTCGTAGACGGTGACACCGGTGGAGTTGTTGTAGGTGGTCGGATCGTTGGCATTGAACGGCGTAGTGGTCGGCTTGCTCAGGCGCGAATCCAGATTGACCTTGGTGCTGATGGAGGTCGTGGTGGTCGCCGGGATGGCCGAGGTATCGATCTGCAAGGGCACCGGGTCACCGCCCGAGGCACCGGCCGCCCAGCCCATCAGGTAGGCGCCGTTCATGCTGGGATTGACGATGTAGCCGTTCTTGTCCAGCTGGAACTGACCATTGCGGCCATACAGCGGCGACTTGTCGTCCAGCGAACCGGCCATCTGGAAGAAACCGTCGCCGTTGATGGCGATGTCCAGGGGATTGTTGGACGAGCTGATGTTGCCCTGGGTGAATTGCTGCGCCACGCTGGCCACGGTCACGCCGATGCCGACCGGCGAGTTGCCGGAACGGTTCATGGAATTGGCGTACATGTCGGCGAACTGGGTCTGCGACTGCTTGAAACCGACCGTGCTGGCGTTGGCCACGTTATTACCGATGACGTCCAGGCTCTTGGCTGCGCCGTTCAGTCCGCTCAGACCTTGCTGAAAACTCATGAGATATCCCCTTGTTCCGAATCTTGTCGGTAATGACGATTAAAGAATTTGTACGATGTCGGTCGGCTTGATGGTGCCGACATTGGTGACATTGAGCTTGACGCCGTCAGAGGCCGTGGACACGCTGGCCACGGTACCGAAGGCCAGCGCCGTCACTGCGACCGGGGTGCCATTGTTGGAGGCGGTGGCGGTGAAGGTGTAGTTGCCATCGGCGGCCTTGCCACCGGCATCGTTGGTACCGTCCCAGATCACCGGAACCGCACCGGCGGCCTGGGTGCCCAGGTCCATGGTGCGCACCACGGCGCCGGACGAATCCTTGACCGTCACGATGACCGAGGATGCAGTACCGGACAGGTTGACGCCGAACACCGCCTTCTGGCTGGTGACATCCTTGCCGTCGGCGTCCTTGCTGGTATCGGAGGTCAACTGGATGGTGTTACCCGGAGCCAGCAGGCTATGGCCGATCATGCTGGCAGTGGACAGCGCCTGCGAGGAATTGAGGTTACCCATCAGCGTGCTCAGCGAGTCGTTCAACTGGCTGATGCCGGACACCGTCGACAGCTGCGCCATCTGGGTGGTCAGCTGCGAGTTGTCCATCGGATTGCTGGGATCCTGGTTCTTCATCTGCGCGATCAGCAGCGTCAGGAAGCGGTTCTGGATCGCATCCGGACTGTTGTCATTCAGGCTGGCGGCGTTGTTGGTGGACGAGCTGCTGCTCGCCCCGTTCATTGCATTGAGCAGGTCATTGGAGACGATTGCCATGATTCAGGTCCTGTTTCCTATTGTCCGATGGTAAGGGTCTTGACCAGCATGGCCTTGGCCGTATTCATCGTTTCCACATTGGTCTGGTAAGAGCGGGAAGCCGAGATCATGTTGACCATTTCCTCGACCGGGTTGACGTTGGGCATGGCCACATAACCATTACCATCGGCCATGGGATGCTTGGGGTCATAGACCAGCTTGGGCGGAGCCTGGTCTTCGACCACGGCGGCCACTTTCACGCCGCTGTCCTTGATATCGCCCACCGGAATGGCTTCGAAGACCACCTGCTTGGCCCGGTAGGGCCGGCCGTCCGGGCTGGTGGCGCTGTCGGCGTTGGCGATGTTGCTGGCGGTGGCATTGAGGCGCTGGGCCTGCGCACTCATGGCCGAGCCGGCAACGTTGAAGATATTGGAAAGGGACATGGCTTATCAACCCGGTTGGATGGCGTTAATCATGGCCTTGATCTGGCCGTTCACGGCGGTGACCCCGGCTTCGTAGCGAATGCCGTTGTCGACGAACTCATTGCGTTCCACGTCCAGGTCGACGGTATTGCCGTCCACGCTGCCCTGGGTCACGGTGCGGTACTGCAGCGGCGAACCACCGATGCTGCCGGGACCGTTATCGGGTGCGGTCGCGGCCACATGGGAGGCGGCCGTGCGCGCCAGCGCCAACGGCGGCATGGCTGCACTCTTGTTGTCGAGGGCATTTTTCAGCGCATCGGCGAAATTGACGTCACGCGCCTTGTAGTTGGGCGTGTCGGCATTGGCGATGTTGGAAGCCAGCACCTGCTGGCGCTGTGCCCGCAGGTTCAGCGCCATTTCGTTGAAACGGAAGAAATCGTCGAGCTTAGAGACCATCGGGTCCTCCGGAAATACCGGCGCCGCTGCCGCCCTGCCGGGACGGTCGCGCACTACGCCGATGATGGAATTACGTAGGCTTGATCATACGTTTCCACCCCGGACTCTAAGGGGCGATAAAGAGAGAAAAGCCTCCCCTGTTTGCGCTTTTGACGTCGCGCGCGCGACGTACCATTGCTGCCAAGATTCGCCAATGCCTGCTGCAGGCAAGTTGCACAAAATGAAACATTCTTTTCGCCCCATGCGCCTCCTGCGCCGTGCCATCGCCGTCCTGGCCTTGCTGGCCGGCGTATTGACGACCGCCTCGCCAGTCGCTGCGCAAAATACCCCCGACGGTCCGCAAAAGCAGAACTTGCAAGTTCTGCAACAGGTTGCCGAGCAATTCCTGGCCAGCCAGACCTCCGGCCTGCCGGGCAGTGTCACGATCACCATCGATCCGGCCGATCCGCGCCTGACGCTGGCCTCCTGCCTCGAACCGCAAGCCTTCATGCCCAACGGCGGACGCCTGTGGGGCCGCACCACGGTGGGCGTCAGGTGCGTGGCGCCCTCCCCCTGGACGATCTACCTGCGCGCCAATGTGCAGGTCATTTCCGACTACCTGGTGGCCGCCGTGCCGCTGGCTCAGGGCCAGACCATCAGCGCCAGCGACATCACCCGCATCCGCGGTGACATGTCCAGCCTGCCCAGCGGGGTGATCACCGAAGAAGCCCAGGTGGTGGGCCGGGTCGCCAACATGTCCTTGCGCGCCGGCACGCCGTTGCGCATGGATGCGATCCGCAATCAGCGGGTGGTCCAGCAAGGGCAGTCGGTACGGGTCGTCTCGATAGGCCCCGGTTTCCAGATTTCCACGGAAGCGCGCGCCATGACCAACGCCAATGAAGGCCAGATGGCACAGGCGCGGACCGCCGCCGGACAAGTGGTCAGCGGCATCGCCAAGGCGGGCGGCATTCTGGAAATCAACTATTGATAGAGGGCAATCCTGAAGAGAAAGGACTGTCTAGCCGGGATCTGCAGATGCGCGTCGGAAATGTGAAGAAAATTTCTCTCATTTCGTCATTTTGGCGCCCTGGATGTTAAAGTTTGCGCAGAACTGGTCGATAATTCATACGACAGGCGGGTGCGATGCGCCCCCACCCTACAAGGAATACTGCCGTGAACGTTAACGACGCCCTCAAATCAGCTGCCCTCAACAGCGAGCAGACCCAGGCCCAGCCTCGCAACAACGCCCCCGCCGGCGCTGCTGCCGGCAATGGTGCCGCGGCCACTGCAGCCACTTCGGATAGCGTGCGCCTGTCCAGCACCTATCAGTCGCTGGAAACCAAGGTCAACAGCAACAGCAGCAGTTTCGATGCCAAGAAAGTGGCCGAAATCAAGGCTGCCATCGCCAACGGCACCTTCCAGATCGATCCGGAGAAAGTGGCCAATGGCCTGATCGACACCGTCAAGACCCTGATCAGCGCCCGTCCGGCCTGATCGTTACTGCCTTCGCACAGGATGACCCGCATGAATCCGGCCAGCAACCTGCCTCTGGAACACGCTGCCCTGTCCCGCCTGGTCGAAAAACTGAATCAGGAACAGGCCTTGCTGGCTGAAGCCACCGCCGAAGGCCTGACCGACATCATCTCCGAAAAAGCTACCATCGTTTCCGACATGGCCACGCTGGCCGGTAACCGCCACAGCCTGCTGGGCAGCCTGGGTTACAGCGAAGATGAGGCCGGCATGCAGCAGTGGATGAACGAACACGGCAGCGACGCCGACAAGGACGTCTGGGCCGGCCTGTTCGAACTGGCCCAGGATGCCAAGGAGCTCAACCGTGTCAACGGTTT